>NVXM01000014.1 GCA_002733865.1 Sphingopyxis sp.
CGAGAGCCTTAGCCTGCTGCAGAAGACCTTCAAGGTTCGTCAGTGCGAGGACAGTTACTATCGCAACCGCAGCCGTCCCTGCCTGCAACACCAGATCAAYCGCTGCAAGGCGCCCTGTGTCGGCCTGGTKGATGAGCAGGAGTACGCCGAAGACGTACGTCACTCGGTCATGTTTCTGGAGGGGCGCAGYAACGCYCTKAGCGACGAGCTCAATCGAGCCATGGAGCAGGCGGCCCARGAYCTKGATTTCGAGCGCGCTGCCGAGCTGCGCGACCAGGTGGCSCTGCTGCGACGTGTTCAGGACCAGCAAAGCATGGATACCGAGCAGGGCAACGTCGATGTCGTCGCCGCAGCGGTTTCGCCCGGRGGCGCCTGCGTYCATGTGATCATGGTGCGCCAGGGCAGGGTGCTGGGCAGCAAGAAYCACTTTCCCCGGGTCCCCATTGAACAGACGCCGGGGGAGGTGCTTGCTGCCTTTCTGCCCCAGTTCTATCTGGGCGGTGCMGAGCGTGAGTTGCCCGGAGAAATCATCGTCAATGATGTGCACGAGGATCTGCCGGTTATCGCCGAGGCCCTGGCCCAGGCCCGCGGCCACAACCTGACCATTACCCATCGGGTGCGTGGCACGCGCAGCCGCTGGCAGACCATGGCGGTGAACAACGCCGAGATGGCCCTGACCGGGATGTTGGCCAACCGGCAGAACATCCAGGTGCGCTTCGAGACCCTGCAGGAGGCGCTGCAACTGGACGAGATGCCCACGCGCCTGGAGTGCTACGACATCAGCCACTCCAGTGGCGAGGCCACCGTTGCGTCCTGTGTGGTATTCGGCCCCCAGGGGCCGATCAAGAGCGACTATCGACGCTTCAACATCGAAGGGGTAACCGCCGGCGACGATTACGCCGCCATGCGCCAGGCTCTGATGCGTCGCTTCAGCCGGATCCAGGAAGGCGAGGGCAAGATGCCCGACATTCTCCTGGTCGACGGCGGCAAGGGGCAGATGTCCATGGCCCTGGAAGTACTGCAAGAGCTGGCCATTCATGATCTGACCCTGCTCGGCGTGGCCAAGGGCGTCACCCGCAAGGCGGGCATGGAGACGCTGTACCTGAACGATCCCCAGGTAGAGCTGGTGCTGCCCGGTCACTCGCCGGCCCTGCACCTGATCCAGCATATTCGCGATGAAGCCCACCGCTTCGCCATCACCGGCCACCGTGCCCGCCGTGGCAAGGCGCGCAATACGTCGCCGCTGGAGGGCATCGAAGGGGTCGGACCCAAGCGCCGGCGAGAGCTGCTACGCCACTTCGGCGGTCTGCAGGAACTGCGACGGGCCAGTGCAGCGGAAATGGCCAAGGTGCCGGGTATCAGCAAAAAACTTGCGGAACAGATTTATGCATCTCTGCATAGCGACTAGAATGCGTGATCAAGAGAGGGTCGCCGAGAGTTTATGAATATACCGAATATATTGACGTTGCTGCGGGTCGCCCTGATCCCCATCTTCATCCTGCTGTACTACCTGCCGCTGCACTGGAGCTACCTGGCTGCGGCGGTGGTCTTTACGCTGGCCAGCCTGACCGACTGGCTGGACGGCTACCTGGCGCGCAAATGGCAACAAAGCACGGCGTTCGGAGCCTTTCTCGACCCCGTGGCGGACAAGCTCATGGTCGCTGTGGCCCTGATTCTGCTGGTCCAGTCCCACGCCAACTTCTGGATTACCGCACCGGCCATGGTGATTATCGGGCGGGAAATCGTCATTTCGGCGCTGCGCGAGTGGATGGCCGAGCTCGGTGCCCGGGCGCAGGTCGCGGTTTCCAATCTGGGCAAGTACAAGACCGCTGCCCAGATGGTCGCCCTGATCGTGTTACTGGCCAACCCGCCGACCTTTACCGCCTGGGTGATCCTGGGTTATGTATTGCTGATGATCTCGGCCATACTCACCCTGTGGTCCATGTGCCTGTATCTGAAGGCCGCCTGGCCCTACATGAGCATGCAGCCTGATCAAAAAAGCGACAAATAAGTTTTTCCGAATCAATGACTTGACAGAGCGGCGCAGCAGGATAGAATGGGCGCCGTTCCAAAGCGGGAATAGCTCAGTTGGTAGAGCACGACCTTGCCAAGGTCGGGGTCGCGAGTTCGAGTCTCGTTTCCCGCTCCAGATTCAGATCAAAGCCACCTCCGGGTGGCTTTTTTCGTTGTTTCTCCGCTAAAGATCCCCATCCCCCTGGCGCCTGTCTGTGCACGCAATCAAAGCCTAAGACTAATGTCGGGGATTTATTGTCAGGCCGAATTTTGCAGAATCGCTAGCACGGAACCCTTCCGAGCTAGTGGAATTTCCCAAATCGGTAATAACAATAAAGTGGAGAGAGACGATGGATGATAAAGAAAAAGCCAAGGCGTACTGGTCGGCGAATCTACGCCTGATCTACGGATGCCTGGCAGTCTGGGCTACGGTGTCATTCGGCTTCGGTATCTTGTTACGACCTGTGCTATCTGGCATTTCGGTCGGTGGCGCAGATCTTGGCTTCTGGTTTGCCCAGCAAGGCTCGATTCTGACGTTCGTTTTCCTGATCTTCTTCTATGCCTGGAAAATGAATCGTCTGGACCAAAAATTCGGCCTGGAGGAGTAACCGGAATGAGCCAATTCGTTATCAACCTCTTGTTCGTCGGCGGGTCTTTCGCTGTCTATATCTTCATTGCGATATGGGCACGTGCCGGATCAACCAAAGAATTCTATGTCGCAGGCGGGGGCGTGCATCCCGTCGCGAACGGCATGGCGACGGCTGCTGACTGGATGTCTGCGGCTTCCTTCATCTCAATGGCTGGCCTGATCTCGGTTGGCTATGTCAACTCGTCATTCCTGATGGGCTGGACCGGCGGCTTCGTGCTCCTGGCCATGTTGCTGGCTCCGTATCTGCGCAAATTCGGTAAATTCACCGTGCCGGATTTCGTCGGAGATCGCTTCAACAGCAATGCGGCGCGGGTAGTAGCGGTCATCTGTCTTCTGGTGATTTCCACCACCTACGTTATCGGACAGATGACCGGTGCCGGCGTGGCATTTGCGCGCTTTCTTGAAGTCGACAGCACCACCGGCCTGATTATCGCATCTGCAGTGGTATTCGCTTATGCGGTGCTGGGCGGCATGAAGGGTATTACCTACACCCAGGTAGCCCAGTACGTCGTGCTGATCATTGCCTACACCATTCCGGCGATCTTTATTTCGCTGCAAATGACCGGTCACGTGTTGCCGCAAACAGGTCTGTTCGGAACCCATCTGGAGTCCGGCATGCCCATGTTGCAGAAACTGGATCAAGTGGTTAATGAGCTTGGCTTTCAGGACTATACCGCTGACGTCTCCAACAAGCTGAACATGTTCCTGTTCACCGTGTCGTTGATGATCGGTACTGCTGGYCTGCCRCACGTCATCATCCGCTTCTTCACTGTGCCAAARGTCGCCGATGCTCGCTGGACCGCTGGCTGGGCACTGGTATTCATCGCGATTCTGTATACCACTGCACCCGCWGTCGCCTCCATGGGSCGYTTGAACCTGATCAACACCATCTATCCTGAAGGTCCGACCGCCGAAGCRCTGGAATACGAGGAACGGCCAGAMTGGATCAGGACGTGGGAAGCAACCGGKCTTGTCAGCTATGAAGACAAGAAYRATGACGGTCGKATCCAGATGTACAACGATGTGCCTGCATTTGCCGAAACAGCCGAAGCGCGTGGCTGGGAGGGCAGTGAGYTGGTCGTSAACAACGAYATTCTGGTACTGGCRAACCCTGAGATCGCCAATCTGCCGGGATGGGTCATCGGYCTGATTGCGGCGGGGGGCATTGCAGCGGCGCTTTCCACTGCTGCGGGTCTKCTGTTGGCGATTTCATCGGCAATCAGTCAYGACCTGATCAAGAAGATCATMAARCCCGATATCACGGATAAGGGAGAAATGCTGGCAGCCCGTATTTCCATGGCGGTGGCCATCGTCATTGCCACTTACCTGGGTATCAATCCACCCGGATTTGCTGCACAGGTGGTCGCACTGGCGTTCGGTATTGCCGCGGCGACCATCTTCCCGGTACTGATGATGGGTATTTTCTCCAAGCGCATCAACAGCAAGGGCGCGGTATTGGGCATGCTGGCCGGCTTGATCGCCACCACCGTGTACATCTTCATCTATCTGGGCTGGTTCTTCATTCCGGGTACCAACACCCTGGAAAACATTCCAGCGAACTGGGTGTTCGGCATCTCGCCCTTGGCCTTCGGGGCAGTGGGTGCGCTGATCAACTTTGCCGTAGCCTTCGCGGTAGCCTACGCGACAGAGGCACCTCCGCAGGAAATTCAGGATCTGGTAGAAAGCGTCCGCTACCCGAAAGGAGCTGGCACCGCGCTGGATCACTGAGTACTATCCAGGCCAGACCTGCAGGGCTACGCTCTGCAGCTGGCTGAACCTGAGCGGGCTTCCTTATGGAAGCCCGCCTTATTTGCGGAAATGAATTTATGATCTGGCATTTATTTGCATTGGCTGTAGCAGGCCTGGGTGCGGCGGGGGTCGGTTTCCTGTTGCGTGGTTTGACCGGAAAGAAGCTGCCTACATGGATCGTTCCAGTATTTGCCGGCGCGGGGATGCTGGCTTACCAGATCTACTATGAGTATTCCTGGTTCGAGCACAAACAAAGCCAGTTACCTCCCGCGTCACAGGTGGTCGCTCTGGATCAGGAGGGCGTGTTCTGGCGACCCTGGACTTACCTGTTCCCGATGACAGTAGGCTTTACCGTACTGGACACCGAGAACATCATCCGGATTGATCGGGACGAGCAGCGTCTCCGTCAGTTCATACTCTACACATTCGACAAGGAATACGTGGACCTGGTGTCTCACCAGACCCAGCTGCTCAATTGTGATACACGGGATCTTGTGCCAATGGCCGAGGATGGGGCCTTGCGAGTGTCCGCTATGCGGCAGCTTGAGCCTGGCGACCCTTTGTATGAGCAGGTCTGCCCCTAGAGTTCAGGGCATGCTTGCCAAGCCCTCCAAATTAATACATAATGCAGCCCATCGATTGCAGGACGCTTGAAAAATATCAGTCTTATCAACGAGATAAGTTAATATCTGAGATGTTTTTACTGCGATTGCCCGTATCGATAAAAGCTACGTTCGACTCACCCACAACGTAGCTGTTTTCCCTTGAGGCCGGGTGGCAGAGTGGTCATGCAGCGGATTGCAAATCCGTGTACGCCGGTTCGATTCCGACCTCGGCCTCCATTATTCAGTACGACTCTTCAGTACCTGCTAGCCCGGATGGCGAAACTGGTAGACGCAAGGGACTTAAAATCCCTCGGGGGTAACCCCGTGCCGGTTCGATTCCGGCTCCGGGCACCACTGATCATGCGGCTTCCAGCGATTCGAGCGGTAAACGCTCTGCTCCGCAACTTCTCCTTTGCTCCGCAATTCAGCGCGTCGGCGTGACCTTCTTGCCTTTCCTTTGCCTGACATAGTGCTCCGTCATGGCCACGTTTGAGTGTCCGAGCTGATCGCGCGCCTGCATGATATCGCCGCTGGATTCTGCTTTGTCGGTACCGGCCTTGGCTCGCAGATCTCGCATCTGGAAAGTAGCTTTCGGGACGCCGGCTTTCTCCCTGGCGGTATCGAACCGAGAGCGAAGCATGGATCGGGTCATCGGCAGGCCCTGGTCGGTCACGATCAGGCGGGTGGAGCGCACCTTGAACGTCGCCTTGCGGGTCATGATCCGATCAATCACCGTCGCCAGCTCGCCCTCGACCGTGATCCGGCGCTTGGCTCCGGTCTTCGATTGGGTGATCTGGATCTCACCATTGCGGATATCCCGCTCATCCATCCGGACCGTGTCATCGACGCGTTGGCCGGTCAGATAGAACAGATCCATCGCATCCCGCAGCCCTTGATCGGCTACCTGGTACACCGCCTGGAACAGCTCGTCCTCGATGTAGACGTCCCGGCCGGTTTCCTTGTTGCCCTTCACGCCGGCGCAGGGGTTGGCCAGTTTGGTGTATCCCATCTCCCGGGCATAGTTCCAGATTGCTGACAGCAAGGCCTTCTCGCGGTTGGCACGCACAGGGGCAGACTTCCTCCAGCGCAGGTACTGCCGGACGTGCTGCGGCTCGATGGAATTCAACGGCGCCGGCGGATCGTCGAAGAACGACATCAGGTTCTTCAGTTCGCGGATGTTGTCTTTCTGGGTGCTCGCCGCCTTGGTGGGTACCACGTCGACCATGTACTGGGTCGCGACATAGCGGAACGTCAGTACCTGGTCGCGCAGGTTGTCGGCCGTGCGATCCTTCTCCAGCCTGGCGTACTCCATGATCGCCAACCCGTAGTCGCTCCCCAGTGGTATCTCCTTCCGTGGCTTGCCACCGGCATCGTAGTAGTAATACACCTTCCCACTACGCATCTGGCGTTCCCTCAGCCGGGCTATAGCGCCCGGTTTCTGCGGTCTTCTTCCCATTACCCTGTCTTCCGCGGTTTCCAGCCTGGCTGATCTTGCGCGGCTGGTTGAGTCTGAATAATGGCCGCAGTTGTAACGCTTGGCCAGCCGTTGCGCTTGACGGCATGACGAATGCCATTGCGTTTGAGGGTTTCGATCTGTCCGGCTTTTGTCCGCGCACCGGTCAGGTCGCAGACCTCTTCATGGGTCAGGAACATGGATGACATAGTGATTCCCCTTGGGGCGGGTTATACGGATGGGGTAGGGCGAGGGTTACTTGCCACCGCGCAGGAGGGCAACGGCCAGGATCAATGTGACGAACATCACAGTAAGTGCGATGGCAACGATATCAATCGGTGTTGGGGTCATGACCAGGATCCTCCGGTTTTACCAAGGGTGGCCAGTGCACAACCTCCCCTGACACTGGTGAATTGACGATTATTGGTCCAGGACCGCGCAGCTGATAGATGAGTGCCAGTTGCTCGATGATGGGTGCGGCGCGGGCCTGGTATTCCCGGTCCAGCTGTATGAGCTTTCGCTTCAAGGCGCGCTCTTGATCCTCCATGAAGGCCATTTACTGGTCCTCCTGATGGAAGGCGGCAAGAGCTTCGTGCGCCACATCGACAGCTTCTCTCAGCGCATCAGAGAGGCCTTGCAGGTCCATCGGATCAGGGCCACCAACGCGCAAGGCACGTGAAAGTCCGCCGATTTCGTCCAGCGCGCTCAAAAGCACAAAAACGTCGGGGCCCGGGCAAACTCCAGCGGCGTCGACGTACACGGTGTACTTCTCGCAGTTGGCTATCTGTTTGTCTGCCCAGGCATGGGCCCGCTTGAAGCGCCATTTCTGAGAGCCGAGTAGGAAGTAGTTAGAGGAAACACTCTTGCCATACCTGTCGAACACTTCCGCGTTTATGCAGATGTCGCTTTCCTGTGACACTTGCTTCGTGAATCTCGGCATCACACACCCCCTTGCTTGAACTTGGCGAGGGCTGAGTCGATCTGCTTAACCGTCAGGTGGCTCGCTACATCCTTGTCTGACTTGAACCAGTCCGGCGCACCGGTCTTAAGGGCTACAGATATTGTTTCGCGGGCTTTCTCGAGCGCGGATAAAAGCGCTGCAACGTCAGGGTCGGGCGGGGCTGCGTTGAGCGCATGAAGCACCCGATCACGCAATGTTTCGGCATCTGCCGGGGTATCCCCGTAAACAACAATGCGCTGCCACCACTCACCGTTTGATGTTTCGATATCTGAATGCTTGTGGTGAATGCCTGCGGCGAAGTGCCCGCAGTCGCCTGACGGATCAGTATCCCCTTTGGTGAATTCGCCTATCCCTGCACCGCTCGGCATCGATTGCTTGCGGGCTGCATTCATCACTGGACTAGCGCTGCTCACGCCAGCAACCTGTCCGCTCACTTGGGGTGCTGGCTGAACAACGTCTACCAGGGTTGGATACAGTGGGTGAGCCCCACCAGGTACGCGTGACACCAGCACACCTGGCGTCATAGGGTGTTCTTGTTTCATGGTTCGATCCTCTTGAACTCGACGACCCACACCCAGGGATTCGCATCCCAGCTGTCGATGCCGTTGATGGATACCCACAGGTGCCGGAATCGCAGCGCGGCAGTCCTGCATTCGTTGCAATCAACTTCCGTCGCACCGCCCATGCTGCCGGCCTGGTGCACCTGGTTGCCGCTACACGCGGGGCAGGGCCAAAGGTCATCGCAGCTGCCCGCCAGATCACCGTATTGATCGTTGGTGTAACAGCCCTCTGCTTCGGCCTGCTCTTCGCTGATATCCTGCAGCCGCTCGATACGCACGTCAGTGACTTCTAGTAGGATCCGGCTGGCCCAGCGGGGCATGTGGATTGAGGGGCGAACTTTGCCAAGCCATGGCCCTTCTTCTGTGTCGGCAAGGTAGCCGACGCTTTGGTCATGGCTGATGTTGCGAGGTGCTACCCCGTCCAGCCCCTGTCTGGTCGTCCAACTTTCGCGCACCCATAAACGATCACCTGGTTGGCCGTAGGGGCAGTTGACCGGGACAGGGATCAGTTCGCCAGACGGTGAGGACTCCCAGTATCCATGCGGCAATTTGAGTGCCCGCCGCGTCACCGTCTTCCGGCCTTCCAGAATGGTGCGCACCATCGCACCCTTGAACAAAATCGGACGCTCTTTCATTGCACTTCCTCCGGATATCGGACCATGCCCCTGACGCCCATCCGGGCATCGTTGGCGATCTGGTGTAGTTGGCGCGACAGCAGCAACAGCTCCTCGGGCGTCATCATTGCGTTGAGCCCGGGGAATCCGTTGATGACTGCGATCGGCGCGTCGTTTCGGCCCGTCGTGTGACGGACTACGAGATGGGTTCGGGGCATGGGCTTGGCTCCATTTGTGAAACGCTCAGTCCGACAGCGATCTGCTGCACCCAGATCGGCATGGCGTTGAGCATGAAGGTTTCGCCGGCTTCGGCCAGCAGTAGGGTTGTGCCCATCACATCGGCGATGGCTTGGGCAGCTGCGGGCGGTACCGCGTTGCCTATGCGCTCACGCCATGCTTGGTCTGACAGGCCGTCGAGCACCAACTGCTCTTCGGGATCAACCAGCGATTGCAGTGCCGCCAGCTCCAGGGTGGTGAAAGGGCGGTGCCAGGTGCCGTCGAGCGATTCGATGATGCAGGTCAGGCGCTCGGATGGTCCGGGCATGCGTGGATCCGCCACGGACCAGCGGCCGTTGTCCTGGCGCGCACTGGCCGATACAGCACCGGCCTGGCCGTTCCAGTTCACCACGCCGTAGTGGCCGCCGGTGAGGTAGGCGTCACCCTTGCCGCGATTGAGTACGCGAGGATCAGCGATCGACAATGCGCCGCTGGCCACCTGCTGGGATCCGGTGACTGTGCCGGCGTGTCCGTTCCATTGAGTAATGCCCAGCTTTCGACTCGACGCGCCGGGGTGCCAGTTGTGGTACCGGGGATCTGCGACACATTGGCCGCCTGCTGATGGGTGGCCACCGCCGGTAACCGTGCCTGCAGTCGCGCCGTTCTGGATAACCTTGAAGCAGTTGCTGTGCTTAGTGCCTGTGCGTGGATCCGCGACGCTGAACGTGCCCTGGCCGGGACTCTTAACACCAATGACCGCACCGCTGGTATCGGTCCAGCGGCGGACGCCGAATTGCTGGTACTGCGGAGCACCCGCCCGGGCTCGTGGATCCGCCACCGAGAATGCGCCGTTGGTGGGTAAGCTCTCACCAGCAATGGTGCCTGATGTATCGCCCCACCGTTTCACACCCAGAAAACCGCCGCGGTACTCCGGAACAATGATCAGATCTTTCAGGTAGCCATCTTCGACGGCCAGGTTATTCAGGCTGCGCCAGTCCTTGCCCGCTTCCACCAGGGCAAGCCGCACCCATGTTTTCCACTGCAATGCCGGCACGCGGTGCATAGGGCCTGCTGCTTCGATATCGCCAGCCAGCGGCATACGCCCCAGCACATCGCCGACCGAGCGCAGGTTCTTCTTTTCCGGCTCGTACAGGAACGGCGGCACCTTCTCGATGTGGCGGGCGACCAGCAGGAAGCGCTTGCGGGACTGGGCCAAACCACCGATGACTCCGCAGTCGTGGGTGGTCTCTGCCACCGCGTAGCCGTAGTGCGCCAACAGCTTGCCGATCTGATCCAGCAGGTGCCGGCCGCGGGTTGCCAACCGGGGCACGTTCTCGAACACGATCAGCGACACTGGGTTGTGCTTCCAGGCTTCGCACATCAGCCACACACAGCGCAGCGTCAGCTCGTTGAGCGCCTGGTACTTGGGCGTGAGGCTCATGGTCTCTGACAGCAACCCGCTGGCACCTTTGCAGGGGCTGGAGATGAACACCGCATCAGGATCATGGCCGCCGGCAGCGCGCTGGATGTCTGCGGCCGTGGCTTCATTCCAGCCTGCTGGCGGCTCTTTGCCATGGAAGCGGATGAACTGGTCACGGCTGAACAGGTCAAGCAGCGTGCCCTCGACACCAGACAGCCGCTTGAAATCCCGCAGGCCGGCCGGATCAACGTCGACGCCGCCGACACACACCCATTCTGCCTCGACGTTGCGCACCACTGGCTTGCTGGCATTGAACCCCTTTGCGCCGCCACCGAGGCCGCAGCAGAAGTGGAAGTGCTTGAATGTGCGCTTGATCATGAAAATAGATCCTTATCGGGAGCCTTAGGCTTTTTTGCCCGCCGAAGTGGCAGACCTTGTTTGCGGAAATAATCGCGACGAGCTGAAAGCCAGGCCTTGTAAGCCCAGCCAGATCGCTGATCCCATGGATATGAGTCGTCGATCGCTTTGGCCCGGGCGGCAGGGTCTTTCCCTTCGGCCACGGCTTGTTGATGGACGCCATGCATATGGCTCCAGCTGGATGCGTACCAGGTCATTGGGGATACCTCGGTTTAAGCGGACTCTTCGTCCTGCAGCAGTGCGAACAGATCCGGCATCGACACCTGCCGCGAAGCAGCCGCGCAATACGCCGCACCATCCAGGAAGTAGGGCGGTGACAGTTCGCAGCCGCGACCGTAGCGCTTCAGCTTGATGGCGCGATAGGGCACGGTCATCAGTCCGCCGAACGGGTCATAGACCGTTTCGCCTTCCATAGTGAATTGCTCGATGCAGCGATCGACAATGTCGAACTGCAGCGGGCACAGGTGCATCTCTTTGCCCTTGGCTGCCTGGGTGCTGTTCAGCGTCAACATGCGGGTGATGTCGGTCCAGACGTCCGGGTGCCAGCTCTGAGGCTGCAGCAACATGAAGGTAGTCGGTAGCCAACCGGACTTGTCGACGGACTCGGCGATCTTCACGTCATGCCGGAAGTCGTAGACGTTCTCCAGGCTGTGGCGTTTGAACTTCTTGAAGATGGCCGATTGGTCGAGCCCTTCCAGATCCTCGGGGGCGAGAGGCCTGTTGCCGCTGGAGCGCATGAAGCCATGCGCGTCGAACTGCCAGCGCGGACGGGTGTAGGTGGCTTTGTCTTTCACGACAGGCACGTCTGCATACCCGTTGCTGCGATCGCTCGGCGGCTTGCGGAAGATCAGCATGTATTCCGGCATGCCCGCGCCCATACGGGAGCCGTCCTTGCACTGCTCTGACCAGCCCAGGCGATAGGTCTGGTTGTTCTCCCGGACCACGTCGGTGACGATCGTCTTGCGAGCGATGAAGGCGAAGCCGTGTTTCTTGAACGCGGCCACGCATTCATCACTGAACGGCTGCACAGTCTGGAAGCCAAAACCGTTGATGCCACCAGGTGTGATGCGGTCCTTTACGTGGATTGCGGCCACCCGGCCCGGTTGAAGTACTCGCAGCAGCTCAGGGATCAGATAATCCATCTGCTGCCAAAAGTGATCGTTGTCGTCGGTGTGCCCGAAGTCGTTGTAACTGGGGCTGTACTCATACTGGGTGCTGAATGGAATGCTGCTGACGATCAGGTGAACGCTGTCGCTTTCCATGCTGCGGGTTTCCAGCACGCAGTCGTTGTTCACGACGGTATAGCCATCGCCTGATGCTTCGACGCGTTCAACGCCAAGCGATCGGGCCAGGTGGCTGGCCATGGATGCATGGGCCAGGCCGAACTCGCGGATGATCTTGCTCATTTTCTCTGCCTGCTTGGTGTGCTGGGTCCACTTGCGCTCCAGTTGCCGGCGCACATCACGCTCGGCCTCGGAATAGATCAGGTCGATGCGCACACGATGTTGCTGGCCGAAGCGCTGGATGCGGTGGACCGCCTGGATGAAGTCGCGGAATTTGAAGCCGATGCCCAGAAACACCGCCTGGTGGCAATGCCGCTGGAAGTTGCAGCCGGCACCGGCGATGACGGGCTTGGCTGCGAGCTCGCGAAACTTGCCGTCGCTGAAATCGACGATCGACTGTTCGCGCTCGTCGAGATCCTGGTTGCCGTACACGCTGACCACGCCCGGTACCGACTGCTCGATCGCGTGGCGCTCTGCTTCCAGGTCATGCCAGATGATGCGGTGGGCGTCAGGCTCGATCGCCCGGATCCGCTGCAGGCATTCAACGCGCGCGGGTAAGGTCTCGCGCTTTTCCCTGGCCGCGTCGACAATGCCGATCGCCACGTTCCGGAACAGCCGGCCCTGGCCATCCTTCTCGGAGCCTGCATTGCTGTGGTTGCTGGGTATCTCGTGCCAGTGCAGGTCCAGCTCCGGCAGCTTGTAGCCCTCGTCGCTGAATCCCAGGTCGCTTGGCTTCTGGATGAACAACGCCCAGCTGGCCACCCACAACCAGAACTCTTCTTCTTTGTGCGGGTGGATGGTCAGGGTGTCGGCCTTCTCGCTGTTGCGCTTGAAGAACCGCGTCTTGGCTGCCGATACGTCCATGATGCCGAGATAGGCGGCGTAGGCCAGCAGCTCGATATAGTCGTTGGGACTAGGTGTGGCCGTGGCCACGAAGCGATATCGGATCCCGTCTGTGCGGATGCCGGTGGTGCGATCGTCGCCGGCGAACAGCTTCATGAACTCGCGGAAGGTCTTGCTGCCACCCAGACCGCGCAGGCAATCGGCTTCGTCCAGGCTGGTAGCGTCAAACAGCCGAGGATCCAGCTTGCCATCGCGGACCGTTTCGTAATTGGTGAGGTACACACCGGTCGGGCCGGCATCCTCAATGCGCCTGATGAACTTTGGCGCTTCTGCCCAGCCCAGCCGCTCAACTGCATCACGGCGGAATTCCTGGCGCACACCGAGAGGGATCACGATCAGCCCGCGACCGCCTGCATGCTCAGCTGCCAGCCGTACCGCTTCCAACTGGATGACCGTCTTGTGTAGGCCAAACGAGGCGAAGAGGGCGCGTCGGCCACCGGCCAGCAGCCAGGGAACGATCGCTTGGCAATGCGGTTTCATTGATGCGTTGACCAGGGCAGGATCCACGTCGAACCCATGCGTAGGCGCAACGCATACCTTGCGCTGCAAAAATTGCTCGTAAGCGGTCATCGGTGTGTTCCTTCGGTGGGTAGCGCAAGCCCGCTCAGTCAGCCGAGCGGGTCGCGTAGGTGCAGATATCGCGGGCGGTAGATCGTGGACAGTTGTGCTTCTTGGCGACCTTGGTCAGCCCGAATACGTGGGGAATGTAATCAGCGCGCATGGATGCCACCTGCGCGCTGCTCATCTTGGCCCGCCCGTGCCATTCCCCAACACGGTGGCCAGTGTGGTTGCGTTTACCCATGACAGACTCCTGCGGCCTGTTGCTAGGCCGCTGCAGCCTGCTGCTGATCCGAACTGCCACCCTCCAGCCACATGGCTTGCATGCCATCTGGCACCTTCGCCATGGGAGCTTTCAGGGTGCCGGCGATGATCACCTGGTCGATGATGTCGGTCTGGGTGACGTTCATCATCAGCTTGATGGCCTGGCTGCGCGATGGCAGGTCGAGCACGTCCAGCCGATCGATCATCACGAACCGTTCACCGCTCAGGTGAGCAATGGCCAGCGTCAGCAGGGTATCGGCGCGCCACTTCTCGGACTCGGACAGCAATCCGTACTGACGTCCGCCGGCGGTGATGTCGATCGCGTCGGTGATGGTGACCTCGGCCCAGCCCGCAATGCTCGACAGGTCCGCCAGCAGCTCGTTGAACGGGCCAAGCGCACTGGCCAGGATCTCGGCGGGGATGCCATCAGGTGCCAATGCTTCGGCGATCAGAGTCCAGCTCTTCACCGCGGCGTGGTGCTCAGCTGCTTTGGCGATGACCTGGTCATACTCGGCATACGCCTTGGTCGCTTCGTTCAATGCTTCGAACTTGGCGCGCGCGGCGTCCCGGTCCTGCCGCAGCTTGGTGATCAGCTCCTCGGCGGATTCGATCGCATTGGCGGGCAGGGCGGTCGGCTTGTTCTGCTCGAGCTCTGCCAGCGTGGCGGCCGCTTGCTTGGCCTGGTCCAGATCGCGCTGGCTGTTGGCAACAGTGCGGGTGATGTTGTCGACGTAGCCCTGGTACTCCGGAACGCGCTTGGCTTCCTCGGCGCCGGCTACTGCATCCGGAACGCCATGCTCGGCGCGGTAGGATTCCATCACGTTGACCAGCATGTCTGCAGCCTTGGTGCTGGGCCAGCGACAGACGTTGGTATCGATGACGTAACCATCGCTGCCACCGACGATCTCTTCGAACTCCGCAAGGGTGCGGGCCATGTCGTGGATCAGGCCCTTCTTGCCACCGGAAGCCGCTGCCGTTGCCTGCTCGAGCTGGCTGGTCCAGTGCGTCAGGTCGCCGGTGTCCCGATCGAGCTTCTGCTGCCGGCGCTCTACCAGACCGGCGAGTTCTTTCAGCTCTGCGATGCGGGCGTTCAACTGGCTGGCCTGCTGCGCTGCTGCCTTGTGGGTGCCCAGGGTTTCTGATGCGTCGGCCAGATCCTCGTCCAGCTGCTGCTGGGCTTTGGCTGCGGCGTCGAGATCGGCCTGGCTGACTTCGGTCGGCGGCAAATCCGGGGCCCAGCCTTCGGCCTTCAAGCTGCCGTAGGCTTCGCCGGTTATGGCCTTCCAGGCGCCGCGGGCTTCGCTTGCACCTTCCTTCGCCTGGTCTGCTGCGGCCGGGAAGCCGGCGCGCAACATCGGTTTGACCTTCTCGGCCAGCGCGGGATCAGCACCGCGCTTGATCAGTTTTTCGGTTACCTCGTCCGGTTTGACCTTCACGCTAGACAGATCGAACAGCATCTTGCGCCGTTCCTTGCCATCCAGCGCGGAGAACAGGGTGGCATCCAGCACATAGGGCTGGTACGTGCTGGGCGCCAGGCCGGTGCCCTTGCCGCTGGGCAACTGAACGCCGCATGCGGTTTCGGTACCGTCGGTGCCGATCATGTCGAGATGCACGATGCCGCGCTTCTCGCCCTCGGTGAGCAGCTGGCCAATATCCTTTTTCAGACTGACGCGGCGGGGCTGGCCGGTGATGGCCATGCTGATCGCGTCCAGCAGTGAGCTCTTGCCGGCGCCGTTGTGACCGGCAACCAGAAGCAGGGGCTCAGAAACAACCAGGGCCGCATGACGCAGCCCTTGGAAGTTGGTGACTTCGAGATTGGTGATGCGCATGGCGGCTTACTCCAGGTTGATGTCGATATCCTTCACACCCTTGACGACCTTGTAGGTGTTGTCGGCGGTTTCCTCTGCTTCGGTCTCGATGACGATCACGCCCTCGTCGAGCAGTAGCAGGATCAGGCGTTGGGCGTCGGCCAGGCTGATGGCGAAGCGGGATTGCAGCTTGGCGGCGTCGAGCTGGGTCAGGGTCATGGTGATCCACCGGCACACATCGCCGAAGGTATGGCCACCGAACTTCTCGACGCCGATCGCCGGCATGTCGATAAACTCAGCCTCGGCCGCGTCCATGTCTGGGCCCCAAGCGCCGTCTTCGCTCAGGTCAGCGTCACCGCCGTTGAGGTCCATCGCGTTCTGGTCGGGTTCGCCCTTCACCTGGTCCATCTCTTCCAGGTAGTCATCAGCACCACCAAGGATGATCAGGCAGTTCTGCCGGACTGCATCCATCAGGTCATGCTTGCAGGGGCTGTGCGTGTCGATCACCAGTACCGCTTTCACCTGGTCTTTCACGGCTACCGACTCCAGCTTGCCGTATGCGGTTTTGCGGTCAGCTGCCTCGATCATGTACACCGCGCGGCCAACGGCGTGGGTGACCTGCTTTTGCAGACGCTCGATCACATCGTTCTGCTTGGCTTCGCTGAGTTTCTGCCAGCAGTCCGGCATGAGCCGGATCTCCTGAATCAGACCCTCGAGCAGGCTTTTGCCCATGGTTTCAGCCGACATCTGCAGGAAGTGCGGGTTATGTTCTGTCATGGTGATTCCTTAATCGTCGTTGGCGATGCGCGTCAGCTGGGTTTGCTGGGCATCGCTCAGGTAGGTGCGTTCGCCGAAGCGTTCGTATTTGTCCGCCAGGTCTGCCACGAACTGTTCATCCCAGTCCGTGGCAGCGTTCATGCGGGCGTCTTCGAGGGTCGACTCGAACTCGGTCAGAGTCGGGTAAAGATCCTGTACCTGGGCCATAGTTACTCCAGGTTCAGATCGCCGGGATCGGTCGGGGACTGCTTCGACTTGGCGGCAGAGCCTTTGCTTTTGCTCTTGGCTTCCAGGCGATCAAGCTCTTCACCAATTGCCGGCGTGTAGAAGTTCTCGGCTTCTTTCTCGCCGTACTCCTCCAGAACCTCCAGATACTTGGCGACCTGTTCAGCCAGTGTCGGCTCCGGCTGCTTTTTGATCTCGCCGGTGTTGGTGTCGACGTTCTCGGGTTGATCGTCGTTGGTGTCCTGAGCTTCAAAATCATCGACAACACGTGCCGAACCTCGCAGCGCTTCAACATCAACCGAGTAACTGCCGTCCGAACCGCGGCCAGCATCAATCACGTCGTGGATCTCTTCGACGGTTTGCAGGCCCATGCCCAGATCCGGCGCGTAGGCCCGTTGCCAGAACGAGGCAGCGCGATAGATGAACATCTGATCTTCCATCGTTTTCCACTTGCTGCCGTTCTTGCTGGCCCAGCCCTCGGCATTGACCATTGCCCAGGTGACCCAGATCCCGTCGAGACGCTCGCCGGTCTCACGCTCAACAGCCCAGGCACGGCAGCCGTATTCCGGCGATCCCTTCTTGCCGACCCACTCATACCGCAAGGTGCTGTACCGCCCGCAGGTATTGATGGTGGCGATCAGGAACTTGGCCGACCAACCGGGCTGGCCGTGGACGATGTAGAGGTTCTGCATCACCTGGAGTGGGTTGGCGCCGATGCGCTGCGCCATGTCCAGAGCGATCATGCAGTTGGCCAGATTGCCCTGGTACTGCTTGGGTACCAGGTCAGAGGTCGAGAAAGCCTTGCTGATGCGCTGCATCAACTCGAAGCCATCCAGGTTGAAGAACCCGATGGATACCGGGAGTTTATTTGCATTCTGGCGCTGCGCCTGGAGCGCGTTGATGCTGGTCGCCGATGATTCTTGAGCCATGGGTGGATCTCCTATTCGTGATAAGGACAAAGCTTCCAACGCGGGCAGTAACGCTCGCTGCAGGTGAATGACTGGGGGTTGGGTGGGAACAGGCCGGTGCGGAACATCTCGGCGCCGATCTGGATCAGGCCGGGGTAGTCTTCGGTACCGACCATCAGCTCGCGGGCGCCGATGATTTCACCGGTACCCGCTTCGGGCTTGCCTTTGGTCTTGAGGCCGATGATCTCCGCCGGCGACTCGATGCGATGGCCAGTGGTGTGCTCGAACAACAGCTCATACGTGCCGATCTGCGGCTTGTGGCCCTTGGTTTTGGCCACGCCCTGACTGACGGCCGCGCCACCGGTCTTCACATCGGCAATGCCGATGCCCTCGGTGTCGCGCTTGATGCGTGCCCGATCGAGGGTGCCGGTCAACTTGATGACGATGCCGCCACCGCAGTCGATCTCCAGGGGCTTGGTTTCCAGCTCGACCGCGACAAACTCATACAGCGGGCTGATGTCGTTGCAGTACTTGGTGTGCAGCACCAGCCCGGTGGATTCGGCCTGTTGCGGGGTGATGTCGCTGCCGCGCCAGTCCACGTCGTATTCCGGGTGGTGCAGCGCTTCGATGAAGTGATCCGCGGCGTCATACGCTGACAGCTCGCTGCCCTCAACCCGGGCAACGTCATAGGCGGCTGTGCTGGCATGGATCGCGGTACCGAGCAGGGCACGGGGGCTGCTGGGCGACTTCATGCCCAGCAGGTGCACACCCTCCCACTGATACGCGCAGTTGAAGAGGCTGCCCCAGGAGCTGGCCCGCACCTTGTAGGGTTCGGCGCTCATGTCAGACAGCCTCGTCGTGCATGCCAGACTGCATGGCGAAGTACACCAGCGCGCAGCCCTTTGCGTCAGCGTGGGCCCGGTGGGCACCCTGCAGATCCTCGCCGGTGAAGAACTTGTAAGCCTCGGCCAGGGTAGGGTTCTTGTACTTGGTGAAGCCGGCGCGCTTCATCTTTTCCGTGGGCGGGCACTTCACCAGGTCGCGGCTGTTAATGCAGGTGCAGTACTTCTCGCCAGCCTTGAAGGCGTCGGCCGCTTCGCTGTCCCGGTACCGCTTGAGCGCAATACGCATGATCCGGTCGTCGAAGCTGCAGTTGTGAGCAACCCGCAGATCCGCGCGCTCATGAATGGCCATGAAACCGTCCAGGGCATCAGCCTCCGGAATGCCCAGATCCATCGCCATCTCGTGGGTGATGCCGTGGATCGCTGACACCTCCTCACTGATGACCCAGCCAGCGGGGCGAATGATCGCCTCGAAGCTATCAACCAGGTTGCCGACGTCGTCGTACAGCAGCGCGGCAATGTCCACCAGGTGCGGCTGGCCCTCGTCGTCGCTGGGCAGCTTGAACAGGGGGAGGCCGGTTGTTTCCGTATCGAACACGTTAATGAATGGCATGACTATTCCTTGCCGCGGTTGCGGCTGGTGAGAAAGTGAAGGGGAGAAACGGGTGGTAGGGGTTACAGCGGGCCGGAGACGGTACCGCCAAGCATCATCCCGACAAGGATCACACCCCAGAACGTGAGGAAGCCGGCTGTCTGCCAGCAGACTTTGCGGATCATCCGACTATCCTCAGGCGTGGTACCGGCTTGCTTAGCTCGGTGAGCCTGTGCTGCACTGCTTCGGACATCTCGCACTGCAGCTGGATCTGCTCTTCATAGTCGATCAGGCGAAGCTTGACGATCAGCTCCAGGTCTTCGCGGCCGATCTCGACCAGCCGGGACAAACGCTGACGGTTGCCGGCCTGGGCAATCAGTGCCAGCCGAAACCGGATGAAGGCCAGTGCGGCTTCTTTGGTGATTTTCATCATGAGCGCTCCTGCTTCTGCTTGGCCCATGCCAGGTACAGCAGGCCGTTGGCGTGATTCTCCAGGGCTCGCCGAGCAGCCTTGGCCATGCTCTTGAGCGCCGGGTCCTTGCTCCGGCTGGCCGCGAGGATCAGCTCGACACAGAAGCCATCCGGCACCAGGTCATAAAGCTCTTCATCGGCGCAGCGCTTGAACGAGGCGTAGCTGACCAGGTCGGTATCAACGCCCGTCATCAGGTCATTGATCTCGCTGTCCAGATTCGGCTCTGGCGGATCCTCGCGGGGCGTGGCGTTGTCGTACTGAAATTGGGTTGAGTGGAGCTGACCTTCGAACATATCGATTCTCCTGAGTAGGGGAACAGGCACTAGCGCTACGCTCTGGCAGCAATTCGTGAGTAACCAGCTCACGAACCAGGGCCGAACAGAGCGCAGCGCTAGTGGCTGCAGGTTGAAAGGGGAGGCCGCTTGCGCCGGCCAGTCGTTCAGATCACGCACAGAGGGTGTCGATTAACCCAGTTGATGACTCCGGCCATCCGGTCAACCGGGTTACCGTTCTCTGCCCGACAGGTTTGTGTTGCGCGGAGGGTCGGTAGCGCTCTGAAAGCCGGTGATATATGCCCCTCCGCCGGCTGGGGTAAAAGTGAATAAAGGATTGATTACTGAGCCGGGGTGTATTCCTTCCAGGAACCAGGCATCGCAAAACGCTCGCCGGCTTTTTCAAGGCAGGCTGTGTCCCAAAGCTCTTGCGATGTTTGCAGCCGATACCCGGGAGCCAGGCCTGGCAGATCATCTTCGGCAAACTTCTTCACTCTGGCTGCTATCTCTTCCGGAGTCGGGTATATGCCGAAACCCATGCCGATAGTCGCAACGCCTCGCTGCTGGCGACCGTCATCGCTAATGATCTGAACCTTTATCTCTGTTTCTACTGGCCCGTTCGGGCCTTGTATTGGCTTGCCCATTTGAAACTCCTTTGTCGATTTTCCGGATGACCCTCACCAAAAGCCGCTGAGGAAGCTTCTTCCAGGGCGGCTCTCGGAAAAGGTCACCGAGAAAATCTATTTCTGACTACTGATACCGCTCCGCGGTCGCCTACTGGGCTCTACTGCCGCGGGTGTTGATTCTGGTGTCTTGTAAACCGTCACGCCGGCATGCCGTACGTTCCAGTCTCCCTGCCTTGCGCTGTTACCCGCCACCTGCGCTTGGGCGATGATTTATGTCCTCAATGCAAGCCTTTCGGGCCTGTCCGCTTTCTACGGTGCTGCATTCCGTTCTGAGGAATACCGTCAGGGAGCGTTAGCAAAGCAACCCTCCGTTCGCTGAATCCAGATGCATCAGCGGAACATTGAGGAAGGCCGGTTACCAGGGACCGGCGTGGGATTCCAGATTGTGTAAAGAGCGCAGCCGCTGAACGGCTTGAGCCAAATATCACACAGCGTGTTTTTAATGTAAACACGCACCGTGATTTTATTTTCGGGGAAACTGCCGTTTTGGGGTAAAAACACGGAAAAAAGGGAAAACGGTGCTTGGACAGAACCGTTAGAGGATCAGAGGGGATCAGTAATCGTGTAGTGGTCGAGGGTCGAGGAGGGCGGTAATGGGCGATGTTGGCGAGCGACGCTCTTTAAGGTAGCGGATCGGGTGCTAATCCGGCTGGATACTGCTCGTAACCATCAACGAAAATAGCTTTCGATCCGCTGCGCATCAGGTCGAGTGACGCGGCGTGCACATGAGGCATGCCTCGCGTCAACTCGCGCCACATCTCCCTCGCAACCTGACGAAGTTGGATATTCGTGCCTACTCGTATGGTATGAAGCCACACCATGACGCTCGCTGCTTCAGGGAATTTACCCTCGGCCTGCAAACCTCGGATGATCGAATTTAGTCTTACGGCGGCGCCCGGATCTGTTGGGGCGTCAACGATAGGATCCATCAAACGGAATCCTTGGCGCTCGAGCTTGATACGGGAATCTGTGGCTACCGCCAAAATCATTCCCAGGTCTTGGCCATCCATCGAACGGAGCTGTTCAACAAACGACTGAAGCTCTTTGACTTGCCGCTTACGTGCCCAGCTTGTAAATAATCCAAACATAACGATCCATGTTCTTACCTGGTGTGATCTCTGGAAGAGAAAAACCTGGCACGGGCTATCTTAAGGAGATCTTCAACATCGTCGATGTGAAGCTTCTCGATGAGACCTTTCAGCTCAGCTCGGGCAGTTAAATCGTCGACAAAAGATCGGTCTTGGTATTCAGTTGAGGCGGCTTCGGCTGCTTGAGACTTTATCTTTTCGTTGTTGGTTGACGGCAATCCGTTGTTGGCTGACGGAGATCCAAGCGACTCGGAGAACTCTTGTAGCTGAACGAGGTAAGCCATCGTTTCGTTGTCTGAGCGCTTTATCAGAGCTGTGATGTCCACACCGACTGCATCGGCAATCGCCTCTAGGTCAGCGAAGCTTGGTTCCCGCGTATCAAGCTCATAATTCCCGACCCTTGACTGCGAACCCCACCCACAGGCCTTCGCGAGCTGACCTTGGGTCAACCCGGCCTCTTTCCTGTAGTGCTTAATCCGCTTGCCTAGTGAGTCCATCTGGGAATTCTAATCACATTGTGAAATGACGGCTTTCACTTATCGTGATTGCGCAATCACGTTACGTGTTTTATTCTTCTCGAAATGACGAGGACTCCCCCCATGAACAGAATTAAGCACCTAAGAGAGAAACGCCAAGTCACTCAATCCGCCCTTCGGAAGGAACTGGGCTGGACTCAGCCCCGAATTGCTAATTACGAAAGCGGCATAAGAACCCCCGGCTTGAGTGAGTCCAGAGAAATAGTGGCTGCCCTTAACGCGCTTGGCGTCGAGTGCACGCTTGATCAGGTCTTCCCGGTAGAAGAATCAGCTCAGTCCGTCGCCTGATCTGTGGTCATGGTCCAGCAGTACGCGGTTCCACGCCACGGAAATACACCCAGAGGTTTTACAGATGGATGACTTCACAAGATCGCTGCATGACACCGTCCTGACAGCGGGTGCGAAAGAACTGGCCTGCAAGATGGGCATGTCCCATGTCTCCCTGCTGCAGCGGACCAATCCGAACGATGACCAGCATCAAACAACGGTGGGGCATTACTACCAGGTGCTGATGCATTCGGGCGATCTGACCTCGCTGGCGTGTCTGTGCCGTGACTTCGGCCAGAAGCTGGTCCCGATCGAGACGACCGAAGTCCTGGACATGCAGACGGCCCTGATGCGGATGCATGTCGATGTCGCGGACGTTACCCGTGTGACGTTCGATGCCATGGTCGACCACCGATTCACCCAGGCCGAGAAGAAGAACGTGCTGAATGAGATCGATGACGCGATCCGCAGCCTGGAAGCACTCCGCGTCTCTGTGCACTCGGCTTGACGCGGGGACGATCGTGCCTTCATTCCAGATAAACGACGCAGAGTGGGAGGCCCTGACCGGGCTGCCGCTGCTATCACGTGAGGTGTACTTCGTGCTGCGTCGGTTCATGGACTACCGATCAGGCATAACAGGCGGACCCGCGCGGCGGATCTCCTACCAGTCGCTTTCCGAAGAGCTTTACGTGGAACCGCATCAGGGCATCAAGGGCGGATCTCCCACCATCAACGAGCTTCGCAGGGCCATCCAGTGGCTTGAGAGGGCAGAGCTGGTGACCCGCGACACAGCCTCGAACAAGGGTCAGAAGCAGCTCGTCTTTCAGCTGGTTTTAGCGTCACGGGATTATTCCGTCCGAAATAAAGTGAACAGTAAGTGCACAGTCGAAGTGGACAGTCATCTGAACACACCGCAGCCCAGCAACTGCGGGGATTCTACGGGTGATATGAACAGTGAAGACGGCAGACCCAAAACAGCGAAAGTGAACATACCTCCGGAGTCCGGTCTTCCCTCTACACCACAACGCGCGCACGAGACCTCCCCGTATCGCTTCGCCATGACCGAGAGCTGGCAACCCACTCAGAAGGGCTGGAGTGCCACCGTCACCCGCAATGGACTGACACCAGACCTGCTCACCACCGATGCACTGGCTGAATTTCGCAGCTACTGGATCAACCGCCCCGACAAGCACCAATCACAAGGCCAGTGGGAGCACGCGCTCGCCCAGCACCTGAAAAGGGAGTACCGCCGTGAACAACGAAACACCAACAGAACCAAACAGGCTGGCCAGCGAACTGGCACAGCGCGCCCTCGATCGGCAGTTGACCGGGTCAAGCAGAACATCGCAGATCGCAGAGCGGCCGAAGCTGCCGCTGAATCTCCTGGAACGGTTGTGGGTGGTGATGACGGAGACCTACGGCCACCGCTGGACGGGGAATTTTGGCGACCAACCTGATCCGGACCATGCGTGGGCTAAGCACCTGTCAGGGCTCACGGGGCGTCAGATCGCTCGTGGCATCCAGAACATGACCACCGGCAACCAGCACAACGAGTGGCCACCGTCAGCCCTGGCGTTCCGCGCACTGTGCGTGCAGATCCCTGGACTGCCAACCGCCATTGCAGCATGGCTCCAGGCTCTGGAAGGGCGCTACGAGCACGAAGCGGTCAAGGTCGCAGCAGCACTGACGGGTGAGTTCGATCTGCGCAGTGCCCGCATGAACGATCGGCCATTGCAGAAGGTGTTCGAACGCAACTACGAGATCGTTTGCCGGCGCCTGCAGAACGATGAGCCCCTGGATGGTTCTGTCGCTACAGGCCTGGGCCACGAAAGCCAGAAGAGCGAAGCGCAGCGCGCCCAGGAATACGCCGAGCAGCAGCTGCACAAGCGCATCGAACAGCAGGGCATTCCACCAGGTGCAAACGCTCGAGCAGTGTTGCTGGCCAAGCTGGGAATCAACCGCGGGGAGAGCAGAGCATGAAGCCTGTCAGTTTTGTTGTACCAGGGCAGCCGGTCGGGAAGGGCAGGCCACGCATCGGCAAGGTCGGCAACCACGCTCGCATGTTCACGCCGGCGAAGACGGCCAGTTATGAAAACCTGATTGCTATGGCAGCCCAACAAGCGATGGCAGGCCGTGACCTGATACTGGGCCCGGTCCTAGTCGAACTGGAGATCATCCTGCAGATCCCTCAGTCCTGGTCGAAAAAGCGGAAACAGCTCGCCCTCGATGGCCGTGTGTACCCGACCACCAAGCCGGACAAGGACAACGTGATCAAAGCGATCTACGACGGTATCAACGGGATCGTCTGGAAGGATGACGTTCAGGCCGTGGATGGCCACCAGCGCAAGCGATACGGCGCCACACCAGGCGTGAAGGTGCGTGTTGTGCCGCTTGAGGATGCGGATTCAGAAAACTACAGCGTGAAGGGGGCGGCATGAGACTGATAGGAGCGCGACAGGCCTGGCATGACGCATACCACGAGAACCGCGACTCTGTGATGGCTTACGCTGCCGAGCAGGCGAAGCTGGGTAAGCGCATGGGGGGCGGTGTGGTTAACCGCAAGATCCTGCTCGAGGACGAGGAGGGCAATGTCACCATGAAGGTCTGCCCCACGCGGGTCGATGCAGTGCAGGAGACGCGGCCAGGTAGGCTGTCGACTGATGGCCGCTGCGCTCACATGCTGGCCGCTGGGCTGGTCATGCAGGCAATCGAGACCTTGCCGAAGCCTATCCAGCACTTCGGGCACTTCCTGTACTCGCCGCTGGCCAATGGTAACGATTTGAGCATTGCGCACAGCCTGGTGTGGTTCGGTTCAGGGATTGAGGGCTCACTCTCGGAGCGAAAGCGGCACCAGGCATACTGGATGGTCGTGTGTGCGCTTCAGTCGTACAAGGGCGCCGTGCTGGGCCGCAGTGAAATGAGCCGAGTGGCTGTTTGCGCATTCGTCGAGGACAGATTGGGCATGCGGGCCGACCCCAGCAACTGGGCCCGAGACTGGGCGAGCGTATGGGAAACACTTGGCTCCCGGATCGATCGGCTGGATGCCCAGGCCCTGAAACCTGTTGCAGCACTGATCCAGCGCGTTGACGGCCGTGAGGAAGTCGCTTGACCGTTTGACGAGCCTTTTGGTACTGTTTGCGCATTGTGACTTTCCTGCGCCTGTAGCGGGAATATCCCCAAAAACCCGCCCTCGAGCGGGTTTTTTTGTGCCCTGATTTCCCCTTTCCGGATCACCCACCACGCCCTTCGCTAATGCGGGCTGTGACTGTGCGCGTGGCCGGGATCTATTCATGCACCCACCAGATAGGCCAGCTATGCCAGACACACAGCAGACAGTCTCAGCGGCAGTCAAAACCGTGGCTGACTTGCCGCTATGGCTGATCATCATTCTTGCGATGGCTTCTGGCCTCAGCGGGGAGATGCTTCGAGCCTCCGCGCTGGTCAACATGACCTGGAAGCAGATCGCCTGCCGGATCTTTATGCGGTTCGGTGCTGCCACGTTGGTGGGTATCGGTGCGTTCATGCTGGGCATGTCGCTTGACTGGCATATCTACTTCTCAGCGGCTATCTGCATCTTCGCTGCCATCCTCGGCGGCGACGTCACCAGCAGCCTTATCGAGCGCTTTGCGAATCGCAAGATCGATCAGGTGACCCCGGAATGAGCCGCTTCAAGCTCAGCAAGCGCAGCCTGGATCGGCTGGAGGGTGTGCATCCGGACCTGGTGAAGGTCGTCATGCTGGCTATCACGCTGACCGAGGTGGATTTCGGCGTGACTGAGGGCCTGCGCACCGTTGAGCGTCAGCGCGTGCTGAAGGCTGCCGGCGCAAGCCAGACCATGAATTCTCGTCACATCACTGGCCATGCCGTTGACCTGGTCGCCTACATCGGCGCTGACATCAGCTGGGATTGGCCGCTGTACTACAAGATCGCCGACGCCATGAAGCGCGCATCGAAGTCCCTCGCCATTCCGGTGGTGTGGGGCGGTGACTGGACCAGCTTCAAGGATGGTCCGCACTTCGAGCTGAGCCGTAGGAGCTATCCAGCGTGAACAAGATCCTGATCAGTGCCCTGGTATCGCTGGCCGTGGCCGCAGCGCTGCTCTGGTGGCAACTGGATCGCAAGACCGAACAGCTCGGCACGGTACGAACCGAACTCAAGCAGGAAGTGGCCAAGACAGCCAGCCTGCGCGAGACCATGCGCCTGCAGCGTGAGCTGACCGCAGACGCCGAAGCCATTGATGCCCGCATAACCCAGGAGCTGACCGATGCTCAAGCTGAGAATGACCGCCTTGCTGCTGCTGTCGCTGCTGGTACTAAGCGGCTGCGAATCGCTGCCACTTGCCCCCGAGTGCCCGAGACCGCCGGCGCCGAGCGCGTGGATGATGCAGGAACAGCCGAGCTCGCTCCCAGTGCTCGACAAGATTATTACGCCCTCAGACGGCAGATCACCCTGACGGAGGCCGCGTTGACCGGGCTGCAAGCCTACGTCAGCAGCGTGTGTTTACGTGCCAGCCCCTAAGATCCCCAAGCTCTACCCGAAGCAGAAGCGCTTTGCCGAGGAGTACATCAAGGACCTGAACGGCACCGAGGCAGCGATCCGGGCCGGGTACAGCAAGCGCACGGCTGAGCAGATCGCGTATCAGATTCTGCAGAAGCCCCATGTGATGGAGTACATCGCCAAGCTGCAGGCCGAGCGGTCGAAGCGCACCAAGATCGATGCTGACTACGTGCTGCAGAGGCTGGCCGAGATCGATCAGATGGACTTCCTGGACATCATGGACGACGACATGAGCCTCAAGGCCATCAGCCAATGGCCCAAGGTGTGGCGCCAGTACCTGAGCAGCTTCGAGCTTGCCGAGCTGTTCGAAGGCCGGGGCGATGACCGCAAGATGATTGGCGTGCTGAAGAAGATCAAGTGGCCCGACAAGGTCCGCAACCTGGAGCTGCTGGGCAAGCACGTCAGCATCAATGCCTTCCGTGACCAGGTGGACGTGAATGTGAACGTCAGCCTTGCTGACAGGATGGCCAAAGCCCGTGAACGCGCAAGCTCCAAAACCTGAGGACCTGGAAGACCAGCTAATCGAGGACCTGGCGCAGTTCACCCATGATCCGCTCGGTTGCGCGCTGTATTCGTTCCCCTGGGGCGAGGGCGAGCTGGCTGGTGTTGATGGGCCCAGAGACTGGCAGGCCGACACCATGCGGGACATCGGCAAGCACCTCAGCAACCCTGAGACGCGCTTCGAGCCGCTGATGATCGCGGTGGCCTCCGGTCACGGCATCGGCAAGTCCGCCGATATCGGCATGATCCTGCACTGGGCCATGTCCACCTGCGAAGACTGCAAGGTGGTGTATACGGCCAACACCGAGAACCAGCTGCGCACCAAGACCGGCCCGGAGCTGGCGAAGTGGTTCAGGCTGGCGATCAACAGCCACTGGTTCAAGCCAACCGCCACCGCGATCTACGCCAACGACGAGGGCCACGAAAAAAGCTGGCGGGCTGATGCGGTGCCATGGTCCGAGCAGAACACCGAAGCGTTCGCCGGCCTGCACAACAAGGGCAAGCGGATTGTCCTGGTGTTCGACGAAGCCTCGAACATCGCCGACAAGGTCTGGGAGGTCGCCGAGGGCGCGCTCACGGACGAAGACACCGAGATCATCTGGATAGCCTTCGGTAACCCGACGCGCAACAGCGGCCGGTTCCGTGAATGCTTCCGGCGCTTCAAGCATCGCTGGATCACCCGGCAGATCGACAGCCGCACAGTCGAGGGTACCAACAAGGCCCAGATCCAGAAGTGGATCGACGACTACGGCGAAGACAGCGACTTTGTGCGTGTCCGGGTCCGGGGCATGTTCCCCAGGGCGTCCGACCTGCAGCTGATCCCCAGTGACTGGACAGCAGAGGCCATGCGGCGTGAGGCCGTGTTCGGGCTGGATGACGCGATGGTCTGCGGTATCGACATCGCCCGCGGTGGTATCGACAACAACGTGATCCGGTTCCGTCGCGGAATGGACGCGCGATCGATCAAGCCGATCAAGATCCCGGGCAGTGAGACGCGCAACACCACGGTGTTCATCGCCAAGGTCTGCACGCTGGTGCAGGAACATCGGCCCGATGCGGTATTCGTGGACTCAACTGGCGTCGGTGGCCCTGTAGCGGACCAGCTCCGGCGCTTGATGCCTGGCGTCCCGATCATCGATGTGAATTTCGCCAGCGCGGCGCCCGATCGGCACTACGCGAACATGCGCACATACATCTGGTGGCGGCTGCGCGAAGCCATCAGGGCAGGGCTAGCGCTGAATGACGATCCAGACCTGGAGCAAGAGCTGACCAGTCCGGAGTACGACCACAACGCCTCTGACCAGATCGCGCTGGAAAAGAAAAAGGACATCAAGAAGCGCCTGGGCATCAGCCCCGACGATGGCGATGCATTGGCGCTGACCTTCACATTCCCGGTCCAGCGCAACCGACACCACGGCGATAACGGTACCGGCCTGACGTCCGAGTACGACCCATTTGCGAGGAAATAGACATGTGCGCCAAGAAGATCTTCAAGTCGACGGTCGGCGGTTTGCTGGGCGGCCTGCTGGGTGATTCAATGAAAGCCCCCAAGCCTCCGTCTGCGCCACCGCCACCCAATCCGGCCGCCACGGCTGTTGACCCGGGTGTATCGGCTGCCCGTGAAGACGAACGCCGCCGTCGCGCTGCTGCAGCTGGCCAGAGCAGCACCATCCTGACCGGTGCCGGCGGTCTCACTCAATCTGCCCAGACCGGGCAGAAAACCCTGTTGGGTGCGTAATGGCTGATTCACTGCGTCAACACCTCGAGCGCCGGTATACCCAGCTGAAGTCCGAGCGGGCGAAGGGCTGGGAGACGTCCTGGCGCGATCTGTCGGACTTCATCGAGCCGCGGACGGGGCGTTGGTCGCTCAGTGATACCAACGATGGCAGGCGGCGTGATCAGAAGATCAGCAACAACAAGGCTCGCCTGTCCCTCAGGGCGATGAAGGCCGGGATGATGAGCGGCATCACCAGTCCCGCTCGCCCGTGGTTCAAGCTGGCAACGCCTGATCCGGACATGATGGAGTACGGGCCAGTGAAGGTGTGGCTGCATCAAGCAGAAATGGCCATGCGTGAGGTATTCGCACGCTCCAACCTCTACAACGCGCTGCCCCAGATCTATGGCGAGTGCGGCCTGTATGGCACTGCATCGCTTTTTGCCATGGGCGACAGCTCCGAGCTTGTGCGCTTCTATCCGTTCACCATCGGCAGCTACTGCATAGCAAACAGCGCGCGGCTGCAGGTAGACACCAACTACCGTGAATTTAAGATGACTGCTCGCCAGATGGCGCAGCAGTTCGGCAAGGACAACCTCAGTCCTAACATCATGCGTGCGCTGGAGAACAGCTCAGAATCGATGTTCGACGTCTGCCATGCCATCGAGCCGAATGAAGACAGGGTGGAGGGCAAGCGCGACAACCAGAACATGGCCTATCGGTCGGTGTACTGGGAGAAGGGCAGCGACCAGGACAGGGTGCTGAGAAAGTCTGGCTTCCGTGACTACCCCGCCATGACGCCGCGCTGGGACGTACTGGGCGAAGACGTCTACGGCACCGGCCCTGGTGACATCGCTATCGGTGACACCCGCGGCCTGCAACTAATGGAGAAACGCAAGCTCGAGCTGCTGGAGAAGGGCGCTCGCCCGCCCATGACCGCTCCGGAGTCGTTGCGCAACCAGAAAGCCTCGATCGTTCCGGGCGATATCACCTACGTGAACGGCGCCCAGGGTATGCAAGGCTTTGTGCCTACCTACGTGCCTGACCCGAACTGGTTCATGGCTCTGCGTGGTGAGCTCAAGGAACACGAGATGCGCATCGAGGATGCGTTCTTTGTCGATCTGTTCCTGATGATCAGCCAGATGGACACCGTGCGCACTGCGACCGAGATCGCCGCCCGCAAGGAAGAAAAGATGTTGATGCTGGGGCCGGTGCTCGAGCGCTTGAACGATGAGCTGCTGGATCCGCTGATCGATCGGACTTTCGGGTTGATGCTCGAGCAAAGCGCTCCGATCTGGGCAGGACTGGTACCTGGTCGGCCTGTACTGCCACCCCCACCGCAAGAGCTGTCCGGCATTGATCTGCGCATCGAGTACATCAGCATTCTGGCCCAGGCACAGAAAGCCCTGGGCGTTGCCAGCATCGAGCGCACGCTGGGCTTTGCCGGCAACCTGGCTGGCATGGAGCCGAGCGTCCTGGACAAGCTGGACATGGATCAGGCGGTTGACGAATACGCCGCCATGATCGGTGTGCCGCCTACCATGCTGCGCAACGATGACCAGGTCGCCGAGATCCGCAGGGCTCGCGCCGAAGCACAGCAGCAACAGGCCCAGACTGAGCAGCTGGGGCAGGGCGTCCAGGCAGCCAAGCTGCTGTCCGAGACCGATGTCACCAGCCCTAACGCCCTTACAGCAATCACAGGTGGTTACTGATGGCCAACGCAGCCGATGCCGAGCGCGTCAAGCGTGACCGCGAACGCGAGGAATTAGCGCAGCGCACCTCGGACGATGACTTTCTCTGGCTCATGAGCGAGCCGCGAGGTCGGAGGTTCCTCTGGCAGCTGATAGGGCTCTGCAATGTGTTCAAGCCCGTCTTCAACACCCATGGCGGGATCATGAATTTCAACGAAGGCCGACGCGATGTCGGCCTTTTTCTTTTGGGGCGTATCAACACCCTGTGTCCGCACCTGTACGCGGTCGCAGCGGCCGAGAACGCTCCGCAAATAGATGATACCGAAGAGGTAGAGAACGATGACTGACGAGACTCAAGCTGCAGCCGCACAGGACACCACCGCCGCGACTCAAGCCGATGCCGCGCAGTCGGAAAGCTCTTTGCCCACTCCGGACGCCGTAACCCCACCACCGACCGAAGCAGTCCAGCAGGAAGAGGGCGCCAAGACCGGTGATAAGGCCAAAGCGGAAGGGGAAGGCAAGGAGACGGACGACAAGGACAAAGCTGCTGGTGCTCCCGAGGAGTACGCCGACTTTACCGTGCCCGATGGCGTTGAGATGGACGCTGATGTGCTGACCGAGTTCAAAGGCATAGCCAAGGAACTGGGGATCTCGCAAGAGACCGCACAGAAGTTCATCGATCTGCAGGCGGGTATGGAGACCAAGCGTGCGGAAGCACTGCAGCAGGCCCTTGCCGACCAATCGCAGCAATGGATGGACCAGGTCAAGAACGACAAGGAGATCGGCGGCGAGCAATACGACAGCACTGTCAAGCTCGCCACGAAGACCATCGAGGCTTTTGGTTCACCTGAACTGCGCGCCGTGCTGAACGACTCAGGCCTGGGTAACCACCCGGAGCTGGTGAAGTTCTGTCATCGCATTGGCAAAGCCATGTCCGAGGACGGGCTTGTCATGGGCGGCTCACAGGAAGGCGGAGAGAAAGATATTGCTTCGCGTCTCTGGGGTCAGCAATCAAATTAAGTGAGGAATGAATCATGTCTACCTTGGCGAATAAGGTAACTCTGCTGGACGTAGCAAAAACCTTTGGCCCTGATGGCAAGCCTGCAGCGATTGCCGAGCTTCTCAGTCAGGAAAACGAAATGCTGATGGATATGCCGTGGCGCGAGGGCAACCTGCCCACTGGCCACCGCGTTACCGTCCGCACCGGCTTGCCGGATGCGATCTTCCGTAAGCTGAACAGCGGTGTGCCGGCAAGCAAGGCGACCACCGCTCAGCTGGATGAAGCGTGCGGCATCCTGGAAGCGCGCTCCGAGGTCGATAAAGACCTGGCCATGTTGAACGGCAACACCGCAGCGTTCCGCCTGAGCCAGTCGAAGGCCTTCATGGAGTCGATGAACCAGAGCATGCAGAACCAGGTGATCTATGGTGACCGCATGACCCCGGAAGCGTTCGTTGGTGTGGCTCCGCGCTTTGATGACGTGCCCACCACGTCTGGCGGATCCGCGAGCAAGGCCAACGTGATCGATGCTGGCGGTACCGGCACCGATAACACCTCGATCTGGCTGTTCGGCTGGGGCGAGCACAGCATCCACGGCATTTATCCCAAGGGATCGCAGGCCGGCCTGGTACACAACGACCTGGGCGAGGGTGATGCGTTCGACAGCGAAGGCAACCGCTTCCGCGCTCTGATGGACCAGTACCAGTGGAAGTGCGGCATCGCCGTGCCGGATTGGCGCTATGTGGTTCGCATCGCGAACATCGATGTGTCAGAGCTGAGCAAGAACGCCTCCGCCGGCGCTGATCTAATCGACCTGATGACTCAGGCCGTCGAGCAAATCCACAGCCTGACCGGCGTCACTCCGGCCTTCTACGGCAACCGCACCATCCGCAGCTTCTTGCGGCGTCAAACGGTCAACAAGGTGGCATCTGGCACCCTCGAGTACGACACCGTCGGCGGCAAGCCCGCTCTGCGGTTCGCCGAGGTCCCGGTGCGTCGTGTCGACGCGATCATCAACAACGAAGCCCGTGTGGTCTAAGGAGACTGATCATGTACCTCGATAAGCAAGCGGAATTTTCCGATGCTCAGGCGGTCACCTCGACCGCCATTTCCACCAACGTTATGGACCTGTTCGCGGGCACTCGCTCCGATGCGGTCAATAACACCCTTCGCGACATCGGTACCGGCCAGGACGTGTACCTGGTGGTGATCACTCAGACCGCAGCAACCGACACCAGTAGCGATGCCACCCTGGCTATCACGCTGGAGTCCGACTCCGTTGCGGGCCTGAGCGCTTCGCCAACGGTGCACTTCACCACTGGTGCGCTGGCGTTCGCAGCATTCTCGCCGGCGGGCACTGTGCTGGCCTCGGCGAAGCTGCCAGCGGGTAATTACGAGCGCTATCTCGGTGTGCGTTACACCGTGGCCAGCGGCCCGCTGACTGCTGGTGCTTTCGATGCGTTCCTGACCACTGATGTGGATGCATGGCGCGCTTACGCTAAAAACTACGTGTGAGGTGACCTATGAAACAGTACCGGGTTACTCACATTCGCCATTTCATTGGCGGCAGGATGGTTTTCCCTGACAGAGGCGACGCTTCCATCGTCACGCTTCCGAAGGGCGTCGAACCAGGCAAGCATCTTGTTGAGCTGAAAAGCGCGGCAGAGCCAGCCGCCACCACACCCCCCAACCCAAACACGAAAGGATTCGTAGCCAAGCACGCCGGCGGTGGTCACTACCGCATTGAGGACGCTCAGGGAGAGCGCGTCGGCGATTTCAGCGGCACCAAGGAAGAGGCCGAGGCAGAAGCAGCACGGATGAACGCAGGCGATCCGGATCTGGATGATCTGGACAACGGACTGCCCGACGCCTGAGCAGTAGGCACCACCACATATAGGGCCCTGCGGGGCCCTATTTTTTTACCCAAGGATTCCCCATGGCCAGTGTCGTTCAAATCTGCAATATGGCGTTGACCCGCATTGGCCAGAGCCAGTTGATCACCTCGCTCGACGAGCAGAGCCTGGCCGCTGAGTTGTGCACGCTGCATTACGCAGATGCGCGCGACTTTGTTCTTCGCGACTTTGATTGGCCTTTCGCTGAAGCGCGTGTATTCCTCTCCGATATCGGTTCCCCGCCGGTCAACTGGTCGTTCCGTTACCGGTACCCGACCGACTGCCTCAAAGCCCGCCGCATCGCCATTCCTGGCAACGAGAACCCCACCGCCGACCAGCGCACGCCCTACAAGGTGGTTCATGCTGCCGGTGGCCGCGCGATCATCACCAACCAGCAGGAAGCCGAGCTGGTCTATACCGTGCGGGTTGAGGACACCACCTACTTTGATCCGATGTTCGTGTCCGCTTTGGCGTGGCGTCTGGGCTCCGAGCTGGCGATCGGTCTGCAGGTGCGGCCGGAGAACTTCAACGCCGCCCAGCAGCAGTACATGTTCGTGCTGGGGCAGGCGCAGGCGGTGGCATTGGCAGAGGCAGAACAGCTGCCGCTGCCTGAGTCTGAATTCATTACGGCGCGCAACTGATGGGTACCAGCCTGATTCAGCCCTCGTTTGCCTCGGGTGAGCTCGCGCCGTCGCTGTATGCGCGGGTTGACCTGGCGCGGTACCAGAACGGCCTGCGGCTGTGCCGTAACTTCATCGTCATGCCCTATGGCGGCATCAAGAATCGACCCGGTACGGTGTTCATCACCCCGACCAAGGCCAATGGCAAGGCCCGCCTGATCCCGTTCGAGTTCAACGACGAGCAGACCTATGTGCTGGAGTTTGGCAACTTGTATATGCGGGTCTACAAGGACGGGGGCATCGTCGAAACCAGCCCGGGCGTGCCCTATGAGATTGTGACACCGTTCACAGAGGCGCAGCTGTTTTCCCTGAACTACACGCAAAGCGCTGACGTGATGACGCTGGTGCACCCGGCCCATGAGCCGCGCCAGTTGTCCCGCCTGGATCACGACGACTGGACGCTGGCGACCATCGCATTCATTCCTGGCATCGTCGCACCGACCGATCTGGCCGGTACCGCGCTGACCGGGGGAAGCGGGGCGACTTCACCGTATCGCTACGTGCTGACCTCGGTATCCGATGCCGACGTGCCTGAGGAGAGCCTGCCGACCGATACCCCAATCAGCGTCAGCAGCTTCGACAACAAGCCCGGGGCGGATCTGACCTGGACCGCCGAGCCCGACGCCGACTATTACAACGTCTACAAGGACAACAACGGCTCCGGCATCTTCGGCTTCATCGGCCGGGCTGACGGGACCACCTTCACCGATAACAACATCCTGCCGACCAAGACGGACACGCCACCGACCGGCAAGAACCCGTTTGTGGGTACCGGCAACTACCCGGGTGCCGTGGGCTACTACCAGCAGCGGCTGTGCTTCGCCGGCAGCGACCTCGGCCCGCAGACCATGTGGATGAGCAAGGTCGGCAACTTCAACAACTTCGGCTTCTCGACGCCGATCAAGGATGACGATTCGATCACCCTGACCATCGCATCGCGTCAGGTGCATCGGTTCCGCCACCTGGTGCAGCTGCAGGAGCTGCTGGGGCTCACCACCGGGGGCGAGTGGGTATTCCGAGGCTCTGACACTGGCCTGACCCCGAAAACCGTGCAGGCGAAGGTACAGAGCTACAACGGCAGCTCGCGCATTCCCCCGATCGTCGTCAACAACTCGGCGATCTATGTGCAGTCGCGCAACAACGTGGTGTCGTCACTGGCCTATACCTTCGAGTCGGACGGCTTCAATGGCGAAGACTTGACAAAATTCAGCCCTCACTTCTTCCGTGGCCATCAGCTTGTGGACTGGACGTTCCAGCAGGTGCCCGATCGGTTGGTGTGGGCCGCGCGCGATGACGGCGTTCTGCTGTGCATGACCTTCCTGCCCGAAGAGCAGCTGATTGCCTGGCATCAGCACGTCACCGATGGTGCGGTTGAGTCGGTCTGTTCGATTGCCGAGGGCGACGAGGACGCGCTGTACCTGCTGGTGCGCCGCGAAGTGAATGGCAGCACGGTGCGGTACGTTGAACGCATGGCTAGCCGGCGCGTGGATGATGTGGAAGAGGCTTTTTTCGTTGATAGTGGCCTGACCTATGACGGCCGCAACAAGACGCTCGAGCATAAGATCTCGCTGACCGGCGGCACCACCTGGAAGTATCCCGAGTCGCTGACGCTGAATGCGATCGGCCATAGCTCATTCACCAGTGATCTGATCGGCCGCACCCTGCGGATTCGGCTGGAAGGTGAGAGCGTGCGGGTCAAGGTCACGGCCGTGGCGTCCGGTACTGAAGCGACCGCTCAACTTGTGGAGATCTGCCCGGAGCCCTTGCGCGAGACCGAGACCAGCGACTGGGCCTTGATGGCCATGACGATATCAGGCCTGGATCACCTGGAAGGCAAGACGCTGGCGATCCTGACCGATGGCGACGTGCACCCGAACCAGGTCGTCAGCTCCGGATCAATCACCCTGCAGAGCGCTGCGGCCGTGGTGCATGCCGGCCTGCCGTACCTGGCAGAAGCAGAGACCCTGGAAATCGACTGGGCCGACCGGGATTCGAGCACGAAGCTGGATGCCCGCAAGGTCATTCCGGGCGTGACGCTCTTCCTGGAGGCATCGCGCAACTTCTGGGCAGGATCCGGCCCCGACAAGCTCTACGAGCAGAAAGCGCCATACCGCGTGCAGTACAACTCAGCGCTGCCCCTGCAGACCGGCGTCAGCTCGATGAAGATCAGCACAGCCTGGAGCGAGAAGGGCCGCGTGTACGTTCAGCAGCCCGATCCGTTGCCGCTTTCGATTCTCGCGATCATTCCGGATGTGACCGTCAGTGGCAAAAGCTGAAGTACTTCCGCTCACCATGGCCGATATCGACGCCATCGAGCCCCTGGTGCGCCAGGCCGACCGCGATGAGATTACCGAAGCTCTGGGCATACCCATGCGCGATGCGCTCAAGGACGGCATCCGGCACAGCTTCAAGGCGTCGAAGATCGTCGTCGAGGGATCAGTGGTCGCCGTGTTCGGTGACGCGCCGGTGAGCCTGCTCGGTGGCCTCGGCGTGCCCTGGTTGATCAGTACCGTGCACGTCGAGCGATATCCCCGGGCGTTTCTGGCCGTCTGCAAGCCTGAAGTGGCCGAGATGCTGACCCGCCACCCTGACCTGGTCAACTATGTGGACGTGCGCAACACCGTTGCCATCCGCTGGCTGGGGTGGCTTGGCTTCACTTTTGACGACCCGGAGCCCTATGGGCCCCAGGGAATGCTATTTCAACGATTCTGGATGCGGAGAGCGCCATGTGCGTGAGTAGTCTTTTCAATGCCCAGGCCAGCTATAACCAGGGCAAGTACCTGGACAAGGTGGCCAAGGTCAACGCCGGCATATCCGATCGCGCTGCGGCTGATGCGATCGAGCGTGGCGACCTGCAGGCGGACCAGCAGCGCGACTACACCCAACAGGTCATCGGCAGCCAGCGCTCGGCCTACGCGGCCAATGGCATCGATGTGAACACCGGATCCGCTGGCATTGTGCAGAACGACACCGCCGCCCTGGGCGAGCTGGACGCGCTGACCATCATCAACAACGCTGCCCGGGAGGCCTACGGCTACAAGGTGCAGGCGATGGATCAACGGCAGCAGGGCAAGCTGGCCAAGTATCAGGGCAAGATGAACGCGATCGGATCCATCCTCGGCGGCATGGAGCAAGCCGCGACCATGGCCATGTCGGGCGGCATGATGGGCGGCGGCGGTGGCAGTGGTCCGAACCTGCAAGGGCAGTCACGGGCACTGAATAACAATCCCGCATTCGTGAGGAACTACTGATGGCGCGCGTTCCGGAGTATCAGGGCCGTCAGGTGGGCATGCGGCCGGTCGGTGCGCAGGGGTTCAGCATGCGCGCCCCGGATGCCTCAGGGCTTGCCCGTGGCATGCAGCAGGTCGAAGCCGGAGCGATGCGCCACATCGAACAGGAACGCGAGCGGGCAGACACTGCCGCAGTGCTCGAGGCGGACCGTCAGCTGACCGACTGGCAGAACAGCGCCATGTTCGACCCCGAGGGCGGCGTGTACACCCGCAAGGGCTCCAATGCGCTGAACGTCACCAACCAGACCATCGAGCAGTTCGACGCCCAGCAGGAGCGGATTGCGCAGAACCTCAAGACGGACCAGCAGCGCGCCCGGTACCAGCAGATTGTCGCCAGCCGTCGCCAGTCGCTGTCGGGTGACCTGAACCGCTACGAGTTCCGCGAGCGTCAAAGCTATTACGACGAGGTCGACCAAGGCCAGATCGAGACATCGATGCAGTCGGCTGCGCTGTATTACAACGATCCGGAGAAGATCACCTACTTCCAGAACAAAATGGCCGCGGTGCTGCAGAGCAACGCCCAGCGCAAAGGCCTTCCGGAAGAGGCCGCCCAGGCGCAGCTGTTGAAGTACAACAGCGCCATGTCCAGCGCCGTCATCAACCGCATGGCCAGCGATGACCCCTACAAGGCCCGCGAGTACTTCAAGCAGGCCGAAGGCGCCATGACGGCCGAGGACCAGGTGCAGATCGGTCGACTGATCGACCGCGAGATCAAATCCCGCGAGCTGTATGCCCGTCAGATGCAGGCCATCGCCAAGGTCGAGCTGTCCAGCCGGGTGCAGGATGCTGAAGCGGCCTACATGCAGGGGCTGGACTTTGCCAACGTGCCGTCGCGCAATGAGTTTATCGGTGCTTATGGGGCCGGGGAGGGTGCCGAGCGCTATGACCGGTTCCTCAAAGTGCAGTCCCTGGGCAGCAGTCTGCGCGAGCTGGCCACCGCGAGCCCCGAAGACCGTGCCGAGATCGTTGACCGGTTCAATCCGGCCGAGGCTGGCGTTGCCGGCGAGGGTTTTCGGGAAGACGCTCAGATGTACGGTGTAGCGATCAAGGCCGTCACTGCCCTGGGCAAGGAACTGCAGGACGACCCGGCAGGCTATGCAGCCCGGTACAGCCCGGTGCTACGCGGTGCGATCGAAGGTCTCAGCTCTGGCGAGCCCGAAGCGGCCCAGGCTTACGCAGCGGCCACCCTGGCCGAGCAGGAACGTCTCGGTGCAGTGAAGCCTCAACTGCTCAGCAAGAGCCAAGCCGACGCCATAGCGCGTGAATTCGAGATGACCCAGGACGGTGGCAGCAACTCGGCTGCCATGATCAGCCAGCTTTCCCAGCAGTGGGGCAAATACTGGCCATCCGTGTTCGAGCAGCTACAGCCGAAACTACCTGGTGCTGCCCTGGTGATCGGATCCGGCGTGGATGAGCAGACAGGCTCCATGCTGGCCCGGATCGCACCGATGAAGGACGAAGATCTCAAGCGCGGGCTGGAATCAACCGATATCGCCGACGCTCGAGCAAACCTGAATGAAGCGCTTGCACCGTTCCGCCAGACCCTGGCCCAGCAATCCGGCGGCGAACGTACCTACGCGACCATGCACCGCGAGGCAGAACGCCTGACGCTGGCCTACATGGGGCAGGGCGACAGCTTCAAGGACGCCACGGCCAAGGTGACCCGGGCACTGGTTGAGGACAAATACACCATCAACGGCACCTGGCGTGCTCCGAAGATCTACGACGCCGACCAGATCGATCGCGGGGCAGAGCTGACGGTGCAGTCCATTGATCCCGAGGTGCTGGCCTTTGCGGTACCGGAAGGCGTCTCGGCAGAATTCGCCAGCCAGCAAGTCAAGAAAGCGATCGAGCGCGATAGCTACTGGGTCACCCTGCCTGATGAATCCGGACTTGCTCTGTATTACGGTGGCGCGGCCGTGCTGACCAAGGAAGGCGAGCCCATCACCCGCGGCTGGGAAGATCTGATCGGCACCTCGGCCAGTGAGCCCAGCGCCTGGGAGCGGTTCAACGAGGGTCGCAACAAGATGCGCCAAGGGCCAGCGCCGGCCGGTGGTGGCGGGGGCATGCAATGACGCTATTCACCGATGGGCTGATCGTCCGCCCCGGGCGCAACATGCTCGATGACGTGGTCACCGGCCAGTTCGACGCGGCCGAGGCGAGCGGTGAGCTGTCTTTCGAGGAGCTCCCCCTGTTTGGTGCGAGCCGACGCATCAATGAGCTAAATGCAGAGCAGGATGGCAACATCATCTCGCCCGCGTATCCTGCCTACGGAATCCCCGAGGTACGCCGCGAGCCAGAAACCCCGATCCTGCCACCTGCAGAAGCACGGCGCCGTGTGGCTGAGTCCGGGCTAGATATCACCATCGAAGACACCGGCATACGTGAAGGCGCTCTGGAGATCCTGCTCGAGCGCAAGCGTGAAGAGCGTCAACGGGATTTTGTTTTACAAAACGCACCCGCTTCGACCATTCCGTTGCAGATGGTTGCTGCTTTTGCTGTTTCAGCGATTGATCCGATCAATATCGCATCCGCGTTCATTCCCGTTGTCGGCCAGGCCCGCTATGCATCGATGCTGGCCAGTGCCACCAGCCGAGCGGGGCGCTTTGGTGTGCGTGCCAAGGTGGGTGCGCTGCAAGGCGCGGTGGGTGCTGCTGCAATTGAGCCGCTGATTCTTTACGCCAGCGCCCAGGACCAGGCCGACTATGGCCTCGGCGACTCAATGATGAACATCGCATTCGGTACCGTGCTGGGTGGTGGCCTACATGCCACTGGCGGGCTGATCAGCGAGATGCGCCAGGCGCGGTTGGTCGAGAATCTGCCGGTCGACACCCCGGATGTCATCGATGTGCCAGATGCAGCGCCATCGACCCAGCGCAACCCGCTGGCCGAAGCGATCTCCCAGGGCGACGAATCGCCGATGGTTGCACTGCGCCAGTCATTCGAGAAAGCCATACAAGCCGATCGCCAGCGACTGGTCGAAGAGGCGCGCGGGCAAGCCATAGATGAGTTCGCCAACAACCTGGCCGAAGAGCTCGAGGAGATTGTCAGCGGCCGTCTGCCCAACGCTGGCACCCTCAAACAGGAACAGGCCGCGCTGCAGCGGTCCCTTGATGTGCTGGATGAACGATTCAAGCCGCTGGCAAAAGAGTTCCAGGCCCAGCGCATGAGCCGCAAGCAGGCCGAGAAGGCAGCCCGGGAGACCATCGAGCAGGAACGCCTTGATCTGACCGCCCAGCGTGACGAGGTGGCATCCAAGCTGGACGGCAACCGCCAGGCCGAGCTGGCCCGCGCGGATCTGGCCAAGGTTGCCCGGGGCGAAATACCCGAGCGCTATGTGCAGGCCATCGAAAACCGCGTCGAACAGATGATGCGGGGCTACCAGGCCACGCCCACTGCTCGCGCCGTTGCCGAGGCCGCGCCATGGAAGGTGCGTGAGGCTGCATTGCGATCAGCGGTCGCTCAGGCGGTTACAGGCCGGCCAGTGGATGTCGACCCTGTATTCGACCTGACGAATCCCATCAAGCGTGAAGCGGCCCTTGCCCGGCTCAAACAGCCACCAGCGCCCAGGCCTGAACCAGATGGCGCTGCAATGAGCCAGCGTGCTGACCAAGCCGTACGGGAAGCAGCCAATGCCGACGAGCTCAGCACGTTGCAACAAGCCCTTGCCGATGACCTGGCCATTGCGCAAGAGATCGCTGATCAGGTCGGCCTCGATCTCAATCCGATGCTGCGGGACGCCGACGCCCTGATCAATGACTCGGCTACCTTCTCCGCCGCATTCAGGGCAACAGCCCTCTGCCAACTTAGGACCTGATATGAACGCATGCGTAGACGCGGTACAGGCAGCAGCCAAAGCCGCTGGCCGAGAGCTGAGCCTGGAAGAGCTGACAGAGGTATTCGAGGACGTGCAGGGCCGAATCAAAGCATTGCAAGCGGCTGATGATGCCTTGTCCCTCGAAGAAGCAGCTATGCGGGCAGCGGACGAGATGAGCCGGGAGGTGCAGATTGCGGCTGTTATCGAGAAGCGCAACGCGCTGATCAACGCCCGCCGGCGGACAGAGCTGGTCGGCTACATCCGCAACACCTGGTCTGATCGTCCGGATCTAGGGCTGGAATCCTTCCTGGTGGGTACCAACGTCTCCCGGCCTGGTGCCCGTCGCTCGGTTGCCGCCGAACAGAAACAGCTGTCACATGCCTATGTGGCCGGCTTCCTCAACGATATCGAAGCCGAAGGCCTGTTGCCGTTCCTGACCCGGGGCGAGATGGATTCCGATATCGCCGACGCTTTGTGGCGCATGGGCTCAGATATGCCGATGGATGGCCTGAGCAAGCAGTCGATCGGCATTGCCAAGATCATGCAGAAGTACCAGGACACGGCCCGCATCGACGCCAACCGCGCCGGCGCGTTCATCCGCAAGATGCCCGGCTACGTGGTGCGCCAATCCCACGACCCCTACAAGCTGCAGCGTGCTGGCTTCCGGCAGTGGCGTGACGAGATCCTGCCGCTGCTGGACTCGCGCACCTTTGCCGACGCGACCGACCAGGAGCGGTTCCTGCTGGAGAGCTACAACGGCCTGGTATCTGGGGTGCACCTGAAAGCACCAAGCGCCGACCCGATGCCCTTCAAAGGTCCACGCAACCTGGCGCGCAAGGTCAGCGCTGAGCGTGTGCTGCACTTCAAGGACGGTCGCGCCTTCCACCAATACAATAAGGTCTATGGCACCGGATCCCTACGGGAGGCCTTTCTGGGTGGCCTGGAATCGATGGGCGAGAACACCGGCCTGATGCGCCGCCTGGGCACCAATCCAGAAGCGAACTGGAATGCGGTTCTCGACACCATCGAGCGGGACCTGTCAGGTAATGCAGCAGGACTGAGGCAATTTTCGAATGACAAAAACGGAATGCTCAAGACTCGATTTGCCGAGGTAGATGGGTCTTCACGCTTAGCAGTAAACCATGTAGGGGCCCGAGTCTCTGCCAATATCCGGGGCTGGAACAATATGACCATGCTGGGTGGTGCTGTACTTTCCGCGACAACAGATTTGCCGATCGCCGCCAGCGAGATGAGGTATCAGGGAAAAAGCATGTTGGGCTCAGTGGGCGAGCTGATGGCCGGCATGGTCAAGAGCAAGAAGTCTGCTGAGCAAACGGAGATCCTGTCATCCCTGGGCGTGTTCTTCGATAACGTGCGCGGGGAAGTGGTCAGCCGCTTCAGTGCTGACGATACCCTCGGCGGAAAAATGAGCAAAGCCCAGCGCATGTTCTTCAAATGGAACGGTCTCACCTGGTGGACGGACACCATGCGATCGACCGCCGCGCTGATGATGAGTCACCACCTGGCATACAACCGGGCGCTGAGCTGGGACAAGATGAACCCCGACCTGCAGCGGACCCTGCAGCTGTTCGATATCGATGCCGGCAAATGGGATCTGCTACGCGAGACGCCCAGCCGGGAAACGGACGGCCGGGAGTACATGACCACCCAGGGTATAGAAACCATCTCCCGCGAACAGCTGGAGGGCTACCTGGTCGATCGCGGTCGCACCGTCAACGACGCATCGGTCAATGAATTACGCGAAGAGCTCGCCGGCAACCTGCGGTCCTACATCACCGACCGGGCCAGCTATGCCGTCATAGAGCCCGATGCCCGCACTCGGGCGATCATGCGCCGAGGCACCAAACCAGGAACATTCTTCGGTGAGCTCGCGCGGTTTATGGGCCAGTTCAAGGCATTCCCGATCGCTGTACTGCAAAAGACTATTGGGAGAGAGCTGTACGGGCGTGGCTACACCCCCAGCGCGTACGGTTCGACGCCAGGGAAGGATTTGATCCAGGCACTGCGAAGCGGTCGTGGCGAGGGGCTTGGAGTTGCTCAGCTGATGGTCTGGACAACAATTTTCGGTTATGGCGCGATGGTTGCCAAAGACCTGCTGAAAGGACGGGAGCCGCGTCCAGCGGATGACGCTAAAACATGGATTGCCGCTATGCTACAAGGCGGCGCGCTGGGCTTGTACGGTGACTTTCTATTCGGTGAATCGAACCGATTCGGCGGTGGGGTGGTCGAGTCTCTGGCGGGCCCAACCCTCGGTAGGGCAGATGACGTCCATCGTTTGTACATGCGCGTTCGAGATGGCGACGATTCCGCAGGAGCCGCGTTTCGGTTTGCGCTCAGTAATACACCCTACAACAACCTGTTCTATGCCCGAGCTGCAGCGGACTACTTGTTTCTCTACAGCGTTCAGGAGGCGATGAACCCTGGCGGTTTACGTCGAATGGAACGTAGAATCGAAAAGGAGAACAATCAGCAGTTTCTGCTAAAGCCTTCTCAGAATTATTTAGACCCGGCGGGGATAGCCCAGTAATAGTAGTGGGACGGGAAATGACAATTTACACGGATGGATTAACTGTCAGGCCAGGCAGAGACTTGCTTGCTGACGCAGAGAGATATAGTAGCTCGATGCCAACCGATGAGAGGATCCTCGGCATAGTTTTGGTAATCGCTATTGCGGGTCTTTTATTCTGGGTATATCAGGCGAGCAGGAAGAAACTGGATCGACCGGTCAACCGTGTTGGGTTCATTTTATTCATGCTTGGCTTGGCGCTAGTCACTCTTTCACTGGCGCTTTGTATAGTCGACAAGCCCTCTAGGTTGATGTTCTCCATGGGACTAAGAGATTTTTTCGCGCACGGTTTCTGGGATGCGTCCAAGCGTAGCGGATTCGTCGCATGGCAGATCGTTCTGATGTTCGGTGTTGTCTGCACGAGCATAGGCGGGACAATGGTGTGGCTTTACCAGTCCGCGGTGAAGAGGCTGGTTCATTGGATTAGGTACGGCAGCTAATACATGCCGCGGATCAAAAAGCCCCGCCAAGTGCGGGGTTTATTCTTTCTGGGCTTTCTCGGGGTCAATGAACTCCTCGCCCCAAGGAGTCAGGCCTGATGTGCCCAGGTACCGGACGCGGACATTGCCGGCCATCATTCGAGTGACTCTCATATGAGCCAGCTTCAGATCAATCAGCAGTTCAAGCAGTTCAGGATCGAGACGCATGCCCTCGACCCGATCGTCACGAATCAAAGTCAGCGCATCGACCATATCCTGCTCACTGATCACCTTGCCGCTGGGCAGCGTATAGAACTGATTTACCGTCACAGACATAGCTAGATCCTCTTGGGTTTGATCCCGAGCATACACCAACGCAGCAACCAACAGATTCCGACCAAAACAGACCCGCCATCGAGCGGGTTTTTTATTGCCTGCACAAAAGGAAAACGGCATGACAGTCCAGACCAGCACCACCGTGGCCACCGGCATTGGCAACGGCGTTACAACGGTGTTTCCAGTGGGGTTCAAGTTCAACCAGGCCGAGGATCTAATCGTCAATATCGTTGACGATGCCGAGCAGACTGAGACGCTGCTAACACTCGATTCTAACTATACGGTGCAAGGTGCCGGTGAGCAGAACGGCGGGACCGTCACGCTACTTAATGGCCCGCTTCCAACTGGACAAAGTCTGATCACCAAGCGTGTCGTGGAAGTGCTTCAGCAGACCGACCTGCGTAACCAGGGTAGTTTTTACGCCGAGGTTCATGAGGATGCTTTTGATCGATCTATCATGATCGACCAGCAGCAACAGGAAGAACTGGATCGAACGCTGAAATTTGACCTGCTGAACCGCTGGAATGCGTTCTTTCGGCGGATTATCAACGTTGGAGCGCCCGTCGAGGCAGGCGATGCGACAAGGAAAGACTATGTCGATGCAGGCGACCAGGGGGCTAGAGATTATGCTGATCAAATAAACGCAAATAGTAACTCCAGGGCTCTAAGAACGCCGGAAGCTGTCGGTCAGGTGCCCCCAGTTTCTGGCAGGTCTGGGCGGCTATTGGGATTTGACTCTGCTGGCAATCCAATTGCAGTTGTACCGTCTGATCAAAGCGCGTCAGCGCTAGCTCTCGCTCTTGCAAATGAGGTTGACCAAACTAAAGGCGCCGGTCAGATCGGCGCTCTGGGCGGCACTACTCTCGACCGCCTCAACGGCAACGCTCTACGCGTCAATGCGCTGTACGACGGCTCCGACGAGACCGCAACACTGCAGGCCGTCATTGACAGAGCTATCAGCGAGGGCGTTCGGTACGTTCAGATCGACGGGGATTTGTACGCGCCCGGCACTTTGACAGATCGCAGCAATGTGATCTTTGTCGGCAAAGGGAAACTGATCGGGCAGTACCGTCGTCATGTTTACCCAGAGCGCGTCCATCCACTTGGTCTCAGCGGGATTCTCCCTGAAAAGCACCTGGCTCGGTTCGCGGCAGCGCGAAATCCAGTTGTCGTCATCGTCGGCGACAGTATTTCCACCTATTCTGCGGACTCGCTCGCTCGACAAGCCACATGGGCTAGTTTGGTTGAAGCAAAAATCAGAGCAGATAACCCCGGAAGAACAATCAGCTTTCACAACCGTGCAATCGGCTCCCAGACTTGGACAACTTTCAATAGTATTCCGTCACCAGCCCCCGCCGCGTCCTACACGTGGTACACCGACCCAGCCCGACCTTGGCTCAATTACATAGATGATCTGACTCCGGACCTTGTTGTTGTCGGCTTTGGCATGAATGACGCGGGCGCCTTTAGCCGAGCGGACTTTGAGTCTGCGATGACCAAAATGCGCGCATGGACGAAAGTGCCGGACATCGTGATTGTTCCAAATCTTGTGCCCGCGCTTGACCCAGACCCTCTATTTCAGTCGGGTTTCGGCAGCGAAGCAGGGCAAGAGGGGCGTGACTTCGCGGCAGGGTATGTCCGCACCTGGGCGCAGCGCAACAACTGCGGAGTTATCGACCTGAACCGCTACGAGAATATCTTGAGAGATGGGCGGGACATTCTAAGTACACACTTGGAGCGGGTCGCCAGCGGCGTCAGTGCGACAAGCGGTGGTTACGCGGGAAATGGTGAGCGATGCCGAGACTGGTCATTTATCGGCTCCATCACCACTGGTTTCAGCGACTGGCAGAACAACCCGCTTGGCCCGCTCAGCATGAAGCTGGGGCAGGCGGCAGCAGATGTAGTTTTTATCAAGGATTCTGGCTCTGGAAACTTCCGGTTCGAATTTTATACGTCCGGCGGTACGCTTTACAAAGCGGTCACCACAACTGTGCCTATACCTCTGACCTCCTTCACTATGATTGCCGAAAAGCGTGGTACTACATTCTTGTTCCGCACTGTCTCGGATCAGACAACCGCGGATGTATGTCGCGTTGATGACCTGCTGATACACGGGGGCCACTACACGCCATGGTTTGGGTACTACAGCAACAATACAGGGCCGTTTAACCAGGTATTCTTCAATATCGGTCGCGAAGAATTGTGGCTACCTCAGATTTTGGACGGCGAGCTGTGGGGGCCAAAAAACTCAACAGCAGGAACCCAGCAGCCATACGGCGGGAATGGGGTAAATCATCCCACCAGCTTGGGTGCAGCCGCGATCTACATGCCTGCTTTGATGTCCGCGAACTTTCGCGCCCGCAACCCAGAAGCCTACTATACGCAGCCGTTCAACGCTGCAGCGACTGGTTACTTCGGAGGAGGCTCCCTGACCGGCGACAATCTAGGGTCTACCTACATCGGAAACGCGGCGACTGGAGCCACCTACTTTATGGCTGCCGGTGAAGGCAAAGTTGTCCTCGATGGCACAAGCTTTAGGCCAGTTGCAGATGGCGTGGGGTCAAGCGGTAGCGCGGTCACTCACTGGGAGCGAGTGTGGACTAACCGCCTCAACGTCCGCAACATGGGCGTCTACGCCGACAACGCGGCAGCACTCGCAGGCGGGCGGCTGGCCGGTGAGCTTTACCGGACGGCAACAGGAGAGGTGCGGGTGGTTTACTGATCCTCAAAACCGGTACTACTCAGCCCCGGCCACTTACAAGGATGCGGGCCATGATTCCCGCGAGAAGGATAGTAGCGCAAGGGATTGCGATGGTGCGTGATGGGGTTCTCAAATCGGCCAGAACGGCTAGGGAGGGCATGCGGAAAAGAGCTCTGAAACTGATCCGCAATTATTTCAGACCCCGCGCCGTTATTGGGCTGCAAGCGATCTAAAATATTAGAATTGCGGAACGGAAAAGCGGATAAGTGTCTGATATTTCTATGATCGGACCGGGACTTAAAATCCCTCGGGGGTAACCCCGTGCCGGTTCGATTCCGGCTCCGGGCACCACTGATCATGCGGCCTTCAGCTATTGCGGATACCCGGTTGCGGTTCAAATCCGAAAGCCATCACCATCAATCAACTCGAACCGAACGCTGAAGCGGGTATCGGAATCAGAACGACGCTATTCCGGCGTCCGGGATTCAAGACACTGTTGATAGGACGCATCGCCGAATTCGGCAACTTCCTGCCGCCTTGCCTCAGCCGACAAGTGGACCTCCGATTCATAGGCAGCCACGATGAGCTCGAGCATCACGTCTCGCTCTAGCGGTTCCTGCAGCTCTGCTATCCGCCTCATGGCAGTCCGGGATACCCCGCCCTGGCGTGCTTCCATCACATTGATGGCGGCCTCGGACACCTGGCTGCATAGCTCGTCAGCGCCCGCCGAAAACGTCACCAGTCCAACAAGCACAATGATTGATCGCATGGGCTCTCCTTTTAATTAAACAGCATCTTAGCCGCAATCAGCCCGCTTCTCCAACCACCCAAATGTGATCTCCGGGTGGTCGCCGATGCTCCCGTAGGCAGCTGGCCCCGCGCGTTACATTTTCCCTTTACACCTGAATAGCGGATTTCGTGTACTGTATGCACATACAGTATTTATCCAAACAGGGTTTCTGACATGAGCGCCGTTTTCGTCCTGGGTCCGGTGGGCAGCTCCGTTATCGAGCTACCCTTTTTTTCCTGTCGTGTGCCTGCGGGCTTTCCCAGCCCGGCGCAGGATCATATGGAGCAGACGCTCTCGCTGGACGAACTGCTGGATATCGACGCACCCCATACCTATCTGGTGCGCGCCGAGGGCGACAGCATGACCGGGGCGGGCATTCTGGACGGCGATGTGCTGGTCGTCAGTCGAGCCCTGGCGGGCCGTCACGGCGACGTGGTGATCGCCGCGATCAATGGTGAGACCTTCGTCAAGCGGCTGTCGATCCGTGGCGAGGAGGTGGTCCTGCATTCGGAGCACCCCGGATACCCGCCGCGCTATGTGCTCGAGGGCGATGACCTGGTCATCTGGGGCGTGGTGACCGACAGCATACGCAGGCACCGCAGCCATGGCTGACCCGGTTTTTGCATTGATCGACTGCAACTCGTTTACATACGAATGCTAAGGAATGACGCGTACAAAATACTTGTTTCTGCGTGGACATAGGTATGTTCCTGTTCTATTTTTGCTTACACAGCACTAGGAAGAGGGATAGCCACTAAGGTCAGAGGTTCCTCATGACCCACACTGAGGAGTCTGTGCGCTTGTCTATTTTGCCAATCAAATAAGCCGAAGATGGCAGTACTTTCCATGAGCCCATGCTTGGCCTCGAATTGCTCAGTCATTCTTGATTTTCCTGGCGAATTTGCCAATAAGATGCTTGTCGTTAACATCAGCAAATAATCGTTTTGTTGTCTCATCATAAGGCTCGTAAAATTTCATAAACTTCTTGCCGTAAACGCCATATTGACAACCCTTTTGCAAATCCTCAAAGTCTCTTAATATCAGTCGTATTTTCTCAGACGCATCGAAATATCTTACTGCAATGCTGGGCAGGTCACGGGTCTTTATGTCAGATATGATGTATCTGTGTATCACACGATTTCTTAACTTATAAAGCGAATCAAGCTCTTCATGGTCAACGTCTCCAATGACGTTATATTTAAGAGCATCGTCATATATTTTTCGCTCCATTAAGCCTCGTTCATTCTCTGCCTGAAATAAGTATTTTATTGGAACTTCGTCCGTCTGATCCCTAAGTTGGATGGCGATGACTATGCTTAACCTGAGAAAAGCATCGATCTGATTGGCACAAACTGCGATTACTTCGATAAAGGAGTCAGACTCTATCGCATTATCCAGAAGATCGTACGACGCAGCCAGAGCCGCTCGAAATCGATCGAACTTTTCCATGTCGGAAGCTAGCTTTCGATCAGGCGGAGGGACAATCACCAAGGATTTTAAAACATTATCAACCAAGCGGAGCTCTTCATTTATTCGTTCATCGCTCTCAAGATTCGCATTATAAATATATTTACCGATCAAAGCCTGATCTGCTAGCGCGCCGAAGAACACGTGAGTACAGAACTCTGTATCATCCATCCTAGAAGTCCGCCATTTAAGGTTTGGCACACCACCCGGATACTTTTTTGCAAGTTTAGGCGCTAGCGTCTCAAGTGGATAACAGCTAATCTGAAAGCATCCATTAACGTCTTCATAGGGCTGAAAGCTGTATGGAGACTCCTCCTTTTCGCCTTCCACAATAGGATTAACGTATCGCCACTCTGTCGGAATTTGAATAAGAAATATTCCGTTCGGCTCTGTCCAATGCTTCATTCAGCTGTCCTAAGAAAAATTTAACGCCTGATTTAACGTCTAGTTAAGGGGGTGGCCTCTAGCTCGTCCCAGTGAGCGAAGTGAACGGTTTACACCAACTGCCAGTCTTACCAAACACCAAGAGTCTCAAGCAATTCCTTATTCCCGTTTAGTAATGGAGATTTCGTCAAAATTCAGCTCTTAAATACGAGACGCCTCGCTGTAATTTTTTCTGAGCTACCCAGCATCTGAATGATAACGTTATTCGTAGAGTTTATAATAGCGTCACCAAAAATCTGCTCGAACTTAGCATGGCTAAACTCCATAGAGGGGAGTTTTATATCAGCGCAGAGCCCAGCAAGGTAATCCGGAAGCCGGACATGCTCCGAGTAGTCGGTCTTTCCGTCCATAAAAGGATAAGCGAATATATATTTAGGCTTATTAGGGTCTATTATTTCTCCTGAATAAGAGCGCGCGACAAGAAACAAAATAAATGCGATATCAAAAGCCACTTCATTATACATCTCAAACATCGCATCTCGATCAGTGATCCACCGGATGTAGGCCGGCTCCTTTAGTTTATTCAGTGTTAAGAAGATGAATGCGGCGAAAGTCGACGTCAGTAACACTTGTCTTGCCAGTTTCGCATTGAAGTTCTTGCGTTTCACATCAAGCACGAAGGCTTTAAGCGCGTCATCAATTCTCTGCCAATAGACTTCGTCGACATTAGGTTCAGCAGACCATGACGCAATAAGCTCACGCATCCCTGTACAGAACCCGTGAATGTCATCGTCAGTGATGAAGTCCCGAAGAAGCTTCGACTCTCGCTCAACGATGAATGACACGCTGAAAGCTACAGGGCAGTTCAGATAGGAAATCAGACCCTCCGAAGCCTGCCGCGTCTTCTTAAGGTCCTTGGGCGCTACGTTCGCAATGTACTCTGAAAAATTCTTGTCAGTGTCATGTTTGAGCGTGATAACGAACGAGAAGCTGTCATTCGCCTTCTCAGGATTGCCAACGCAGTAGTCCGAATAAATGTTCCAAGCTGTGTCTGGTCGATACTGCTTGAACCACTCCTTCATGTCGCCGGTGAGGGACGGGCTGTTATCAGTGAGCAGCTTTAGTAGATTGAACATACGCTTCCCTGCATGCGTTATCGATGTATCATCGTATCAGGAGCAACAGGGAAACGCTCAGTCCACAGAATCATCGTACAGGTTTACTTGGCAGAACGGCCGCTTTTGGCGGTTCCCGCCGTTTGCGAGGGTAAGCATTCAGCAGATAGCAGACATCCACGAGAGTGCTTTGGGTGCCCTGCTCGGGCATCTCGTGGCGGGACATAACAAGATACTTTAGTCTCATCCATTGCAGTGGGGCTCGCTATATTGGCACACGTTGAAGTACCCACACACAGGAGGTTTCTCCATGGGGAATGAGGGAAAAATTTCAGCCGAGCGAGACGTCCTCCAGGCAGCAAGCTCCCTCCTGAGAGACTTCTACGGACACTTCGTAATCGATCCCGAGCAGACTGACAGACCTGATGCGGCGATCGACGTCAGCGAGCCCAAGAAGCGAATCGGTATCGAGATAACATCTGTGGATGACCAGAAGGTCAAGGCATACCTAAACGACGAAAAATCTGGAAAGGACATCACGCGCCAGCAGCTTGAAAACTTCAAACGCGATGGGAGTTACACCACGTCTGCACGCAAGAAGTTCGATATCGATGTCCATGCAAAGTACATCTACAAGGGGCAGTGAAGAAACTGGATGACCACAAGTTTTACGCCAACTTCGGTACCTTCGACGAGGTGATCTTGCTTTGCTATAGCGACTACATTACACCCAGGCTATCTGCGAAGCTTGGAATCGTCGAGTGGACGAATTTCTTTCTGAGCGCCGACGATTTTCCCTATGACAAGGTCATCTTCGCAAACGTGGATGACCGGGAAGCTGTGGTGATATACGAGCGAAGCAAGCCTCTCAAGCAAAAACCCTTGCTCTATGAGTCCGCGACCAGGACTGTTATCCACGGGAGCTTCACGCCGATGGGCGTCGAGTTCAATATGAACAACACAGCCAATCAAGCCCCGCTCATCAAGCCCAAGCAAGATCGCAAAAAGGGCAAAAAGTAGTCTTATAAAAAGTGCGCCCGCCCGCTTCTGGCCAAAAGCGAACAATTACTGCCTGAAAGATTTAGCCGATCCATTTCTACCTGCAACACGCTGATCAGGTCGCGGGAGCATGATTTAAGCGAGAGGGCGTCTATTAATCCCGGTGCAATCCAGGGCCCCGTCCTGATTCTTTTGGTCTCTTTACCAGCAGTCCCACAAAGCCCTTCGCAATCCGCCGCCAAAAAATCAGTATGCTAAAAGCTGTTCACACTCATTCTCCTCTTCGGCGGCATGGATGCTTTGCTTTTCTCTCATAAGCATTTCCCCTCGGGGCGACTCGCTTTGTGGCGCTGGCCTCGTGGCTATTCAGCCAAAGCGGACTTAGACCGCGCTCAGCTCAGCGTCTTACGGAAAATATGGAAATATGCTTAACTGTCTGATCGGGCAAGAAAATACTTATATTCTGTGCGGAATGTTAAGCCGCGTACTAACCCCGCGATTGACCTATTACCGCTGTGCGTCACAAAGCAATAGGGACTAGCAGGTATGGACTATTCAAAATTCGGTTGGCAGGAGTTCGAGATGCTTTGCGCCCGACTGCTACAGGCTTCGGGCTATACGCTCGAGCGGCAAGGGGCGCGGAGCCAAGATATAGGCGTTGACTTCACGTTCACCGATCCTTCGGGCGAAACTTGGGTTGCCGAAGTGAAGCACTTCACGCGCCCGAGAACGGGAACAACCATACTCCGGCAGGCAGCTGTTCAACTCAACTCCGCGAAACAGTTGACTGGCGCGACGAATGGACTGCTGATTGTGTCAATGCTGCTCCCGCAGAACCTTATGGATGATATCGAAGCACGAGAGGGAATTACCGTTTGGGACTCTCGCCGCTTGAATGCGCTTCTGGCTAATCGGCCTGATGTTGAGCATGATTTTCTCTTGCTGTTGGATGCCCAGGCCGTCGCACGTCGAGGTCTGGAGCAACCTGCTCCACTTGATCCACGGGCACAGGAGCTGATTGGCCGGCTAGAAGCGCTTCCGCCAGGCAGAGAGACTTTCCGTGAATTCGAAGACCTATGCGTGGAAATGCTGAACTACGCGTTCTTCCCACAGTTAGGTGTCCCTTCGTTGCAAAGCAGAAGCGAGGATGGCCTCGACATTCGAGATGCTGTCTTTCCAATTGTAGGTGAGCACGCGTTTTGGCAAGAGATCAAGCGAACCTGCTCGTCGCGCTTCATGGTTGCTGAGTTCAAGAATTACACTGAGAGTGTCCGGCAGCGCGAAGTCGAGTCTATTCAGCAATACCTCTATTCGAAGGCTATGCGAATGTTCGGCGTGTTGTGCAGCCGGAATCAACCGTCCGAATCAGCGCTGTTGGCGAGGCGGCGCGCTTGGGTAGAAGCCGACAAACTTATTCTTCTGCTTTCCGATGAGGAGCTGAAGGATCTCGTTCGGGCAAAGTCGTACGGAGAGAAGCCAACAGACGTCCTAGATGCCCAGCTCGGTGAGTTCTTTCTTAGGCTGACCCCGTGACGGTGACGCCCAACCGATCATTTCAGCGGACCGCCTTCGGCGACCGCTGATTCCAAACGTTAAGTTAACACTCGTTACCGGAGTGACCCTTGGAATATCTAGAGAACCGAATTAAAAGATTATTGTCTGAAGCGAGGCAACTTGAAATAAAGGTTGCACAACACCAGATCGACTGGGGCGAGTGGGAGTTTAAAAAAGAAAATGGTCACCCCCCTCAATACTTACTCAACGGCGATGAAGAGTTTGTCAGCCCGTTCCATGAGATATTACAATCCATCTACTTAAGCACCATCTGCTACCTAGACAAGCAAAACCTCAGGCACTACTTAAATATCTTATACCAAATATTTGGCGATAACCCCGCGAACCTCAAACATCAAGATGAGTTTGACATAGATCATTACTGGTCAGGTGAGCCATACAGTGTATTTTTAGCCAAGATGAATAAGTTCCTATCATCCTTTGAGTTCACAGAATCAAGCGGAGAGAAACACGATAGAGTTTCAGGGCTACAATATCTGGAGACGATACTTAAAAATACAGCTGTAATTATATCAAAAAATAAAATTTCGCCAAAAACAGAGACTGAAGTATATAGTGCAGTAAAATCAACACTCGAATTTGTTTTCACGAGCTCAAAATCACCAAGAAGCAATTTCATAAAAACAGCCAAAGAATATAAGCCAGATATCTTGATACCCGAACTATATACAGCTGTGGAATACAAATATGCAGCGGACGAACAGAGACTAAAATCCACGATCGAGCAAATTGCCGCGGATGTGAAAGGATATACTGGAGACAAAGATTACAGTGTTTTTTATGCAGTGTTTTATGTGACCGAAGACTTTTGGGGTCAAAATAAGTTTTCGAAAGTCTGGGACGACCAGGGCTTTCCGAAAAACTGGATCCCAATATACATTGTTGGAAAATAACAAACGTTTCAAGCTATTCGCTTCGCTTCGCTCAGCGGGACGGGCTAAAGCCCGTGCCTTACCCCAAAGTTAAAAGGTAGTTGGTACGCGTATGTATGATAAAGACTTGGCAGAGTTCGTTAAGTCGTTCTTCACAAATAACTATCAGGGATTCTTAGAGCTTAGGCTCTACGGCTCAAGAACGACAGGGACATATCGCGAAAGTAGTGATCATGATTTCTACGCCATTTTCTCAGACAATGCGGCCGAGGGTATGGACATCGGCCGGCTGGAAAGTATGCAAGCCCTAGAAGAATTGCGACGAGCTGTACGGCAAAGAGAATTCCTTAACCCGAAAGTTGACGTGCATATCAGTAAGCTTTCAACTTTTCAAAGATTATCTGCTGATAATGAGACGCACGCCTATCAGGCATTCCACAACGGTGTCATTGTCTAATGCACAACCAATCGGTGAAGCTGAGCGGTACTCCGCTACGTACCGGCAGCTCACCCAAGGAGTTGGATTTTTTCGCAGGAAAGCTGAATGATGCGTTGGGCAGAGGCTATAAGCCGGCCCATGAGCTCGTACTTAAGGAGGCCGAGCAAGTGAAAGACTGTAAATGGCCGCTCTTGGCCGCTAGCGGCCAGCCAAGACTAGAAATGGCTGCATCATGAAGGTTAGGCGCTGTTAACAGTGAGCATCCTGCAGCGTAGTACCACCATCGTTAAAGATTAAACTGTCGCGTATGCTTCACTAGAGTGAAGTGCAAGTACGTTACGAACCGTACTTTACTACTGCCTTGGAAAAAATCACATGGATAATCATTTTATTCAGAAAGGGTCACTATCCCTCGATGAGCAGATCCTATTAAGATGGAGGTTTAACCTTTAGCATCATCAGCTATAATTAGCACATCTGCCTCTATGAGCTGGGCTTGTTTTTTCATAGACCATGCTTGCGGAATATTTCCCTCGCTATGGCTTTATCCAAATAGCTTTTATACATGTGGTCATCAAAAAAACCGCGGCCGTCCTTTCCAAGTCTCTCTACATGCACGACACCGTCTCGCTCCAACTCTTTCACCAATCCAGAGTCATAACCCGCGACAGTTGTTCCGAAAAGCTTACTCATAACTAGTTTTGAAGTGGCTTCGTCCCGGTTCTTTAGTACGAGCGTAAGTGATGTATTTGCGGGTAACTCGTCGGCCAGTTCGTCCTTGAAATGGCCTTTTCCCAGTGCAGGGGCCATCATTATTAATGAAATTTTGTTGAATTCACCTGAGAAAGCCTCATAATCGGCATCCGATTCAGGTGGTTTTTGTCCATTGGGGCCTACAATACCGCTGTCGTATACAGGGTCGAATAAAGCAGACATGGCAACACCCGCGCCTCGGCTATGTGTAACAAAAAAAAGAGACTTATCAGCGCCATCGATGCGATTTAAAAGCCTCCTAACTCCAAACTGACCTGCCAGATTCGAGTAAGTTAACGACTTGAACCAGTGACTAAACCAGCCTGCACTGGCCAAGCCATCCCAGACGACTTCAACTATTACAGCGTCATCTGAGCCAGCAGGGTAAATGGCGTGGTGAAACTGCTCCATCATTCTGTCGATTTCGTCGTAACTGTTATTATATCCATGAACAAAAAATACTAGCTTGCTCTTTTCGGAAAGTGCCTCATTAATAACGGCAGCATACTCATCAAGGATTTGCTCATCCATATCAGGAGTATATATAAAGTTATCATATCGCTCGTATCTTAGTTGGAAATTACAGCGTCTAAAGCAAAAATTGTTTTCTACTTGAATGGGTCGCTCACGCCAATCATTAGCATACGGATTCCCATCTTGGTCAAACGCAACGCGAAAAGCTTCATTCTGTCGCGACGAATCACGGAATGTATAGTCTTTGTCTGGGATGACATGGTTAGCCGCACAGCCACCAGTCAGCAATACAAGAAATACCAAAACTGTCTTCTTCATCATCAATTCCTTTTGGTGAGAGCATCCAAAGCTAAAGCATCAAAGTTGTTCGGGTACCGCCAGCTATTACAACCCAAGTTTTTGAACGCTAGTTGAAATTCACTGTTAGTCAAGGGGGGGGGGCACGAAAACGGCGACAAAAATTTTAGCCAACATCCAAGCTTCAGCTTGGACCTAGGCCCCAATCCCGAGAGATAGAGGCCGCCAGGCCCGACAGTCCCTCCGGCCCCTGCATATCTCGGACATACTTGCCCGAGGCGCACGACGACTGGCGCCCGAGCGCTAGCCGTAGGGTCAGGCTGACTGTCTGTTATTGGCCGAAAGCGCCCCTGGCAAGCGACTGGTTCTGGCCGCTACCTACCGGTCGGTACAGACTATCGGCCATGGTCGTTTATGGTGATTCAGTTTAAGCTATTGGTTTTTAATGTACATGAGCGCCGTTAAGTCACTCATTGGAAGGGTTTCTAAGCCATGGATTTGGAACAAATGCGTGCTCTGCTGACAAGAGCGAAGAGCTTTTATCAGCCTGACCGCGAGGCGAGCATTTTTGCCCTTGGCAGTCGCGGCTATTTTGAGAATCCCACCACTGATCTATTGGCATTTTTTCTAGATCCGGAGCAAGTTCATAGCCTAGGTGATTGCTTTCTTGTCGCCCTACTGAATTGTCTCCCAAATGGGAAAAATCTTCCTCCTTACTTGCGTTCCTCCCCCAAACGTGAGGTTTCTACTCACAGAAACAACCGTATCGATCTAGTACTTGCTGGAGATGGCTGGGATCTCCTGTTGGAAAATAAGATTTTCTATGGGCAGGTCAACCCATTCGATGACTATGAAACGTTTGCCCGGCAGGGCATCAGCGACGGGGAGAGAGCTTTGGTGTATGTCATTCTTTCACCCTCCGGCAAAAGTACGCGTGGCACATGGCATGGGCTTAGTTATGCGCAATTTATCGAGACGATACGCCAACAGCTGGCCCGGGTGATGGTGACGAATCCAATCGATAAGTGGCATGTGTTTGCACGCGATTTTCTGCTGCACCTAGAGAACATCACAATGGAGAAATCTATGGACGCCAATGCTGTTAATTTCGTTATTGAGCACCTCCATCAGATCAATAATTTAACGCGGCTTAAGGACCAAGTCATCGATGCTTTGAGTGGCAAGGTGCTCGAGATGCTGGACGCTGAGGTGGAAGGCTACGAACGCTACACAAGAAGGCATAGTTGGAAGAATGGCCCAGCTCTGCGCTACGCCTCCAACAACTGGAAAACATGGTCCGATGTTGTGCTTTACCTTAGTGGAGCCAGCAGTACCATGAAACCCTCGATACGAGTCTATTTGTGTGAGGTTGATGAAGGTTTGCAGCAGCAAGGCAGAAGCCTATTCATGGGCAACGAAACCAGAGTATGGACGGAGGGAAAGAATAATAGCATTCTGGGGTTTAGCTGGGAGCTGGAGCATTTTGATGAGCAGATAGTGCTTGGTATGATGGTTGAAAAAATGAAGTTGCTAATGATCTTTGAGTGCCAAATACGTTCTCAGGTGGGATTTGATACTGAGGCTTAAGTAGCTAGTCATTTAATCGCTTGACGGCAAGCCTAATGCGTTTTGCCATGCAGTTATCAGACCGCTTCTGGCCGAAAGGAATCTTTCGGGACAGGCTGAAATCGGCCAAAAGTAGACAAACAAGTGCGTCTATCAAAACGGGCAATTCAAAGCACAGAGGAAATTGAAGTGCTGTGCGAATTTTCCCGGTTTACGCGCTATAGCTTGTCAGTGGAAATACAACACCAGAATGCGCGCAGGCCTGCCCGAAGGGTGTTGAGCTGGGATGTTAATGACCAAGTTGAAGATATTTCGCAAATCGAGTTTCCAGCTCCGTCAGCTCCTTGTTTAACTCTTTCTTGATCTTTGCCTGATTAATAGCATTGGCGGTTCTGGCTTCCCCACCGGGGTGTCCTTCAATCTCTGCTTCAAGGCAACGTAAATCCACAGCCGGGTGCCAGATGTGCTTTTCGATGTACTCGGCGATGTCCTTGTCAAAAACAAACATTATCCCACTTGTGTTGATCAGGTAATTCATCTCGGCTTCTTGACTCACCCGCCCACTCGTTAGAATCGTGCCTAGAAAGTCCCGAATAGCTTCATAGAACTTGTATCGACGCTCGAAAAGCTCGTGCTTCAGTCGCTTATGATTTGTGTTCCATTGCAAGTAAGCAATCAGAGCACCAAGAAGAGCGATAACTGGAACCAACAAAGCTGAAATCACTACCACAACATTCTCCATAATTTTGACCTCTGATGGGGGAGTTGGTTTCACGCTGATTTCCCAGGTAGTTTTGGGCGCCCGCTTATGGCCGCCAACACGCCGTGCGGAGGCCCACTGCCGCCGGTCAACAGCTGTCTCAGGATTTCGTTTCACCATAACTGATTGGCCTAAGAACTATCGCGCCGTCAATCAATTCGATAGTTAGTGAATCACCGAGACCGACTTCCATTCCTGCAAGGAGGTTTGGCGGAAGCTCGACAATAACATCCCCGGTGTGATCGCCGGGATCTTGGCATCTCACAATCGTCCGTACTGATTCGCTCATGGGGAATTTACCTCACTCTTAGCCACTGCTTTACCGTAATCGATATCTTACGCTAGACGGCATGCTATCGGCCAAAAGCGGACAACAGTCCAAGAGGTGTGAAGGAAGGTTTCAATATCTACCAGAAGCACACGTTTATGGTCCCCACACCAAGCCAGCCTCAATTCGAGACTGGCCTGGGCGTGACGGCACCTAATCAGGTCTTCCGCTTCACATCGCCCGCTTTAACTCACCGTAGTTGCCACGAGTGCGAAGCACCAACGTGACATCCTCATTATTCCGGTTACGGAAAAACCAGCCATGGTTCCCCGTGAACGCGGCCGTCAAATCGCCTTCATCCTCCGTAACGCCACGGCCCTTCTCATAAGAGATAGACTGGCCACCGCCATCACCGTGGGTGTCGAAGTTGACGGGGCCGCCTTCTGATACCCAATGAAAGCTGGCAATCGCACCTTGTTCCATAGTCAGCTTGTACTCAGTGCCTTCGCCAGGGGTCAGCACTACGCGGACCTCATCCTGCCATTCCGGCTGCGCTGGAGCAGGCGTTGCGACAATTGGCTCTGCCTGTGGCTCAGGGTCAGCAACTGTCTGTTGAACCGGGGCCGTCGGCTCTGGTGAGAGCTCTTCAGCAGCGGAAGGCACCGCCGTCAACCGCGCGGCTTCATCAGCAGCGGCTTCATCGGCAAGTTGCTGTTTGATCTCGCCCATCTCAGTCAAACCCAACAAACGGCCTACACCCGTCGGGTCAATCGCGTATTCGGCTGGCATGACGACGGTCACCAGAAGCACCAATGCAACGATGGCGGAGATGATGGTAGAGCGAATCAGTTTTGCGCTACTGGGTAGTTCAGCGCGTGAGGGCATATCGGTGTTGTACATAAATGTCTCCAGAATCAAGCAATAAAGTAGCCAGTGAGCTGATAGCCAATAAGCAGAAATCCCGCGCCCATCATGGCTACGTTGGCGGTGTAGGCATGACGGAAGAAGCCGTCAGTCTTACGCCAGAAGCTCATTGCAATCAGGATCATGGCCAAAGCAATTAGCTGGCCCATTTCCACGCCGACGTTGAACGCAAACAGGTTTGGGACCAGCCCATCCGGTGAGATGTCGTATTCGATAATCTTCGACGACAGGCCAAAGCCGTGAAACAAACCAAAGATCAAGGTGGCGGCTTTGGTGTTGGGTTGAAAGCCAAACCAGCGTTGGTAAGCGCCCAGGTTATCCAGCGCCTTGTACACCACAGAAAGGCCGATGATCGCGTCAATGATGTAGCTGTTGATACCGATATTGAAGTACACGCCCAGCAGCATGGTGAGCGAGTGTCCAACAGCAAACAGGCTTACATAAATAGCGATATGCTGCATGCGGTAGAGGAAGAAAATCACCCCCAGCAGAAACAGCAGATGATCATAGCCGGTGACCATGTGCTTGGCCCCGAGGTACATGAAGGCTATGAGGTTCACGCCAGTGATTTCCTGAATGTAGCCCTTGTCGCCTTCGGCGACAGCGTGGGCAAATGCGTCAGGCATACCTATAAACATCAGCGCGGTGAACAGTAAAAACAGTAATAGCGGGCGATTCGAGCCTACAGGGAATCTGCCCGAATCGCTTCCTGGAAAAGAATGCATTATTTAGTCCTGAATGACGGTGGTTAAAAGTCGCGAGGCGGCGTTGTCAGCACACCAGATCAGGACGGGGAGGCCGCTTGACTAAAAAGATCGGTGCCGCAGGCACAAAACTGCCGGCGTCACGCAGAAGCGCCGCACTCTTCGATTGAGCGCTTAGGCCCAGAGGCATATTCAGGTGCGGCGTTTCGTGCACGTGATCGGCAGTCAGCGATGAATGGAAGTGATCCGCACAGATTGTGCAGGTGGGAGCGTCGTTACCGTGCGAATGCGCGTGAGCGGGCGGGCTGGCGCCATTCACTAATGCCGAGCTATGCCCGACCCATGTCATCAATATGACGAGAGCGAGGGCAAATATCACCTTGGCGCTGATGGGCTTGCTGGGCATATCTAGAGGGTCCGGTGCCTGGGGCTCGTGAGTCTTGCTGATTCGACGGATTGACCGTATCCCCTCCAGGGGGATAGGATGCGAGCATAATCCATCCCGACATGAGACTCAATACATGAGCGAAAACGCAGAGGGGCACCAGCACTCAAGCCATGGCGATATCGTCAAAAGATTGAAGCGGGCAGAGGGTCACCTACGTAGCATCATCACCATGATTGAAAGCAGCCGCCCCTGTGTCGATATTGCACAACAGTTGCACGCGGTAGAAAAGGCAGTCTGCCAAGCCAAGCGAACACTTATTCAGGACCATATTGACCACTGTCTGGAGCACACGGTAGAGGCGCTTTCCGGGGGTGAACGTGCACCACTGGAAGATTTCAAGCAAATCACCAAATACCTCTAAGACTTTTCCCAGCAGGGTTTCTTCCATGTCGAGTTTCGCCGAACTACTGCAGCAGGGGGCCTCCCAGGCGTGGTTATATTTTCCCACCGCCATTTTATTAGGCGCTCTGCACGGCCTGGAGCCTGGACACTCCAAAACCATGATGGCGGCGTTTATCGTGGCGATTCGCGGCACAGTAAAACAGGCCGTTCTGCTTGGTTTCGCAGCGACGCTTTCTCACACGGCGGTGGTCTGGTTAGTGGCCATGTTTGGCATGTATCTGGGGCAGAATCTCGACGCTGACACTACCGAGCCCTACTTCCAGCTTGCCAGCGCCGCCATCATTATTCTCATCGCCCTGTGGATGCTGGGGCGCACCTGGCAGGGCGAGCAAACATGGCAGCTCGAGGCGGCTAGTGCACATCAGCATCACCATGAACATGAACATGAACATGCCCATAACCATGATCATGATCATGATCATGTCAAAGCTGGAGGGCTTGAGCTGTCGCTGGAAGGTTATCAGGATGCCCACGAACGAGCGCATGCCCAGGATATTCGCACGCGTTTCAGCAATGGCAATGTCAGCACCGGCCAGATCATTCTGTTCGGGCTGACTGGGGGTTTGATCCCCTGTCCGGCGGCGATTACTGTGTTGCTGCTCTGTCTGCAGGTGAAGGAAGTCACGCTGGGAGCGGTACTGGTGTTGTGCTTCAGTATTGGTTTGGCAATCACGCTGGTCACCGTCGGCGCCGCTGCCGCCATCGGCGCACGGCAGGCATCCAATCGTTGGCCTTGGCTCAGCACGGTGGCACGCCGCGCCCCTTATTTTTCCAGCGTACTGATTATCGGGGTGGGTATATATATCGGCATTCACGGCTGGACCGGGCTCAATGCCTGACGCGTGGCTGGAGCTTTCCGGCTATCTTGGACTTTTCCTTGCGGCATTCGGTGCCGCCACGCTACTGCCGATGCAGTCAGAAGCGGTGCTGGTCGGGCTGTTGCTGACAGACCGTTACGCTGCCTGGGCATTATTGACGGTCGCAACCACTGGCAATGTGCTTGGCTCCGCCGTCAACTGGTTGCTGGGCCGCTCTATAGAGCGCTATCGACAAAAACGCTGGTTTCCAGTCAGCGAGCGCAAACTGGAAAAAGCCCAGCAGGCTTACCATCGTTTTGGCCGCTGGTCGTTACTGCTCAGTTGGGTGCCAATTATTGGCGACCCACTGACCGTGGTCGCCGGCGTTATGCGCGAACCTTTCTGGAGCTTTCTGTTGATCGTCACACTGGCCAAGACTGCCCGCTACCTGCTGCTGGCAGCCGTCACGCTAGGATGGTTTATTTGAGCTCAAGGAGGCTTTTGACAGCCGAGCTTAAGCCTTGAACGTCGACGAACTAAAGGCGCGGCCATATTCAGTCGTCGTTCTCAAACTGCGTAATGACTTGGCGGTCTTAGTTTTCTTCTGCATGGAATCTGACCTGGAGTTAATGTTCATCTGCATCTGACGTCAATAGCGCGACCGCTGGCTAAAAAACCACAAGAGAAGCTAAAACACCAAGAATCGCACACCCTGCCAGCACTTTGATCATGCCGACTTTGAAATGAAAAATCGCGACCATGGCGCCTACAGCCAGTAGCAACGACAGTACATCCAGGGATTCTAGGTTTGGCGTTAACACACGCGCTCCCATAAAGCGCCATTCGCCTACTTCAGCGAAAATAACGTGAAACCCAAACCAGATCGCTAAGTTCAGGATAACCCCGACTACCGCAGCGGTAATGGCTGACAGCGCGGAGCTCAGTGCGCGATTATCGCGTAGACGCTCCACATACGGAGCCCCTAAAAATATCCAAAGGAAACAAGGAACGAAAGTAACCCAGGTCGTCAGCAGCGCAGCCAGCGTCGCTGCTACCAAGGGATCAAGGCCTGTGGCCTCGCGATAAGCACCCATGAACCCGACAAACTGCACCACTTGAATTAACGGGCCCGGGGTCGTCTCCGCCATGCCGAGGCCATCGAGCATTTCGCCCGGTGCCAACCATCCATAATTTTGCACCGCCTCTTGGGTTATGTATCCCAACACCGCGTATGCACCCCCAAAGGTCACCACCGCCATCTTGCTGAAAAAGAGAGCAATCTGGCTGAATACATTCTCGCTACCAAACATTGCCAACAGGAGCACGACCGGCGTTAACCACAACAGCAGTAGGGTGGCTGACATGCGTAGCGACCACTGGCGATTGGGGTTTGCATGTGCAGGGAGTCCTTCCCCGAGTATGGAGTCTCGGTCGCTCAGAACTGACTCGTCAGCACTTCCATGGCCACCGCTCACTTCAAAGGCAGTCATGCCGCGCTTCCCGCCCCAATAACCTAGAAGAGCTGCGGTTAAAATAATGAGTGGAAACCCCACCTTAAAAAGGAAGATGGCGACAAAAGCCGCAGAGGCGATGCCAAGCATTATCCAATTCTTCAGAGCTCGCTTGCCTATACGTACAACTGCGTTAAGCACCACTGCCAGTACCGCCGCTTTCAAGCCAAAGAAGAGCCCTTCAACAGCTCCAACATTGCCCAGGACTGCATACAGATAGCTCAGTGCTAGAATGGCGATAAAACCCGGTAGCACGAAGAGACTGCCCGCGACCAAGCCACCTTTGGTGCGATGCATTAGCCAGCCGATATAAATAGCCAACTGCTGCGCTTCTGGCCCCGGTAGCATCATGCAGTAGTTGAGCGCGTGGAGAAAACGGCGCTCGCCAATCCATTTTTTTTCTTCGACAAGGATGCGGTGCATCACTGCTATTTGACCGGCTGGGCCGCCGAAGCTCAATAATGCAATTCGTAACCAGACCCTGACGGCCTCACGAAACGGTACCTGATGGGACGATTCAATGTTTGGGGGCATGGCGCACTCTTTAATAATGGCGGGATTTTTGTAGAATGTATAACGTTATTGTAATGAATACAACGAGAGGGCGTTATGGCTGATCACATGCAACACTGGTTAATATTGATCATGCGCCTCAGCGGGCGGGCGGGAACGCCTCGCATGAGGATTTGGCGCGCTCTTCGTAGCTTAGGTGTGGCGGTACTCAGAGATGGCGTTTACTTGCTGCCTGCCAGCTCCTCCCGCAGAGAGGCCCTGGAGCAGCAGGCCAGCGAAATCAAGATGCTGGGAGGTGACGCGCTGCTGATTGAGTTAGAGGAGTCAGCCATAGATGGCATTGATGATTTGCCTTCGCTCTTTGATCGAGCGGCAGATTTTCAAGCCCTAAGAACAGCGGTGGTTGACTGGCAGCAGGCATGCCCTCAGTTGGAGGAGCGAGAAGCACAGCGTCAATTGACCCAGCTACAGAGACGTTTGCAAAGCATTATGGAGATCGATTTCTTTCCACGCGCAGAAAGTGAGCACGCCGTCACAGCCATGGCAGATGCGGAGAACGTCTTTAATCGTTGCTTTGTGCCTGACGAGCCGCAGCCGAACCTGGCCGAGATCCCACTGCTTGATCGCTCTGCATTTATCGGAAGATGCTGGGCCACGCGGCGCCGCCCCTGGGTGGATCGGCTAGCATCGGCTTGGTTGATCCAGCGCTTTATTGATCCCGAGGCTCGCTTCGTGTGGCTGGAACACCCAAACCAGTGCCCGCCAGATGCGCTAGGGTATGATTTTGATGGAGCCAACTTCACCCATGTTGATGACAAGGTCACCTTTGAAGTGCTGCTGAGGAGTTTCAGTCTTGAGACTCAACTGGGTTTAAGCAAGATTGGGGAGCTAGTTCACTACCTGGATGTGGGAGGCCCCCCCGTTCCAGAGGCAGTAGGGTTAAAACTCATGCTGCTCGGGGCCAAGGAACGTTGTGATGATGATGATGATGCGCTCCTGCAACATACCAACATGCTGTTTGACGACCTTTATCAGGCGTATTTGACAGGAGACCCGTACCGGGAATGAGCGTCGCGCAGACAACAGGCGTTACCGGCCTCCCTGGCATAGTAACTATAAATGAACTTAGCTGTTGATCCCCATCGGAATAGAGACTATCGAGAATGCGAATGAGGGCTTGCTCACACAGCTGCTCTCTACTTTCCATGGCAGCCCCCTAGCAAAAATAACTCCAGCCCCGTGAGTCTGTTGTTTTGCAGCCATTTGTGTAGTCGCATACCTTTCTTGCTTCCTTCAAGAGTTTCCGAGCAGATATAAAGACAGAGATAATCGGGGCAGACCACCGTATTGATACTCGGAGGGCTGCTCTTGGCCGAAGGCGGACTGCCATTACCGGCAGCTTTCGGCCAGAAGCGGCTACAAATTGCCATCAAACTGTTGGCAATCAACAGTAGAAAAAGCATTATGGAAGCAACTGCTCACGCGCAGTCCCATTTTCGGCTGCATGAATGCCTTGCTTATTTGACACAAGCATTCATTCATCCCACCTATGGCGACCTGCTGTGAAGCCCGGAATTATGCCGCATTCGGATTTAATGGACTTATATCGCGTTCGATATAACGTCGTAGTAGAAGGGAGCGAAAGATTCATAACACACTGATCTACAAGAGAAGAATCATTATTTCGAGCGAAATGTTAGGCTGCGAGTTAGTCACGCATGCGGTCTAATCACTGTTAGTGGCTTTTCTCCAGGTCATGTCAGGGTCACGAACGTTTGAAGTAATCCAGCAGTAATCCGACAGCTCCAGTGTTCGGCTAACGCCGTAGAAAGCACAATCTAGAGGTTGATTAACGAGATAGTAGATGGTCCGGTGAAACCGACTAAGAGAAAATTGTGAGTCTGTAACTGACGTTGTGACGCGGCCCGGAGAAATTATGATCGAGAGAGTTTTCAGAAGTAGTCGGTTTATGGTGTGGGTGGCAGTCGTTATCTGTGCGGTGTCATCTTTGCTCTTGTATGGTGCCTCGGTTAACATAACCTGGAATACCGCACTGGATGTAGTACGTGATATACCTGTCTCTGCTGACGACGGCAAGAGCCTCGCGGTTCGCCTCCTGAAGCTGTTGGATCTCCTGCTGATCGCTATTACTTTTCAGATCATGGCGGTTAGCCTGTATCGTCTGTTCATCCGTCCGGTGTCTGATGATGACAGAGAATCCCAAAACCCTCTGGACATTAAGAGCTTCCATGATTTGAAGATAACAGTAAGCCAAGTGGCTGTTGTGATACTGGTGGTTCTGTTCCTTGAGCAGGCGGTAGAGATTGGCGCTACGATCGCTACGTTATACTTTGGTGCTGCCATCGGTATCATTATTTTGGCCTCGGTATTCGCGTGGAAGAATATGAAAGACTGATGCACAGCACGCGGTTAGACGTCACCTGCTGGTTGCCTGAACTAGAGAGGCAACCACTCCGCAGAGAATGTAGGCGGCCAACGCTTCATGGGAGCCTGCTTTGGGCAAGAGCCAACGTCACGGGCGTCTGCCACTAACCAATCCAAGCATAGCGACACCATTTCGGTTGCGGCTTCGCCTTCACTACAAAGCTGCGCGTGTTGGCGGCGTTATGCGCATCCATAGAGAGGGTACTCTTATTATTGAAATCAGGAAGGCAGAAAAAGCGGACGTTCCTGCGATACTCGACCTTGTTCGAGGAAAAGCGGAATTCGATGGGTGTTTGAATTCGCTTCAATCTACGGAAGCTGACATTGAGGAAGCTTTCTTCTCCGAACAACCCAAGGCGTTTGCGCTCTTGGCCATGAAGTCAGGCGAGGCCGTGGGTATCGCGACGTTCAGAACAGTAGTTGCCGAAGCCAAGGCTAGTCATGGTTCGGTTGCGTACTACTTCGGTACGCGCGAAGAGTTGATCCGGGAAGCGATGGTGTTGGTCGCGAACCGTAATATCGAAGCGCTGGCCGGTGTGCTCGAACAATTCGAATCTGTTCCAGGCGATCCGCAATCGCTTGCCGAGATCATTGCACGCCACTCCACCCAGCAGATGATCGAAGATCGCAGTATGGGGATCACTATCATCGAATTACACCTAGCCGCCGCTCGCTACCCGGAACTACGGCCGGTTCTGCGCGACTGGGGGAGGGCCTACGCGCGGATTATTCACCGCATCCTGGCCAATCTCGGATCCTCCGACCCCAATGCCGACGCGGCCCTACTCACCAATACAATCAATGGCCATGTTATCGGTCAATTAGCGCTACAACGAAAGGATTTCGAGTCCACGGTTCTGCGTCCGGCAATACTCAGGTTGCTGACAGCGATCGCCGGCTCCACTTGAATCCCAGCGCAGAGACGTGGCGCCAACAAGTCTATCCGCACGAACGCAGATCCTTCCTGCATACCTCACTGCAGTGTTCCAGCTTTGCATTTACTCGATAAGCAGTTCGAGAATGGGGTCGAGTGGAATAGTTCAGCGGAGAAGATCATGATTAATGGCCGCTTCTGGCCCAGAGCGTGTAAAAACGCTTGAGCGTATTTCAGATAGAGGCTTTGGCGGACCTTTCTCGGGCCTAGCTTCTGAACAGGGTTACGACGTTGCGAACAGCGCGTGAAGCAGCCCATCAACCTCTTAGACACTTTGTGGCACCCGTATCAATGGTAAAGCACGTGCTTTTACGCTGTCATGGCTTCCATCAAGCTGACGGTGCCCATTACTTTCATGACCCGTTTCAGGTTGTAGGCGAGCACATTCAAGCTCATCTCGGCACTCACGCCATTGAGCTTCCGGGTCAGGAAGTGCGTCGCACCCATCCATTGCTTAAGCGTCCCGAAGGGATGCTCAACGGTCCTTTTTCGGATCCGCATCATCTCGGGTGCACTGCTGAGCCGGTGCTGCATTTCTTCTAGCACTGCTTCATGCTCCCAGCGCCGAATTCGCCGCTGCTTGCTCGGCGTGCACTGCGATTTCAAGGCGCAGCTTTGGCATTTCGAGCTCCAGTACCGATGCAGTTTCATGCCTTTCTCAACACCGGAGAAACGCCAAATCAAAGTCTCGCCAGCCGGACAGGTGTATGCGTTTGCCGCTGCGTCATAGATAAACGCGTCGTTATTGAATCGCCCATCGGCTTTGGCTGCGGAGGTCATTGGCTTGGGTACATAGGCGACGATTTCCGCGTCGTGACAAGCCAGGATTTCCTCACTCTTAAAGTAGCCTCTGTCAGCTACCACCGATAGCTTTTCTGTCCCCATCGCCTCGCGGGCTTGCTTGGCCATAGGACTGAGCTGGTCGCGGTCGGATCCGACGTTGGTCACCTCATGAGCGACGATTAAATGGTGCTTGGTATCGACCGCTGTCTGCACGTTGTAGCCAACGATTCCTGTGCCGCGAGTCATCATGGAGCGGGCGTCTGGATCCGTCAGTGATACCTGCTTATCCGGTGATTCATTGAGCTGAGTTTCGATCAATTGAAGCTCTTTCATTTGCGCCTTCAACTTGGCGATTCTTTCTTCCAGGTGCACGACATTGGCGTCAGAAGCCGGACGATCCTGTTGATCGGCAGCATCGAGCGCTGTCAGGTACCGGTGAATACTCGCTTCGATTTCCTCCATCCGCCGCTTCACTTTGGCGCTGGTGAAATTGCGATCTCGGTTGTTGACCGCTTTGAATTTGCTGCCATCAATGGCAACCAGGCTTCCGGCGAACAGCCCTAACTGCTGACAGAGCACCACGAACTGACGGCAGACGCCACGGATAGCCTTACCGTTATCCTTTCGAAAATTAGCGATAGTCTTGAAATCAGGCATCAAGCGACCAGTCAGCCACATCAACTCGACGTTGCGCTGCGCTTCTCGCTCAAGGCGTCGGCTGGATTGAATCCGGTTGAGGTAACCGTAGATGTAGATCTTCAGCAGGATCGAGGGGTGATAAGCAGGCCGACCAGTATCAGCGGGGATGGCACTTTCAAAGCCGAGTTTCACTAGGTCGAGTTCGTCGACAAAGACATCGACCACTCGAACCGGATTGGTATCGTTGACGTAATCGTCGAGGCTTTCGGGCAGTAAGGTGCTTTGGCCTCGATGCTCACCTTGAATGAAGCGCTTCATGAACGATCCTTGCGATGAAATCCCGAGAAATCATAGCAAGGGTTTGAGACAGCGTTTTTACACACTCTGGGCCGAAAGCGGCCGGTCATGCACAGCTACGTTACGCTCAGAGTCCGGCGAGCAGCGATCTCTGAGCGGGCCAACTCTCGCCTTTCCACCCATGAGAATGAGGAAGTACCAAGTCCCAAATGTGGACGAGCTGAATGCCTAACAGGTATACATGGTCGTTTTCGAATTGTCGTAAAAGCACAAACGCTTAAGCGGTATGAAACGGGGCTCATGGCTAGCGACTAAGGGTAAAGATTGAATCAGTGTGATTCACATCTGCCGAAGCACCCTGCTTCAGAAACCAACACATTGCTGCTGGCATATTCTACAAAGCTGCCTCTGCCAGCATGGTCATGCGGGCCGAAAGCGCCGGTGAAGATCGGGGAAAATCCAGTCAGCGAACCATATAGGCAGGCCCGGGTATATCTGGCGCGATTTCTGGCTTGGGGCATCGATGAGCTTCAGATCAATCAGCTTGGATAGTTGCTCGGTGGCTGTGCGCAGCCCAAGGCCTGTATACACCTTGAAGTCCGAACGTGTGACCTCGCCTTGAGTAAGCAGTATATGCAGGGCTCGAGCACATTCCTGCTTGATCCCGGCCTGCTGGAATTGCGGTGCCGCTTTCAGCGCCACCTCAATTCGGTTTCTGAGGGTGTGCACGCTGATCATTTCTTCCATGTACTTCATTTGGTCAAGGCAGACATCGAGCATGAACTCGATAAACTCACACAAAGCCTTCTCAGAAAGCTGGCCACGGCCGTCCAGATCACCGCGTCTGGGCTTGTCCGCGCTGCTGAGCCGCTGGCAATACTCATCCTGCCTTCTAGCCAGGCCCCGGGACAGCGACCATAGAGGGGCACTCATTCCCAGGTAGTGGAGCTGCAGGTGAGTGAGCATGCGCACAA
>NVXM01000004.1 GCA_002733865.1 Sphingopyxis sp.
GGTGCCTCGACCCAGTGCCCCTCCGTCACGCCTTCGGCGCGCCACCTCCCCAAAGCTGCGCTTCGGGGAGGATGTGGATGCTCTCCATCAGGCCAAACGCCTTCCGGATACAGGTCAGCATGCCCAGCGCCAATATGTCGACCTTCATCAGGCCGAGCGTGTCGATATCATCCTTGTCCCACTCGATGAAAGTGCGGTCTTCCATCGCGGCGTTGTGGATCGGTACGGTCTCGTCGAGCCGGTCCTGAGTGAGGACAAAGCCGCCGACATGCTGCGACAGGTGGCGGGGGAATTGCAGGATTTGCTGCACCAGATCGCCGAGCCGCCGGATCTCGGGATTGTCCGGGTCGAGTCCGGTTTCCGCAAAACGCTTTTCGGGCGCGCCGCCGCCATGGCTGCCCCAGACGGTGCTCGACAGGCGGCTGGTGATATCCTCCGACAGGCCGAGCGCCTTGCCGACCTCGCGGATCGCGCTGCGCGAGCGATAATGGACCACCGTAGCCGCGATCCCGGCGCGGTGGCGGCCATAGCGCGCGTAAATATACTGGATCACCTCCTCGCGCCGCTCATGCTCGAAGTCGACGTCGATGTCGGGCGGCTCGCGGCGCTCCTCGGAGATGAAACGCGAGAACAGCAGGTCATGCTCCATCGGATCAGCCGAGGTGATATGCAGCAGATAGCAGACCGCGCTATTGGCGGCGCTGCCACGTCCCTGACACAATATATGCTGATCGCGCGCCCATTTGACGATATCGTGGACGGTCAGGAAATAGGGTGCATATTCCATCTTCTCGATCAGCCGCAGTTCCTCTTCGACCTTGGCGCGAAGCCGTTCCGGTAGGGTGTCGCCGTGCCGCTCATGCGCCGCAGCCCAGGTCAGCTGCTCCAGCCAGTCCTGCGGTGTCCAGCCCTTGGGCACCGGTTCGTCGGGATAATGATAGCTCAGTTCGTCGAGCGAAAAGCCGATCAGGTGGAGCAGATTCTGCGTCTCGTCCAACGCCTGCGGATGGTCCCGGAACAGGCGCGCCATTTCCTGTGGTGCTTTGAGATAGCGCTCGGCATTGGCGGCTAGCAAGCGTCCGGCTTTGGCGATGGTGGTCTTTTCCGCCACGCAGGCGAGAATATCGTGCAGCGGTCGCTGTTCGGGCGTCGCATAGAGCGGATCATTAGTGGCGAGCAGGGGGATTCCGGTAGCCCGGGAGAGACTGTGCAGACCGGCAAGATAGCGCTTGTCGGGACCCGATCGAGGCATGGTCGCGCCGAGCCAGATATGGGGGGTGAGGGAGTGCAGGTTATGGATAAGCCCCTCCCTTTCAAGGGAGGGGGAAGGGGTGGGATATGAGGAAGCTGGCTCGATGCCAGCTTCCGAATTTTGCGAGTGAGGACAGGCCCCACCCCAACCCCTCCCCTGAAGGGGAGGGGCTAATATGATCAAAGCCCAGTCCTCGCTGCACCACTCGAGCAAGTCCGCCTCATATAAAAAACACTCCCCCTTCTCCGCCCGCAGATTGCCGGTGGAGAGCAACCTTGTCAGCCTCCCCCAGCCGCGCCGGCCCAGCGGATAGACAATCACCTCCGGCGTATCATCGGCAAAGACCAGCCGCGATCCCACGATCAGCTTGAAGTCCGGCAGCGTCAGGCCCTCTTCCGCCGCATCCTCTCGCGCCCGGCGCAGGGCGGCATGCGCGCGTACGACGCCGGCAACATTGTTGCGATCGGCAATGCCGATCCCGGTCATGCACAGCGCCATCGCCTGCAGCACCATGTCGGCGGGCGAGGAAGCGCCGCGCAGAAAGCTGTAATGGGTGGCGGCCGCGAGTTCGGCGAAGCTCATGGCCTTCTCCCTTGAGGGAGAAGGATGCGGAGACTTGGCAATTTATTGCCTAGTCGCAGCTGGATGAGGGTGCTCCACTCTCTCGGCCCTGCGAACCCCCTCATCCAACTCTGCCTAGCTTGCTTCGCAAGCAAGGCGCCGTATCCTTCTCCCCCCAGGGGAGATGGCTTCTCACGCAAACAGCCCATGCAAATACCAGTCCGGGTTCGCCTTTTCCTCGCCATAAAGCCCGTGCCGGAACAGCCAGTAGCGCCGGCCGCGAGCATCCTCGACGCGGTAATAGTCGCGGGTCAGGCCGCCGTTGCCGGGCTGCTGCCCGTCCTTGCGCTGCCACCATTCCGAAGCGATCCGCTCCGGTCCTTCATAGCGGATCACCTGGTGGGTCTTGCGCCGCCAGGTGAAGCGGTGCGGCGGGCCGTCGGGCACCTCGGCAATCACCTGCACCCGCTGCGGCGGATCGAACATGTGCAGGGGCCGCAGCGGCGGTTCACCGGAAGGCTTTGCTTTCCACGGTACCGGCGCGGGCGCGCTGAGTGCGGGCAGCGCAAGCAGCCCCTGTTCGGGGATATGGCTGTCGGCGGGCGCAAATTTCTGCACCCGCTCGCGGCCCAGCCTGGTGCTGATCTGGCTGACCAGAGCGACTTCATCACCTTGCCGGTCCTCACCGCCCTCCAGCCGCAATTGCTGCGGGGCCAGCGGTTCCGAAGCCGTGATGCTCAGCCGGATCAGATCATAGCCGAACCCCGGATTGAGTGCGTCGTTGAGCGCTTCGATCCGCTCGCGCAGCAGCCGTTTGAACAGTGCCGCATCGCGGGTCGGCGCACCGGTTTCCAGGCCGAGCCTTGCGATATCACCATCGCAGCGGAAGAGCATCATCCGGATCATCCGCGCGCCCTGACCGCGTTCGTTGAGCCGTTCGGCCGCTTCCGCGAACAGCTCCGAGAGGCAGGTGAGCGCACCATCAATATGGGTCAGCGGCTCGGCAAAGCGGCGTTCGGTGACGACATTGCCGATCCGGCGCAGCGGATCGATCGGCCGGTCTTCCAGCCCAAGAATCCGGTCCAGCCGAAGCGTCAATTCCATCCCGAAACGTGCCGCGAGATTGGCGCGCGGGCGCTCGGCCAGATCACCAATCTTGTACAGTCCGGCCCGCTCCAGCGCCTGGTGGGTCTTTTCGTCCATCGCCAGCGCCGCCACCGGAAGCTGTGCTTCCGCGCCTTCTTTCAGACCGTGTCTGGCCAGCGCAAGCGCGGCATCGGGCGTCCCGGCGAGCGCCCAGTGGCTGCTATAGCCCGCTGCATCCAGCCGGTCTTCGGCATCCTGCGCGAGCGCACTCTCGCTGGCATAGAAATGCGCTGCACCGCCGATGTCGAGAATCAGCGCATGCGGCGGCTCGACCGCGACCATCGGCGTGTAGCGCTCGCAGGCTTCGGCCAGCCGCGACAGCAGATCGGCATCGGCCAGCGGATCGTGGTCAAAGGCGAGCAGGTCCGGTACCCGCGCCCGGGCGTCGGCCAGCTTCATGCCCGGTCCCAGACCCAGCGACACGGCCTGCCGGTCCGCCGCCATGATCACCATCGCGCCGCGAATCTTTGCGATTAGCGCAAACGGATGTTCAGGCGGCCCGAGTGCCCGGATGATCCGTTCGGACGGCAGCCACGGCAGGAACAGCGCGAGGTTGCGGCGCGCTCTCTTCGTTTGGCTGTTCGCGGAAGATTTGATCGTCACTATTCCACTCCAGTTGGGCGCTGAGCCCGTAAAGACCGCTGCGATGGCGCAGCAGGGTGATGTCAAAAGCACTATGGCCCGGAGCATTGCCGGCGAGCGCGATCGAAGGCGCAGCGGCAACTTGCCAGCGACTGAAGGCTGCGGTCGGCAGCGGATTGTCCGCGTCGCTGCCCGAGCGCAGCAACAGGCTGAGCACACCCGATTTTTGCGATGACAGCGACAGCCGCCTGGTCGCCGTCAGGTCGAGCCCCTTCGGTTTCTTGCCCGACAGCTCGACAATCACGGCAGCCATGGCCGGGGACCGCACGCCATCGGCAGCGGCGCGCAGCACCGCGACGCTGTCCGGCGCATCGACGTGGATGATGGTGGAGGGATCCACCCCGAGCTCTGCCAGCCCCGGCGGATAGAGCCGGCCCTGCCGCCGGGCTTCGCCGCTCTCGCTGAGCCACAATATCGGTCTGTTATCGGGTTCCAGAGTCCGGCATCGTTGCGCGAGCAGCAGCGCCATTGCCGCTGCGCATGTCCGGTCGCTTTTGTCCGCCGCATGCAATTCATGCAGAGCGGCGCAGGGCAGGCCATCGACACCCGCATTGCCGCGCAGGGCGGCATCGATGCGCTCCGCCCCGAAGCTGAAATGGGACGGCCTGTCTTCATGCTCCTCCGCTTTTACGCCCGATGCAGCCAATATCCTGGCAAGCCGGGCTTTCAATGCAGCTGTTTTCTGGCTACCCGGTTTCGGCGCCGCAGAAGGCTTGGCTGGTGCGTTCTGAAAAGAGCCACCCGGATCCGAATCGATATTGTTCATGGTTTGTTCTAAAATATAGAAGGGATGGATTTGGTCAAGCAGACTCGTCATCTTCAGGCGAATCCGCGGTCATCCTGGACTGGGCGCGCAGACCGGTATTGCGATAAAATATAGCGGAATGAGCGGCTTATACCGGATTCACGATGCGCCGACGCGCCCATATCAACAGCACGAACAGGATACATGCCGCGCCCACCGCCGCGGGGAATAGGGCCGTGGTCCATGAATAATTTTCCAGAGCGGCGATCACGAATCCATTACGCACGGCCGAGATGGCGAAGAATGTGATATTTTCCTCTCCCGGCCGTTCATAGGCTTTGCGGATCGACGGCCCGAATCCCAGCAGATCAACGACCGTCAGCACGATCACTGCCGACAGCGCGGTGGAGGTCAAAAACCACAAGGGCAGCGCCGTCAGGGCAAGGGCTAGAAACAGCCAGTCCAGCTTCACAATCGACATATCCGGCGCTTTTGCCAGCGCCAGCAACACGACGCCGAATGTCAGCAGACCGGAAACCGCGATCGGCCACGCCCCCACGCCTGCTCCGTCGGTCCATTGCGCGATCGCTACAATCAATGTGCCCGCAGCCCAGATCAGCCACGAAAAGACATGGGGCCGGGTCTTTTGCTGCCAGATTGACCGCAAATAGGGAATGAAGGCGACGAACGTCAGGACAAGCGCCAGCGCCGCGAATATTTCTTTATGGGGACCGTCAAACATCATGCTTTTGATTATGCGATCGGAAAAGCGAATGCCACTATCCTTCTTTTCCCGTCGATGGCAACCGGTTGATGCGATGCAAAGCCCGCATGCCGCAATGGCCATATTCTATCGCTGGTAACGCAAAGCTTGTCTTGATTGGCAGATGCTGTGTGACCAAATGACCGCCAGCTGAAAAACAGCATCATTAGTCAATGAGGGACGCTTGTGGCTGAACGACTTCGGGCATGGATTGAATCACCGGGTTTTCAATATGCGATCATGGCGGTGATCGTCATCAACGCGATTGTCATCGGGATGGAAACATCGCCTTTTCTGATGACGCGCTTCGGTATCATATTGGGCGCATTGGACAGTATTGCGATCACCATTTTCGTGATCGAAATCCTGCTGAAGCTGTTCGTCTACCGGGCTGGTTTTTTCAAAAACGGCTGGAATATATTCGATTTTACCATCGTCACGATCGCCTTGCTACCGACGGGCGGAAGTCTTCCCATCCTCCGGGCGCTCAGAATATTGCGTGCCCTGAGACTGGTTTCGGCCATGCCAAAAATGCGCAAGGTGGTGCAGGGCCTGTTTGCCGCCATTCCGTCCATGGGAACGGTGATCATCTTGCTCGGCCTGATCTTCTATATTGCCGCAGTGATGGCAACAAAGCTGTTTGGCGATGCTTTTCCCGACTGGTTCGGATCGATCGGCTCTTCGCTTTATTCCCTGTTCCAGATCATGACTCTGGAGAGCTGGTCGATGGGCATCGTTCGCCCGATCATGGACGTCTATCCCTGGGCATGGGCGTTCTTCATTCCCTTTGTTCTGGTCACCAGCTTTGTTGTTCTCAACCTGTTTATCGCGATCATCGTCAATGCGATGCACGAGGAAACGGACGAAGAGCAGGCTGCCCAGAGAAACGAGATCCTGGAAGAAGTCCGGGCGCTGAGACGAGACTTGAACGCACTGCGGGCGGATCAATCGGTCCGTCCATAAAAAAGCCGCTCCTGTTCAAACAGGAGCGGCAGGGCGCACTTTTAAACTGTAAAAAACGGTTTAGAAAAAACCCATTACAGCGGCCAGAATGACGATTGCAAGTGCCATCGATATGGCAAGCACCAAAGTCATGTGCCGCGTCGTAAAGCCCTGACGGGCGCCGGTTTTATCCAACTGTTTTGTCATATAGATTTTTCCTGATTTTTAACTGATAAAGGCCGATTACAAGCTGGCTGACAGCATCCAGGCTGCTTCTTCCAGCGCGCCAATCCGCGAGGTCAGCAGATCTGCGGTGAAAACATCATCGGCATCTTCTGCGGTTTTCACAAATTCGCGCATCTGGTTTGCCACGGCAAGATTGTCGCCCGCCAGCTGATTGAGCATGGCTTTTGCATCGCCCCAGCTTACCTGATCGTCGATCACGCTATCGTTGACGTAGGTGGAAAGGCCTACCGGTGTTTCCGCGCCAAGCGCCCGGATCCGTTCGGCAATTTCATCGACCGAAGCCGCAAGATCTTCATACTGGGCTTCCGTCAGCTTGTGAACGCTGACAAACAGCGGCCCGGTAACGTTCCAGTGTACCGACTGCGTCTTGTGATACAGCATATAGGTCGACGCCAGGGTCTTTCCCAGCTTTTCAGCCATGTCGGCCCGGTCAGCCTTTTTGATGTCGGTCTTCATTTCGCGAATGTCTGTGCTTTGAATAGTCATGAATTCCCTTTCTTTCTGGTGCGCTCGACAAACCAGCAAAGGATCGGAGCGCGGTTCCTGTAAATAGTACCCGCCGGACGCTATTTGGTTCCTTGCAAATCATGAAAAAGGGACGGCGCAAGGGCCAATTCAGGCCTCTCTGCAAGGCCTATAGGTAAAGCATCGGCCTGAACGACAATGTCGCTGCCCAATAAAATAAACAGGGTGGCGATCTGGATTTTTGAGGAACCAATTGCCGTTGCAAGGCGTAGATTATTTGTAACCTTTAACGAAAGGACAATAGAAATGACGAACATTTCAAACGCAAAAATAGCAATCCTTGCGACAGACGGTTTTGAGAAATCGGAGCTTTTTGAACCAAGGAAACAACTCATTGACGCTGGCGCGGACGTGACCGTCGTGTCGCTGGAATCCGGTTCGATCAAAAGTTGGGACCAGAAAGACTGGGGCGAAAGCATTGGCGTCGAGATGACGCTCGACAATGCTCGCGAAAGTGATTTTGACGCGCTGGTTCTGCCCGGCGGCCAGATGAACCCGGACCTTCTACGCGTCGAGCCGAAAGCGATTGATTTCGTGAAATCCTTCTTCAACGCCGGCAAGCCGATCGCCGCGATTTGTCATGCCCCATGGCTGCTAATCGAAGCGGATCTGGTGAAAGGCCGCAAGATGACGGGCTACACATCAATCAAGACCGATCTGATCAACGCCGGTGCGCAATTTGAAGACAGTGAAGTGGTGGTCGATAATGGAATCATCACCTCGCGCAACCCCGGTGATCTGGACGCGTTCAGTGCCAAGATCATTGAGGAAGTGAAAGAGGGCATCCACAAACGGATGCAAAAAGCAGCCTGATCACGACAAGGGCTGGCTCTTTCAGGGCCAGCCTTTATTTTTTCGGGCGCCGTACATAGTGTATTAATCGCACGGTATGCACGTTTTATCTTGCCGATGCGTCGGCTCGGCTCAATCGGCTTAACAAGTCCGACCATCGTTTTTTAGCCCGGATAATCTGCCGGCTAATCGCCATTTTTGTACCTCAAGGAGTAATAATATGAAGAATTTTCTGACCCTCATGACTGGTGCCGCGTTGCTGGCCGCAACCCCTGCCGTGGCGCAAGAAGCCGCGCCGACCGTCACGCCTGAAGTCGGCATGAAGGTATATGGGCCCAATGGCGGTGAAGTCGGAACAGTCGATTCCGTCAGCGAAGGCGCTGTCGTCGTCAACACCGGTGCCCACAAGGCAGCGCTTGGCACGAATGCCTTTGCGAAAGCAGAAAATGGTCTGTCGATCATGATGACCAAGGCTGATCTCGATGCTGCCGTCGAAAAAGCTGCGGCTGATGCGCAAGCCAAATTGCTGGCTAGCCTGACACCCGGCACCGAAGTGAAATCGGTCACCGGTGCTGCAGTCATTGGCACCGTCAAGGAAAAGGATGATCAATATGTCACCGTCGATCATGAGGGTCAGGCGGTCAAGCTGCCCGTCGCCGCGTTCATGACTCAGGCGGACGGTGCCATTGGCATCACGATGACAGAAGCCGAGTTTACGGCTGCGGTTAATGGCACCCAGGCTCAAGCCGAAACCGAAACCCAGGCCGAGACCCAGGCCCAGTAAGCATCGGGATAATGAATTCGGCTCTGGCGGCAGCGGGTCACATGATTTGCTGCTGCTAGTCGCTGAACTTTAAACCCAGTTCATACATGGAAATTGCAGCAAGGGCGGCCTCGCCGCCCTTGTTTTTGCGCGTCTTGTCGGCACGCGCCAGCGCCTGTTCCTCATTCTCTGTGGTAATGATGCCATTGCCGATCGCAGCACCGTCCATGGTCAGCGCCATGATGCCGCGCGCGCTTTCACCGGCGACGATTTCAAAATGATAGGTCTCTCCGCGGATCACCACGCCGATTGCGACAAAGCCATCATAGCGATCGCTGTCGATGGCCAGCGAAATCGCGCCGGGAATCTCCAGGGCACCCGGCACCGTGATCACCTCATGCTCATGGCCGGCCGCTTTCAGGGCGTCGGTTGCCCCCTCGATCAGCATATCATTGAGATGGTCGTAAAACCGCGCTTCGACGATCAGGAATTTTGCCATAGTTTATCTCTCTTTCAAATTCGTCATCCTGAACTCGTTTCAGGATCTGGTGGGTTTGTCGGACAGGGTCCTGAAACAGGTTCAGGATGACGGACAATTCACGCCGTCTCCAGTTCCTTGCTCGCCTCGCTGCCATCGTCGGCCGGCACCGCCCGCTGCCCGATGATCCGCAGACCATAAGCGTCGAGGCCGACCAGATCATGGCTGGTGTTGGTCAGTAATTCCATATCTTGCACACCCAGTTCGCTGAGGATCTGTGCGCCCACGCCATAGTCGCGCAGCTGGTCCATCGGCGGCGGCTTGCCACCACCCAGGCTGAGCACCTGCCGCGAATAGAGATCGGGCACACGCGGGCTGATGAATACGATCACGCCCGCCCCTTCTTCACCGATGATCTTCATCGATTCCTGCAGCATATTGGCGCGGCCCGTGTCCTGACCAAACAGGTCGGCAAAGATCGCCGTCGCGTGCATCCGCACTAGCGTCGGCTTGTCCGGATCGACATGGCCTTTCTGCAGCACGATCTGTTCGCTCTCGGTCGCGGTGTTGTAGAAAGTGATCGCGTCCCACTCGCCGCCCCAGCGGCTGGTGAAGCGCGCTTCTTCGCGGCGCTCGGTCAAATGATCGTGACGCAGGCGATAGGCAATCAGGTCGCGGATGGTGCCGATCTTCATGCGATGATTCTGGGCAAATTCGATCAGGTCGTCGAGCCGGGCCATCTCGCCATCGTCCTTCATGATCTCGCAGATCACGCCCGAAGGGTTGAGGCCAGCCAGCCGCGAGACATCGACCGCCGCTTCGGTATGGCCAGCGCGGACCAGTACGCCGCCATTGCGCGCCTGCAGCGGGAAGACATGGCCGGGGGTGACAATCTCGTCCTTGCCCTTGGTCCGGTCAATCGCCACCGCCACGGTGCGCGCGCGGTCGGCGGCGCTGATCCCGGTGGTAACGCCGTCGCGCGCTTCGATCGAGGTGGTGAAGGCGGTTTCATAGGCACCGCGGTTGTTCTGGCTCATCATGTCGAGGCCCAGTTCCTCGACCCGGTCGCGCGACATCGCCAGACAGATCAGCCCGCGGCCATATTTGGCCATGAAGTTGATCGCATCCGGTGTCGCCATCTGCGCCGGGATGATCAGGTCGCCCTCATTCTCGCGGTCCTCGTCATCGACCAATATGTACATCCGCCCGTTGCGCGCCTCGTTGATAATCTCTTCCGCCGTCGCCATCACATCGCTGCCACCGCGCGCCAGATAGGTTTCCAGCTTGCCCAGCGTTTCCGCGGTCGGATTCCAGTCCTCCTGGCCCAGGCTGCGCAGGCTGTTGGCATGCAGCCCGGCGGCGCGGGCGAGGCCAGCGCGGGTTTCCTTGCCGGACTCGATCAGTTCGATCAGTTGTTCGATCAGGATTTTGCTCATGGGACTCGGCCTTTCAATGTGATATCGGGTCTTTGCTATCACACCATGATGTGATGCGTCTAGGGGCAATATCACATTGAGTTCACATGCTATGCCATGATCTCGTCATCCTGAACTTGTTTCAGGACCCCTTCATTCTAGCCATCATCTTCCGGTCTTGCCACCAGAGATCCTGAAACAAGTTCAGGATGACGACAAATCCTCCCGCATCCATTCGCCCTCAACCGGAACCTTTCTCCATCCAATACGCTATCTCACAATGGCCAAAGCAAAACACTGGATCGAGCCGCATCCGCAGGGCATCTACGTCCGCCCTGCTGATATCTGGATCGATCCCTCGGTGCCCAAGAAGCAAGCCGTCGTCACCCATGGCCATGCCGATCATGCGCGCGGCGGCCATGGCGAGGTCTGGGCGACGCCGGAGACGCTGGCGATCATGGGGCTGCGCTATGGCACCGAGGCCGGGACGCCGATCGACTATGGCAAGGGGTTCGAGCGCGGCGGGGTTCGGTTCAGCCTGCACTCGGCCGGTCATGTGCTGGGATCGGCGCAGGTACTGATGGAATATGACGGCGAGCGGGTGGTCGTCACCGGCGATTTCAAGCGCCGACCCGATCCGACCTGTGCGCCGTTTGAACCGGTGCCCTGCGATATTTTCATCACCGAGGCGACCTTTGGCCTGCCAGTGTTCAAACATCCGCCGATCAAAGGCGAGATCGACAAGATATTTGCCCGGCTGGAAGCCGAGCCGGACCACTGCCTGCTGGTCGGTGCCTATGCGCTGGGCAAGGCGCAGCGAGTGATTGCCGAGCTGCGCCGGGCCGGCTGGGACCGGCCGATCTATCTGCACGGCGCGATGGTCCGGATGTGCGAGCTCTATGAGGAGCTCGGCGTGTCGCTGGGCGAATTGCGGCTGGTGATGGACATGCCGAAGGAAGAGATGCGCGGCCAGATCATCATCTGCCCGCCGTCGGCGCTGATCGACAAGTGGAGCCGCCGCTTGCCCAATCCGGTCACCGCGATGGCGTCCGGCTGGATGCGGGTGCGCGGGCGGGCGCGGCAGCGCGGGGTCGAGATTCCGCTGGTCATTTCCGATCACGCCGACTGGGACGAGCTGACCGGCACGATCCGTGAACTGGCACCTCGCGAAACCTGGATCACTCATGGAAGCGAGGACGGCCTGCTGCGCTGGTGCGAGCTGCACCAGATCAAGGCGCGCGCGCTGGCGATGGTTGGCCGCGAAGACGGAGATGACGGCTGATGCGCCGCTTTGCCGCCCTGATCGACAGTCTGATCTACACGCGCTCGCGCAACGCCAAGCTGGCGGCGATCGCGGCCTATCTGCGCGCGACGCCCGATCCCGATCGCGGATGGGCGCTGGCGGCGCTGACCGACAGTATCGACTTCCCGGCGGTCAAGTCCGCCACCATCCGCAATCTGGCCGGGACAAGGATCGACCCGGAACTGTTTCGGCTGTCGCGTCACCATGTCGGGGACACCGCCGAGACCGTGGCGCTGATCTGGCCCGAAGCCGAGGACCGGGAACAGAGTGACCCGACGGTCGACGAGGTTGTGCAGGCGCTGTCCGCCACCACGCGGGCCAGCGCGCCCGATGTCGTCGCTTCCCTGCTCGACGCCATGGATGCCAACAGCCGCTATGCGATGCTGAAACTGGCGCTGGGCGGGATGCGGGTCGGAGTGTCGGCACGGCTGGCGAAAACCGCCTTTGCGCAGGCGTTCGAGGTGCCGCTTGACGATGTCGAGGAGCTTTGGCACGCGCTCGATCCGCCCTATGCAGCGCTGTTCCGTTGGGCGGAGGAGGGCGGCAAGCGGCCCGACCTGTCGACCACGCCCTTTTTCCGGCCGTTCATGCTGTCGCACCCGTTCGAGGGAGATAGCCTGGATCTCGGCGAATATGCTGTCGAGTGGAAATGGGACGGCATTCGGGTGGAAGCGGTGCATCTCGGCGGCGAGACCCGGCTCTACAGCCGCGGCGGCGACGATATCAGCGCCGCCTTCCCGGATATAGTCGAAGCCTTTGACCGCGACGGCGTAATCGACGGCGAACTGCTGGTCCGCGGCACCGACCAGGGCGGCGAGGCGGCCAGCTTCAATGCGCTGCAGAAACGGCTGGGGCGCAAGACCGTTTCGAAAAAGATGCGGCAGGAGTTTCCCGCTTTTGTCCGAATCTACGACCTGCTGATGGAAGGGGAAGAGGATCTGCGGATGCTGCCCTGGCAACAGCGGCGCAAGCGGCTGGAGGCCTTTGTGCCGAAGCTGAATAGCGCCCATTTCGATCTGTCCGCAGTGGTCGATATCGATGATTTCACTGCGCTGGAGTCGATGCGCGCGGGCGCGCGCGACGCGGCGATCGAAGGGGTGATGCTGAAGCGCCGCGAAAGCCCGTATCTGGCGGGCCGGGTCACCGGTCACTGGTACAAGTGGAAGCGCGACCCGCTGAATGCCGACTGCGTGATGATGTATGCCCAGCGCGGCAATGGGCGGCGCGCCTCCTTTTACTCCGATTATACCTTTGGCTGCTGGACCGAGAATGGCGAACTGTTGCCGGTCGGCAAGGCCTATTCCGGTTTCACCGACGAGGAGCTGAAATGGCTCGACCGCTTTGTCCGGGAGAATACGCTGAACCGGTTCGGGCCGGTGCGCGAGGTGAAGAAATCGCTGGTGCTGGAAGTCGCGTTCGATTCGATCCACGAGAGCAAGCGCCACAAGTCCGGTCTCGCCATGCGCTTCCCCCGCATTCACCGCATCCGCAAGGATAAGCCAGCGGAAGAAGCGGACCGCATCGCGACGCTGCGAGGGATGATTTCTTAGTCCCCTCTCCCTTCAGGGAGAGGGTTGCGCAGACTTGGCAGCTTGCTGCCTGGTCGCAGCTGGGTGAGGGTGTACCGAGGCTGCGGTAGCACGGCAACCCGCCAGCGGAACACCCTCATCCAACTGCGCCTAATCCTTCGGATAAGGCTCCGTACCCTTCTCCCTCACCGGAGAAGGGTCAATCCTCCAACAACCCCGCATCCCGATACGTCTCATTCAGCGCATCGTGAAAATGCGCCACGCGAAGTTCCTGATCGCTGAGCCAGGCGCGGTCGAAGCCGCTCGACCGGGCACCGGCCTGGACCCGGGCGAGCAGGCTGATGTCCTGATCGATGGTGTCGGTCATGCTCTTGTCGCCGGACAATATTGCGCCATAGCCAAAACAGTCGCGGGCCACGCGGCCTTCGGTGATTTCACTATTCCCGCTCGCCGCGTGCATCGTCTGCTTCTGCTCGGAAGCGCCGCCGAGCGCCGGATCGGGGTTGAGCTGTAGCGTCCACTTGTCGAGAAAGGATTTGGACGGATCATCGGGGTGCGGGCGCGAGCGCATCATCCACAGGCCTTCCGGCGAACCGGAAAGGATGATGTTCGGGAACAGATTATATTGAAACACGGTGGTCAGCTGCTCGTCGGACAGCGCCGAATAATCATAGCCGTTCTTGCCGCTCTGTTCGCGCTTGGCCTTGGTGATCGCCGCCGGAATCTCCGCCACCCGGCCGACAAATTCGCTGGCATCGATACCCAGTGCGGTCAGCTGCATCTCCTGATAGTCGGTCGGCTTGTCCGGCACCGGATAGCGGCTGTCGGTGACAAAGCCCGGCACGTGCAGCCCGGTATGGCCTTGGTCGAACAGCTCGTCGGTCGCCCCGGGGCAGTCGACGAAGCGTTTGTGCTGCGGATGGATATGATCGACATGATAAAGTTCGGAGAAATTGTCGATCATCGCCTTCCAGTTGCAGTCGACGCTGACCGTCTGGTCCTCGATCAGGTCCATCTTCGCAATCTGATAGGGCGCGGCCCGCTCCACCATCTTGCCGAGAAAGTCGGACAGCGGGGCGGCATCCGGATCCATATTGATAAACACAAAGCCCTGCCAGGTTTCCAGCCGGACTGGCTTCAGCCGGAGGCGGTCGGCGGGCAGGCCCTCGGCAAAACTGTCTGGATCGGGCGCGCCGCGCAGCTTGCCGTCGAGATTGAAACACCAGGCGTGATAGGGGCAGGTGATCAGCGGCGTTCGACTGACCCCCTCTTCCAGCAGCCGCGTGCCGCGATGGGTGCAGGCATTGTGATAGGCGTGGAGCGCGCCGTCACTGACGCGGGCAATGATGATCGAGTCATGGCCGATATCAAAGGTAACAGTGCTCTTCGGTTGCTCGAGATCGCTGGCCAGCGCCGCCAGCAGCCACGTCTTGCGCCAGATCTGATCGCTCTCGACCCGCGCGTGCCGCGGATCATGATAGCGATCGCCATCAATCGGCACGGACGTCACTTCGCTTGCCTTGAGCATGGCACCGTCTCCCAACATTGTCTTTTTGTCAGGCTAGGCCTTTGCATCCGGTCACGGCAGTAGCAATTTTACCAGCCCCATACGCTGACCTTGGCGGGGGAGCGGACCGTTATCGCGTAGACCGTTTTCCCGGCCACATGCGGAGAAAGGTATTATCCTTGACGACATAGTGATGGAACAGCGCCGCCGAGGCGTGCAGGCCGATCAGGAAATAGCCGATCGTGGCGATCGTCTCGTGCACTTCCTTGATCTGCCCGGCCAGCGCCTTGTCGGGCGCGATCAGGGCGGGAAGCTCAAGCCCGAAGAACGGGATGGTCGCGCCGCCCGCGCTTAGGATGGACCATCCCAGCAGCGGCATCGCCAGCATGAAGACATAGAGACCGATGTGCGTGACTTTCGCGAGCAGCATCTGCCACGCCGGCGGTTCCGGCTTGATCGGCGGTTTCGTCGTCAGCAGCCGGGTTACGATCCGGATGATTACCAGCGCCAGCACCGACAGGCCGAGCATGAAATGCCAGGTCTTCAGATCGGCGCGGATATCACTGCCCTTGGGAAAGGATTCGTGCAGCAGGATACAGCTGTAGACCGCTACGATCAGCAGCAGCATCACCCAATGCAGAAAGATGGACAGCGAGGCGTAGCGGGCAGGGGTCTCTGGCATATTTTTCCTCTCGTGCGTTCCATACGGCCCGATCGGCGCATGGTACCGGCAGCCGCTATTGGCTTATAGTCCGGTAATATACCTACAGACCCGCGCCATAGCATGGTTGCTGGCAGCGCTGCCACTCTTATCAATGACCAACGGTGCTATGTTGCGGTCAAAGGAAATCCCGAAGCGTCTGAACAAACAGATCGAACTGGTCATGGTGCAGCCAGTGGCCGGCCTGCTGAAATTCCTTTACTGTCACATTGTCTCCGAAATATTGCATCCGGCCGTCTTTTTCCGGATTGCTGGCCCAGCTGTCCGCGCCATAGTGGAGCTGCGTCGGGCAGCTGATTTCGCGCCACAATTGCTGAATAGCCTCCTGGCTGAGATCAATGCTGTCCCAGTGCTGGACATAGGGATCGAATTTCCAGCTGTAGCTGCCGTCCTCGTTGCGGATCACCGCATGGGTGGTCAGGTGCCGGGCCTGTTCGTCGGACAGATGCTGGTTGGCTTCCTGCATCCGCTTCAGCGCATCGTCGAACGTCGGATAGCGTTTCACTTGGCGGCCAGCGGCCTTGCGCTTTTCCTCGATCGAATTGCGGACCCGTTGCAAAGGGCCGATTTTCTCACGCTCGGCCAGCATCTCCGGGCTCGGGCCCATCCCCTCGATCGCAACCAGCTTGCGCACTGTATCGGGATAAAGGCCGGTATAACGCATCGCGATATTGCCGCCCATGCTGTGCGCGACGATGGTGACGGGCGACAGATCAAGCTGATGGATCAACTGAGCCAGATCGGTGACCATCGCCATCGGGGCATAATTGCCATCGGTGCTCCACTGGCTGTCGCCATGGCCGCGGATGTCGGGGCAGATGATATGCCAGTCGTCACGCAATGCCTGCGCTGTCCAGTCCCAGTTGCGGCAATGATCCTTGCCGCCGTGCAGCAGGATCAGCGGTGGCTTCTCCTCATTGCCCCAGTCGGCATAATGCAGGCGAAGCCGCTGGGAGAAATAGCTGTGCGAGGCGGGGCCGATCAGGGTCATGGGCGATTCCGTTGCAGAAAGTGAGATTTGTCTCCTGCCTGTAATGGTGCCGGGGAGTTTCGACAAGACATTGGTCAGACGCGAGTCCGCCAGGCGACCGACGATCCGGAACGTAGCCGCGGGAATCCGGTCTTTTTGATCAATCGCCAATTATTGTTTGACGCCGGTGTTGTCGCTCCCTAATTACGAATGCGAATCATTCGCAATAGCAATAACAGCAGGGGCACATCTATGACATCGAACTTCCGGCGGCGGGGCATGACCTTGACCTGCAGTTTTCTGGCCTTGAGCATGTCTCAAGCCGCGCTTGCTGCCGAGGCAGGTGAGGCCGGGTTTGTCGACGACAATACCATCACCGTCACAGCAACCCGCGCACCGGTCGAGGTGGTGGATGCTCCCGCTACGGTAACGGTCATCGATCAGGAGCAGATCGCCGATGAAATGGCGACCGATGTGCGGGACATCGTGCGCTTTGAACCGGGTGTTTCGGTGCGCCGGGCCCCGGCTCGCTTTGGCGCAGCCCTCGGCACGACCGGCCGCGCGGGCAATGAAGATTTCAACATTCGCGGCATCGGCGGCAACCGGGTGCTGATCCAGGTCGATGGCATCCGCTCGCCCCAGGGCTTTACCTTTGGGGCACAGGAAGTGGGCCGCGGCAATGCCACCGATGTCGGGCTGATCAAGTCGGTGGAAATCCTGCGCGGTCCCGCTTCGGCGCTCTATGGCAGCGATGGGCTGTCCGGCGCGGTCAGCTTTATCACTTCGGATCCGGCGGACTTTATCAGCGAGGGCAACAGTGTCGGCGGCTTTGCCCGGGCACAATATAGCTCGGCGGATGAGGAATTTTCCGAAACGGTCGCGCTGGCGGGACGGGCTGGAGACTTTTCGGCGATGCTGGCTTATTCGCGCCGCGATTTTCAGGAACTCGATAACCGGGGCACCATCGACACCGAAGATGAAACCCGCACCACACCCAATCCGCAGGACGGGGATTCCAATGCCTTTCTCGGAAAGCTTGTCTGGAACAGCGGTGCACATAAAGTGCGGCTGACCGGTGAATATCTGGAGCGGGACCTGTTCTCTGATGTCTTGTCCGGCCGCGGCCCGGTGTTTCTGTTCGGCCCGACACCGAGCTGGATCGTTGACCGTGTAACCGCACAGGACCGCACCAAACGCGTCCGGGCCTCGATCGATTATACCTATGATGCCGGGGAAGAGGGATCCGGATTCATCGACTATGCCCATCTCGCTGCCTATTGGCAGGATGGCAAGGACCGGCAATTTGCGCTGGAAGAGCGCACGCCAACAGGATCAACGCCGCGCCCCGATCGCGAGCGGCTGAACACCTTTGACAATGAAGTATTTGGCGCTGTCGCTGATTTCCGGACCGCCTTTCAGACCGGGTCGGTAAAACACACGCTGACGTTCGGCGGCGATATCAGCAAGACCACGCAGCAAGGCTTGCGCGACGGCACCGAGCCTCCGGCCGGTGAGGTCTTCCCGACCCGCGCCTTTCCGAAGACCGATTTCACTCTCGGCGGTTTCTATGTCGGAGACGCAATCGAATTTGGCGATGGCGTGGTGACGCTCTATCCGGCGCTTCGCTACGATTTTTATGATCTCGATCCGACCGATGACCCGCTGCTCCCCGCCTTCACGCCGAGCGGGCAGGACGGTTCGAAACTCTCTCCCAAACTGGGCGCGGTGGTCCGGCTTGGCGATGTCCGGCTGTTCGGCAATTATGCCTGCGGATTCCGGGCGCCGACGCCTAGCCAGGTGAATAATTTCTTCGAAAATCTTGCCTATGGCTATTCGTCGCTGGCCAACCCCGACCTCGGACCCGAAACCAGCGACAGTTTCGAGGCTGGCATCCGCTACGCCGCAGACGGGGTCAGCCTGACACTGACAGCATTCACCGCAGATTATGACGACTTTATCAGCCAGGAACAGGTGTCGGGCAGCTTCACGCCGTCCGACCCGGCGCTCTATCAGTTCGTCAATCTGGACAGCGTGACGGTCAAGGGCGTCGAGGCGAAAGCCAGCTACGAGGCGGACAACGGCTTCCGGGCGCGCTTCGCCATTGCCTTCGCCGACGGCACGGTCAAATCGCCAAACAGCCCGCCGGCATCGCTGTCGACGATCGACCCGCTCAACGCAATCCTGGGCGTCGGCTATCGGGAACCAAGCGGTGCCTTCGGCGGCGAACTGATCGTCAGCTATAATGCCCGCAAGGAAGCCAACGAGACCGTTGGCGTCTGCTCGGCCGCCTGCTTCCGTCCGCAAGAATCGGCCATTCTCGACGCGACCGCTTTCGTCCGGATCACCGAATATGCCAAAATCCGCGCGGGCATCTTCAATATCACCAATCAGAAATACGCGCTGTGGAGCGATGTCAGGGGATTGGCGGCGACGTCCCCGATCACCGACGCCTTCACCCAGCCGGGGCGCAACGCCAGCGTTTCGCTGAGCCTGTCATTCTAAATCAAAGGGGAGAACCACCAATGCATATCAACTGGAAAACACGGATCGGCGGTGCCTTGCTGGCTCTGGCCATGGCAACATCACCGGCCCTGGCTGCCGCCGATCAGCAGAGCGCCTCTGCGACAGAGCAGGCGTCCTTCCAACAAGACCGGGCCGACATATTGGCGATGGCGGGCGACTATAAAGTCCGCTTTGACATGACAGAAACGACGCCATGGCGCGATGATTACGAGCCGATAGACGCCAAGATCTCCGGCGGCCACGAAAGCGTGCGCGTGATCAAGGATACCGGCCGGGAAATCGTGCTGCAGCATCTTCTGGTTGCCGAGCATGACGGCGCAAGCTTTGTCATCAAGCACTGGCGTCAAGACTGGACCTACGAACCGGCGAAGCTGCTGGTGTACAAGGGCACAGGGACATGGGTGAACCGCAATGTCCCGGAAGCGGAGCGGAATGGCGTCTGGTCGCAAACCGTCTGGCAGGTCGATGACAGTCCGCGCTATGGCGGCCTGGGAAAATGGGAAACGGTCAACGGCGTCCGCCGCTGGACCAGCGACATGACCGCCCGGCCACTGGCCCGGCGCGATGCGGTGCGCGACCCTGTCTATGATCATTATCAGGCGATCAACCGCCACCAGCCAATGCCGGGCGGCTGGATCCACTGGCAGGACAATACAAAGATGAAGACAGTCGACGGCAAGGCCGTGCCCTATGTCCAGGAATCGGTGCTCAATAGCTACAAGAAATTCGACGGCTATAAGGTCGGCGCAGCGGACGACTATTGGGCGAAAACCAAAGCCTATTGGCAGCAGGTGCGCGAGGCCTGGGATGCGGTGATCGCGGCCAGTGGCGGGGTGACGGTCGAAGAGGAAGCGGAGACCGGAACCGTGATCAGCGCGCGGTTGCTGACGATGGGCACCGAGCTATCGGAAGGCAAATTGACCGAAGCGGATGCGGTGAAGGAGGCGCGCGCGTTGATCCAGGGTGCCACGCTCGCGCAATCCAACCAGTCGGCGGCTGTGTCGGATTCCGAGCCGGCGGACTATTGATGGCAGAGCGGGTATCGGCGCTGGTGCGGTCCCTGGCAGCGAGACCCGCTCTCGCCGCCATGCCGGCGGCTCAGATCCGGATCATCGTGGCCCTGCGAATGGCTGTACTGGCGTCGCAGAACAAGCAGAATCCGGGACCCTGTCTGGCCCGGCAACTGGGCGACGAGGAAGCGGCGATCCATTTTTTCGATATCATCGAGACGATGAGCGATTGCTGGCCCGATCCGATCGCGGTTCATCGTCCGTGCTGTCGCGAGACCAGCTATGACGAAATATTGCTGATCGATCTGATCACCGCCGTGGTGCAGGGGCAGACCGGACCGTTTCATGCGCTGCTCGGGGAAATGATTGCCCGGACCGACCGCCTGAAACTGCACCGCAGTATCGAACGATTTGTCAGCCGCTTTACGCGACAAGGATGATGTGAGTGAACAGAGTCAAAACCCGAAACCTGCTGATCCTGGTCCATCTGTTTCTCGCCTCCTTTCTGGCCCCGTCCTTCTTGATGGTCGGCGTCACCGGTGCGCTTGATCTGGCGGGGGTCGAACCGTCGATTGAAGATGTGGATATCATCTTGCCGCCAGACACCCGGCTGGACCCGGAGAGCCCGACGCTGCAGCAGGATATCGAGGCCATTCTGGCCGCCCGGGATATCCATCTCGATATTGAAAGCGTCCGCAGCCGCGATGGCAGGATGACCACGCGGCCGACCTCACGGACCTTCGCCCGGATCAACCAGACGCCGGATGGCTTGCAGGCCTCGCTGCACAAGCCCGGCCTGCAATATGCGCTGATGGAATTGCACAAGGGGCACGGCCCCGCCATTTTCAAAACCTACCAGATCATCGCCGGGATCGTCCTGTTTCTGGTCATCATCGGCGGCCTGATCGTCGGATTTATGGCCAGACCCTATCGCCGCAAGACTCTTGGTGCCCTGGGGCTCGGGACCGGAGCCTTTCTGCTTCTCGGCTTTATTCTCTGACCCCCGCTGGACGGGCTAGAGAGCCACGCCCTCGATCGTGATCCGGTTGAGATAGCGGCGGTGGCCCTGATAGTCGTTCAGGGCGTAATGCCAGGTCGCCCGGTTGTCCCACATCGCCAGATCGCCCTGGCGCCATTTGTGGCGGTGGTGGAAGCGGTCCTGCCCGATATGGTCGTACAGCTTTTGCAGCAGCGCCTTGCTCTCGTCCGGATCCATGTCGACGATTTCCAGAGTGAAGCCAGGATTGACATAAAGCCCCTTGGCGCCCGATTCCGGATGGGTCAGCACCACTGGATGGACGGCGGTCTGACCGGCCTGATCGGCGTTAGTATAGCGGTCACCCACCGCCTTGCGATATTTGCTTTCCGCACCAAAAATATGGGCATTGCCGTGGCGTGCTTTCAGGTCCTTGATCCGGTCCTTCATATCGTCATCCAGCGCCTCATAGGCTGCGGCCATTCCGGCAAACAGGGTGTCGCCACCGGTCGGCGGAATATCCAGCGCATAGAGGATCGAACCCATGGCCGGTGCCTCGTCATAGCTGTGGTCGGTATGCCAGCCGCCGCCGATATTGAGCTTCTGGTCGGGCTCCTTGAGCACTTCGGCAATCTCGGGATAGCCGGGCCGCTGCTGGAAAAAACGGTTGATGTCAATCGACCCCCATCGCTTGGCAAAGCGCACATGCTGTTCGGGGGTCAGCGTCTGGTCGCGGAAGAACAGAGCGCCATGGTCAAAAAAGGCAGCGCGGATATCGGCAAATTGCTGGTCACTCAGTTCGTTGACATCGACGTCCTCGACCGTTGCACCCACTGCCTCGCTGGCTCTCGTAATCCGCATTTCGTTCTCCTGCTAATCCGTCTCACCGTGTGGCGGAATTTATGCTAGTGTAGCAGCGGATCTGGTTTTTAGGAGTCGTCTCATGGCTGACAAAAATGCTAAGACGTCGCTCAATCGCCGCCAGCTGCTAGCGGCCTCTGCCGCCACCGGTTTGGTGCTCACAACCGGACCGGCCACCGCCGCCGAAGCTGCGCCGGACCTGACTGGAAAGGCCGTGCTGATCACTGGCTGTTCGTCGGGTTTTGGCTATCTGGGCGCGATACTCTATGCCGAACAGGGTGCGAAAGTATTCGCCACGATGCGCAATCTGCCGCGTCCTGAAGCGGCGGCGCTGGCAAAGACAGCGGCGGACGAGAATCTGGATATCACAATATTGGAGCTCGACGTCCTGTCGGATGAGACCGTGGTCCAGGCGGTTGCCGAGGCCGAACGGCTCAATGGTGGCGCGCTCGATGTCATCATCAACAATGCCGGGATCGGCACCGGCGCGCCGGTCGAGCTGCAGGACCTGGCGATGATGCAGCGGCTGTTTGACACCAATGTGATGGGCTACCAGCGGGTCGCCCGCGCCGCGCTGCCAAAGATGCGCGCACAAAAATCCGGACTGATCGTCAACGTCTCTTCCCAGCTCGGGCGGGTGATGGTGCCCGGCATGGGCCTGTACAGTTCGACCAAGTTCGCGGTCGAGTCGATGAGCGAGCAGATGGCCTATGAACTGGTTCCGCACGGCGTCGATGTGACAATCGTGCAGCCCGGCGGCTATCCGACGAAAATCTGGGAAAATGGCAATCGCTATACTAGCGCGATGCTGGAGGAAGCCGACGAAGAGCGCAAGGCCGCCTATCAGGCGCTGGTCGACGGCGCGCTGCGCAACAGCGGCGGGTCCACCGATCCGAAAGATGTGCCGCGCGCCATTGCCGGGGTGATTGCGATGGCACCCGGCAAGCGGCCGCTGCGCCTGCCGGTCCATCCGGGCCGCAAGCCGCAGCTGGGAATCAACAAGGTCAGCGCCGAAACGCAAGTGGCGATGCTGGGGAATTCCCCCTTTGGTCCATGGGTCAAGGATGTGAACGGGCGCGGCTAGGCTGGCGGCAATGTGCTCCGCACTCGATGCGGAGCTCTGGCGGCTACAGAACTGCTCGCCCGGCAAAGCTCCGCATCAGGTGCGGAGCACTGTAGCTTTAATCCGTTCGCTTCACCAACAGCAGCGGCACCAGATATGCGACCAAAAACACAATATTGGGGATGACATTCTGCGGGTTGCCGGACGCCACCGATGCGCTGCTGTCGATTCCGAACCAGACCAGGAATGTATAGATCGAGCCCTTGCGGATCAGGTCGCTGCCCTGTTCCACGCCCGGCGCGGTGATGAAGATATACATGGCCATCAGGCCGCCAAAAACGCCGCCCGCGATCGCCATCGCCAGTTTCGCTTCCGCCGTGTCCAGCCCGGCTACGCCGTTGCCGCCTGACGAGGCAAGGCGGAAGAAAAGATCGTTGGCACCGGTAAAGTCATTGACTCCTGCGAGGGCAAATATCAGCGCGACCAGAAGGGAAAAACTGCCGACGATGCGGATATAGCGGCCGGAGGCTTGGGGTGACATGATCTTCTCCTGTTTCGGTTTCCGCGTCCTTTGACCATGCACCGTCCCGCAAAACAATTACCTGCGGGGTAAGTGCGGCGCGCGCGATTCGTGCTATTGGCGGGGAACGTGTGAACAGGGCGAAGGACAGGGCATGCCGTCGGAATTTGGTGCAATCCTGAAGGACTGGCGCAAGGTCCGCCGTTTCAGCCAGCTCGACCTCAGCCTCGAGGCCGAGATGTCGGCGCGTCATCTCAGCTTTCTCGAATCGGGCCGCGCCAATCCCAGTAGGGCGATGGTGCTGCGCCTGTCGGAAGCGCTGCAGCTGCCCCGTCCCGCCGCCAATCAGGCGCTGCATGCGGCGGGCTTTGCGCCAGTCTATCCCAGCCTGTCCGACGATGCCCCGGAACTGGCCCCGGTCAACCAGGCGATCGCGGCGATGCTCGACCATCATGACCCCTTCCCCGGCTATGCCATCGACCGGCACTGGAATATCGTTACCAGCAACAAGGGCGCCGAGATGATCGTTGCGCTGGCTGCGCCCGGCGGGTCGGCCAATCTGATAGATATTTTGCTCGCCACTGCCGGACTCGAGCTGATCGAGAATTGGGACGAGGTCGCGGTGCTGACCCTGTCACGCCTGCGCACCGAGATACTGGAACTGGGCGGCGACGAGCAGCTGTCGGCCATGGCCAAACGGTTGGCCTCCCATGATCGGGTGCGGCAGGTCGACATGGCCTCGATCAATCTCAATCAGGCGGTGATCCCGACCATCTTCCGGGTCGGTGAACATCGCCTGTCGCTCTTTTCCGTGATCGCGCAATTTGGCTCGGTGCAGGACACCAGGGCCGGTGAAACACGGATCGAGCTGATGTTCCCGATGGACGAGGACACGACCGCATTTTTCCGGTGATAGCAGACATTGCGTATTTAGCTTTCGCGCATTAGCTAGCGGGAAGGACGGAGGAGAGTGAGATGCGTTTGAATTCGGCAAGCATGGCTTTGGCACTGGCGGGTTGCATCTCGGTAGCGCAGAACTCAACCACAGCTTCGGTCCCGCCGGATAGCGGCAATGCGGACGTAATGGACAGCATCTCCAATCTGGTGGACGACGAGATCCCCGAGCAATTCGACTGGCAGCAGAATTTTCCCAGCTGGTACGCTGCGGTCGAGCCCTATCAGATCATGGGAACCGGTAAGAAGGGCATCTATTTTGTCGGTACCGAGGGGCTGGGCATGTTTTTCATACCCACCAGCGCCGGCCATATCGTCATCGACGGCGGCATGCCGGGCGAGGGCCAATATGTTGCCGATGCGATCCGCAAGCTCGGGTTCGACCCCAAGAATGTCAAGATCCTGCTCAACAGCCACGCCCATCTCGATCACAGCGGCGGTCTTGCCGAGCTGAAGGCGCTGACCGGTGCGCAGCTGATCGCCAGCGAAGGCGACCGCTCGGCGCTGGAAGGCGGCTTTTATCTGGGATCGGAAGACGACAGCGCGATGAACGCTCCGCCGGTAGAGGTCGATCGGACGATTGCCGACGGCGAAACGGTCACGCTCGGCGACGTCACGCTCACCGCTCATATCACGCCGGGCCACAGCCGCGGCTGCACCAGCTGGACGATGCCGGTCGTGCAGGGCGAAGAAATCTATCAGGCGCTGGTCTTCTGTTCGGCCACGGTTGCCGCCAATCGGCTGGTCGGGTCGCCGCAATATGAGGGGATCGTCGATGACTATCGCAAGACGTTCGCCATGACCAGAGACTGGAAACCGGATATTTTCCTGACCAACCATCCCGAATTTTCCGGCATGGCCAACAAGCGCGAACGGCAGAAAGCGGGCGACCCGCTGGCCTTTGTCGACCGCGAGGGCTTCCCGGCAATGATGGCAAAGCTGGAACAGGCCTTCGAAGCCGCGCTGCAAAAGCAGGTGCTGAAATATAACGCAATCATGGCCGATTGAGGGGATCAGGATGGCACAGGCGAGGGAACTGATCGAGCGGTTCTGGGAAATCCAGAATGACAATGACTATAGCAAGCTGATCCCGCTGTTCGCCGATGATGCGGTGTTCGAGGATCCGGCGATCGGCCGCGTGGAGGGGATAGAAGCGATCAGCGCCTTGCTGCACCGCCTCACCAGGGAACTGGCCGACAAGAAGATGCATTTTGAAGTGCTGGAAATCGCTGGCGATGAACAGGTCGCCTGGTCGCGCTGGCTCTGGAAAAGACCGGACGGCGATATCGAGGGCGTTGGCCTGTATAAAGTCCGCGATGGCAAGCTGATCTACTACCGGGATTGCTACGCCGTGTCGAAAAACTGACGTCAGCCTTCGTTAATCCATTCGCGTTTCAGAGGTTTGGCGGCCAGCGCCATCAGCGCGGCTGCTATGACATAGAAGGTCAGCGAGTATAGCATCGAGTAGCGCAGACCGTCTTCGCCGTAGATCGGGGTGAGAAAGTCGGACAGCGCGCCGAGGAAGAATATCCCGCCGCCAATGCCGATCAGATTGTTGATCAGCAGAAACAGCGCCGATGCGGTGGCCCTTGAATCGGCCGGCACCAGATGCTGCACCGCTGACAAGACCGGGCCAAGCCAGAAATAGGCCAGGGCCTGCGGGATCAGGAACAGGATGAAGGCGAGCGTAGCAGAGCCGCTCATGATCCCGGCAGCAAATAAGGGCACCGCCAGAATGAAGGCGGCTGCCGGAACCAGTCCGTAAGCGGCCTTGTTATTCTTGCCGAGCCAGTCGCCAATCATGCCGCCGCCGAGGACACCGGCAACGCCGCCGATCAGCAAGATGGCCCCGAAAAACAGCGAGGTGTCGATCAGGCTGAGACCAAAGCTGCGCTGCAGCAGGCTGGGCAGCCAGAAGGCAATGCCATAGCCCAGCATCGAACTGGAGGCCGCGCCAAAGGCGAGAAGCCAGAATGCTTTCTTTCTCGCCAGCAGCCGCACCGTGCCCTTGAAACTATAGGGCACCACAGGCTGATCGACAGGGACCGGTTGTTTTATCTTGTCCCGGACGAAATATTTGAAGAAGGGCGCGATGATCAGTCCGGCCAGCCCGACCACGAAAAAGGCCAGACGCCAGTCCACGGTCGCGGCAATATAGCCGCCGGCGATGACGCCTGTGGCAGAGCCGAGCGGGATGCCGAGAGAATAGATCGCCAGCGCCCGGGCGCGCTTCTCGCTCGGGAAATGGTCGGCGATGACGGCATAGGAAGGGGCGACACCGCCAGCCTCGCCAATACCGACGCCGAGCCGTGCCAGAAAGATCGACCAGAAGCCCTGGGCCAGACCGGTGATTGCGGTGAATCCACTCCAGACCGCCAGCGAAATGGTAATCACCCAGCTGCGGTTGGTCTTGTCCGCCAGCCAGGCCAGCGGCACTGCCAGCGTCGAATAGAGCAGGGCAAAGGCGATGCCGCCAAGCAGCCCCATCTGGGTGTCGCTCAGCCCGAGATCCGCCTGAATTGGTCCCGCGAGGATCGCCAGGATCTGGCGATCGACAAAATTGAAAATATAGACGAGCAGCAACATGCCCAGCGCGATATTCGGTGAGGTGACTTTCGCAGCTTTGGGCTCTGTCATTCAGCTTTCCAGTGATGCAAGAAAGGCGTGGATAGCGCCGAGGGCTTCCGGTTCGTCCAGCATCGGCGCATGGCCACGGCCCGGAATTTCGACGGCGGTAAAATCCTGCGGGTGGCGGCGCTGCATTTCAGCGACGGTTCGCGCCGACAGGATATCCGACATCGCCCCCCGGATCGAAAGCACCGGGATCGTAGCCAGCAGGTCCCACACCGGCCAAAGATCGGCCGGCGCGACATTGGCACTGTCGCCGGAGAAGCCAGCCGAGATCGCCGGATCATAGGCGGGCTGGATCCGTCCATCGGGCAGTGCCGTGCAGGTGTGCCGGGCGAATTGCATCCAGAAACTGTCGTCCACGCCGACAAACGCATCGCCGTTGATTCGCTTGCAATGGGCGGCAGCAGCGTCCCAATCTTCGAACGGTTCCCCGGCACCGACATAGCTCTGGATCCGGTCGAGGCCGCTTTGTTCCACATCCGGGCCGATATCGTTCAGGATCAGACCGCTTGCCCGGTGCGGGTTCGTGGCGGCCATGATCATCGCGATCAAGCCGCCCATCGACGTACCAATCAGCCCGGCCGTCGGGATCGCCAGGTCATCCAGCAGCTTAAACATATCGGCGGCATAGACGGCCGGGTTATAATGGTCCGGCTGCGGATCATATTCTGACTTCCCGCGTCCGCGCTGGTCGGGAACGATCAGTTGATATTGTCCCGCCAGATGGTCGGCAAGCGCTTCAAAATCGCCGCTGTTGCGGGTGAGGCCGTGCATCAGCAGCAGCGGCTGACCCTCGCCGCCGTAAACACGGGCGTAGAGGGTCAGCCGGTCGTCTGCGCTGCGATAGGCATGGTCGGCATATTTCATGATTTGTGCCTATATGCCGATCAGAATTTCACCCCGGCTGTCACAAAGACCTGGCGCGGATTGCCGTAAAATGCGGTCAGCGTGCCTTCCGGTCCGAGCGTCGGGATCGGCTGGCCGTTGGCTCCGGGGATGATTGCACCGGTGACCGGGTCAGCCGCGACAAAGGTATAGCCCGATGTCTTGTAGCGCTTGTTGGTCAGGTTCTTGCCGTGCAGGCCAATGCTCCAGCGCTTGTCCGGTGCATTATAGACCAGATTGGCATCCCACAGGGCATAGCCCTTCTGGTCGATATAGGGATTGGCGATCTCGAACTGGTTGACCTTGCTGCGATAGGACAGGGTCGTGCCGAAATAGATGTCGCCGTCACCGACTGGGGTCGAATAGGAAAAGGTTCCGCTGGCGGTCCATTTCGGCGTGTTCTGTACCGAACGGAATTGGGCAACATCGGTTGGCACCGGAAGGCCCGTGGTGGGATCGGTGATATTGGTGATATATTCGTCATATTCGGCGTCGATATAGCCCATCGAACCCGACAGCATCACCCGGTCACCACTGGCCAGCATATCCCGGCCAAGGCGGGCACTTGCCTCGAGTTCGACGCCCTTGAGAGTGGCCTTGCCAGCGTTGTTGATGACGCCGCAGAAGGAGGCAAAGCCCCCAACGTTGCAGGCAACGGACCCGGGAATCTGTACATCCTTATAGTCAGAATAGAATCCGGCAATCGCGACGTTGAGAGCACCGTCGAGCAGGCTGCCCTTGTAGCCGACTTCATAGCTGTCGACCGATTCCGGGCGGAAGCTCAGGAAAGACGCAACTTCGGCATCGCTGGGAATGCCGCTGGCGTTGCTGGTCGGCGCATTGATACCGACGCCGCGCGGATCAAAGCCGCCGCCCTTGAAGCCCTGCGAGAAGCTGGCGTAGATATTGTGATCCGGCGTCGGCTTGAAGCTGACCGAGGCGCGCGGCGTGAACTTCTTGAAATTCGCGCTGCCCTCGAAATCGGTGGCGGGTGCGCCGGCCGGAATGCCCGCGCCGCCAAAGGTCGGCGAACCGCCGCCGACGTAATTTTGCCGCAGGATATTGGCGCTGCGCTCGTCCCACGTATAGCGGCCACCGACCGACAGGCTGAACTGCTCGGTAAAGTCATAGGTGAAGTCGCCGAAAACCGCGTAGGTTTCGGTGTCGACGTCAGCTTGCGTGAAGGCGGTGAGCCCAGCGACCGTGGTAAACAGCCGGACGTCGAACAGCGTGTCGGCCTTGGCATCGAGATAATAGAAGCCGACCAGACCGTTCAGCTTGTCGCCTTCATAGAGCAGCTGGAATTCCTGGCTGATCTGCTCGTTAAGATAGAGACCGGGCACATCAAGGTCGACCGCAGGCAGCGCGTCGAAATCGATCGGGGTCGCGGTGTCGTCCTTGCGCCAGGCGCTGATCGACCGGAAGGTGACGGTATCGGTGAGATTGGCCGTGATATTCATCGCCAGACCATAGGCTTCGATATCCTGGATCGGGTCATTCAGCCCGCCGCGGGTATCAAAGACATCGTCGAGCACCGGCGCACCGGAGACGGCACCCGGAATGAGACGATGGCCGCCGCGCGGGTTGCTCTTGTCCTTGGTATAATCGCCGGAAATCCGGATCAGAACGGGCTCGCCATAGCCACCCAGTTCGACCGTGCCGCGTGCGGCCCAGATATCCTTGTTGTAATTTTCCAGACCGGTGGTCAGATTGTCCCCGAAGCCACCGCGCGACAGCCGCGCGCCGGATGCACCGATACGAATGATGTCAGACACCGGCAGGCTGGCCGTGACCACGGCTTCAGCCTGATCATAGGTGCCATAGGTCGCACGCGCCTTAAAGGAAGGCTCTTGCGGCAGACGCTTGGTCACATATTTGACGGCACCGCCGATCGTGTTGCGGCCATAGAGCGTGCCCTGCGGGCCACGCAGCACTTCGATGCGTTCGACATCATAGATGTCGAGCACCGCGGCTTGCGGACGATTGAGATAGACATCGTCGAGATAGATGCCGACGCCCTGCTCGAAGCCGGAGACCGGGTCCTGCTGCCCGATGCCGCGGATGAAGGCGGAGAGCGTGGAGTTGGTGCCGCGCGAGGCTTCCAGGGTGGTGTTCGGCGTGGTCTGGCCGATATCGGTAATATCGATTGCGCCCTGCTGCGCCAGTTTTTCGGACGAGAAAGAGGTAATCGCGATGGGAACATCAATCTGCCGTTCTTCGCGGCGGCGAGCGGTGACGACGATGAAGCCGTCTTCGGAGCCCTGGTCAGCCGATTCGCTGGTCTGGGCGTGAACGCTGGCAGGAGCGATAAGTCCAGCCGCGAGGCCGGTGACAATTGCTGCATAGCTGACGGTGTGCTGGAATTTCATGATAGCATCCTCCTTGAAAATGTGCCTGGCATTTCCAGGTCATTAAGGGCGCTATATTGAAACATGAATCAAACTTCAACTTAGAAATTTGCCAAGCGGGATAAATCCGGTTAGCCGTGACATTATGGCCACTGAATATAGCGATCACACCGAGTCTAATGGCAAGCAACCGCGAACGGCGCGGGGGCTGAAAACCAAGCGCAAGCTGCTGGATGCGGCGGCGCTGGAATTTGGCGAGAAGGGCTTTCACGAAGCCTCGATCACCGGAATCACCCAGCGCGCGGGAACCGCCCTGGGCAGCTTCTACACCTATTTCGATTCAAAGGACGAGCTGTTCAGCGCGCTCGTCAAGGACATGAGCGCGCGGGTGAAAAGCCATGCGGCGAGCGCGATGACCGAGTGGCAGGATGCGCTGGAGCGGGAAAAGCTGGCGCTGGAGGCGTTCATGAATTTCGCTCGCGAGCACAAGGAAATCTACCGGATCATCGACGAATCGGAATTTGTGGATCCGGCCAGCTATCGCTCGCATTATGAAGAGACCGCCAAACGCATCCACGAACGGCTGCAGGAAGGCAGCGCCGCCGGTGATTTTCGCGGCCCGCTGGAAGAGGCCCATGCCTGGGCAATCATGGGGATGAACGTGTTTCTGGGATTGCGCTACGGCATCTGGTCGGAAGAAAAGTCCGCGGTCGAGATTGCCGAAATCGCAAACGGTATTTTGGCCAGGGGCATCGTTCGATAAAGCGGATCACCGGAAACCGGCGATCCTGCTGGCCGGTGCAGCTTTGCCGGATGCGAACACATCCCGCTGTCGCGGCGGATCTATCGGTGAACTTCGATGAGGGTATAGCTGCCGCGACCGGCCATCATCGGCAACCCGGATGGTCACATTTTTCCGAGAAGATCCGGAATCGAGATAAAGCCGAACGCGACCGAACTGTCGGCCACTCCATAAGGTATGAAAATCTGGTCGCCGTTCCGTACCGCGCCGCAGGTGTAAACGACATTCGGAACATAGCCTTCGCGGTCGTCTTCGGCAGCGCTCAATATCGGGCGGGCAGTGCGGCCGATCACCTTCATCGGATTTTTACGGTCGAGCAGGATGGCACCGATCGAATATTTGCGCATTGCCCCGACCCCGTGGGTCAGCAGCAGCCAGCCTTCGTCGATTTCGATCGGTGGGCCGCAATTGCCAATCTGCACAAATTCCCATGGATAGTGCGGCTCGAGGAGCAAGGCGCCGCCGTTCCAGCATTCCAGATCGTCCGACTGCAACAGATACAGATTCTTGCCGTCCTGCCTGCCGATCATCTGATATTTGCCGTCGATGGTCCGCGGGAACAGGCCCATTCCCTTGTTGGACGCTGCGTCGCCGCGCATCGGCATCAGGTCGAAGCGGGTGAAATTTTCGGTCCGCAGCAATTCCGAGCGAATGGTCTGTCCCGAATAGGCGGTATAGGTACCAATATACTCCTGGCGGCCGTCGTCGTGGATGAATTTGGTCAGGCGCAAATCCTCGATGCCGTTGGCCTGGGCATCGGTAACCGGAAAAATCACCGTGCCGGAAATGGTACTGTCGGGATTACGGTGGACGGCGATGCTCGCGTCCGGATCGTCCAGATCCGAGCCCATGTCGACCTGATTCGCCGCCGTGGCAAAGGGCGGAAGCGGCAGCAGCCTTATCTCGCGGTCGGCGGTGACGATGCCCTCGCGAAAGGCAACCGAACTGATATGGCCCTCGCCGACAGCGCGTGCAGACATCAGAAAACGCAGCGAACCCTCATCCATCCCCGACTGGTCCGGATGAGGAACGATGCTCGGATTGGTCAGGGCGGCCGCCGCATAGCTATATTCGTGGCAGAAATAGGCGCCGATCAGCAGTTGGACATTTTCGGACAGTTCAGCGGGATCAAGCCCGATCCGGGCGTTGATTTCTTGAAACCGTATTCTGAAAACCTGCCTGGTTTGCCAATGCCGTTTATCGAAGTCCCGCAGGACTTTCGCCAGTTCGGACTCTACGGTTTCCTCGTCCAGTTCGAGCACACGCCGGATTAACTGGGCAGAGCGACTGGGGTTACCGCTTTTTTCATGCCAAGCCAGGTGGAACGGCCGGACAACAACGCGCGAGGGGTCCGCCAGCAGCCGCATTTCATGCGTAAAAATATTTCCCATCGTCCCCCGCGCAAAGAAGCTTTTATGCGACGGCCACGACGCTTTGTCCTTTGGCCTCGACCCTCTCTTCAATTGCACGATATGTAACGATTGCAAGCTGCCATGCAAGAACGGATTCGGCACCCTGATTGCGGTTGACACCGGCAGGCATCAGACCGTCAAAACAATTGCCGCTGATCATGTCGCCGAGCGGCGTTCCGGCGTCATTCTTGCCCAGAAACCATGCGAAAGCGGACCGCGCCCGCTCCGCCCAGGCCGGGTCGCCGGTCGTGTGCAGCGCCGCCGCGCACGCATCAATCATCGCCCATGCCTCCAGCGGCTGCTGATCGAACGGTTGCGGCTCGGCATAAACCTGGCCGAAACTTTCACTGCCAACAGCCCGGAAATGTCCAAATTCCGAGATTTGGCGTTCGGCGATCCATTCCAGCGTCGACAGTCCCGCCTGGCGATATTCCCGATTCTCCAGAATCTGGCTGGCGCGCAGCATCGCCTCGGGCAAGCGACAATTGTCATAGGCCAGTACATTTTCAAACCAGTGCCAGTCGTCGCGCGAAGCCCGGCGCAGCAGGGTCAGCAGCCGCTCGGCATGATCCTCCAGCATTTTTCGGCTGCTTTTGTGATCGGGAACCGTTTCGCAGAAAGCGGCGGCTCCCAGCATCAGAAACGCGCAGGCGCGCGGCGATTCTATCGACCGAAAATGATCGATTACCGTGCAATAGAGATGCGCCGCCCATTTGCGGATAACCGGGTCCGCATGGTCGCGCGCGGTAATGCCAAGCGCCCAGATTGCCCGGCCGCAGCTGTCTTCCGATCCCTGATCTTCCAGCCACTGACGGTCATAGGACATGAAATTGCGAAACCGCTTTGTCTCGTCGTTCCAGCCATGTTGCACGAAGGCGGCAAAAGTCGCTGTCCATATTTTGCGCTGGTCGGGCGTCAGCGCTGGCGAACGCGCGGTCAGGATCAGCGCCCTGGCATTATCATCGATGCAATAGCCGTGGTCTCGATTGGGCACCGAGAACATCGAATGCTGCAGGATCCCGGTATGGTCGCTCATGTTGATGACGGCATCGAAATTGGCGAATTGCTGGCTTCTGCGCGCCTGAAACGGCAATATGTCGGTGGTTGGCTTGATCGTCCGGAACAGGTCCATCGCCTTGAGCGCATAGCAGGGCCAGGTCATCTCCCGCGTCTTGGCATAGGCCCTGTCGCCCACCCGCTGGCGCTCGCTGTCGTCCAGCAGCAGCCGGGCAACCGCTGTCGAGAGGCCTTTTTCATCGCCGAAATCCACCAATATGCCGCAGCCGTCGGCAAGCAGTTCGCTCGCGTGGACATAGGGCGTGGAAACGATCGCGCGGCCGAGTCCGGCAGCATAGGACAATGTCCCTGACGTGATCTGCGCCGGATTGAGATAGGGGGTGACATAGACCTCGGCGGCCGAGAGGCAGAGCATAAGGTCGTCAAATTCGACGAACCGGTCGATCCACATGATATTGTCCGCCACACCCAGTTCTTCCGCCCTGGCCTTCAGCTGGTCGCGCAGCTTTTCGCCCTCGCGATTGGCCAGATGCGGGTGGGTCGCCCCCAATATCATATAGGTTGTCTCGGGAACCCGCTTGACGATCTCGGGCAGCGCTTCGATCATCGTCCCGACACCCTTGTCCGGCGACAATAATCCGAACGTAAGCACTGTGCGCCGACCACCGAGACCCAGACGCGCTTTCGCTGCTTCGGGAGAATCCTGGGGTCTATCGGGTATGCCGTGCGGGATGACCGCTATCCGCTCCTGCGCCACGCCATAGGTTTCATGGATAATGCGCCGTCCTTCTTCGGCCATGACAATGACCTGGCTGGCCATAGTCAGCATCGCCTTGGTCACCCGCCGCTGATCGGGGTCGGGCTTATCCAGAATGCTGTGCATGGTAACGGCGACAGGAATCGAAATCTGGTTGAGGAGGGTGAGGATATATTCACCGGCTGAGCCGCCAAAAATGCCATATTCATGCTGCAGCCAGAGAATTTCGGCACCGCTGCAGTTGATCTCGTGCGCTGCTTTCAGATAGCTGGCAGGTTCGTCGTGGACGATCAGACTGATGTCATCGGAATAATTGACCGGCGAACCGTCGTCCATCGCGACAATATCAACCCGCGCCGCCGGGAAGGCTTCCAGCAGTGCTTTTTCGGTATCGGCGGTGAAGGTGGCTATGCCGCAACGGCGCGGCGGGTAATTTCCAAGAAGTGCAATATGCTTTCTGTCATTCATGGCGAACATTCCTCAAATTCGTACTTCTTTTCCTCTCCCACCATTATTTTTGTAGTTTATATATGTACGAAACCCGCCTTTGGTTGCGCGCCAGTGCAAGAATCGGTCCAGTCCGTGCTGATTATGTGCCGGATGAAAGAAAAGTGGGGCGGACAGCGGCGCACGACCGAATGCGGCTCCCGACATGGCAGGCAAATATCTTGAGCCAAAAAATAGGATTTGGCGTTTTGCTTGGGACGATAGCCCGAATTCGGGCCGGGTGCGGGGAACAACGCCGCCGTCTCACCTTAGCGGTGGCGATACGGCACACCGCGACTGGCGTCGTGGTGCCAGAAATATTATGTGCTTTTGCGCCAGCGCGGCATCTGCCAGCGCTGGCGCTTGTCGTCAAACAGGAGTCAGTCGGCCATCCAGCGTTCGAGATTTTCGTGGAAGAAGCGCACGCGGCGTTCCTGCCATGCGAGATAGTCGCGCTTGTAGCCACGCGAGTTCAGGCCGCGCTGCTGTACTTCCCAGACCTCGACATCCTGATCGATACCGGGGCCCATTGACACTTCGTCGACCTTGCCCTGCACGTGCGGCGCGGGAACCGACACATCCACCCACTCGGCCATGCTCTGCGAATAATAGCGCTCGGTGCCTTCGGGGAACAACGTCATATACCACATGTCGAAATAGCATTTCTGCGGATCGCTTTCATGGGGCCGGGCGCGCAGCCAGATATTGCCGTCCGGTTTCAGGCTGAACGACAGGTTCGGGAAAATCGTGTAATGCCAGTGATCGGTCAGCTGGGAATCCTTGTAGCTTGAGAAATCAAAGCCTTTCTCGGCTCCCAGTTCCCGCTTCGCTTTCTGCAGGGCCGCGCGAATTTCGCCGGTCTTCCCCTTGCGGAAATCGTCCGGGTTGAGACCCCAGAATTCCAGTTCCTCGGCCATCTGCTCGAGCGTTTCCTTCTCGCCGCCGCGCAATGTCTTGGTCGGTCCGGCACCGGGCATGATCATATGGGCATGGCCCTCCGGATAGAGGTCAAACTGGCAGTGGTGGTGCGAATATTCCATCACAAATTTTGTTTGCGGATGGACGAAGGGTACGTGGTAGCTCTCGTTGAAATTGTCCTGGACCAGCTTCCAGTTGAAATTGCCTTCGACCGTCATCCAGTGGGTGCGCACCATCTTGTCCATCGGATAGGTTTCGATTTGCTCGGCAATCGGGCCGAGAAACTCGCGCAGCGACACGGCATTCTCGTCCATATTGATCCAGATAAATCCGGCCCAGACTGTGCACTGGACGGGTACCAGATTAAGCTTGCCGCAAGGCGAACCCTGCAGGAAATCAGCTTCGTCGGGCACCGATTTCAGCCGCCCGCTGAATTCATAGGCCCAGCCATGATAGGGGCAGGTCAGCCGCTTACCGGTGGCATTGCCCTCCTCGCCGGTGACCAGCGGCATGCCGCGGTGCTGGCAGACATTGTAGAAGGCCCGCACTTCCTCATCCTCGCCGAGGATGCAGACGATGGTTTCCGGCCCGAAGTCTGCCGTGATCCAGTCGCCCGCTTTTTTCAGCTGGGCAGCGACGCCGGCAATCTGCCAGGTCTTGGTCCAGACCTTTTCCCATTCCTTGTCGGCCCATTCCTTGGAGGAATAGCGATCCGGGGTGATGGGCGTGTTGCGAAATTCCGGATCGCGCAACTTGTCGGTCTGGGCCTTGAGTGTGGCGTCGGACCGGTCTTCGCTGATGACATTGGACATTGGCTTATCTCCTGAAAAACTTCGAATTTGGGCTCATATTAACATAAAACGGGCTAGCTGTCGAAATGCCGATAGGATGGGTCCTCTTCACCCCGGACCCCGAAGCTATAGTCGGGCATATTGGTGCGGTCCCAGATATCGGTTGATGGACTTATGCTGCTCCAGTCATAGACGGCGCCGCGATGGGCCATGCGCCATTCGCCGTCACGGCGCTCGAACCGGTCAAGATACCGGCCGGCGGCGATCATGAAATTGTCGGTACCATCCTCTGCGGGAATGGCATGATGGGCGATAAAATAGCTTTCCCCGTAGGCGGTATCGCCCTCCAGCTTGATCAGGATATTGCCGACCATGTGCTGGGTACGATGCATGCCTTTCAGTACATCCATGACCCAGGGCACAAAATCCTTGGCGCTGCCCTTGTAACTGCCGTGATCATCTGTCGCGTCGGGGTGGAACAATTGATTGACCAGTTCGCCGTCGCAGCGATCAATCGCTCGGGCCATGCGAAGCACCAGCTCCGTACAATCCTGCTTGTCCAGCATATCAGAAATTCGCTGATCCCGGGACGGTGAGGCCGCATTGGTCTTTTGGGCTGAGGTCATTGTAAATGCTCCGCTATATTAGGGGTCCTTGCTCTCGCGCGTCTCGTACCGGAGAAGGGAGAGAGGCGGACAATACCGGTGCCGGACCGGAAACCGCCTGAACTGAAAGTCGCCCGGCGTCTGGGTGCAGGGCAACGACCATTCGCCGTTGCCCTGTCGCTTTTCTGTTTCTTCGCCATAATCTGTTTTCTCCACTATGGCTTGGAAGCTCAAATTCCGATCAGAACCGGACCGTAGCCTGTACGCTCACCGTCCGCGGGAAAGCGCCGTAGCCGAGGGCATCGCCCCGTACCGCCGCCGCGGTTCCGGTTCCGGACCCGGTCAACGGAGCCGTGCCACCGCCGGTAAAGTAGAATTTATTGGTCAGGTTCTTGCCGATCAGGGCCAGTTCCCAGCTATCATCACTTGCCCCGAACCGGATGCCGGCATCCAGAACGACATAAGAGGATTGCGTCGTCGCCTTGTCGCCGAAGCTCGAGGCGATATAGGAATCGCTGTACCGCATATCGAAATTGGTACCCAGTTTCAGACTGCTAGACAGCTCCGTCTCGTAGGAAATGCCGGCGGTACCCGTCCATTCCGGTGCAACCGCTGTCGGAACGCCGCTGAGATCCTGCGATGGAACACCGCCGATATTGAGCGTGCAGCCCGCCGCGATCGACTGACCCGAATAGCAGGGCGCGATGAAGTCTTCATAGCGCGCCCGGTTATAGTTCAGATTGCCGCGCAATCTGAGCCCGGGGACCGAATAAGGGGCATATTCCAGTTCCAGCTCGACGCCTTCCGAACGCGCGCTACCGGCGTTGTAGGTGATGTAGGCAAAAATCTGCGAGTTGAAAAAGTCGACCTGAAGATCGGTATATTTATAGTTATAATAGGTGATATTTGCCTGCAACTGATTGTCCGCAAGCGTCGACTTGACCCCGAATTCATAACCCTTGCCCTTTTCCCGGTCAAAGGTCAGATCGGTGGCAGGCGTGGCCGACAGGGCCGAGTTGATCGCGCTGTTGGAAAAACCGCCGGATTTATAGGCGACCCGATAGGCGCCATAGAGCATGACGTCGTCGGTCGGTCTCCACCGCAGGGTGAAATCCGGTGACCAGTCGTTGAATGTCTGATTGCCGAAGATCGTGCCGTTGACGGCTGCGCTTTCTGGCACAAACAGTCCCTGCAAGCCGACGTTGACGTAAGGCTGAGTGAAGCTGCTGTCCTTGGTTTCGTGAATATAGCGCACGCCGCCGGTGGCTTCCAGTGTCGGTGTGATCTGCCACATAACCTGGCCATAGCCGGAGAGCGTTTCACCCTTGGTCTGGGATTGCTTGGAATAGGCGACATAGCGATTTGCCGCACTGGCCGACGAATCTTCGGCACCTGCGAACATCACGGCCTGGAAGAAATCACGCGTGGTCTTCTGATACAGACCACCGATCATCAGATTGACGGGGGCATCGAAGTCGGTGAGAACTCGCAGCTCCTGACTGAACGCATCATAGCTGGCATTCTCCGTGGCCCAGGTGCCGCCGCTCAGAAAGTCGCAGTCGCAGGCGAACTTGTTGTTGTTCCAGTTATAATTGGTGATCGAGCTGATGGTTACATTGTCCAGCGCATATTCCAGCGAGCCGGTTGCCGACCACGATTTATAGGTATTGTACAAACCGCCGTCATCGCGGGCAAAGGGATAGTCCTGCGCGATATCGAGCGGGAAATCATTCTGGTGAATGGTGAAATTCTTGCCGCAGGTATAGCTGGGCGCGATGGTGGTCTGGCCGGTCGGGCAATCGACCGCGACATAGTTCCAGCCATTGCCGACGGTGCGGTTATAGGTGCCGGAAACCTTGAGCTTGGCGGTCAGGCGATCGTCCGGCTCATATTTCAGGGTGATACGACCGATCAATTCGCGTTCCTGCGGCTGCTCGGATGCAGCGGGCGCAGCGGTATGCGGGTTGGTGTTGCCAGTGGCCGCGTCGACGGTCGGATAGTTGATGGTCTGCTGCTGGTTATCGTAATAGCCGCCCCACATCCGTGAGCCGCGCAGGGCAACCCGCACACCGAGCGTATCGGTCAGCGGCTGGGAGATAATCGCTTCGGCATAGGCCCGCTCTGCGGCGAATTCATAACCGACGCGACCGATATATTCCGGATCATAGCCGGGATCAGCGGTGGTCAGCGAAATAACACCGGCGGTTGCGTTCTTGCCAAAGAACAAGGATTGGGGCCCCTTGAGGACCTCAACGCGGGCGAGATCGAAAAAGCCTTCGTTGATAATCCGGCCCTGGCCATAATAGACGCTGTCAACGACGATGGCGACCGACTGCTCGATGCCGATCGACGTCGCGGACGACCCGATACCGCGCAGGGTAAGCTGCGCGCCGGCACCGTTTGACGAACGTGCAATGGTGAAATTCGGTGTCGCTGCCGCGATTTTCTCCAGGCTGCTCAAATCGCGCGCCGCGATTTCTTCAGCGGTGATGGCCTGCACCGAGACGGGAATCGACTGCACCGATTCCTCGCGCCGCCGGGCAGTAACGACGATCGTCTGCACGCCGCCGGTTTGCGCGGCATCCGTGCTTGCCGTTTCTGGGGAAGCAGAGTTTTCCGGAGCGGATTGGGACAATAGCGATGCGGTCAGGGGGGCGGCGGCCGGTTGGCTTGCCGCTGCGGGCGCCGTGGCTGGAGCCTGGCCATAAGCCGCTCCCGATGCCGCCATCATGGCGACGACGATAGACGTCCGATAAAGTAATTCTGCACGCAAAGCGGTTTTCGCCATTCCGAATCTCCTCCTGATAAATTGACCTGCAGCGCTTTTTCTACGCTTGAGGACAATTTAAAGAGGCGTTGGCGGATTTGCGCCTAACAATTTGGCCTAACACATTTGGCCTATTAAAAATGCCGATTGTCTTGGCGGATCAACAGCCAGGCCTGTCGTCATTCGGAAGACTCGGACCCGGTGCAACAGAAATGGTGGTCGGACGGTTCGGTCAGGCTGAATAGCCGAACCGAACCGTCCTTAAAATCTTACGCAGCTTCTTTAATTTCACGAAGCGTCACATCGAAGGAAATATCTTCCCCGGCGAGCGGGTGGTTGCCGTCGGCTTTCACCGACTCTTCGCCCACGGCGACGATGTGGAGAGTGATAGCAGAACCGTCCTGCTGCTGTGCCTGAAGGACCATGCCTGGCTGCGGGTCGGATTCGGCTGGCAGGTTCTGCCTCGGAATGTCGACCACCATCTCTTCGCGCCGGGCGCCAAAGGCATTTTCGCATTCGATCGCGACCGTCTCCTGGTCGCCGACGTTCATCGCGCCCAGTTTTTCTTCAACCTGAGGGAAAATCGCGCCGTCGCCAAGCTTGATTGTCTGGGGGCCCGTCTCCTTGGTATCGCCGACGACCGTGCCATCGCTTTTCCGAACGCAATAGTCGATTATGACTGTATCGCCTTGCTTTGCATTTTGCATATTTATCCTTTCTATGTGGGGGGAAACGGTATCGTTAAACCGTCTTTCGGCTGCGCGTCCAACTGACACGCGTGTATATAAGTGTCGCGATCATCAGCCTGCTAGTCAAATATAATTTTGCCGTTAACCTCTGTGCCTTAGGCGAGTGACCAGTTTCGGGCCGGCCGACTTCAGCGGAAATTGGCGATTGCCAGTGGCCAGCGATTAACAGGACCGAAGCGCATCTTCGATGGGCTCGATATCATTCTTGCGGAGCAATTCATCGATGCCCCAGCGTCGCTCGATGACCCGCCAATCGTCTCGCGCCTGTTTGTACAGCCTGCACCCCTCCGCCTTGTCGCCGGAATTTGTAACCACATCTGCGAGGATCATCAGCGCCGATGTTTTGTCGCGAAAATAGCCGGCATTGTCGGGCTCGGTTGCCGACGAGGCCTCACGGTCGCTCACCAGCCGTTGCGCCATTGTCTTCGCTTCCTGAAAGCGACCCAATTCCGCCAGAACAGGAGCGAGCTGACTATAGATTGTTTGAAGACGCCGGGCCATGCCGCGGTCGTCTGGGTCTTTTTCTGTCAGGGGAATGGCTATCGCTTCCGCGCTAAACAGATCGGATGCCGCCTCCTTCAGCTTTTCCAGATCATAATGAATCAGTGCCCGTGTGAAATAGGCGGCGATCAGGCTCCGGTCTATGGCGCGCCAGTCGGGATAGCGTTTGTGGAGCGCTTCAAACTGGCGGATCGCTTGATCGCTAGGCGGAATCGCGCGCAAATAATCGGGCGAGTCGATCTCATAATGCCAGGACATGGCGCTGGAGAGCGCAGAAAGCGTGCGCGCCTGATCATAGAGCACTATCCGATTGGCCGGATGTTGCTTTGCCAGGGTCCCGATCTGACCGGCAAGCTTCGACATCCGCGCGACCGCATCAGCCCCATGATCATTCCAGACGAGCGGCTTGGCCGCTTGCAAGGCGGACCGTATCCGGCCCAGATCATCGTCCAATGTGCCGGAACCGCCTTCTGACAAGGACTGGTATAATTTCGCAGAACGTTCTGCCGGAGCGATGGCTTCTTCATTCTGGTCTTCGGCTATGAATATGAATATCGACAAGGCATATTGCGCTTCCGCAAGCGACCTTTTGACAGCATCATTGTCGGGATTTTCGCGATGCAGCGCCTCCAGTCTCCGGACCGCGATGCGCAGCGCTTTGCCAGCCTCCTCGCGGCGGCCAAGATTGGCGGCTTCGGGATTGCCGAGCACCTGCGACAGGCGCTTGTAGCCCTGGGCTATTTCGAGCTCTAGCTCGGGGTCCGCGCGACTTTCCCGGCCCAACAGATCGAGATAGTGTCTCGATTTATCGGCAATCCGTGTCAGAGCCCTGGTATTGCCGGTCACCGGCTCCAGTTCATCATAGAGATCGAAAAGCATGAAATTTGCGAGTTCCCGGACTTCGTCAAACCGCTGCTCGGTTTCTGCGCGCGCGATTTCGGCGCGGTTATAAGCCCATCCGGTCGCTGCCAGCCCGGCAACGAGCAGCATTATGATAGTGGCCAGACTCCCCACGGCATAGCGCTGGCGCCAAAGATATTTGCGAAAGCGATAGCGCTTTTGGTCGGAATAGACCTTAACCGGATAGCCATCCCGATAGCGGCGCAATTCTTCGGACAGCATGGCCGCACCGCCGAAACGGTCTTCCGGACGCTCTGATGTCGCCGTGGCCGCGATCGCCTGCAGTTCTGGAGCGTCCTGGTCTTTGGTCAGAAACTGCAGAATTTTGCCCAGGGAATAGACGTCCGAAAGCGTATTGGCTGCCTGTCCCATAGCGCGTTCGGGCGCGGAAAATCCCGGCGTGAGACTCAGCGCCGAAAAGGTTGAACCGCTCGATTGATCATCATCCTCGGCCTGGGGCCGGGCGATACCAAAATCGATCAGCTTTGCCTGATCGCCGGCGCTGACCAGAATATTGCTGGGCGTGAGGTCACGGTGAATCACCAGATTTTGATGTGCAAAGGATACGGCATCGCAAATCTGCTGAAACAGATCCAGCCGTCGCTCCAGATCGGGCGTCTCGTCAGCCACCCATTGTTGCAATGGCACGCCGTCAACATATTCCATGACGATATAGGGCGAGCCCGATTGCGTTGCGCCGCCGTCATAGAGCCGCGCGATATGGGGATGGTTAAGCTGCGCCAATATCTGCCGCTCGCGTTCGAAGCGGGCAATCAGCGTGTCTGAGAGTAATTTCTGCTTGATGAGCTTGATGGCGACGACATGCTCAAAATTGTCCGTATCCCGTTCGCCCAGATAGACCGATCCCATGCCGCCACGACCGAGAAGGCGAAGAATGCGATAGGCGCCAATGCGGTCGGGGGTGCTTTCCTCATCGTCATCCTCTTCGGCAAGCCGTGCTCCGCCGGTTGCCAGATCCGCACTTGAGACGCGTTCCGCGTTCAGCAGCGACAGAGCGCGGGCTATAACTTCGGCCGGGCTATCCGGGGAGGAGCGGATAAAGGCCTCGCGCTCGCCTCGGGGAACATCTATTGCCTCTTCGAGCAATTCCATCGCGGCGCGCTCGATATGAGGGTCGGAAGAATTCATGTTTAATGGCTTAGCCGGTCATGGAGCCATGCACGGGTTGCTGCCCAGCGACGATTGACCGTCGCTTCCGATATTTCCAGGACCACAGCGATATCTGCGATCGACATACCGCCGAAGAACCGCATCTCCACGATGTCCGCCCGCTGTGGATCAATTTCCTTGAGTTCATCGAGCAGCAAATCCAGTTCCGTCAGCTCAACCGGTTCTTTCCATTCCGCAATATTGGTGATCAGCGTGACTTTCTGATGCTTGCGCTTGTCGCGGCCTTTGGCGCGGGCGTGATCGACCAGTATCTGCCGCATGATCCGCGACGCCAGCGCCAGGATATGCGCCTTGTTCATGAACTGAAGATCGGTAAGCCGCGAAATCTTGATCACCGCTTCGTTGATCAGGTCTCCGGTCGAAAGCGAGCTGCTTTGTTCCTGCGCCAGTTTGGCAGCAGCAATTTGCCGCAACTCGCGATGAATTTCGGCAAATAACTTATCGCCAGCGTCGCGGTCACCCTTTTGCCAGCTTGCCATCAATTGCTTATGGTCCAGTGTACCCGACAACCAGCGCCTCCTGATTGCCGGTATACTAAGCCGGCCGGTCAGGGAGCACCAGTCAATATTGGCAGCTGTCCCAAATTCGAAACATGCTCCCGCTGCCTGAATCACGTCATATCTCCTCAGAATTTCCATCCGATGGAGACGCTTCCCGAAGCGCTTTGCTCGTCCTTGGTGATGAGGCTGCGGATCGAGCCGCTGATGCTCCAGTTGCCGCCAAGGTCATATTCGCCGGACACGGTGAACAGACCGCCTGTGGCATTGGTCAGCGGAGATCGGACCGGCGTGGTGATGCCGGGCGCACCGGCAAAGGTGGTGCCGACTTCGGCGAGGCTGCCGTTGCCGCCGACATATTGCGCGCTCGCATCCAGCCCGCCCCGGCTGCCCTGCCAGTTTGCAAAGACACCGGCACCCAAACGGGTGCGCTTGTCGGTTGCCCCTCTGCTGGAAAGATTCAGGCTCTGCGCACCGCTTTCGGCAAAGCGGCCAAGGTCGCTGCTGGCATGGTGGACCGAGACGATCGGCCCCAGAGACCAGCCCTCTGCCATTTCCACGCCATAGCGAAGCGCGCCTTCGATGGCGAACGTGTCGATATCGACCGATCCTTTGGCCACCCGGGCGAGACGGTTGATATTGATCCCGCGAGTGACGTCTGCGTCGCTGTTGGCATAGCTGATCGCAGCCGTCGCGGTCAGGCCGGCTCCGCCCGTGCCATAGCGGCCATAGGCACCGACATGCCAGCCGTCGGCGTCGGCGCTGCTGTTGCGCGCGGTGAGTTCCAGATCATTTTGCAGATAGCCAAAGCTGGCCCCCAGCGCCCAGCCATTGTCGGAGCCGCGATAGTCGATGCCGAGGTCAAAGCCGTAGCCGTCATGGCCGACATTGGCGGCGTTGCCGTCACCATCGATTGAGCCGGTGCGGCCGCTGATACCGCCCCACATGCCCCAGCCTTCCCCGAAGGCCTCATGGGCACGCGCCACCAGCCGGTCGGTGCGGGCCATGCCGTCATCCAGACTGTTGGCGAGCAGGCTCGCATAGATCTCGCCCGAGGAGGTGTCGAACGCCCGCAGCGCCCCCGGCACGGTCGAGAACAGCACATTCATATAGACCGTATCGGCATCCGATCCTGCGGTCCGGTCAAAGCCGTCCAGTGCCACTGCCGCCCCGGTCTGGTTGAAGGTCTGGGCTGCCGTCGGGAACAATGGTCCCGGAGTGGGTGTTGGGGTCGGAGTGGGCGTCGGTGTTGGAGTAGGAGTCGGCGTTGGTGTGGGCGTCGGAGTAGGCGTTGGAGTAGGTGTGGGCGTTGGTGTTGGAGTAGGCGTTGGCGTAGGCCCATTGTTCGGGGTCAGCGTCAGCCGCACATCATTGCCGTCTCCTGCATCATAGGCCACCGTCGGTGTCAGGAACGCCAGCTGGTTGGTGATGGTGCCAAAGACACCGTTCACGGCATCCGCCGCATCATTGTCGATGATCAGATAGTTGAACGGATCATCGCCGGTGAAATTGCCGCCCAGCATGTCGAGAACGCGCAGGGTTGCATTGCCCAGAGTGACAGAGCCGAGCACGACCACGCGGTCGCCATTGCCCTGGTCATCAACCTCGACCTCGTAGAAGCTGCTCGAATCAAAGGTGAGATCGCCGTTGATGGTCAGCGTGCCGATATTCTGCCCCGAAGCGAACGCAATATTCTCGCCGCCAGGGATCATATTCGCGTGGGGCTGGTTTTCGCCGCCAGGGATCATCGCGTCAGCGCCAAAGGCGATATTCTCGCCGCCGGGGATCATATCTGCATGGGACTGGTTTTCGCCGCCCGGGATCATCTCCATGTGCGCGATACTCTCGCCGCCTTCAACCATGTTCCTGTGTGGTTGTTTCTCACCGCCGGGGATAATGCCGCCAGCCTTCGCCCGGGCCAGCGCAGCGCCGGTCAATTGCGGTGGCAGCGGCAACGGATCGGCGGTCGCCGGTTGCGGTTGCAGAGCAATCGCGGCCGCGTTGCCCCCAGACGGAGCCGGCGTGACCGGTGCAGTATTATCTGTAGCCGCGCCGCCAGGAGACAGCGTGCCGCCGGTCAGGGTGATTGAACCGACGCTGCCGCCTCCGCCAAGCACCGCGCCACCGAGAACGGAAATATCAAAGCGTTGGACATTCGCATTCATGATGAGGGTACCCGCCTCCACCGTTCCCGCAGGTAGCGACAGTCCGATCGGCACATCTTGGCCGACGACTGTCCAGACGCCTTCACCACGCTTGCGAATATCTTCGAAACCGAAGGCACGAGCTGCGTTGCCTAGCACCAATTCGATCTGACCACTGGTGCCAGCCTCGCCGTCTAGCACAAAGCTGTCAAACCCGGCACCGCCATTGATCTGCCCGGTCACAGTATAGGTAGGGAAGAGGATGACGCTGTCGTCGCCCGCACCCAGATCGATGACCATGCCGCCGGTCGCGGTCCGCGCGACTTCGCCCCGGATCGTCATCACCGTCGCGATGTTACCGCTACTTTCGGCATAGGCCGGGCCACCAGCAGCGCTAAGCCGGCCGCCTTCGGCAACATCGACGAAGACATTAGCCGCCGAGCCGGCACCGCCGCCGTCGACAGATATACCGTGACCGCTGGCTCCTGTCGCCTCGACCGATCCAGCTATATCGATGCTGAGACTGGTGCCGTCCAGCAGATCTGCGGCGATGCCATCGGCCGCGGCGCCGCTCACCGTAATCGAGCCGTCGACTGCTATGTTCACGCGTGAATCCGGGGTGGCGAACGGCATTGCGGACGCTTTGGCACCGAACGATTGCGATGAATAGCCTATTTCAAGCCCATTCGAACTGGAACCCAAGGTCGTAACGGTCCCCCCAATAGCGATATCGCTGCCGAAACTTGGATCGGCATAGGCGACGAGAATGCCGCTTGAGCCCGAGCCAGAGGTCGTGACCATGCCGTCCATGACCAATGAGTCTGAGGTTGGTGCCTCGGTGTAACGCAGCCTGATGCCTGGCGAATCGTCGGACTCGCTGTTCAGCGATCCGGTGTTGCGCACCACGATATCGAAGTTCGATCCGATGCCGTCTATGCCGGCACCACCGAAATTATTACCATATTCGATTGTGCCCGAATGGTCGACCCGGCCCGAATTAATCGAGATGCCGAAGGGGTTAGCGATTTCGCTGCCCGCCTCGGTAGTGATTTCGGTGCCTTCGCCAACCGCGACACCGCTGGTGCCGCCGCTGATACGCGCATCATTCGTGATCAGGATCGTAGCGTTCACCTCATCACCTGATCCGATCGCCGCCAGCGCCAACTCGTCGCCGGTGATTGCGCCAGAGCATACCGAACTCGTGTTCGAAGCCACCGCTGGCGTGCAGCCTCCTGCAGGAGGAGGAGGCGGTGGTGGCGCGTTGTTCGGGGTCAGCGCCAGCACTACATCATTGCCATCACCGCCTGCGTAGTTAACCGTTGGCGTCAAGAATGCGAGCTGGTTTGTAATCGTCCCGAAAGTGCCGTTGACCGCATCTGCTGCGTCATTGTCAATGATCGTATAGATGAAAGGAATGCTGCCGAGGAAATTTCCGCCGTTCATGTCCAAGACGCCAAGAGTCGCTCCGCCGAGAGATACTGAGCCGTTTACAATCGCACGATCGCTCAAGCCCTGATCGTTCACTTGCACTTCAAATACCGCGCCCTTTTCGAACGTCAGTTCGCCATTTATCGTCATGGTTCCGATACCATCTCCCGGCGCAAATGTTCCACCGACAACGGTCAGGCTGCCTAGCGTCCCACTACCGCCCAATCGTGTATCGGCACTGGCAAGGAAATTAACGGTTGATTGATTGGCATTCACGAGCAAATTACCGGCAGCTAACCGATAATTGGTGAATACAGACCCCTCGCTATTGATTAATAAGGTGCCGGTCCCTTCCTGTTCAAAAATTTCAACATTCGAGAATGTGAAACTGTTGAGATCAACGGTACCGGATGAATCCGCGGCCGTTGCAAATATGGCTCTGTCCTGACCATCGCCGCCCTCCGTCACGATGTCACTCGACAAACTGTTCAGAATGATCGTATCGTTATCAGCGCCTAAATCGATCGTGCCGGTGACATCAGATGTGCTGGTAAAAATGACCGTATCGGAACCGCCTTTCAGATCAGCAGCAAGGCCGCCGGTAGTCGATAACGTACCCCCAATTGTCAGTGTCGTTTCTGCGGTCGAGCCTGCGCGTTCAGCAATAGCCGCGCCTGAACTAGTTACAACACGTGATCCCTCGGCAATATTTACACCTATTTTAGCGCCGTCAGCATTGCCAACGGAGGCGATCAATATACCATTGGATCCTGAGCCAGTCGCCTGAATTTGGGCGTTGTTTCTGAGCCGAACGTCAATACTGGCGTCGGTGTTACCGGAGGCATTCTGTATTTCCAGACCATGGGAACTGGCACCACTTGTAACAATTCGGCTGTTCTCCAGACCGACAAAATACGTGCTGCCACTACCCGTTGTTCCGCCCAGAACCAATGCTTTCGCTTCGCTGGCTCCGGTTGTGGTAATTGTTGAATCTTTGATAAAGAAGTTCTGCGTAGTATTTGCGCCCGCGGTACCGACCCTAATTGCGGTCGAGCCGTCACCATCGACCCTAACAAATGCTGACTCCACATCGACGGACTGTGCAGAATTCGATCCAATATCGCCCACGGCCAAGCCATCGCTATTTGCGCCTGTGGTCCGTATGGACGATGCAGAAATACCAATATCGCGCGCGCTGCTATCGCCTATATTTCCAATCGATATTGCATCACTATTCATCCCGGCTGTCGCAATGCCCACCATATTGAGACGAAGGGTGTCCACGCTGCTCGGGCCGGTATTGCCTTTCAATATGCCTCCCGCATTATCGCCTTGCGAAGTAATCGTCGTGTCTGTGATGACGAGAGTGAGTGAAACAGTTCCGATGTCGGTTGAGGCAAGACTATCGACGATGATCGCGGTCGATCCTTCACCTGATGTGCTAAGCGTGCTTTCACCGATTAAAATCTGACTAATAGCGGCGTCATCGATTGAATCGACATTGATTAGGTGGCTTGTTGCACCGGTGGTCGATAGAGTACTGCGTTCGAAAATGGTTTGAACGTCAGAGAATCTGGAATTACTCGTTGCCCCGGGTGAGCCAACAAACAAAATATCCGAATCGTCGCCCGTGGTTCGGAGGGTAGAATCTTTGACATCGACAGCGAGTGAAGAAAGGGGACCGATATCCACAAAAATTGCGTCGGAACCGTTGCCTGCGGTATCAAATGCGGCGCGGGCGATCGCAATCGAAGAGCTTTTATTCTCGGCCACAGTAGATGCATCATATCGGACGGCATTAGATTGATCGCAGCTGGTGCTGATGTCACTTGTTAGATCAAAATTTGCTATCTGGGCGCCCTGAACGGTTATCCCGTGCGAATTGTATCCCCTGGTTATCAGGTTTCCGCTATTCTGGATCGAAACTTGGTCGGCTGCAATCACGATCGCTGAGCCAACACCCATCGTGATGTTGCCGCCGTTAGTCAATTCAAATGCGCTGTTACCTTGTGCCCCGCCCGCAGTGTTATCGACGAGATCAAAGGTCGCACTAATTCCTCGCGAGAGGGAGCCAATACTTGAGCTGAAGTCGAAATTCCCGCTATTGGTGATAGACGCCAAAACAGTATCTTCAGCAGTGGCGAACACCGAAATCCCTGTTGTCGCTCCAGCATTAAAAGTGAAATTTCCGCTATTGGTGACATCGAACCGGTAAGTGCCGCCTGCAAGCGCACCAAAACTGGATATACCCAGCCCGCGAATGTTTAATCCGTTGCCTGACATATCACCGCTGTTTTCAATGGTAGATGTGGAGTTCAGCACACGATTCAAATTGAAAATACCAGTGGCAGAGCCATCGCCAGACGTCAGGTCGAATGCTGCTGTATTCGAGATATTTGCATTAACCGCCGCGCCGCTGCTCACCGTTGTAATCGCGTAAGTACCCAGGCCATTCACCGATATCGCGCCACGATTATTTACAGATAATATTGATGCATTCGCCGCATCGTTATTGTCTGTAAGTGCGGTGATCCCGTTTACCGCAAATCCGGTCGCATTGATAACTCCTTCATTGTCTATAATCGTGCTACTCGGATTGCTAAAAAGCTGGCTGAGGATTCCGGCTGCAAAGATTCCTGGTGCGTTATTTTCAGTTGCCGTTGCCGTAACACTAATATCACCGATATTTCTGATAACCGCGTTGCCGCCATTGCTATCGGCAGCAAAAATTCCCGCCGTGACGAGATCACGTACTCCCGTACCGCCTGAAACGGCCGAAAGAGCGCCACTGTTTGTGATGGAAATATTACCAGTGCCATTTTGGGAACGACCTTGTAGTGCAATAGCAGAGGGGCCGTTGGCGAAGGCATCAATGATACCACGATTGGTTATGTTCAGATTGCCATCGCCGTTCAGGACGACAGCTTCAATACCTAATCCAGAATTGTCACGACCATCCGCCTTAATATTTGCGCCGGTATCAATGGTCAGATCAAAACCGTTGTCGACGACGGCAACCAAAGCCTGGGCAAAACCTACTTGATTGGGGTCATCAAACACGTTGATGACGGTGCCATCGGCGATGTTGATCGTGATGTCCTGATCGCCCTTCTGAACACCGATCGCAGAATAGCCGTTGGGAGCGATGGCACCGGTTGGGCTGATATTGATTGTACCGAACCCCGGATCATCGGGCCCAGTTGCTATCCCGCCCGAAATATCTCCGGTACATTCCGCCACACCAGCGACGATAGGACAATTCGCGGAGACGCCTGGAGTTACTTGTTGCGCGATGGCAGGGGCCGACCATGTTACCGCCAGCGCAAGGGTCGAAATGCCGAGTTTCAACCGCGCACTATGCTCGTCGATGCCGCTTAGTCGTTTACGGTCTGCTAGATTTAACATAGAAAGTTTCCCCAAAATGATTCACGCCGGTATCTGTTGAAGCGCAAGATCCGGAGAAACTGGGTCAGAGAAAATTAAATTTATTTTGGGGAATGCGGAAAATCGCCCCGCCTAGCCGCTAAGAGCTTCCAGCAACCACGCTCGTGAAACCCGCCAACTGCGTTTTACCGAAGATTCGGACACGCCAAGCGCCCGAGCAGTTTCTTCGATCGACATCCCGCCATAATAACGCATCTCAACGATTTTAGCTCGATCCGCATCTATCAAGGCAAGTTTGTCGAGGGCATCTTCGAGTTGATAGATATCCACATGATCCGGCATATCGATCATCTCAGTCGCCAGCGTCACCTTGTAATGATGCCGCTTGTCGGATCCGTTTTTGCGCGCTCGGTCGGTCAGAACCCTTCTCATCGTCAGGGCAGCAAGCGAGAGAAAATGGGCCCGGTCGTTTATGGCAATACTGTCAGATCCAACCACGCGCATTACTGCTTCGTTGACCAAATCACCGGTGGTAAGGGATATATCACCTTCCCCTTTTAGCAGAGAAGCCGAGATTTTACGCAGTTCAACATATAGCAAATCGAATAAATGATCACGGGCGGCAACGTCTCCACTTTGCCATTTGGTCAGCAACGACGGGATATGTGTTGTTGTCGATTCTGTCATTTTCACCCTGACTCTAATGGCTTAGTTGCGTTTAGCATGCAAGTTTAGCGAAAGCTAACAAGCGAAATTGACCCATTTTTTGCCGCAATTGCGCTTTGACAAATAAGAGTTAATGTAAAGCAGGCGGGAGAGCGGAGAATGGCTTCAGACGAAAACAAGCTGCAAAAGGATGCACTCGCGCTTTTTGAACGATCACTGGACCAGCGGTCCGATAACCGCGCGGCATGGATCCGCGCGCAAGCTGGAGAAGATAAGAAACTTCTGCGCCAGACGCTGCGGTTTCTTGACCGCGACTTGTCTGCCATCAGTGTCCTGAATACCGGCGGAGCGCTATTTGACACACTAGATGACACGCAGATGCCCGACAGGATTGGCGCATATCGCATTACCGCCATCATCGGCCGTGGCGGTATGGGCACGGTGTATCGCGGCGAACGAGCAAGTGGTGATTTTGACCATGATGTTGCGATAAAAGTCATTCGCCCCGGCGTTTTTTCGGACAAGCTCATAGAACGCTTTCAGCAGGAGCGGCAGACGCTTGCAAGTCTGTCACACCCCAATATCGCGCGGCTCTACGACGGTGGAACGCTCGATGGCAACGCCCCTTATATTGTCATGGAATATATTGACGGATTGACAATCATCAAATGGGCAGATGAGAATAATGCCTCGAAATGCGAGAGACTGGTGATATTTTTATCGGCTTGTGATGCGGTTGGTTATGCCCATCAAAACCTGATCGTGCATCGCGATATTTCTCCCTCCAATATCTTGGTTGATAGAGCCGGTCAGCCCAAATTGATTGATTTTGGCATCGCCAAGTTGTCCGACGGCGATATGCCAGCCGATGCATCGAGCTATTCGCTGCAGAGCCTTAGCTTTACACCGGGGTTTGCTGCTCCTGAGCGATCCAGAACTGGCGGCACCAGTACTTTGTCAGACATTTATTCACTCGGAAAAATACTGGAAACTTTGATCCAAGCACCGCGGAATGCAGACCTTGCTGCGATAATAGCAAAAGCGACGCGCGCGAAGCCGGAACAACGATATGCGACAGTAGCGGCGCTACGCGACGATATTGAACGCTATACCAAAGGATTACCGATTGAGGCCGCCGAGAACTCATCCATTGATCGCTTCAGAAAGTTCGTCACACGGCACAAGATCGGTAGCGCGATTGGCGCCATGGTAGCAGTGGGATTCTTGGCTGCTTTCGCGGTTATTTTATACCAATATCAGCGTGCCGAAGCAGCCCTCAAGGAAGCTGATAGTCGTTTTGCGGAAGTACGGGAACTTGCCAATTTTCAGCTATTCGATCTTTATGATGAATTGCTTGAGATACCCGGTACGACCAAGGTTTTGTCGCGCATAGCCGACAAATCCAGATCCTATCTCGATGCACTGGGTGATGATCGCCGGGCGAGTCCCGCTCTAAAACGGGATATAGCGCTAAGCTACAAGCGCCTGTCGGATGTGCTTGGCAATCCGGAAAGCGCAAATCTGGGGAGACGCGAAGAATCCGGTGAGATGCTGCAAATGGCGTATAACAGACTTACCGCTTTACACCGCAATAATCCCGCGAATACAGCATTGACGCGAACGTTTGCCGAAACGGCTTATTCTCTTTCCATTTACAAGTTCATTTCAGAGGACGACAATGAAGCGGGCGTAAAATATGCCAAACAGGCGGAGACCCTATACAAATTGCTGGCTCGCAGCGGCGGCAACAGAAAAAGCGACTATCTTCGCCAGTTATCGGCCTCGCTGCAGGCTGCCAAGCCGCTTTTATGGATGGGCAAAGGTGGTCAGGGCGTAACAGCAATGCGAGCGCTGAGATCGGATATAGTCGCATACGCTGAAGACCATCCCGGTGATCCGGAGATTAAAGTTTTAAATGCAAATATCCACACGGAATTGGCTGATACCATGTCTTGGCACTATGATGAGACGGGCGGCGATTATAGCGAACCCTTGCAACTAATGACCAAGGGACTGCAACTTTATCTCGAAATCAATGCCGCCAACCCGGGCAATTATGAAATTCGCCGTAACTTGGCTGGGAATTATTACAAGCGCGCGCAGATATATATGAGTCTTGAAGACGATCTGAAAACCCTACGTGATATGAGGACTGCTGAAAATTATGCAGTCGAACTTTTGAAGATTGACAATAATGATCGGAATGCTGCGCGTATCCTACAGATTGTCCGCGGAGAAATGGTGATGACGCTCGCTGAACTAGGCCGGGCCAGAGAATCTGTATCCTTGGGCCAGAAGATACTGGATGAAAAACGCAAATCGTCCAAGAAAGAACCGGAAAACTTAGGTCTGTTCCGGGATTATACAAACGGTCTGTTTACCTATGCCACCGCGATGAACACCTTGGGGAAATCAAAGAAAGCCTGCGACCTCTATCGGGATGCCTTGGCCAACTGGAACATCATCGATTCAAAAGGGAAACTGACAGATTTTGACAAACAAAGCGCCGTGAATGAGATCCAAGAAAATTTGGCGAAGTGCGACTGAGATGAGTACCAATTACCTGGCTTATTCTCAAAGCTCGCGTTCGACGCCCTTTGAAATGTGTTATTTCGGTCAGGATTGGCCAAAACGGGCCTATAAATGTGCATGAGCTGCCATAAACAAGCATCAACCAAAATTGCCGTAAATCCGGTCTCAAAGACCACGGATTCTGGAAAATACGTGTATCTGCTATCACCTGTTCACAAATAAATGGCCGCTATGCCGAATGTCACATGACCACTGCAACGTCGGAAATAACTGGGCCTTTACGGACATTACTGAAACGCCAGTCACAAAGTCTGCTTTACCGGTATTGCAGATTAAATGCGGACATTCTGCAATCGGCCCACTTCAAGCCATTGGCTTCGCCAAACGAAATCCGCAAATGTCCGACAAGCTATCAGGGCCGCATTTCCATCGGTCAAACTGCCAAAAGTTCGCGAAACGCGTTGAACAATTACGTGCGGAGCATCAAACTTTCCGTACAGAGCCCCCTTGCAGCTTGGTTTCGTTTGTAGCAAATTGACGCAATGCACACCCAAATCCACGCCATGAAACGCTGTCAGCTGCTTCCCCCATGCTTCCCCGACACAGAATGTGGGGCGGGGAAGCAGATTGCGCGCCGCCGCTATCTACACAATATGTTGAAATTAGTTAGAAAAACTGGAGCGGGCGAAGAGATTCGAACTCTCGACCCCAACCTTGGCAAGGTTGTGCTCTACCCCTGAGCTACGCCCGCTCGGCGGCTGTGACATGGGTATCGTCATCAGCAGTTGAGGCGCGCGGTTAGCATGGGTTTTTATACCCCGCAAGCCCCAATCATCCCATAGTTCGCAGCAAATGCAAAAATATCCTTGGCATTGACGTCCCGGACCCCACATAATGCCCTCCAGAAGAACGATTTCGGCGCTGGTCCGGGTAAAAGGTCCCGCGTCACTACAGGAGCATGATGTGGCAACAGCAGGACTGACAGTCGAAGAACAGAAAGCGGTAGAGGTTTTCCAGCGGGAGGTCGTGGCACCGAGCATGGACAAGCTCGTTATCCTCGATTTCTGGGCCGAATGGTGCGGGCCATGCAAGGCGCTGACACCATTGCTCGAGAAGGTTGCCGCAGCCTATGCCGACAAAGGCGTTGTGCTGGCCAAGATCAACGTCGACGAGAATAAATTTATCGCTGCACAGTTTCAGGTGCAGTCAATCCCAACGGTTTATGCGATTTTTCAGGGCAAGCCGGTCGCCGACCTGACCAGCGCGCGCAGCGAGAGCCAGCTGACCGGCGCGCTCGACCAGTTGCTGGCGCAGTTGCCAGTGGGCGGCGGTGAAGAACCGAAGCAGGATATCGCGCCGCTGCTGGAAATGGGCGAAGAAGCGCTGGCGGGCGGCGACGCCGAGCGCGCCGCCGGGATTTTCGCGCAGATCGCCGAAATGGCTCCCGATAATGCAGAAGCGGTTGGCGGACTGATTCGTTCGATGGTTGCTGCAGATCATCTGGAGCAGGCGGAAGCGGCCCTCGCCGGATTGCCGGAAGAGTTGCGCGGGGACCCCGCGATCGAACGGGCACAGACCAGCTTGCAGTTAGCCAAGGACAAGCCCGATGATGCTGCGCTGGCGGCTCTGGAAGAAGCGGTCGCCAAAGACGGCAAGGACTATCAGGCGCGATTCGATCTCGCCGGGGCGCTGATCGCCACCGGCGAGCATGATCGTGCAGCAGAGCATCTGTTGACAATCATCGCCGCAGACAAGGATTGGAATGATGGCGCGGCGCGGCAAAAGCTGTTGTCGCTGTTTGAAATGGTTGGCCTGGAAGATGAGTGGGTCGCCGCTACGCGCCGCAAGCTCAGCGCGCTGTTGTTCGGATGAGCGAAACCAAACGCCTTTCCATTTTCCCGCTCTCCGGAGCCCTGTTATTCCCCGGCATGCATTTGCCGTTGCACATCTTCGAGGAACGCTACCGCGCGCTGATCAACGACGCGATGGCCCGGGACCGCCAGATTGGCATGATTCAGCCGAAAGAAGGGGGCAATCACCCTGCCCTGTTCGATATCGGCTGCCTTGGCAAAATTATCGATATCGAAGCGCTCGATGACGGCCGCTTCAACGTCATCCTTGAAGGCGTGGCCCGGTTCCGGGTTGTCGATGAAATTGATGCCTCCACGGCGTTCCGACAGGTCCGGGCTGAGATCGAGGACGATCTCGAGATTGACGAGGTCCTGGCAAGCGCGGAGCGCGCGGCGCTGGAGATAGAATCCCGGCGATTTGCGGATCTGCAGGGCTATCAGGTCGACTGGGACAGCATAGCGCGACTCGACGACATGGCCTTTGTCAACGGCATAGCCCAAATCGCGCCTTTCGATGCAGCTTCGAAGCAGGCGCTGCTCGAAGTCGACGGCCTCGCCAATCGGGCCGAGCTCATCATCCAGCTGCTGCAGTTTTTTGGTCGGCAGGATGGCGATGACGACCGGGTCACGTTGCAATGACCGAGCAGAGTCCGCGCGATGACGGGCGGGCCATAGACCCCGAGCTGCTGTCGATATTGGTTTGCCCGATGACCCGGACGGCGCTTGTCCACGATGCGGAAGCCGATGAGCTGATCAGCGCAGCAGCTGGCGTTGCTTATCCGATTCGCGATGGCGTACCGATCATGCTGGTCGAAGAGGCCCGTAAATTATAGCCGTCTTTCAGGCAGGACGCTCTCGCGCCACGATCAAGCCATAAATATTACCGCGCCAACGGCCAGGAGGATGGAGCCCCACGTCAAAAGATGGCCCAAAAACAATTCCTTGTCCCTCGGGGAAGAGATCTTCTTTTCTGAATCAATCATAATTTTTGCAATCTTTATACTACGCAACAACAAAATACTCACGCCCACTCAGTCTACTCGGGTTCCCGAGATCATCACCGGGTCGATCCAATTGTGGGAGAAGATGGATCGACCCGGATCTTGATGTCATAGGAAGCTTAGCGGGTTTTACAGCTTCCGCAGACCAGTCCGGCCATTTTTTGCGCGAGAAATACTGACCAGGGTATTTCCATTGCGCCAAGCCACGACCATATTCGGTTCGGCGAGCTTGCATTCAGGTAGACCAGAACCATTTAACTGCCGCTCCAAACAAACCATCGCTTGGGGCAACCGCCGAACCATTGTGGGTATCGGTAAAGCGCCCATCATTTTATAGTTTCAAACCGTGTCACTCGCCCTGCACACGTCAAAAGTTAACGAAATCTGCGCAAAAATGGCCAACACTCGTAAAATTTAGGGAATTATTATCGATTTAAATTTACAAATTGTAGCGGTAACAACGGGTTTAACACCATTGTAACCAAAGGAAAAATCATGTTTCACGTCATCGCGACCAGACAATCTATCCTCGATGACGTCGGTTCTTTTTTGCCAAATGATCGCCCCTGATTTATGATGAACTAATGACCAGAATTTCCTGCGACGATTTGAACGATAAAGAGAAAGAGGTGCTTCACCTGCTCTTGCTCGGCCATGACGCTAAAACCGCAGCGCAGGAAATCGAAGTCACGCCCAATGTGATCAACGAACGGCTGCGGTCAGCACGCCAAAAACTGCAGGTAACAAGCAGCAAAGCAGCGGCTCGCATGCTGGCGGAACACGAAGGATTTGAACCCAAATTTTTTGTGCCCAAGAATATTGGGATTGCCCAAAAGCGCAGATCGGATGCATTTTACCCTTTGCCTGGACATCAGGCAGCGGCACCAGAAAGGGTCAGGGAAGCACAGACCGCGTATCAGTCATACGCATCTGTATCGAACCCGCTCCTGTCGGTACCGCTTCGCAAACAGGGAGAACAGGGCAATGATCTGAGTAAAGGGGCAAGAATTTGGGCGATTGTCGACCTGTCAGTCAAACTCGCCTGCGCATTTGCCTTTGTCTGTCTCGCCGCGATGCTGGTGAGCAGATTGATCAGCCCAAATTAATCCCTGCCCTTTTGGTCACCAATTGACGCCCCTAGTGTCTGGCGTCTGGAGAGTAGCATGTTGAACCAACGTATTGAAGCCGCACGCCCTATTGCCCATAAAATCAATGAGGTCGAAAAATCCCTGAACCTGACCATGGTACAGATGGGCGAATTGATGAGCAGCATCGCGGCTGCTCGCCTCGCTCCTGGTACCCGCTTTTCCCTGACTGCAGGAATGGATGCATCGGAGAAACTCATCTCCGCCGTCGCACAAACAGCGCGGAGTTATCGGGAAGTGGTCGAAGCCCACGGTCATCTTGCCGAAGACCGGCAGGATGCGGGATTGCAAGCCGTTAGCTGGGGTGATTATGCCGAATGCCCACCACTGGAAGCAAAAGGCGATGAAGCGCCTTCGAACCCGCTCCGGGTGGTCGAAACTGCCTAGCCGGACTGCTGAGACTTGACTGGACTATCGTTATTTGGTCCGGTCAACCGATGTCTCGTCTCGATTTCTTTCTGTCGCTCCTGACCATTGTTTGCCTTTATTCAATGATCAGGGGCGGCGAGCCCGAAAGAAGAGTCGTGCTAATCTTGATCGCCGGATTCGTGCTCTCGATCATCGCGACAACGCCTTCGGATGAAATGTACATGCACCCAGAAGTCGGCGTCTTTATCGTAGATTTGGCAATGCTGTTCGGATTTGCGATTCTGGCGCTGAACGCTGAAAGGTATTGGACTATATGGATGTGCTCCATGCAAGTGATTCAGGTTATGTCTCATATCCCCAAAATGATAATCCCCGAACTGCTCCCTCAAGCTTATTACATGATAGTGGCGTTCTGGGCCTATCCGATGCTCATCGTGCTGGCCATCGGCACATATCGTCACCAGAAGCGTCTTCGGCTATTCGGGGCCGACAGATCCTGGAGCGACTTTTCCTCCTTGCAAAGATAGACAATGCTTCTGATGTCGCTGCCGCGTTGATCGCAGAATTCGGTTCCATTGGTGCCGCCCTGCACGCTGATCCCCGCAAAACCGGCGACCATCCTGCGCGAGCGATCTTGTCTCTGGTGCGCGAAGCGATGCTGCTATCGTCGAGGGACAAGATGCTGGAACGCATCTGCCTGTCCAAGGCCACCGACGTGATCGAATATCTGATCGTCGCAATGGCGCGGTTGCCGGTCGAAGAAGTACGGGTTTTGTTTCTCGACAGCAGAAACCGGCTAATCAGCGACGAGGTCGTTAGCAGGGGGACAGTGTCCGAGGCTCCCATCTATCCTCGCGAAATATTGAAGCGGTCACTCGCCCTCGACGCCTCGGCATTGATTCTGGCTCACAATCATCCCTCCGGTGATCCCAGCCCCAGCGATGGCGATATAGAAGCAACCCGCAGACTGCTGACGGCCTCGGAAGAGCTGGGGCTGACCGTTCACGATCATATCATTGTTGGCAGCGAAGGCTGGATCAGCCTGCGCGACTGGGTTGCATTCTCGTGATCTTGTTGCGGCGCCCGCATGCTGGCGGAACCGATCATTCTGTCGCCAAAGGGAGCGATCGATAATGCCCTCATCGATGTCAGATGAGCTACGCGTAAAGCTGCTCCGCGCGGAAACCGATGCGCTTTTGCGTTCGCCTGACTTCATTCGCTCACCGGTCATGTCTCAACTGTTGAGCTATCTGGTGGGAGAAGCCATTTCAAACCCCGGCAATCCTCCCAAGGCCTATCAGGTCGCAGTGGACGGGCTGGGCCGCACCGAAGATTTTGACGTTCAGGCCGACAGCTATCCGCGCGTACAGGTGGGACGACTACGCAAAATGCTGGCTGCCCATTATGCGGCTCACGGCGGCGCGACCCGTCTGCATATTCCCATTGGCCATTATGCGGTCGAGGTAGAAGCGCATGACAGCAAGCTGGAAGACCGGCCGAGTGGAACGGGCACGCATGCTACCGCCACGCCGGCTGCTACCGACTCCGCTCCATGGTTTAAACAGCCCGGGCCCCTGGTCGCGTTGGCAGCTCTCCTGCTGATGATCGCAATTGGGTTGATATGGTGGTTCAACACAGCCAATCCGCAGCCCGCAGAAGACGTGGTGGTGGTAGACAATTACACTTTGCCGCCGAAAATCTACATTGCTACCGACCAAAGCCAGCCGTCAGCACCAAGCAGCGCGAGCGCAGGCTCGCTCGAGCTTTTCTTTGAAGACGCGTTCGCCAGCTCTTCGCAAGTGCGCCTTGTGGCAGCTGATGGGGCAAATCTGGATCCAGAAGACAGTCAACACGGCTATCTCTTTAATATCCAATTGGTGACGGGACCCAGTGGACCTGTAATCAGTTTTTCGCTGACCTCATTGTTGAAGAACGAGAAGATCTGGTCAACGATGATTGCTTTACCGGAGTCCGTTTCCGAATATCCCGAGAAGCTGGGGCCGATCGCAAGCCGCGTTGCCGGCGTCTATGGCGTAATCCCTACCGATCAGCGCAAGCGTCTGCCCGATGATGCGGTGATTGGCTATGCCTGCCTGCTGCGCTTCGAAAGCTACCGCGCCAACCGTGATCCCCAATTGTTGCCGGCCGTGGATTCCTGCATCGAAAAATCGCTCCTAGCCGACCCACTGGATAGCAGTATACTTGCGGCCGCCTCGTTCTTATCTTTTTTGCGTAAAGAAGCCACTGGCCAGCAACCCGATCCGGAGGCCGGGATGGAATATGCCCGCAACGCCATGATTCGGGGCCGGGAAGATGCTTCGGCCAACTTCGCTCTCGCCAGGGCGAGTTTTTTCAATGGCAATTGCAGCCGTGGCAAGGAGTTCGCCGAAAAAGCAGCTGAGCTTGCCCCTTATGAAGCAACCATTCAGGCGGAAACAGGTGCCTATCTATTTGGCTGTGACAATCCGGGGGCGATCAAATATCTGAGACGCGCTATGAGGTTGGACCCACGCGGTTCGATTCTCGCCGAAACGGCTCTGGCGCTGACCCTGTTGGCCGAAGGCAAAGACGCGGAAGCGCTTGAGTTCGCTGAGAAAATCGTGCCGTCCAGTACCGTCGTAGGTCCCTATTACGAGATGACTATGGCGATGGTCTACGCCAAAAATGGCCAAATTTCGAAATCACGCGCGGCCTGGGACCGTCTGGTCGCTGCTTATGGGGACGACAGCGACGAAAGCCACGACCAGATGCTTCGGCGGATTATAACCAATCCGTTGCTGGCTAATCGCGCTATTGATCTGCTGAAAAGCAAAGGCGTGATCAAGGAATGAATGATCGGGCTTGCCCGTCGATCTCTTTGCCACAAAGCCTGTCAAAAACTGGCGATCAACCCGTCCACCACAAATTGTACGGCAAGCGCACCCAGTAGTACGCCGAGTACCCGGGTGATCACCGCCTCGACCTTGTGACCCAATATCCGCATCAGCGGCCCGGCGGCGATCAGTCCGATCAGGGTCAGCAACAGCACCGACCCCAGTGCGCCAAGAATGACCAGCGCATTGTCGACGCCGTCATTCTGCGATGTCAGCAGCATGACCGCTGCAATCGATCCCGGCCCGGCGATCATCGGCATCGCCATGGGAAAGATCGACACATCTTCGATTTCGGGATGCTCGATAATTTCCTGCGCCCGGTCCTCGCGCCGTTCGGTGCGTTTCTCGAACACCATTTCGAGCGCGATCAGGAACAACATGATGCCCCCGGCAATACGAAAACTGTCCAGACTGATGCCCAGCGCACCCAGCATTTGTTCACCAAACAAGGCAAAGACCAGCAAGATGAGCGCGGCGACGAAAATCGCGCGTATCGCCATGATCCGGCGGTCGCGCGGCGGGGCATTGCTCGTCAGGCTGGCATAGATCGGCGCGCAGCCCGGCGGGTCAATCACCACGAAGAAGGTGATGAAAGAGGAGATAAATAGCTCGATCATGGGGTTGGCACGGGAACGGTATATTCATGCACCCGCTGGAAGCTGCCATCGTCTTGCGACAGTTCAACGTAGACGACACGCGAACCATCTGCATTGAATGCGGCGTGCCAAACCAGACTTTGATCGCGAGAGGTCGCCGTCATGCCCTTTTCGGTCAAGCCGATTGGTACTGTGGCTGCGGCAATTTTCGCCTTGCAGGAAGCGATATCGGTTTCAACATAGTCGGGTTCCGGAAGCGGTGTGTCCAGCGACTGGCCGTCGTCAAACACCCATTTCCACTCGATCTCCTTCTCCGGCCGTCGCTTGCCAAAATCCTGCTGCCGCCAAATGGTCGTGAAATGTCCGGAATCTCCCTTGGCATTCTGCCAGGCGCCAGTGGATACTGCCGTGCTGCCGTCGCAGGACATATAAATATGGTGCGGCTGCCACGTAACCGCCTCGGCCGGGTCGGTCTTGTCTTTCAGCCATTGCTGCGCGTTAACGAGGTCGGGCGTGAACGTAATCGCATCATCAGCGGCGGTTTCGCGAAAGGCTGTCCATTGCCCCTCTTCCTGCGCCAAACGAGCAAAGGCCAGTTCCGCCTGGACAACGGCGCTTGGATTGGCAACCGGTTTGCCCATTACCCGGTCATAGCGTTCGCGGTCACTGGGGCGACCGCCGCCAGCAGCGCAACTGGCCAAAAGCAGCGCAATTCCGATAGCAGCAAATATTCGCATTAGAGACCCTCTGGTTTATCCAATCCGGCGCGTGCAGATGCCGCGACCAGCGTGTTGCGCAATAGCACCGCAATGGTCATCGGTCCAACCCCTCCCGGGACCGGCGTGATCGCCCGGACGTGATCCAGCGCTTCTGCCGTGGCGACATCGCCCACCAGACGGCCTTTGTCGCTGCCCGGTTCCGGATCCAGCCGGTTAATGCCTACGTCAATGACCACGGCTCCGGGTTTCAGCCAGTCGCCCTTGACCATTTCGGCGCGGCCCACCGCAGCGACAACAATGTCCGCGCGCCGTACCACCGCGGGCAGATCCCGCGTGCGGCTATGCGCCATCGTAACCGTACAATTTTCAGCGAGCAGCAACTGCGCCATTGGCTTGCCGACAAGGATCGAGCGACCAACCACCACGGCATCGTGCCCGGTCAGATCACCCAGCGTGTCTTTCAGCAGCATTAGGCTGCCCAGCGGAGTGCACGGAGTCAGCGCCTCTTCGCCATTGGCCAGACGGCCAGCGTTGATCACATGGAGGCCATCGACATCCTTGTCCGGATCGATCGCCATGACCACTGCCTTTTCGTCGAGGCCCTTGGGCAGCGGCAGCTGCACCAATATGCCGTCTACCGTATCATCTGCGTTCAACCGCTCGACCAGCGCGATCAGCTCTTCCTGCGATGTATCGGCAGGCAAGCGGTGTTCGAAGCTTTCCATGCCGGCAGCGATCGTCGCTTTGTGTTTGGATGCGACATAGACCTGGCTCGCCGGATCTTCGCCGACCAGCACCACGGCCAGACCGGGCGCACGACCGGTTTGCTTCACAAAGGCGGGAACCGATTCCCGGATCCGTTCGCGCAAACCCGCAGCAAAAGCCTTGCCATCAATGATCTGCGCTGTGGTCAACTTAACAAGGCCTGCGCCAGAGGTGGCAGGATCGCGTCCTGCAGGATGATGATACCGATAATGACAACCATTGGCGTCAGGTCAATCGCGCCGAAATCGGGCATGATCTTGCGGATCGGATTGTAAATCGGCGCGGTCAGCGCGTCCAATGTGGTCCAGATCGCGCGGACAATATCATTTTGCAGATTGATCACATTAAACGCCAGCAACCAGCTCATGATCGCCTGCACAATGATAACCGTAATAGCCACATTAAGCAGAATGGAAATAATCTGAAGAATTGCGAATGCCATGGCGGACCCTTTATCGATGTTCTGGCAGAGCGGCCAGAGATTTGTCGCCGGCTCCACCAATAAATTACTGTATCATATATATAAGACAGCGGGCGGTTTAATCAACCGATTCAAAATCGTCCCGGACCAACGTACCCGCACCCTTGCTGGTGAAGATTTCGAGCAGCATCGCATGCGGTATCCGGCCATCGAGGATGACCGCTGCGTCGACCCCTTCCTGCACTGCTTTTACGCAGGTTTCGAGCTTCGGTATCATGCCGCCGGAAATCGTGCCGTCCTTGACCAGTTCAACAATTGCTCGCGGTGCAAGATCGGTCAGCAGATCGCCCTGCTTGTCGAGTACGCCGGCAACGTCAGTAAGCAGAAACAGGCGCGCCGCGCGTAACGCCGAGGCCACTGCCCCGGCCATCGTGTCGGCGTTGATATTATAGGTATGGCCATCATCGCCCACGCCGATCGGGGCGATTACCGGAATCATGCCGGAAGAAGAGATCATGTCCACCACGCGGCGGTTCACATTTTTCGGTTCACCGACATAGCCGAGGTCGATGATCCGCTCGATATTGCTGTCAGGGTCGCGTTCGGTGCGGCGCAGCTTGGCCGCCTTCACGAAGCCACCATCCTTGCCGGAGATTCCGATGGCGTGCCCGCCCGCCTTTTCGATCCAGCTGACCAGTTCCTTGTTGATCGCGCCAGACAGCACCATTTCGGCGATCTCGGCGGTTTCCTTGGTGGTCACGCGCAAGCCGTCGACAAACTTGCTTTCCACGCCAATCCGCTGCAGCATCGCGCCGATTTGCGGGCCGCCGCCATGAACAACAACGGGATTGATGCCGACCGCCTTCAACAGCACGATATCTTCGGCAAAATTGCGCGCCAGCGCCGGGTCGCCCATCGCATGACCGCCATATTTGACGACAAATGTCTTGCCGGCATAGCGCTGCATGTACGGCAAAGCATCGGTGAGTGTTTCCGCTTTCGCGAGCATGGCGGGATCGGGTGAATGGTCTATCATGGGCGTCTTTCAGTCTAGCCGGATGGCAAAAGCAAGCCTTTAATCAGTTTTTGGGGCGCTCTTTCACTTTTTTGGGAGGCAGGTGCGGCCAGCAAGCACAATATCGACTTCTCATAGCTTCACTCCTGCTCGAGTTTCGCTTTCAGGGCGTATAGCTGGTCCAGTGCTTCACGCGGAGACAGGGCATCGACATCGAGAGCTCCCAAAGCATCTCTCAAGCCATCCGATTTCTCTTCGACTTCGGCAAGGCTGGCGGCGAACAGCGGCAGATCGCCGAGACCAGCAGCCAGTCCGCCGGTTTCGGCCTTTCCGGCTTCCAGCTTGTCGAGCACCGTCTTGGCGCGATTCAGAACGGGCTTCGGAATACCGGCGAGCTTGGCCACGGCGAGACCATAGCTGCGGTCGGCCGGGCCTTTTGCCAGTTCGTGAAGCAACACCAAATCACCCTTCCATTCGCGGGCGCGGACATGGTGCAGCGAAAGCGCGTCAAGGCGATCGGCCAGCCGAGTCAGTTCATGATAATGCGTTGCGAATAGGCATCGGCAACGATTGGTCTCGTGCACCGCCTCGACCACGGCCCAGGCCAGTGCCAAGCCGTCATAGGTCGAAGTACCCCGACCCACTTCGTCCAGAATGACGAAGCTTTTCTCGGTTGCCTGTGAGAGAATGGCTGCGGTCTCCACCATTTCCACCATGAAGGTTGAGCGCCCTTGTGCAAGATTGTCCGAAGCGCCGACACGGCTGAACAGGCGATCAACGAGACTGAGTTTCGCGGTTGAAGCGGGCACGAAACCGCCGGCTTGGGCCAGAATCACGATCAACGCATTTTGCCGGAGGAAGGTCGATTTACCACCCATATTGGGGCCTGATACCAGCCAGAGACGCTCGTCATCCGCCAGCGTGCAATCATTGGCAACGAAGGTCTCGCCCTTGATCGCCAGCGACGCTTCAACCACGGGGTGGCGACCGGCCTGGATATCTAGAATATTGCCATCGACAAATTCGGGGCGGCACCACTGCCCCTCGGCAGCGCGTTCAGCGAGCGCCGCAGAAACATCGATCCGGGCCAGCGCATCAGCACTTTCGCTGATCGCCTGCTTGCGGTCCAAGACCTTGTTTACCAGGTCCTCGAAATGCCCGGCTTCGGCTGCCAGAGCGTGAGCACCCGCCTGCGATACGCGCACCGCTTCTTCGTGCAAATCTGTCGAATTGAACCGGACCACGCCAGCGAGCGTCTGGCGATGGGTGAAGCCGGTATTTTCAGCCATCAGGCTGTCGCCGTGCCGAGCGGGCACTTCGATGAAATAGCCGAGAACGGCGTTGTGCTTGATCTTGAGCGTGTTGATGCCGGTCGTCTCGCGATAGCGCGCTTCGAGCTTCGCGATCGCCTGGCGCCCGTCGGAGCCGGCGCTGCGCAGTTCGTCCAGAGCCGCGTCGTAGCCCGCCGCGATATAGCCGCCATTGGCCATTTCGGTTGGCGGCGTTTCGATCAGCGCTCGCTGCAGCAGGTCAACCAGAGCGCCATGACCGTCGAGCGCGGGCAGCAGATTTTGCAGCAGTTCCGGAAGACCGATCGCCAGCGCCAGCCGTTCGCGCAAGATACGCGCACCGGCCAGCCCGTCGCGGATCTGTCCGAGATCGCGCGGGCTGCCCCGTCCTGCCGACACCCGACCGAGCGCGCGCCCGATATCCGGCAGCGCCTTCAGTTCGGTGCGGACATCGTCGCGGATCGCCGAGCCGTCGTGGAACCATTGCACCAGACCCAGCCGCTGATTGATCGGCTGCTCGGCGAACAAGGGGGCGGACAGGTCGCGGGCCAGCAAGCGCGCACCGGCCGGTGTCACCGTTCGGTCGATCGCATGAAGCAGGCTGCCTTCGCGCCCTCCAGCCAGCGTGCGGTCAATCTCGAGACTCGCCCGCGTCGGTCCGTCGATGGAGAGAAACTCCCGCGTTTCGCGCCTTTTTGGTGGATGCAGATATGGCGTCTGGCCTTGTGAGACATGGTCTACATAAGCAACAAGTCCGCTGGCTGTTGCCAGTTCGGCGCGCGAAAATTCGCCCATACCATCGAGCGTCGCAACACCGAAATGGTCGCGCAATCTTTTGTCCGCGCGGCTGCTGTCGAAATTTTCCTTTGGCCATGCCGTGGCCTTTTGCAGCCGGGGCAGCAGGGACGGTGGACAGATGATTTCCGAGGGGGCGAGCCGGGCCAGTTCGGCATCGAGGGCATCGTCAGCAATCGTGGCCAGTTCAAAACTGCCGGTTGAAATGTCCGCAGCTGCCAGTCCGATCTCGCCCTGCACTTCCGCCAGCGCGACCAGCATATTATCGCTGCGGGCATCGAGCAGCGTGTCTTCAGTAAGCGTACCAGCCGTGACATAACGGATGATATCGCGTGCGACTAAGGCCTTGTAGCCGCCTCGCGCCTTGGCTTCGGCTGGGGTTTCGGTCTGCTCGGCAATCGCCACCTTGAAACCTGCGCGGATCAGTTTCGCCAGATAACCTTCCGCAGAATGAACCGGTACCCCGCACATCGGGATTGTATCGCCGGCATTCTTGCCCCGCGAGGTGAGCGCGATGTCCAGCGCAGCAGCAGCCAGTTTGGCATCTTCGTAGAACAGCTCGAAAAAATCGCCCATCCGGTAAAACAGAAGACAGTCGCCCGCCTTTTCCTTGAGACCGAAATATTGCTCCATCATCGGCGTCGCCTTGGCCGCTGCCGAGCTGGACGATTTGGCCGGTTTTCCGGCCTTATTCTGAGTTTGGGTTGCCATGGCTCCGCGATAGCCGAGTGCAGCCTGACATAAAAGAGCAGCGAAGCCATCCCAGGCAATTTACTTGATATTGCGGCTATGCCTCAAAGCGGGTAAGCCGTCCCGCAGGGACGTGACCATCCGAGTAGCGCTCAAACGCCAACAACCTATATGCGGAGACATAATTTGGCCGACAAGAAAGACAGCAATCCAGAGTTTTCCGAACGGGAAGCCCTGCTTTTCCACTCTCACGGTCGGCCCGGAAAAATTGAGATTATCGCGTCCAAACCGATGGCGACGCAGCGCGATCTCAGCCTCGCCTATTCTCCCGGCGTTGCCGTCCCGGTTCGCGCGATCGCTGAAGATCCTTCAAAGGCCTATGACTATACCGCCAAGGGCAATCTGGTTGCAGTGATCTCCAACGGCACCGCGATTCTTGGTCTCGGCAATCTGGGCGCGCTCGCCGCCAAACCGGTGATGGAGGGCAAGGCGGTGCTGTTCAAGCGTTTCGCCGATGTCGATTCCATCGATCTGGAACTTGATACGGAAGATACGGATGCCTTTATCAATGCGGTTCAAATCATGGAACCAAGCTTTGGCGGGATAAATCTGGAAGATATTGCCGCGCCCGATTGCTTCATCATCGAACAGACCTTGCGCGACCGGATGAATATCCCGGTATTCCACGACGATCAGCACGGAACCGCGATCATCGCGGCTGCAGGCCTGATCAACGCCTGCCTGCTGACCAATCGCAAGATTGAGGATATCAAGGTCGTGGTCAATGGCGCGGGTGCCGCTGCCATCGCCTGTGCCTCGCTGATCAAGAGCCTTGGTGTTCCGCACGATAATCTGACGATGTGCGATCGCACGGGTGTGATCTATCGTGGCCGCGACGATGTTGACCAGTGGAAATCCGCTCATGCCATCGATACCGACGCCCGGACGCTGACCGATGCACTGAGCGGCGCAGATGTGTTCCTCGGCCTCTCGGCTGCAGGGGCCCTGAAGCCCGAGATGGTCAAGGATATGGCACCGCAACCGATCATTTTCGCGATGGCCAATCCCGATCCCGAAATCACCCCGCCCGATGCCAAGGCGGCGCGGCCCGATGCGATCATCGCCACCGGACGCTCCGATTACCCCAATCAGGTCAACAATGTTCTGGGCTTTCCGTTCATCTTCCGCGGTGCGCTGGACGTGCGCGCAACCCGGATCAATGAAGAAATGAAAGTCGCCGCTGCGCAAGCGATTGCAGAGCTCGCCCGTGAGCAAGTGCCAGAAGAAGTCGCCGTTGCCTATGGCGGCCTGGCACCGAGCTTTGGCGTGGACTATATCATTCCCGCGCCTTTTGATCCGCGTTTGATGGATGTCGTCTCGGCCGCGGTTGCAAAAGCGGCAATGGACAGCGGTGTTGCCCAAAAGCCAATCGAGGATATCGACGCTTATCGACAAAGCCTGAAAGCCCGCCTCAACCCGACAACCTCTGTGCTGACACAGGCCTATCAGGCCTGCCGTGTCGCACCAAAGCGGATCATATTTGCCGAAGCAGAAGAAGATGTCGTGCTGCGCGCGGCGATCCAGTTCCAGGATGGGGGCTATGGTACACCGGTTTTGGTCGGCCGCGACGACCGGGTCCGGGAAAAGCTCAAGGAGCTTGGCGTGAGCGACCCTGACCGGTTTGAAGTTCATAACAGCCGCAACAGTCCGCTGGTGCCAGATATGGTCAAGATGCTCTATGACCGGCTGCACCGGAAGGGCTATATGGAGCGCGATATCAAGCGCATGGTCAATCAGGATCGCAATATCTTCGGGTCAGCTTTGCTTGCCATGGACCAGGGCGAAGCGATGATTACCGGCGTGACTCGCCCATATTCACAGTCGTTCCGCGACGTCGCAAAAGTGATCGATGTCGAACAGGGGCGCACCGCTTTCGGCATTCACGTCATGGTTGGCCAGCATCATACGGTGTTCATGGCCGACACCACGGTGAATGAACGACCTACCGCCCATGAACTGGCAGACATTGCAGAGCAGACCGCTGCCGTGGCCCGGCAGATGGGCCACGAGCCGCGCGTTGCTTTTCTGAGCTATTCGACTTTTGGTAATCCGGAAGGCCGCTGGCTCGACAATCTGCGCGAAGCAGTGGCTCTGCTCGATGAACGACGGGTCAATTTCGAATATGAAGGCGAAATGGCACCCGATGTGGCGCTGAATCCGAAGCTCATGGCAAACTATCCGTTCAGCCGCCTGTCCCAGCCGGCGAATGTGCTGGTCATGCCAGGCCTGCAGTCAGCCAATCTGTCAGCAAAATTGTTGCGCGAACTCGGCGGCGATTCTGTAATCGGCCCGATGCTGGTCGGACTGGAAAAATCGGTGCAGATTGCGACGATGGCGTCCACAGCGTCAGAGCTGGTTACCCTGGCCGTGCTTGCCGCAAGCGGCATTGCCAAATAAGCGGAAAGCCTAGGGCCGGGTACGGTCGTTGCTAGGACCTTGCGCGCCGGGAGCACCAACTGCGCCAATATTGCCGAACAGCTCTTCAAAAAAGGAGCGATTGCGGCCCAGCGTGGGCGTTTTGTCGCCGTCCGGGCTGATGTTCGCAACCAGCTCGAGGCCGGTACGGTCCACCGCAGTGACGTTGCCGTCGGCATCAAACTGGACCCGCATCACTTGCTGATCGCGAGGACGCGGGTTGTTAAAGCCATATTGGCGCGTGTCGCGAGACAGGTAATACCATGTGTTGTCGTCAAACTGGGCAGTAAAGGTGGGCCGACCGAGCGAGGCTTCGACCGACTGGCGATTGTCTACACCTGGCTGGATCGCCGACATCAACACTTCATCAGCGATATAGCCCTGATGGCCGCGCACCTGGGTGCAGCCTGCCATCATCATGGTGCCAGCCATTAGCCCGAGCCAAAGACCGTGTTTTTTGATATTGCCGACCATCGAACTCATTCTCCACTATACCGCCGGCACCCTATCAGCGCCTGACCAGCCATCGCCCATTGCATCTCGCGCGATAAATATCAATATGCCCTGTATCCAGACTTAACAAACGATCAGATCGCCGATAAACTTACGATTAACCAGCGGAACCAGCAATGTCCTTTTTCAGCAAGATTTTTTCCCGCGACAACCCGAATGCAAAGATGCAGCCTTTGTACAATGCGATTGTCAGCGAAGGACGCCAGTTGGGCTGGTATGAGGAAGGTCAGGTGCCGGACAGTCTCGATGGTCGTTTTGACATGATCGCCGCGATATTCTCGCTGGTGCTGATCCGTCTGGAAAAAGACGAAGAGCGGGGTCAGGACCTGGCGTGGTTGACCGAAATCTTCATCAAGGACATGGACGGACAGTTGCGCCAGATCGGTATTGGCGACATGATTGTAGGCAAGCATGTAGGACGCATGATGGGCGCGCTCGGTGGACGGGTCGGCGCCTATCGCAGCGCCCTTGAGCAAGGAGCGGACCTGCGCGAGGCGACCGTGCGGAATATTTTTCGCGGCAACAAACCGGACGACGCGGCCCTTGACGTCCTTGCCAAGCGATTGGCCGCCTATCATGACGCGCTGCAAGATTATCCGACCGACGCTATTGTTGCCGGTCAGCTTCCAGCCAGCGGGACAGTTGCGTAATGGGGTCCCCGGAATTCTCCTATATCGTCAAGACATCCGAAATCGGATCGAAGTCGCGCAACGGTAAATTGTCGGCAACCGAAGAAGAACGGCGAAAGCTGGCTGAGCGATTTGACTTGCCGAAGATCAACGCTCTGAATGCGGATTATAATCTGGTCGCTGGCGACGACCGGATTGCCTTCACCGGCTCGCTGGAAGCCGATTTGCAGCAGATTTGTTCTGTGACCGGAGAAAGCTTTCCGGTCCGGCTGTGTGAGGAATTCGACATCGGCTTTGTCTCGCAGCTCGCAATTGACGAGACCGAAGAAGAAATCGAGCTGACCGAAGACGATTGCGATATCATCGAATATGAGAATGGCAAAATCGACCTCGGCGAAGCGATTGCCCAGACCCTCTATCTTGCACTCCCGCAATTTCCGCGTGGCCCCAATGCCGATGCAGTGGCACGGGAAAAGCTGCAATCGGAAGAAGAGGCCGGGCCGTTTGGCGCGCTAGCCGCCCTGAAAGACAAGCTCCGCTAGGCGGCTTCCTTGTCCGTCTTACGTTCCGCAGCATTGATCAGGCGCTTCTGGAGACCGTTCAGCCGCTGCTTGCTGGTGATCTTGCTGCCCAACAGGTCGGTGATATAGAATGTGTCGACCGCACGCTCACCATAGGTCGCGATGTGGGCACTGTGCACAGTCACCTTTGATTCGAAGAGCGCGTGGGACAGCTCGTTGAGCAGAGCCGGACGGTCCTGCGCATTGACCTCGATTACGGTAAACCGATTGGAGGCATCATTGTCGACCAAGGCGAAGGGTGTGATGGCAAATGCATCGGCGCGGGAATGCGACAAGGGACGGGCTTCCAGCTTGGTCGACAATTTGGTCCGGTTGGCCAGCGCATCTTCAACGGCCTTTTTAAGCCGCTCCAGCTGGCCTTTCTCAGTGAACGGCTTGCCATGAGGATCCAGGACGAGAAAATTGTCCAGTGCCATACCATCACGCGTCGTGTGAATCCGCGCATCAATGATATTGCCGCCCGAAACATGGATGCCGCCGGCAATTCGATAGAATAATCCCGGGTGGTCTGCCGCGAAGACCGTGATCAAAGTGGCGCCGCGTTCGGGATAGACATCGGCGAAAATCGCGAGGTCCGTGTCACCGGCATCCAGAACGAGCTTGGCATTTTGCGCAATGATATCGTCCGGCTCTGCGATCCAATAGGGATCGGTGAGCCGTTTCGTCAGCTTCTTGAATTCTGCTTCGGGCAGTTTCAGTGTTGCGGACAAAGCCGCTTTCTTCTGGTCAATCCGCTCCTTGCGGCCACGCTGTTTGTGACCGAGCAACAACATTTCCTGGGCCGCTTCAAACAGGTCTGTCAACAACTGCCGTTTCCAGCTGTTCCACACGCCCGGCCCGACCGCGCGTATGTCGACGACCGTCAGGACGGTCAGTTGACGAAGGCGCTCGACGCTTTTCACCCTGCTGGCGAAATCCTGGATCGTCTTGAAATCCGACAGATCGCGCTTGAACGCCACCGCCGACATCAGCAGATGATTGCGGACCAGCCAGGCGACCAGTTCGGTCTCGTGCGGCTTGAGACCGAGGCGCGGACAAAGTTTCATCGCTACCTCCGCTCCCAATATACTGTGGTCGCCGCCGCGGCCCTTGGCAATGTCGTGCAGCAGCGTGGCGACAAACAACACGCGCCGGTTCTGCAGTTTCTCCATCGTCGCCGTGCTGTTGGGATGGTCGGCTTCGAGGTCACCCCGACCGATCTTCGCGAGCAGACCGATGGCCCGTATGCTGTGCTCATCGACGGTGTAATGATGATACATGTCGAACTGCATCTGCCCAACAACCCGGCCAAAATCGGGGATAAAGCGACCGAAAATTGCGGCCTCGTTCATCCAGCGCAGCACCAGTTCGGGATCGCGCGGCGAGCAGAGAATGTCGAGAAACAGCTTGTTGGCGCGCGGGTCCTTGCGGACCTTGTTGTCGATCAGCTTGGCATCCCGGCGGGCCGACCGCATTGCCAGCGGGTGGACCTCAAGCTCGTGCTTGTCGGCCAGCCAAAAAATTTCGAGCAGCCGCACCGGATCTTCTTCAAAGAAAGATTCATCTGGCAGCGCCAGCCGTCCGCGATCCAGCACGAAGCCCTTGAGTTTTTTCGGCTTGCGGGTCAGCGATGGCAGGAACCGGCGAACCCCGGCGTTATGGGTCTCATCAAGATGGGCCAGAAACACACCGGTGAGGTTGCCGACCACTTTCGCGTTGAGGAAATAGAAATGCATGAACCGCTCGACCGAAGACTTGCCGGGGCGATCGGCAAAACGCATGCGTCTGGCCACCTCAGGCTGAAGATCGAAGGTTAGCCGGTCTTCGGCGCGACCGGTAATATCGTGCATGTGGCATCGAACAGCCCAGAGAAAATTCGCCGCCTTGCGAAAGCGCTTGAACTCGTCGGCCGTAAGCAGACCGACATCGACCAGTTCGCCGGCGGAAGCCACCCGGTGGATATATTTCCCGATCCAGTAAAGCGTCTGCAGATCCCGCAGACCGCCCTTGCCTTCCTTGACATTGGGCTCGACAACATAACGGCTGTCGCCCATTTTTTTATGCCGGGCATCGCGTTCGGCGAGCTTTTCAGCCACGAAGCTGCTGTCAGTACCGGCAACCACGTCATTGTAGAAACGCTGCTTCGCCTCTTCGTAAACATCCGTGTCGCCCCAGATATAGCGCCCTTCCAGCAACGCCGTCCGGATCGACAGGTCGGTCTTTGCCATGCGGACCATCTCATCGATTGACCGGCTGCTCTGGCCGACCTTGAAACCGAGATCCCAGAGCCAGTAGAGCATCGCTTCAATCGCCTGCTCGGTCCAGCTATTGGTTTTATGGGGCGTCAGAAAAGCAATGTCGACGTCGCTATGCGGCGCCATTTCCCCCCGACCATAGCCACCAACTGCCATGACCGTGATCCGTTCGCCCGATGACGGATTGCTCACCGGATATTGGTGATAGACCGCGATGTCGTGAATCAGGCGAACCAGTTGATCGACGAGAAACGATTGGGCGGCAGCCATTTCGTGACCGGCCGACGGCCGTTTCAGCAACCGTGCGCTGATTTCCGCACGCCCCGTATCGAGAGCGTCTTGTAGAAGCGGCAGGATTTTCGTCCGGGCTTTCGGCATGCCATGTTCGGTAATCAGGCTGTCGATTTCTCCAGCCAGCACCCGGCGATTGATGATATCTCGCTGGCGGCTGATCCGGGTTGCTGGATCAGCCGGCGCGGTAGGGATATTGGCACGAGCATTCATCCGGTTGCGGCCAGCTCGTCCCGATGTTTTTTCGCGAGCACGATCTTTGCAATTTTTGCAGTGCCGAGCTTCGGCAATGGTTTGTCATATTGCCAGATGTGCACCGGCATCTTGAACGGCGCGAGCTGCCCCTTGAGCGTTTCGACCAATTCCTCATCGGTCAGGCTTTGACCGTCCTTGGTATGATAGACCAATGCCGGTACTTCACCGAACCGTTCGTCGGGAACACCGAAAATGCAGGCTTCCGCTACCGCAGGATTGGCATAGACCGCAGCCTCGACTTCCTGGCAGCTGATATTTTCGCCGCCGCGGATAATGATCTCCTTCTTGCGATCGACAATATAGAGATAGCCTTCCGGATCGAGATATCCGATGTCCCCGGTGCGAAAATAGCCGTCGTCGGTAAAGGCTTCTTTGGTCGCCTCTTCGTTGTTCCAGTAGCCAGTGAAATTGGCAGCTGTGCGAATACAGACTTCGCCGCGCTCGCCCTGGGGCAGCTTGTTCCCGTCATCATCGAGAATTGCGACATCTACAATCGGCGGCGTGGCCCGGCCGGTGCTATCGGGCTTTTCGAGATAATTTTCATTCTGGTTGGAACAGCCGACGCCGTTGGTTTCGGTCAGGCCATAGCCGATCACCGGATAACCATCGCCCATCTTTTCCTTGATTCGCCGGACATGTTCGACCGGACGCGGCGCGCCGCCGGCGGCCATCGTCACACAGCTGCTGAGGTCATATTTGTCGAAATGCGGATGCGAATAGATTTCCATGCTCATCAGCGGCACGCCGACGAAATAGGTGACGCGTTCCTTTTCGATCAGGCGCATTGCTTCTTCCGCATCCCATTTGTTCAGCATCACCAGCTTGCGGCCGATGGCATAGCTGACCAGCACCAGCGGCACCGAGGCCGTGACGTGGAAAAGAGGAACGCAGACCATCGCCGTCGGCTGCCCTTCCGGCATCGTACCGGCTTTGGTCATGATATTGACCAGCACCAGCACCGTACCAACAAAACTCATGGCACCCTGCACCACCGCCCGATGCTCGGCATAGGCGCCTTTAGATCGACCGGTTGAACCCGAGGTAAACAGGATCGTCGCATTATCCTCCGGTGCCATTTGCGGCAGCGGCGTTTCTGCACCACCACCCTTTTCCAGCATGACCTTGAGCCCTTCGAGCGGCAATTTGTCATGTTCAAAGATCAACAGCTTGGCACCATGATTGCGCTTGGATTCGACTAGCCGCTGAGCCCGCTGATAGTCGGCAAAGACATAAGAACAGCCAACATCCTCGATCCCGTCGGCCAGTTCATCACCGCGCCACCAGCCGTTCAATTTGGTAGAAACACCGCCGGCCATCGTAATCGCCATGTCGAGAATTATCCAGTTCGCTGAATTGCGCGCAGCGATCCCGATCCGGTCACCTTTCTGAACCCCGTAGCCCTCGATCAATCCGCCCGCCAAGGCCCGCGCCGCAGCATAGACTTCGCCAAAGGTCAGCCGAATGTCGCCGTCGACCAGAAACTCCTTGTCCGCGTTCTGATGGCAGAAATACGCAAAATAATCGGAAACATTCTGCGGCGCATTTTTGAAGATTGGCATATCGACGCCGTATTTGTTGATCGTGTCGAGTTCCAGCAATTGACCAGGCTGGGTCAGCGCCTCCAGCGTTTGATCAATTACCATATCCAATTCAGAGGTTGCCATTATTGAAGTCTCCCGTTGTTCCCTCTTGGTATAGGGGAATTTCCCTATATATGGACAGGAAACCACACGGGGAAAAGAGTTGATTGATATTATCTTGGCGAACGCGGCGCAATTCACGCGGTTTGAGGAGCTTGGCCTCTCTCCGAATGCGCTCGATCTGGGGTTTTTCCAGCTCAAATGGTATTCGCTGGCCTATCTGGCGGGGATCTTGATTGGCTATTGGTATCTGACGAAATTGATTGCGCAACCTGGAGCGCCCATGGCTCGCCGTCACGCCGATGACATGATCTTCTGGGCGACGCTGGGGATCATCGTCGGCGGTCGCCTCGGTTATATATTTTTCTACAACCCCGCGATCCTGGAAAATCCGCTGGATATTTTCAAAGTATGGCAAGGCGGCATGTCCCTGCACGGGGGGGCAATCGGCGTTGTGCTGGCCTTGTGGTGGACGGCACGCCGGGAAAATCTCAGTTTTCTGCGCATGTGCGATTATATCGCCTGCGTTATCCCGTTTGGACTGTTTTTCGGTCGACTGGCCAATTTCGTCAATGGCGAGCTGTGGGGCCGGGCTACCGACGTGCCGTGGGCAATCGTGTTCCCGATGGGCGGCGAGGTCGCCCGCCATCCCAGTCAGCTTTATGAAGCAGGACTGGAAGGCATTGTCTATTTCACCATATTGTCCCTGCTTTTCTGGAAGACCGATGCCCGCTATCAACCCGGCAAACTCCTCGGCACCGGATTGCTGGTTTATGGCTTCAGTCGTTTTACCGTCGAATTCTTCCGTCAACCCGATGCCCAGCTCACGTGGCTGGTCGAGCAATCGGGCTTCAGCATGGGCCAGTGGCTGACCGTACCGATGATCTTTCTCGGTCTCTATCTGGTTATCACGGCCAAAGGCCGGCGGCAGCGAGTGGAACCGGTAGCTGGAGACAAGAGCGTTGCCTGACGGCGTCAAATCAGACCCATCCAGCGCAGCCCAGATAATTGCCGACAAGATTGATCGCGAAGGCCCGATTCCGCTCGGCGACTATATGGCGATCGCCAATCACCATTATTATGCCAGCAAGGACCCGCTGGGTGAATCCGGTGATTTTATTACCGCCCCGGAAATCAGCCAGATGTTCGGTGAGATCGTTGGTATCTGGCTGGCTGACCTGTGGCTTCGCAAGGGCTCTCCGGACCATTGCCACTATGTCGAACTGGGTCCCGGGCGTGGTACTCTGGCCCGCGACGCGCTGCGGTCGATGCGTAAATTTGGCTGCACACCTGCGGTCCATTTCGTTGAAAATAGCCCGATATTGAAAAGCCGCCAGAAGCAACTCCACCCAGACGCAAGCTGGCACGACGATATCGCCCAGTTGCCGCAAGACGGGCCGTTGCTGATCGTCGCCAATGAATTTTTCGACGCTCTGCCGATTGAGCAATTTGTTGCGACATCCGGCGGCTGGCGACAACAGATGGTCGTACGGAAACGCAGCATGTTCATCCCGGTTCCGAGCGTGCATCAGGCCGCGGATCAGATCAGCGGCACCGCCAGCGGATTCCCGGACGGGACAATATTGGAGCGGTCACCCGTGAGCGTGGAATGGGCCGGAAACCTGTCCAATCGCCTGGCCAAACAGGGCGGCACGCTGCTGATTATCGATTATGGCTATACGAGACCGGGGACGGGCAGCACTTTGCAGGCGGTAAAGGATCATGTGCCGATCAGCCCGTTTGAACGTCCGGGTACGTCTGACCTCACCGCGCATGTCGATTTCCATACGCTGGCCAATATTGCGCGCACGCGCATGCTCAACGTGCATGGCCCCGTGGGACAGGGGCAATGGCTGAAAGCATTGGGGATTGATCAGCGCGCGAAGGCCCTGATCGGAGCAAGTTCGCAGCAGGCCGAGATGATCAAGGCGGCCCATCATCGACTGACCGATCCGGACGAAATGGGCCATCTGTTTCAGGTGATGGCGACAACCGCAATCGACTGGCCAGAACCTGAAGGGTTCAGCTACAGCGAAGAATAGCTTTTTTCGACAGGTCTAGCCGACCCATTCGGCGACATCGGCAGCAACCTTGTTGGCGGCCTTGTTCAGTGCTGCTCCGACGGGGCCAGGCTCGGCAGCATAGACGGATTCACTGGCCTCGAAGCGTTTCTTCTCGACCGGCTGGTCATCGCTCATCTTGACCGCATCATAGGTTACGGTCACGGTCAGGCTGGGACCATCAAGACCGAAGTTTACCAGTTCACCGGTAAGATAGGTTTGCGCACGCCCGCCAGCCTGCGTTCCGGTCAACACCAGCCGGCCATTTTTCGCAGCGATGGTTTCGCTCAGCAAATCCTGAAACAGGCGCGCCGGTTTGTCGACCCATACAGCATCCTTCAGATAGGCGATGCCCGTACCGCTCGTCTGCACAGGGACCCGGATGGTATTCAGCTTTTGCGGAGCAGCCGGCAGACCGACGACCAGCGACCCGGATTGCGGCCCGGTCTGCATCGCTCCCGCAGAAAGCTTTTGGTCAGGAGAGAGTGACAGCAGCGACGGTGGCGGTTCCGCGCCGCCGAAACTGACGCAGGCGGCGAGCGCTCCCGTTGCGGCCAGCACGCTGACGGCTTTCAACAGTCGAAATGTGCTCATCATATCTGCCCCTTCATTGTCCTGGCTCATAGTCGGGCAGCGCTGGTGCCGACAGTAAAGAACCGGCGCCGCCCCGGTCCAGCCGCTCGGTCACGCTGGTCATGGATTTTGTGAGCGCCTGCATATCTTCGACCAGCTGATCCACTTCCGGCAGCGTCTTGGTGGCCAAATGCTCGGTGGCCGGTTGCGCGTTCTTCAGGACGCCTTCCAGCGCCCGAAGGCTCTTGTCGGCGGCGTCCAGGGTGTTCGCCAGATTTTTGGCCAGCGGCTGGCCATTGTTGGTGAGAAACTCATTGGTGCTGTCAGCTACCAGAGAGAGCTTTTCTGCTGTCTGTCCCGCATTGCGGATAGCGATCCGTGCTTCTGTCATGAGCGCCTCGAGCTCGGGCGCCTGTTTCGCCAGAGTGCCGGTCAACTCGCTGGTATTGGCCAGGATTCCGCTGATCGATTTCTGATTTTCGTCCGACAATAGCTGGGTCAGCCGGTCGGTCAGGGTTGCCAGCCGTTCGACCACAAGTGGCGCGCTATTGAGCAATTCCCCCAGCGCACCCGGCTTGGTTGGAATCACAGGCACCCCTTCGGGACCGCGATCGGTGATCGGAGGAGCTCCCTTCTTGGCACCGTCGAGCTGAATATTGGGTGGCGCGGTAAAGCTGACGCTCTGGATCGTCGCTGTGGTACCCTCCAAAATCGGGGTGTCTTCACTGACCGCAATCCGGACCCGTACAAAATTCGGATCTTTCTTCCACAGCTCGACCTTCAATACCTGCCCTGAAGGCACGCCGGCAAAGGTGACTCCGGTTCCCGCTGCAAGCCCGCCGACAGACTGGGAAAAGAAAATATCATATTGTTTGGTCTCACCATCGCCAAAGCGGACGATCCAGACCAGAAAGGCGGCGACGAGAGCCAGCATCGCCAAAGTCACGGCACCGACAAGGATATGATTAGAGCGGGTTTCCATCTATTTCACCTCTATGACGGGCCGTGCCGTCACCTGCAACAATTCTCTGGCCTGTTTCACTCTTCTCATCCCAGCGACTTTTTCCCGGCCGATGCCATCCGGCCGCGCGGTCCGTTGAAATATTCCTGTATCCAGGGATGATCAAGCGCGAGCAGTTCGTCGATCGTCCCCACGGCGATCACGCGCTGATCTGCCAGCACCGCTACCCGGTCACAAATCGCGTGCAGCGTATCCAGGTCATGGGTGATCAGGAACACCGTCAGCCCCAGGGTCTGCTGCAATTCCTTCGTCAGATTGTCGAACGCCGCGGCACCGATCGGATCCAGTCCGGCTGTCGGTTCATCGAGAAACAGCAATTCCGGGTCAAGCGCCAGAGCACGGGCGATACCGGCTCGCTTGCGCATGCCGCCGGACAGTTCAGACGGATATTTCGGCGCCGCATCAGGCGGCAAGCCGGACAGGCAGACCTTATATTTGGCAACCTCGCGCCGGAACTCCCGGTCCATATCCGGATAGAATTCACGAATCGGCACCATCACATTTTCGGCGACGGTCAGCGTCGAAAACAGCGCTCCGCCCTGAAACAACACGCCCCAGCGCTTGCGAATTTCGATCGTCTCCGATTCCGATTTGCCCAACAGCGGCTGACCAAAGACCTTGATCTCGCCTTCATCCGGCGTCTGCAGCCCTATAATCGAGCGCATCAGAACGGATTTTCCCGTGCCGGAGCCGCCGACAACCCCGATGATTTCGCCGCGGCGTACATCAAGATCAAGACCTTCATGAACAACCTGCTCACCGAAGCTGTTGCGCAGGCCCTGCACACTGACAATCGGGCCGTCATAGTCGGCATGATAATCAATGGTCTGCGAATCGGCCATCAGTTCCACCCGATCCAGGTGAAGAAGACGGCAAAAAAGGCGTCGAGCACAATCACGAGAAAGATTGCCTGAACCACGGCTGCAGTGGTCCGCTGGCCGACATCCTCCGCATTGCCCTTGACCTGCATCCCCTGATAACAGCCGGTAATGGCGATAATCGCACCGAACACCGGAGCCTTGACCAGTCCGACGTAGACATCGGTCAGGGGTACAACTTCACGGATGCGAGAGAAAAAGGTGGCCGGAGGGATATCGAGCTGGACCCAGCTCAGCAGACCACCGCCGATGATCGCGACGATTGATGCGTAGAAACCCAGCAAAGGCAGCATGAAAACGGCAGCGATAAACCGGGGCAGTACCAGCGCTTCGACCGGCGAGACGCCAATCGTGCGCATCGCATCAATTTCCTCGGTGAGTTTCATCGTGCCAATCTGCGCAGCAAAGGCGGAGCCGGACCGCCCTGCCACCATGATCGCGGTCATCAACACGCCCAGTTCGCGCAACGTCAGCCGGCCAACGAGATTGACCGTGAATACTTCGGCACCGAATTGTCGCAATTGCACTGCGCCCTGCTGCGCAATCACCAGTCCGATAAGAAAGCTCATCAGTCCAACAATGCCCAGCGCTCGCACCCCAACTACGTCGAAACGCTGGATAACAGCGTTCCATCTGATCTGCCCGGGGTGGCGGAGCAGCCGGACGAATGCGACCATGATCGCGCCAAAAAAGCCGACCAGCCCGGACATGGTGGTAAAGGCTATGGTGGTCGCTTCGCCCACTTCGCTGACCACCCGGATGACGGGGTTAAGGGCCTGCGGCCGGATTTCGGCTGGCTGATCGGCTCCGGCAACGGCGGCGATCAGTCGTTCCGCATCGTCATTCGCGCCGACAATTTCGGCCTCCGTATCGCGGGCGGTACGATGGATCAGCCACGCGCCGACCGTATCGATATAACCGGTGTCGGAAATATCCAGCCGCTCGACGTTGCTGTCATATTCTCTCAGTCGCTCGGGCAGTTCGCCCACGCTGGCAATCGACAGGTCGCCGGAAAAGTGCAGCGTAACCGCTCCATCTTCGGCTGTCTCTTCGACAAAATCGCTGGGTATCGACATCACCTGACTAAGTGACCGAAATCGCGGCAAAGCTCAAGCGATTAAACGGCGCAAATATTTGGCGCTTTTGCTGGCATACTGTTAAGTACACGCCCAAACGGGGACTGCGAGACAGCATGCAGAAAATATCACTTTACGACATGGACCGCACGATTACGGTGCGCGGGACCTACACGCCATTCCTTTTTCACATGGTTCTGGCCCGCCAGCCTTGGCGTCTCGTCCTTCTGCCGCTGTTGCCATTTGGCTTTATCGCCTATGGGCTCCGGCTGATCAACCGTTGCCAGTTGAAGACCTTCAACCAGTGGATGTTGCTGGGAAACGGTCCGAAGCTGGACGACTTGCAACCCGAGATCGAGCGGTTCGCAGACAATGTGCTGCGCTCCAACCGCCATCAGAAAGCACTCGACCAAATCGAAACCGATCGCGTGGCCGGGCGCACTCTGGTGCTGGTGACCGCATCCTATGAACTTTATGCCGAGGCGATCGGCCGCCGCCTTCACTTCGACCATGTGGTCGGGACGCGCCTCGAAATCGACGACGAAGGGCGGGTCAGGCCGCGGATACTCGGCGGAAATTGCTATGATAATGCCAAGATCGGGCGGATTGAGGAGCTGTTTGCCAAGCAGGGGTGGCAACGCGCGGACAGTCATGTTCGTGCCTATTCCGATCATGCCAGCGATCAGGCGATGCTCGAATTTGCCGACGAGGCCATCGCCACCACACCGACTTCGAAAATGCGCCTGCTGGCCGGACAGCGTGGCTGGCCGATCGTCGACTGGCGCTGATCCGTCCGGCAGCGCGTCGTTGACAATGCAGCGGTTTCGTCGCTAGCGGCATGCCATGTCAATCATCGCCACCATAATGAACAGCACCACTGGGCAGCCGATCCAGAAAATGACCTTTGGCCGGATGCCGAAGCCGTGGTCAGCCTTCACTCTGGAGAGCGGCGAACGAGTGACTGCAGAACGCGTCGATGTCGGCACACCGGCGCACGGCAAGTTTGTGGCACCGGTATCGATCTGGGTGACGCCCAAAACCGGCGCCTGAGCGATGAGCGTAGCGTTCCGCAGAGAGGGCGACGACGAACATCTCGAGCCCAAATTTGAGCATCCGATTCCGGTCGGCCCGAACCTGGTAACGGCGCGCGGCTTGCGGCTGATCAGGGAGCGGGTCGCGGCGCTGCAGGCCGAGGTGGCAGCGCTGACCGACGAAACGGCGCTAAAAATCGCCAAGCGCGACCTGCGTTACTGGAATACCAGACAATCAACGGCCGAGCAGCCACCGGTGCCGAGCGGGAGCACGGTGGAATTCGGTACCCGCGTGACCTTTCTCCTCAATAAAAAGGAGAAAATCCTTTCGATCGTCGGGGATGACGAGGCTGACCCGGCCAGCGCGCTGGTTTCATTCTCCGCGCCGATCAGCCGAGCCCTGATGGGACTGGCGGCTGGAGACTATACCGATTTTGCGGGGCGCGAGGACGCGATTGAAATTCTGTCGATCGAGGTGGTGGATCGGGATTAGGCGGCAGAGCTCAAAAAACTTTACAAATAGCGCATTTGTAGTTTTTCGTGACTTTTGGCCAAAAGCCTCACGAATCGGCCACTTCTCCAACCCGAGCCAAGCACCGAGTGTGACTTTTCGAAACGGCCCTGTATGGCGATAACGGCGAGCGACGCCAGCTATGCTATTCAGACTATCAAAGAACCGGAACAAGATAGGCGATCGGCCAGACTGTAGGAAAGCGCGCATATCGGCGCGCGGCAGCGACTGCGGGCGTCCGAACACCAGCAATCGCCGCGACTGACTATTTTACGCAATATTTACCGGAGGTTTTCAAGCCGGTGGCGCAGCTGCCACTTTTGACTTCAGCATAATCGCCCTTCTCACCTACGCAGTAGTTGGAAGACGATTTGAAACCGGTGGGGCAGGACCCGATCTTTTTGATCGCAACCGCCCCGGAGCTCGATTGGCAGGAACTGCCCGAGGACTTGAAGCCTGTCGGACAGCTGCCGTCCTTGGCGACGGTCATGCTGCTCGATTGGGCAAAGGCCACCGGAATTGCGAGGCTGGACAGGATCAGGGATGATAAAGCTATGACGGCACGCATAGTGCGTCTCCTTGTCAAAAATTGGAAAAATAGAGCGAGGTCCGAGTCTATCGCGCGGGCGCACTCAGATATTCAAAGGCGACCAGGCTTTTACCTGATCTCTTGTTATAATATTGGCAGTACAGCTTTTCCGTCCTTGCATTGCTGCGCTCGTTAAGACGTGCCAGAAAACTGATACCATATTTCCCCCGCTTCTTGCGGTCCGCCGAATAGGCCGATGCGCGGGCGCTATTGCTGCCAGTGGCACAATCGCTGACGCCCTGATCGTTACCGCAATGCAGTTTCATATGGGAATCGCTCAGATATTGATCGCTATTCCACGTCCAGTAGTCGGTGGTGCCGGCACCGGGATTATCCGATTGGACGCATTGCCACGTCCAGTCACCACCCTTGTCTAACGCTTTGTATTGCTTCTCATCGACTTCGAAATAGAGAATTTCCTGCGGCTGCAACGATGGTGCAATACAGGATCCGATCACTTTACCGGGCCGCCGGTTGATGAAGCCGGTGCGCTTTTCTTTGCTGAAGCCCTGCTGGAATGTATATTCACCCAGATTACCGACGGTGACGTTGGACAGGGCGAGACCCGAACATTGCGTTTGCGATGTGAGGTCTGCCGAAGGCGTCCCCAGGGTCGTAGACCCGCTGCTGCCGCCACTGCTGCTTGCGATTTTTATTCTTCTGCCTTTTTTGCCGCGTAGCGCGTTATCAATCGCCTGCTCCGCTTCCTCCACAGCCTGCTTTTCGACCTCGCGCTTGGTTTTCTTTGCTTCCTTCTTGATCGCGTTACCCAAGCCGCCAAACTGGGCCTCCGCGGTTCCGCTGCCGGTCATGGAAATAGCAAATAGTGCCGCAATAGCCGGTTTCGAAAATTTCATGGTTGATCTCCCTGTCAGTCAGTGGGCGACTAAGGGAGCGCGGCCGGGTTTAGAATATACCATATGGTACAAATTGGCGGATTATCTGGAAAAAAATATGAGCAACATCGGCATGCACGATTATGCCTGTGAACAATGTCAGCTGGCCTGTACCGGGCTCAAGCCGGCCAGATTTTTGCGGCTTCTTCGAATATTTGTTCAGGTACTTGCTGGATCGCCAGGCTTCCGACATCTGCTAACGGCCCGATCAAATTGAAATCATATCGATCACAAAATTGCTCAACCAGGTGCGGTGGGGCCAGCCGGTCCTCCGCGCCACAGATAAGTGTCACGGCCACTTGCAGATCACGGCACCATTTCGACCAATCGCTGGCGGTCAGGATCGCCTGTTGCGCGGTTGATTCATAACCATCCTGAAAGGTTCTTTTCATCGATCGTTGCATCAGCTCTGCAACATCCGGCCGGTTCAGCGTTTTCATATCTGCTGCGCTGTCGCCATAGATGCTCTGAAAATAGGCCATGCTTTTGCCGCGCCGGACCATGGTCGATACGGCAGCAAAATACAGCCGCACGAAGGACGGCGCAATGCGCGCCAGCCGCAGCGGCGCACGATAGCCAAGCGCCAGATGCGAGAAATCATTGGCATCATCTGCGGGCAAAACCGTGCCTGCCATCACCAGCCCGCGAAACCGATCCGGATGCGTGCGAACCGCCGCCATGCCGTAAGGAGCGGCGACTCTGGCCGAAACAATGGCACAATCGTCGATCCCCAGATGATCCAGCAGACAGACCAGCCGCTCAACAAATTCATCCACCACTGCCAATCCGCTGCTGGCCATTTTGCTGCCCGCGTAAAAGGGCAGCCACGGCGCAATGACGCGCAAGCTTTGCTTTGCCGCCGCGTCCTGTTGCCGCGCGGTCAGGTAAGCGCCATCTATCGTTGCATGAAGATACAGCACCGGCTTCGCTGCCGGATCACCATAGACTTCAAACGGCATATCGCTACCATCTTGCAACCTCAACTTCTCACTGGTTCCGGCCGGGATGAGATATTTTTCCTTTAACTCCGCCGTCGCAAACGCATTGCTGAACCCGGCGTAAAGCGCAATGAGTTCGGTTTGCGAGCCAATACCGAGCTTGCGAAGCAGCGACTTGAGCTGATTCCTCGCGGTGCCCAGCGCCCGCTTTCGATCCTCGGCAAATTCAAGGACAGATTGCCCATTGATCAGATATTCCGCGAGCTGCTGTTCCGTTGCAGTGAGATCCAGAGACCGGGCAAAGGCGCTACCGATGGCGGCATTCCACCGCAGTCGCATCACCCGAAAAGCCAGCTCCACCTCGGCTGCGCCCGCCAATTGCGCGGCGAACAGGATGCCTCTGTCATCATCCTGATCGATATAGAGGCGAACGATGGCGGGGTTAGCCTTCCCCTCCCCTTTGATGAGTTTTTCGATCTGGGCATAAGACTCTCCATCCATGCCGAATAGCCAGTCGGGTATCGGTTCGCCGGGTTTCAATTCCGCGCCTTTGAACAATTGTTGATCGATGCTCAGAACGGTCATCGATTTACTGAGTGTCAGGTCCGGTGGGATAAGCTGTTCGCTTGGCCCTTCCAGATCACGGGCGTAGGTGGAGAAATCGTCGCCAACGCTGTTATCGATTTCACCAAGCAATTCGGTAGCGTTGGCGAAATGGGCCTGCAGAGCACCCTCGTCTTCCGCAGCCGGTTTCTGCAACAGCGTCAGCAATTTCATCACCCGTTCCGGCTGGGCAGCGATCGCATAGGCATCGCGGATCATCGGATCTAGAGAATCAGACTTCATGGAGTGATAACTATAGAAGGATCCAGTGCGCGGAAAGTAACTCGCGATATTTTTACCCGCTTCTCAATTGGTTGTATGACTCGAGCGCGCTAGGCGCTTATGGCGCCCAAGCTTATGTGGTGACGATCCGTGCTAATTCCTGCCGGCAATGGACCGCCAAAGCCGGCGCACTTCGCTATTTACGATCAGCCACCCCGGTCATAAAGTGATGGGATGATCCTTTCTTTCGCCCTTGCGATCCTGGCGGCTGGACAAACGCCCCAAGCCTTTGCCGCACAGCAGTCTCAGGACATCGGCTGTGTAGCGGTCCTGTCGATCATCGCAGAAGAACAACGACGCAATGCGCCGGGAGCGACCGACTATCCCGACGTCCGGCAACCAGCCGCCCGCTGGACCACTCTTGTTACGGATCGCATTGCCAAGGAAACGAAGCAGTCTACAGAAACGGTCAGTACGGCGATCTGGGGCGCGGTGATGGCGGAACAGAAAGCGGTTCGCTACCTTGCCGATCCCAAAGCTTATGTCGACAAACGAATGGCGGCCTGCCTACCACTGATGAGGGCCGACCTGCTGGCTCAGACGCAGGAGCAATAAGCCTGGCGCATTTTGCATCGGCCGAGAATCGGCGGTTTTGGCTAGCCTATCAAACTGAACGGTGATTGATGGTCGATCTGCAGCCGTTGCTGCAACGTCAGGCGAACCAGTATATGCGCGCCCTTGATAAATTCGCTGGGGGTCCTGCCGTTAAACTGCTTGAACTCGCGGATGAAATGGGACTGGTCGGAATAGGCCGTTGTCGCGATGTCCTGCCAGTCGGTCAGCTCCTGCCAGGTGAGCCGGTTGGCCGAATGCAGGGCGCGAAATTTGCGATGCAGAAGCTTTGGCGCGCTGCCGAAATATTTTTTGCACAATCGCTCGATCTGGCGGGGAGACCGGCTCATTTCCGACAGCAGGACGGCCAGCTCATTTGGATCCGGCGACGTAATCCAGGAAGTGACCTGGTCCAGGAAAGCTTCGTCCACGCGTTTTTCGGGATCAACCATGGCAGCGAATAGCCGGTCCGCCGCCCTGACTCGCTGTATTTCCTCGGTCGCGTCAAATATGTCGCTCACAAGCGGCAGGACCGATGGCGCAATATAGGGTGCCAGCGGTACAAGCCTGTTTGCCAGCTGGTCGGCGTCGACGTTAAATAGCCGTGCCCAGCCCAAGGGGGTTATAGCCGCGCCGAAGACCCGTGTCCCCGGTTCAAACCCTACATTGCTCCATCGATAGGTAGGGCCGCACAACAAGGTATCACCAGCGCCATATTGTTCGTCAACGCCATTGAGGTTGGTTGAGACCCGGCCCCGGATGACGAACCGCAAGTTGGCGATTTCAGCGCGCATGATATCGGAAACATGCTCATCAACCGTGAGATTATAATAGCTGCTTACCAGCTTGCTGATGTCTGATTGCGGCCGAAAATACTCAAATTGCACCGGGATTATCATCCTCGAAATAATCCGTCAGGATGGCGAGTTTATTCAATCCAGACCTGAAAAGCCAGCGCATAAGTATAGAGAGACTCCTAACAAAGTTGATCAGGCTATTCATAAGCGAGTGTTAGAGCGACGATGACGCTATATTACAAGAAACCGCAGTATGATGATTTGAGGCACGCCAATCCACGGACTGGTCTTGAAATATTATCCTTCAGATTTATCCTTACCTTTATCATATGTTCGGCTTGGCTTTTTGTGACCGCCAATCCTGTGCTTGCGAAGGATCGCAACGTCCCGCGCGCGGAAGAGGGCTATGCAAACTCCGCGCTGTCGGATGGCAAGCAAAACTATCCGATTGAGCTGTACGGGGTTTCGCGCGACTGGGACGCACAATGCCGCAAGGGAAGTGCCGCCCAGTGTATTCGACTTGCCGAAGCCTTCGAAGAGGGACTGGGAGCGCTCGCCCGGGACAAACGGGCCGCGCTCGGCTATTATTTGATGGCGTGCGAGAAAGGATCGGCAAGCGGCTGTAGCACGTCCGCGTCGATGCTCTTTGACGGTGATGTCGGACACCGCAACGACAAACTGGCGGCGAAGAACGCGCAATATGGCTGCGAAAGCCTGAACGACCAACGCAATTGCGCGATCCTGGGATATGCGCAGAAACGGGGCCTTGGGGTTGCCCAAAACGAAGCCGGAGCTTTCGCCCGCTGGGATCGCGCTTGTCAGTCGGGAGCTGATTTGGGTTGCGAATTCAAGGCCTATTCGCTGTTCAACGAATATAAGGATGCGGCAACCGGCCAACAGGCAGTCGGACTGTTTCAGACCGCCTGCGACCAGCAGCTCGCCTGGGGCTGCGCCGGGCTTTCCTTCGCCTATGAACAAGGTCGGGGCGTCGGCAAGGATGATGCAAAATCTTTCACCATGGCGCAGAAAGCCTGTGTTGAGGGCAAGGGTGATACGCATCTCGCCTGCATTCAATATGGCGATGCCTTGTTCGACAGCAGGCAGGCCGACAATGTGGCAAAGGGTGTCAAATTCCTGTTCACCGGATGCCAGGGCGGCAACGCCTATGCCTGCAACAAGCTGGGTCAGTCTGCAGTGTTCAATCCGCGTTCCGGGCAGAATACCACCCCGATTGAAGGATTGCATTTTCTTCGCATGGCCTGCGATCTGGATTATGCAGTGGGATGCGAAGGACTCGGTAATGCCTATCTCGACGGCAAGGACGAACTTGAAGTCCAGCCGGCGACCACTATCGTGCTTTGGGAAAAGGCCTGCAAACTCGGTCGTCAGGAGACATGCGAAGCGCTGCGCGCGGTTGGCGAAACCGCTTCCTTTCGCGCAAAACTTCCAGCGATCAATCCGGTTCTGCCCGCCAGCGAGCAAATTGCTCTCGCGCTGGCCAAGAAAAAGCAGGGCGAAATCAATACCGCATGGACCACTCTTTCCGGCCTGATGCACGAAGGCAATGATGATGCAGCGTGGCTCATCGGGAGCTGGCTATATTACGGTGAACCATCTGTTTTTGCTCCCAAAAAAGCTGACGGGCTGATTGCCATTCAAAATGCCGCTTCGGTCGGCCAACCGGATGCGATGAAGTGGCTGGCTTATGCCTATTGGGACGGCGTCGCGGTTCCGCAGGATCGGCAAAAAGCGAAAAATTATATGGCCTATCTTGCGGTGCGCGGCGACCGCGAAGCCGAAGCCCTATGGCGAAATATGGACGCCGAAGGTGCCCGGCAGGCCTATGCCCGGCGGCAGGCGGAATTTGCTGCGCTGATGGAGCGACTGGCCAAGATCCAGGCGCGGCAATATGCGCAAGCGAGCGCCTACACCAGCTCCTCTTCCGGATCATCCTATTCCAGCCGGTCGTCCAGCAGCTATTCGGGCTCTTCTTCGTCCGGTCTGGCCGACTCCCTCGCCAGAATCCGGTCCAATAACGACTATTATGCAGCGAATGTTTCCCGGGCCCAGGGGCGATCCTGCCCGATCGGCAACAGCTATTGTTAGGAGGAGTATGAGTGATGAACCATAAAGAGAAACCAATGGTCCGTAATATCGGCCAGAATGAACAGGTGAAGGTCACGCGATCCGCAGCCAGCGCGGTGCTTGGTCTCGCCCTGGCAGCAATGCCGGTCGCCGCTCAGGCCGAAGAGGCCTCTATGCCTCAGTATGACCAGGCGATCGCCTGTTCGGGATATTATACGATATTGCACAGCTTTTTGGCCCGGAAAAACCCCGGTACCGCCCAGACGCTGCAATATAAGGGCTTTGCGTCCGACTGGTTGAAGCTTGCCGCGCTGCTGAGAGATCCGAGTGACGATCTCGAGAAGGACTTCATTGCGAAGCAGAAAGACGCGAACGAACTTATATTGGATGATTCCCGGAAATCAGAGCTGGCGCAGGTGCAGAACTATTGCATGACCGCCGGAATAGCCCGCTTCAAATGGGATCAAAAATAGTCGCTAACAGGGCAGCGCGCTGATGCAGATTGCGCGGGCGTCGACCCGCTGGGTTTCAGTCGTGAAAAGACAATATAGGAATGGACAATATCATGGATAATCCAGGCAAGGTGATGATCGCAGCCGCATTGGTGGCTGGCCTGACAGGTCCTGCGTTGGCGCAGAACCGCACGACAATACCCGATTTTTCCTTCAGCGAGGGTGTCAAGCGGGGCGACTGCAAGATCGCATTTCGGTCCAGGGATGGTGAGACCATGGTCGATTTTGGTCTGGGCATCATGGACTCGATATTCAGCGTCGAGGTGCTGAGAAGCGGGTGGGATATTGTGGATGACAAGGATACCAATATCACAGACATGCCCCTGACCCTGACTTTTCAGAACGGCCAGACGACTTCATCGGAGTTTGGCGGATATAGAAATGGTTTTTATCAGGGCGTGTGGGCTATGTGGCACGGCAAGGACAGCGATCCGTCGCAGTCGCAGCGCGGTCTGGAACGGTTGATGGAAGCGAGCTCGGCTACAGTTTCCTTCGACAACAAAACTATTGCCGAAGTGAATTTGGGACCGAGCGGCTTCGCCGCCAACAAACTGCTCGACTGCGCTATTGCCGAGCGGAAGGAGCGCGAGAACCCGTCCAATTAGGTCAGATCGCCTCCACGGGCCCACTTTCTAACCCCGTGGTGTTTCGCCTCTTTCCCTGCGTTTGCTCCGCTCAAACCGCGGCCAGCGCCTGATCGAAATCGGCGATCAGATCGTCCGGATCTTCCACGCCGATCGATATGCGCACCAGATTGTCGGTGATGCCAAGCGTCGCCCTGCGTTCGTCGGGAACCGAGAGGTGAGTCATCGCGGCGGGCAGGCTGGCCAGCGTTTCGGTGCCGCCAAGACTGACCGCCAGTTTGGCGATTTTCATCGTGTCGAGGAAGCGGAAGGCCTCCGCCTCGCCGCCCTTGATAAAGACCGAGAAGGTCGAACCAGCGCCGCTGCAATGGCGCCGATAAATGTCCTTCTGGCGATCGTCCTCGATGAAGCCGAGATAGCCCAGCCCGTCAACCTTCGGATGGTTGCGCAGAAACGCGCAGACTTTTTCGGCATTTTCGCCAGCCCGGGTCATGCGCAGTTCCAGTGTCTCCAGGCTGCGCATCAGCATCCAGGCGGTGTTGGGATCGCAGATCGTGCCGATGGTGTTTCGGATTGCGCGGATCGGGTCCATATGGGCCTTGCTGCCGAGTACGCCGCCAGCAACCAGGTCGCTGTGGCCGCCGACATATTTGGTCAGGCTGTAGATAACGATATCCGCACCGTGCTTGAGCGGTTGCTGCCAGAGCGGCCCGAGGAAAGTATTGTCGATCGCGATCGGCGGTCCGGCGTCCTTGCCAAAGACCTGATTGCGGGCGTCGGCGACACCTTCGATATCGACCAAGGCATTGGTCGGGTTGGCCGGGCTTTCCAGATAGATGATCGCCACCTTGCCACCATTGGCTGCAGCCTGTGCCTTGGCTTGTTCCAGCATCACCGCAACTTCGGACGGGGCAGCGCCGGCAGGAAAATCCATGAAGGTCACGCCGAAGCGGCCCAGTATCTTGTTGATCAGCGTTTCGGTCGCAGCATAGAGCGGGCCGCTGTGCACGACAACGTCGCCCTGATTGACATTGGCGAGCAATACCGTGGTGATCGCCGACATGCCGCTGGAGAAAACGAGCGCGTCTTCCGCCTCATCCCAGACGCTCAGCCGGTCTTCGAGAATTTCCTGATTGGGTCCGTTGAAGCGCGAATAGACCAGCCCGTCAGAGCCGCCCGGCCGTTTACCGGTGATACCTTCGAAAAAGCGTTTGCCGGCGGCGGCATTTTCAAAAGCGAAGGTCGAGGTGAGGAAAATGGGCGGCTTGAGTGACCCTTCGGAAAGTTCGGGATCATAGCCGTGGCCCATCATCAATGTCGCCGGCTTCAGCTTGCGACCGCCAATTTCCTCAATCGGCGTCTTTGGCATCCGGCGCGTCACTGGAATTCCTGCGACGTCTCCATCACGTTCGGACATAATCTTCTCTCTGCTCTTTTAAATCTCGTAAAACAATGAACCAAAAGCTATGTGGTTACAACCGCAACCATCCAGATACAGCCGATAATTATCGGGATACCGGCCAGATCGAGGAGGAAACCGGACTTCAGCATTTTAGGGAGCTCGATATGGCCGGTCGACCAAGCAATCGCATTCGGTCCGGTACCGCTCGGCAGCATGAACCCCCAGCTGGCGGCCATAGCGGCGGGCACGGCAAGCAGCACCGGGTCCACGCCAGTCGCTAGGATCAGGCTGGCAACCACCGGCATGACGCCACTGGCGGTCGCGACATTGGACGCGAATTCCGTGATCAGGATAACCAGCGCCACAAGCGCGATGGCAATGATGATCACCGGCACGGTTTTGAGCGGTTCCAGCATCAACCCGAGCCAGTCAGCCAGACCGGATTCGATGATCCCGGCGGCCAGCGCCAGACCACCACCGAACATCATGATCACACCCCACGGCGCGCGGTCGGCCTCGTCCCAGTTGAGCAGCTTGCGACCGGTGCCGTCGGGCAGCATGAACAAAAGCAAACCGCCGAAAATGGCGACGCTGCCGTCGTGCAGCGCGCCATCGGGGAAATAGCCCTTGATTTCCGGCAGTAGCAGCCAGCCGAGCACAACGATCGCCACAACCGGAACCAGTCGCTTTTCCGCTATGCTCCAGGGGCCGGGGGAGCCGATCACATGCCGGGCCTTGACCCCGTCAAAGCTGTGCTTTCCGACCTTTTGCACCACGATCAATATCCCGGCCAGGACCGGAATGCCGACGATCACGATCGGCAGACCAAATTTGAGCCAGTCGAGAAAATCGATCTGCATGCCAAGCGTCTTGTTGATCAGGCCAACGGCAATCGCGTTGGTCGGGCTACCGACCAGCGTGCCGAGACCGCCGATTGATGCGGCAAAGGCGACGCCCATGATCAGAGCCCCGGCAAAGCCTTCGGTTTCCTTTTCCTGCACGCCCCCAGCGACCAGCACAGCCAGCGCGATCGGCACCATGATCAGGGTAGAAGAGGTGTTGGAGATCAGCATGCTGAGCAAGGCTGTGGCGATCATGAAGGCAAACAATATGCCCCACGCGCTTTTGCCGGACAGACCGATGATCGCTAGCGCCAGCCGCTTGTGCAAGCCGACTCGCTCAATTGCCAGCGCCAGAAAGGCGCCGCCGAGGATCAGGAACAGGATCGGCGAATAATATTCGCTGGCGATTTCGCCCGCGCTCATCACATTCATCGTCGGCAAGGCGAGAAAAGGCAGTAGGGCGGTCGCGGTGAGCGGGATTGCCTGAGTCATCCACCAGATCGCCATCAGGATTGTAAGGGCCGCGACCTTCCAGGCTTCGGGACTCATCGCTTCCGGCGTAGGCAGCAAAAGCATTGTGATGAATATAGCTAGCCCTGCCCATAGTCCGATGCGCTGTGCGTTCATACCCTCTCCTGCCCCTCTGTCAAACCGGCCGGCCGTTCTGTGAAGCCCGATTGGTTCGGCACCCAGCCTTCGCTGGCGTGCCTGTAGAAATCAACGTTATTCCGCAATGCCGATGAGCGAAATCTGCCGGCCGTATCCCGGTTCATCGCGATGGCAGGACCGGCGATAACTGAAATAGCGATCTTCCAGCGCATAGGTGTCGAGACCGAGCTTTTCGATTTTGCTCACGCCAGCCGCCGCCAGCCGTGCCGCGACATAGGCTTCGATATCAAACTGAAAATGACCGGGTTTTCCAGCCGTGAAGAAACGATCATTGGCTGTATCCGCCTCGAGGAACTGGCTGCGAAAGCCAGCGTCCACTTCATAGCTGGCTTGCGCTATGCAGGGGCCGATAGCGCATGCGATATGCTCTCGATGGGCGCCGAGGGCTTCCATCGCAGTGACTACATTGTCGGTCACGCCGGCAATTGCGCCTTTCCAGCCGGCGTGCGCTGCACCGATGACATTCGCGACCGGATCTTGGAACAGCACCGGCACACAATCAGCGGTCAATATGCCGAGCAACAGGTTCGGCTGGTCGGTCACCATTGCATCGGCCTGCGGACGGTCACCCGGCGACTGTGGGCCGATTACTGTCACCACCTCGGCGCTGTGGACCTGATAGACTGTGACCAGTTCGCTGCCGGGCAGCACGTCCTCTTTCGCGCGCCGGCGGTTTTCGATTATCGTTTCCCGATCATCATCGCTGCCCAGACCGACATTCAGTCCGGCATATATACCCTCTGAAAGCCCCCCTGCCCGGCCCAGAAATCCGTGCGCTGCTCCATTGAGCAAGGCAGAGGTCGTGATATCAAGCAAGGCTTTTGTGGACCTGTTCCGCGACATCCTTGGACAGATCCGGCTGGGCAGCGATTTTCTCCAGCGCCAGCCGCATCAGTTCCGAACGCCCACGTTCATAGCGGCGCCAGCGTCCAAGCGCGGGGATGAAACGGGCTGCGGTTTGCGGGTTCTGCTTGTCGAGCGTGATCACCATGTCAGCGATGATCTGATAACCCTTGCCCGACGGATCATGGAAACGGACCTGATTGCCGGTAAACGCCCCATAGAGCGCCCGTACGCGATTGGGGTTCGACATGGTGAAATCAGGATGACGCGACAGGCTGTCGACGCGTTTTAGCGTATCAGCGCGCAGCGACATTGCCTGCAAGCTGAACCATTTGTCCAGTACCAGCGGGTTGCCCTTGAACCGCTTGTAGAAATCCTCAAAGGCGGCTGTCCGCTCTTCGGCCTCGAGATGGGACAAGACGCCCAGCGCGCCCTGCATCGCGGTCATATTGTCGGCTTCGCGATATTGATCAAAGGCGGTCTCGGCGGCGGTCTCGGTAAAGGAGGCAGCGAGATAGCCCAATGTCACGTTGCGCAACTTGCGCTTCGCCCGCGCTTCGGCGTCGAGTGAAAATTCGCCCGGAGCGCAGGACTTGTATAGCTTGCGGAATTGCTTTTCGAACTGGACGCCGATTTTGCCGCGCAGTTTTTCGCGCTCGTCGTGGATCGCCTGCGGATCGACTTCGACCATTTGGTCGCCCAAAAATGCTTCGCTTGGCAGCAGAATGATTTCGGCCAGAAAAGCGGGATCCAGCGCCGGATCGGCCAATATCTTGGCGATCGCCAGCAAGATGATATCGCGGTCAACCGGCGTGCCCGAGACCTTTGCGGTCAAATAACTGGTCATCAGCTGCTGCATCGCCTCGAACCGGGCGAAGGGATCGTCGTCGTGCGCGGACAGGAACGCCAGCTGCTCCGCGCTCTGGTTGCTTTCCAGGATGATCGGTGCGGAGAAATCGCGGTTGATCGACAGCACCGGATGGTCCTTGTGGCCATCAAAGGTGAAGCTTTTTTCCGGCTGGTCGAGCAGTAGCAGCTGTTCGCCGTCGTGATCGCCGGTTGCCGGATCGAGCATAGCCGTACGCAACGGAATGAGCAGCTCCGATGCTTTCGGCATCTCGCCATTCTGGGCGATTTTCTGCGTCAGGTGCAGCGTCGCGGTGCCGGTTTTCGGGTCATGCGACAGTTTCGCCGACACTCTTGGCGTGCCCGGCGTTTCATACCATTTACGGAATTGGGTCAGATCAATCGAGCCGCCGTCTTCCATCGCGGCGACGAAATCCTCGCAGGTCGCAGCTTCCCCGTCATGCCGGTCGAAATAGAGATCGGTGCCCTTGCGGAAATTGTCCGGGCCCATCAGCGTATTCATCATCCGGATCACTTCCGCGCCCTTGTTGTAAACGGTGGCCGTGTAGAAGTTGGAGATTTCCTGATAGCTTTCCGGACGGATCGGATGGGCCAGTGGACCGGCATCTTCGGGGAATTGAGCGGCACGCAATATGCGCACATCCTCGATCCGCTTGAGCGCGGCAGAGCCCATGTCGGCGGAAAAGCTCTGGTCGCGGTAAACGGTGAAGCCTTCTTTCAGGCTGAGCTGGAACCAGTCGCGGCAAGTCACACGATTGCCGGACCAATTGTGGAAATATTCGTGCGCGACGACGCCTTCAATCCCGTCAAAATCGGCGTCGGTGGCGACTTCCGGATCAGCGAGAATATAGCGGGAATTGAAGATATTCAGCCCCTTGTTCTCCATCGCGCCCATATTGAAGTCGCTGACCGCGACAATATTGAACAGGCCGAGATCATATTCCCGGCCATAAGTCTCCTCATCCCAGCGCATCGCATCCTTGAGCGCCTTCATCGCGTGGCCGGTGCGACCGAGATCGCCGTCACGGACCCAGATATTGAGCTCGACCGGTTTGCCGGATCGGGTGGTGAAGCTGTCATTATTGGCGACCAGATCGCCGGCAACCAGCGCGAACAGATAGCTTGGCTTCAGCCACGGATCATTCCACTGGACCCAATGGCGGCCATTTTCGCCATCGCCTTCGGCGATCTTGTCGCCGTTGCACAGCAGCACCGGGAATTTTGCCTTGTCCGCTTCCATACGGACCTGATAGCGGCTCAGTACGTCGGGCCGGTCAGGCGCGAAGGTGATCCGGCGGAAGCCTTCGGCCTCACACTGGGTACATAGCATATCATTGGAGGCATAGAGGCCCATGAGCTGCGTGTTGGTCGAGGGATCCAGTTCGACCTCAATCTCGACCACATGCGATGCGCCGCTCAGTGGCAGGACCAGATCGCCATCAACCAATTTCCAGTCGGTGCGGGTTTCGCCGTCCACCTTCACCGAAGCCGGCGTGATATCGTCGCCCTGCAGCACCAGCGGTTCGTCCGGTTTTGCGCTTTTTGAGCGCCGGACATCAAGCTTGGAGCGCACTACAGTCCGGGTCAGGTCGAGATCGAAGTCGAGTTCCACTTCGGGAATGAACCAGGCGGGCGGACGATAATCCTCGCGGCGGATCGTCGCCGGGTCCTGGGGGGCTGGCGCGGCATCGGCCATTTCGTCATTCGGAGCTTTTTGAATATCTAACATGGTCTTGCCATAAGAGCCATTTGCACCCCGCGCAATTGCGTTTATGGATTGGAAAAAGGGAACGGGTCATGTCCAGAATATTGTTTTTCATTTGCGCGCTTCTGTTGATGGCTGGACTGCCAACAGACATGGCTTTAGCCCAGAATGCCTCATCCGGCTTCAATGTAGAACAGGCGAGCAGGGCCTATATTGATACGCTGCAGGGCGCAGAACTTGAAAAATCCAACGCCTATTTCGAGGGCGGCTACTGGCTAATTCTGTGGGGCGCCTTGATCGGGGTTCTGGTCGACCTGCTGATCCTGCAGTCGCGGCTGTCGGCCCGATTCCGGGACTGGGCAGAACGGGTGACCCACAGAACATGGCTACAGCCCGCCTTATACGCACTTCCTTATGTCATCTCCGGCTTCCTGATCACCCTGCCCTGGACGATCTACACCGATTTTTTCCGGGAGCAGCAATATGACCTGATGAGCCAGAGTTTTGGCGGATGGTTCGGCGAGCAGCTCATCGGGCTGCTGATCTCGCTGATCGTCTTTCCGCTGCTGATCATGGCGATATTTGCGGTTATCCGGCGCGCGCCCAAGCTGTGGTGGATTTGGGGAACCGGGGTGATCTCGGGCTTCCTGTTCATCGGGCTGCTGCTGGGGCCGGTGTTCATTTCACCGCTGTTCAACAACTATACGGAAATGGCCGACGGGCCGCTGCGCGACCGGATTGTCGCGATGGCGGCGGACTATGATATTCCAGCCGAAAATATTTATGTTTTCGACCAGTCCAAGCAGCACAAACGCATCTCTGCCAATGTTTCCGGCTTCGGACCGACGATCCGGGTTTCGCTCAACGACAATCTGCTCGAGCGCACCGATCCGGAAGAGGTCGCGGCGGTCATGGGACACGAGATGGGTCATTATGTGCTGGGCCACACCTGGCGGACGGTTCTGATTCTGGCACTGATCGTGGCGGTCGGACTGTTAATTGTTGCCCGTCTGGCACCGCGGCTGATTGCGCGCCATGGTGAGAAATGGGGAGTCCGGAGCATAGCTGATCCGGCCGCCATCCCCCTGCTCAGCCTGATACTGACGGTCTATTTCTTTGCCGCGACCCCTGCAATCAACAGTCTGATCCGGATTAATGAAAGCGAGGCCGACCGTTTTGGCCTGGCAACCGCTCAGGAGCCCGATGGTTTCGCCAAAGTGGCGATGCGGTTGTCGGAATATCGAAAGATTGAACCCGGACCGATAGAAGAAATGCTGTTTTTCGATCATCCCTCGGGCGCGACCCGCGTCCGCATGGCGATGCAGTGGAAAGCCGACCACGTCAAAAATCCGGTGATGGTGAAACCGGGCAAGCTGGAAAAGGAATAGCAGCCAATGGGCCGCATGCTGATTTTTGGAATGGGTTATACAGCCTCACGACTGGCGGACCGGTTGCAGGCCAATGGCTGGGAAGTGATTGGCACGCGGCGCGAAGCCAAAAATGGCGCGCTGGCGTTTGATGACCGCGGCTCCGTTCTGGCGGCTTTGGAGTCCGCCACCCATGTTCTGTCCTCCGTTCCGCCATCGCGCGATGGCAGCGAGCCCGTGCTTCACGGTTATGGCACGGAAATTGGTTCAGCGGCGCTAAAGTGGAGCGGATATCTGTCATCGACCGGTGTCTATGGCGATGCCGATGGCGCCTGGGTCGACGAGAGCGCGCCGATCGGATCCGGTCGGCGCAAGGCACGCAGCAAAGCCGACCAGAGCTGGCAAGATTTGCGCAGCGACATGCACGTGTTCCGATTACCCGGCATCTACGGGCCGGGCCGCAGTCCGCTCGACCGGGTCCGCGAAGGCAAATCCAGCCGCATCGACATGCCAGGACAGGTGTTTAGCCGCATTCATGCCGATGATATTGTAAGCGCCGTGATCGCCTCGTTCGATGGGCCGCCGGGTGCCTATAATATTTCGGATGACCTGCCCGCACCGCAACATGAAATCGTCGCTCATTCGGCCCGGCTGCTCGACATCGATGTCCCGCCGCTGCAATCCCTGGAAGAGGCCAATCTGTCACAGGCTGCACTGGGTTTTTACGAAGAGAACCGTCGGGTTGCCAATGGGAAGGCCAAAAGACTGCTCGGCTGGGAACCACAATATCCCGATTACAAGGCCGGCCTGCAGGCGCTGCTCGACTGAAATTCAGCCCGTAATACGGGGTGTCTTCGGTTTGCGCGCGCGCAGGGCCACCAGCAGGCCAATCATGGCGAGCACAGCACCGCCCGCCGACACGGCGGTCCAGACATAGCCTTCGAAGATGGTCGACAGGATCATCGCCACCACCGGCACCAGCACGCTGGTATAGGCCGCCTTGCCCGGTCCGATCTCCCGGATCATGGAGAAATAAAGCGGGAAAGTCACGACCGAACCGATAACGCCGAGATAGACGATGCCGCCCCAATATGCGGCGCGGGTTTCATAGACCGGCGGGCCGACTGTGATCCAGGAAACCGCTATGTTGATCAGCGCGCCGAACAGCATCGCCCAGGCGAGAACGGTGATGATCGGATAGGTCTTGAGCCGTTGCCCCGCCTGCATGACATTGGCGACCGAAGCCGACATAATGCCGCCGAAGGTGAGCGCCGCGCCGAGCAATACCTGCTCCAGACTGGCCGGCGAGGCGCGATATTCATGCCAGAACAGCATCGCGATGCCGACGGCGGCAATCGCCGAACCACCGAGAAACGGCGCATTGACCTTATGGCCGAGGAATATCCTGCCCAATATCGCGTTAGGCACCATCAGCAGGGCAAACAGAACCGCCACCAGTCCCGAAGTGATGAACAGTTCGGCATTATAGACAAAGTTGAAATTGAAGGTGAACTGGAAGAATCCCAGAATCAGCGCCAGCAGATAGCCGATTCGGTCGAGCCGGAATGACAGGCGCTTGAACGCTGCGAGGACGAACATCGCCGCGGCTGCGATCAGGAAGCGGTAGCTGACCGACCAGCTCGGTGGCACTTCGGAAATCTGGTCCTTGATCACCAGCCAGGTTGATCCCCAGATCAGCGAGACCAGCAGAAACGGGATCAGGATACGGGGAGTGAGCAGGCTGACTTCAGCGCTCTCGTCGCCGCTCATAGAGCGGCAATCGCATCGGCCAGTGGGCGGATCTCTTCGGCGGTCTGGTTCCAGCTCGTCACCAGCCGCGCCTGTCCTTCGCCCCAGTCGTAGAAATCAAAGCCGATGCCACGCAGCTTCGCCGCTTCGTCGGCGGTGAGGCTGATGAAAATCTCGTTCGCCTCGACCGGGTAGATCAGCCGATCACCGGCAGCAGCCGCTATGATCTGGGCGCCGTCATTGGCCGCCCGGGCATTTTCAAGCCACAAATCATCCTCCAGCATCGCCAAAATCTGTGCCGCGAGAAAGCGGCCCTTGGACTGCAAATGACCGGCGCGCTTCCGGCGATATTGCGTCTCTGCAGCAAGCTTTCGGTCGAAGAAAATCAGCGCCTCGGCGCTCATTCCGCCATTTTTGACAAATCCGAAACTCAGCGCATCGACGCCGACCTTCCAGGTGATCTCAGCAGGCGAGCAGCCAAGCGTCGCCAAGGCATTGGCAAAACGCGCGCCGTCCATGTGCAGCCCGAGACCTCGGTCCTTGCATATCTCGGCCAGACCAGCAATTTCGGGGGGGTGGTAAACCATCCCATATTCGCTGGCGTTGGTGATCGACACAGCCGCAGGCTGGACCTGATGCACATCATCACGGATCGCAGCGCAATGGCTTTCCAAAGCTTCCGGCGAGAGCTTGGCCCCCTCCCCCTCAAGCAGCATCAGCTTCGCACCACCGGTAAAAAATGTCGGCGCGCCAGCCTCGTCCTGTTCAATATGCGCTTCCTTGTGACAGATCACGCCCCGATGCGGCGGACACATCGCGGCCAAGGCAAGCGAGTTGGCCGCGGTACCGGTTGAGACCCACATCGCCTCAACCTCGGTTTCGAACAGGTCCGAGAAAGCGGCGTTCAGCTTGGCGCTGTGGGCATCCCCATCATAAGCAGTATCCGGCGCATTCGCAGCGGCTAGGGCTTGCAGCAGTTTGGGGTGCACAGACGCAGCGTTATCGGAGAAAAATCGCATAGCGAGCGCATGGCTCAGACCTTGTGGCGCGTCAAGATGGCTAAGACGGCAACGGAATGAATATGGGAAACAAGGGGCTATTGTTGCAAACCGCCGCCTCTGACTGTGCGGATGGGGCAAAATCAATATTGTTATGAGAAGCTATGAGCAGGCCGACCGTAAATTCGGCACCGTCAGGATAGATGGATCAATTTGCCTGAGAGGCAGAAATAGCGTCAGAAGGATCGCGCATGCCTGGCTTCCGCCCTTTTTTCGCACGCTGTGCTCGCTCCCGCGTCGCGCGACTGGCGACAAACCGGTCGGTAAGACCACGTAGAGATTCCGCTTTCTCGACCGTCCTGCCCTGCGCGTAATCTATCAGCAACTCTGTGGCGGATTTGTGGGGTACGGCTGCGGAGAAAAGATAACCCTGGCCAAGATTGCAACCGATTTCGGCAAGCAAATTGGCCTGATCTTCCGTCTCAATGCCTTCTGCGACGACCCGCATGTCCAGCTTGCGCGCGATCTCGAGCAATCCTCCGATGATCGCCATGCTGCGATGATTGACTTGCAACTGGCTGACAAAGGATCGGTCGATTTTGATGATGTCGACCGGCACCGTCAGGAGGTGTCTGAGTGAGGCGAATCCCGTTCCGAAGTCATCAAGCGCTATACGCAACCCTTTCGAACGAAGAGACTTGATCTCTTCCGCTACAATCGGATCATTTTGTCCGAGATATACCGATTCAGTCACTTCCAGTATCACATGCTTGAGAGGAACATTCTCACGACCAAAGGCCGCCTCGATCCGGTCAAACAATGTGCCGCTGTGAAAGTCAGCCGACGAGATGTTGATGCCGATATCCTGAAACGGAATGCCCGCCTCCAGCCACGATCTGATATCCGCGGCGACCAGCGCCAGCATTCCCTCGGTCAGTCTGGCGGAAACTTCTACATCGGTCGTGGCCTGATGAAAAGCGCCTGCCGAAACAACATTGCCTTTCGGCCTGCGCAGACGGCACAGAGCCTCCATGCCAACGATCTCGCGCGTCTCAAGCCGGACAACCGGCTGATAATAAGCCTCAATCCGTCCATCATCCACCGCGCTGCCGACGTCCTGGATCACTTCCATCCGCTGCTTGATCGTTGTCCCGATGCCGGGCCAGTATCGAACGAATCCGCCGCGACCGGTCTCTTTCGCATGATAAAGTGCAAAATCGGCATGTTTATGTACGGTCGCAGGATCCTTGTCGCGAGGAGAGGATGCGGCCCCGCCGATAGTCGCCCTTGGCTGAAGCATATGCCCGTTACAACTCGCGACCTCGCTGACCGCCTCAAGAATACGCTCCGCCGTACCGTTGAGATCGGCAACCGCGTCCGACACCTTTAATATGATCGCAAATTCGTCGCCGCCAAGCCGAAATACTTTATCCGGAAGAACATTTTTGGCAATCCTTTGCGCAACGGTACGCAGCAGCTGATCGCCGGCTGGATGCCCAAATGTATCGTTGATGGTCTTCAGGTTATCGAGATCGAGAATCATCAGTGCCCAGCTGCCCGGCTCTTCGTCCGACAACTGCTCGAGAGCAGCATCATAGCTTGACCGGTTTGGCAAGTCGGTGAGAGCATCAATGGAGCCGCGCCGCTCTCTCTCGAGGACGCGATCATGCCGTTCTAGCGCAATGGCAGAAAGATGAATACTGGCGCTCACCAGGTCCTGTTCATGCGGGCTGGGCACCCGCTGTTCCTTAAAATATAGGGCGAAGGTTCCGAACACCGCGCCTTCCGCGTTGTAGATCGGCACCGACCAGCAGGCCTTGAAGCCGGATTCCACAACGAGCTGTTTGAATGCGGCCCAGCGCGGATCCGTTCCAATATCAGTAACCGCCACCGGTTCACGAAGATAAGCGGCGCTGCCGCAAGAACCGACATCGGGGCCGATCATGGTCCCTCTGACAATCTCGGAGAATTCCTCCGGCAAGCTTGGTGCAGCCAGCGGTTGTAATATCCCGCTGTCATCTACACGCAGGACCGAGCAAGCAACGCCTGGCAGCAGAGCCTCGATTTCGTAACACAATCTTTCAGCCGTTGCGTCCAAGGCCACGCCGGTAGCAATCATCTCCAATATTATGTTTTGAAAACGCAACAAAAAGAACTACCTTCCGAACTCATAACTAATCAGGTTCACCTTACGGCATCCAAGTAAACAGAAGATGAAGTGTCGGAAATTCGCGGTAGCTTTCGGGCGTTGTAAATGCTGCGGCACCCCCCTGTAGGCAAACGCTAGCAGACACTGTTATTCGGACTTCGCTCCAGTCCGAATAGAAAAGGCCGTTTTGCAAACGTCACGAGAGACAATTCTGGAATATTGACGGACCATTTGGCTTGTAATCACCCGCAACGAGAGCAACACTTACTGGCTCACAAGCGCGCCAGAATATCATCAGCGATCCCCACAGCGATCGCCATCAAGCTTCCGCTATTTTGTATTTGCGTTGGAAGTTCTCCGGTCGGTGCGGTCGGCGCGCCGTCGCTGCTTTTTCTCCAATATTTTTCGGCTGGCTTGGTCGAGCAGAACCGTATCGGCCATGACCGCGCCACGCTCGCCGAGCGGTCGATCTGCGCCGATCGTTGAATCCTGAAAAGTCTGCCGTTCGGTTTCGGCATTTATTTCCGCTCCGATCAGTACGGAATAAGCCGACAGAAACAGCCACATCAGGAAGATGACAACAGCGGCCAGCGACCCGTATGTCGCGTTATAATCGCTGACATTGGCGGCATAATAGCCGAAACCTATCGTGATCCCGAGCCAAAGCAGGGTCGCCACAACCGATCCAATCGAAAGCCAGCGCCATTTCGCTGGTCGGCGGTCCGGCGCATAGCGGAAAAAAAGGCCAAAAGTCAGGCTGACCAGAAACCCTGCCGTGATCCAGGTTATGATTTTCAGGAATATCAGTACATTGTTGCCGAGATATCCCTGCAGAAAATTGCTGATATAGGTGAATACAGAGATGGCCGACAGGCCAACAATCGCCACCACCGCCATGCCGATGGTAATTTGTGCGCCCACCCAGGTGGTCATCAATATATTGCGCGATTCATGTTCTTCATAAATGATGTTGAGCGCCTTCATCATCGCGTTCGCCGCGCGCATTGCGCCGTAAGTCGAGACCAGCAACGCAATGGCTAACCCCAAGCCCTTGGTCGTCTTGCTGGTGCTGACAATCGACAGCAGTTGTTCGCGCAAGATCGTCAGCACTGCGTCGGGTAATATGCCGGAAACCTGTTCGATACTGGCGGCAACAGTGTCGGGATCCCCAATCAGACCATAAAGCAGCGCGATCACCGCGATTAGCGGGACAAAGGCGAGAAAGGCAAAGAATGCGACCCCGGCGGCCAGCAATGGCAGGTTGTGAAAGTCATTCATCACATAAAGGCGTTTAAGGATCGCCCACCATGCCTTGAGCGGAAGATGGAACGGCGAATGGGCGCGCGCACCCGGCGTGCGGGCCTCGATTTCATCCAGTTCCGAATCGTCATCGACGTCAGAGGGCAGCGGGGAATCCTTCGTTGAATCAGCGGTCATTTGTTCGTTTCGGCTTCGCTCTTGGCCAAGCGCTCTTCCTCTTTCGCGGACTCAATGATCGTGTCGGCCTCGCGCCCTTCGGCCAATTGCTGATCGACGCTGGCTTCAATCTCGCTGGCCGCTTCGTTCAATTTCTCGAGATTATCCTGATATTTTTCGTCAAAATTCTTCTCGCATCCGCTGAGCGAGAGCATCGAGACTGCCAAAACAAATGCCCTCAGGCGCATCAATAATCTTTCCGGTAGCGCACATTCACGTTCGAACCACCAAAGCTACCGACCGAACTGAGCACAGACAAGGCCGGTGTCAGACTAATTTCCAGCTGGGTCGCCGTGTAACCGCGGGCATCGGTCACGATTTCTACGTATACGTCATTGGAAATATATTGTCCGGCGGCGATCGACGTGCCGCGACCGGTGTCTTTGTCCGCACCCAATATCCGCAAGCGGTCGATGCCGACCGACGACTGCAATACACCAAGCGGATTGAGCCCTCCACCACCGCCACGCAGTCCGTTCAGCGACGATGCCAGCTGTACCGCCTGGATCGGGGTGAGTTCGCCGATCGAATTGCCGAACAGGATCCGCGCCATAATCTCGTCCTGAGGCAGGCTTGGGGTAGAGCTGAACGCTATTTCGGGATCCTCGGCACTGCCGGTAATGTTGACGTTGATGTTCACGTCATCCACTTCGCCGCTGGCTACGAGCCGCAATGTCGGGTTGGTCATGGCGCTTCCGTTAAAGCGCAAGCGCCCGGTTTCCAGGTCGAAGGAGCGACCCGCAAAGCCCAGCGTTCCGCGGATAAGATCAATACCGCCCGTCAAAATTGGCGCGCCCGTGGTTCCGCGTATCTTGATATCGGCAGACCATTCGGAATCGAGCCCCATACCGCTGACATAGATTTGATTGTCAGCGATCAGATCAATATCCAGTTTCCAGTTGCTTGGCACGCCACTGACCGGATCGGCCTCTCCGGTTATTTTCTTGCGGCCCAGGGCAGGCTTGCGCCGTACGCCAGTCAATGTCGCCACTTTGGTCGACCCTTCATAGACGATCTTGTAGCGCGTTTCGGGCAGACGAATGCGGCCGCGAATAGTCGCCGGGGTTGTCGCGCTGTTGACCACCTGGATATCGCCCGTCGCGGACGCGGCGAGGTCGTTCCCCCTCGCCAGGGTCGCGTTTTCCAGATTGAGGGCCAGTTGCAATGGGTAGCCCTTGTCGGAACTGAGCGAGATGAAACCTTCACCACTGATCGTTCCGTCACCGGCGTTTGCCGTCAATTCCGTCACTTCCAGCCGATCATTGGTAAAGTCACCGCGAATCTTCATATTCGTCAGGCGCGTCCCATAGGTATTATTTTCGTAGATCAGATTATTCGCCCGCACGACACCGGTCAGCACCGGCGTCTGAACCCGACCCGAGAAGTCCGCAGCAACGCCGATGGCGCCCCGCAAATTCTGATCCGGCAAAGCAGCAAGCGAAAATAGAGTGCCCGCTGGTCCATTGTAACGGATACCGCCCGATAGCGGGGCGGCGAACAATCTCGTTGTCCAGGAGCCCGCACCGGGTGGCAGCGGCGTCAAATTGACCTGCATTCGGCCAATAGCCGCGCCTCTGCGCCGAACGATGGCGCGAGCATTACCCCCGTCAGGCAGCAATCGTCCGACAAAGTGAAGATCAACCGGCTGCGAGACCGACGCCAGGCTGGTGCGGGTAAAATTGTCGACCCGCAAGCGTGCGTCCGCTTCCGGGAAAGCATTGGGCGAACTTTGGGCAAAATCAAGGCTGCCGGTTGCAGTGCCGCCCAGACCGAGCCCCGGCATCATCGGATTGAAGATTGCGAGGTTCACATCCTTCAACCGGCTTTGGATATTGAGGCCCCGGCCATAATCTCCGGCCAGCTGCACACTGCCCTTCGACAGGTCAATGGTCGTTGGCAGCAATGTATATTTGTTGCGATCAGGAATGATCCGCGCGGCTTTGCGCGTTTTGAAGTCGACACCATTGGCGCGGCCCTCAAGCGCAACTCGCCACAGCTTCGGATCCAGAATCGCATTGGCAGCAAACCGGAATGGCACCTGGTTTCGGCCCTCTGCCATCACTTTCGCCGTACCCTGCCCCCCGCGATAATCGATCTTCGCCCGCGCGGCCGCAATCTGCAGCTCCTGCATTTGAAGGCCCTGTATCTGAACGTCCGCAACAACCTGCGGTCGATCATAAAGAATGACATCGGCATCGATGATCGCGCGCTGGATTGCCAGACTGGCGGGTCCTGGCAGCACCGTATCAACCGCCGTCGCATCAATCACCGCACGCTGCTTGCCCTCGAAGGCACTGAGCATGACGTCGCCGTTCACTCCGGACCCGTTTGCCATCAACTGCCCCGCAAAGGGCCCCGCTCCGGTTTGCCGGATACGGCCGGTCAGTCCGACGCCAGCGAACTGGGTTCCGGAATTGAGGTCGACGGTCATCGGGCCGCCGCCAGCCAGAATGTCGACATCCGCCTCGAACGGTCCATAATCGCTATCGCCATCGGCTACCACGGCATAGCCTTTTGCATTGCCCCTGATCGTGGCAACGACATTGGTCATGCCCACGCCCAGGCCGGGACGCGCGGCCGCGACCCTTGCAATGGGTCGCGCCACTGTACCGCTGACCTTGACGCCCAGCGGCCCATATTGGTCGGACATGCCCTTGGCCGTGAAATTGATGCTGCCCGATGGTGTATAGCGGCCGCTACCCTGGGTGAGCCGGAAAGACGGCGCGGCGACATTGAGGCTCTTGATCCGGCCGACGCCGTCGCTGCCATACGATATATCGGCGACGATCAAGCTGTTGCCGCCCAGAAATTCGCGGGCACCGTCATTGAAAATCTGGCTGGAGCGAGCGCGGATGGTACCGGTCAGCGCGAACGTGCCGTTGCTGCCGGAGATCAAATCGATTTTGCTGTCGACATTGAAAATACCGACGCTTTCGACGCGATAGCCGTTGATCCGGCCATTGAGCCCGCCGGTGTAGGTTCCCTTGTTCAGATCAGCAACCACCACGGCGGTGGCGTCAATCCGATCAGATTTTATCTTGAGATTATCGGAGAGCAACCGGCCATCGGCGAAAGCGAAATCACCGTCGAGCCGGACGTTGCGCAGTAATGCGCCAACCCCCTCATTGAGGCCGGCGATCCGCTGCGCCCGCGCCTGCAGCGGGATCCGCCATTGCTCTTCGCCCATGGTTGCACTGCCACTCGCCCGCAGACCAATGACCGTGGTTTCGTCAAAGCCAATGCGGGCGGCATTCAGAGCATATTCTATCGTCGGTGAGGCAAAATCGCCGTTCAGAACCACATTGGCGGCAATGCCAGCACCATTGAGATTGGTGGCGATCACCGATGGCTTGAGCACACGGAAATCCACTTTGAGGTCGCGCATCCGGTTATTGGCGAGATCAACAAAACCATCGGTAGCCAACACAAAATTGTCGCTGCCGATTTCGCCACTAATGTCGAATGTGCGCTCCTTGCCAGCCGCGGTGAAGTCGATATTCGTGACTGGTTCCAGCATGTTACGGGCGGGTCCGGAGACCAGCAGGCCCGGTCGTGCATCGCCGCGTATGGTGAAGGTGCCGTCGCGCGCCATGATTGCCACATCGGACAGCATGTCCTGGCCACTTTTGCCGGTCAGCGCGCCGTCCCATTTGGTCCAGTCGCCCTTGCCATTCAGAGACAGGTTCATGGGCTGTTCGGTACCCGTCAGTCCGGCGACGAGTCCATTGGCCGGGGCGTCCAGATCAAGCGCGATATCAAGCGCATTCTGTTCCGGCACAGCGTTGAGCCTGAAGGCAAATTTGTCGCCGCCCGCAACGCCCGGCGCAGTCAGGGCCTGAATTTTGCCATTCGCCTTGGCACGCGCATCGGCGATATTGACATCTGCTAGCACGCTGACCAGATGCCGTTCACCGGTTACTGCCTTGGCGATATCCAGCTCGCCGACTTCCAGTTTGCCTACATCGATGTCGAGGTCCGGCAGCAACGGTCCTTCCGATGTCGTTTCCAGAAGCTCTGGCAGGCGCAACAGGCTCGCTTTCGGCACGATCAGCGAACGAATATCAACATGACTGCCAATAAAGGCAAACGGCCGCCAGTCCATTTCGACCGTCTGCGCCGTCGCGAAAACGCCTTTGGGATCGCGAATTTTCAGATCGACAATTTCCATCTGGCCGTAGATTGAGCCCTCGATGCTGCCGATTTCGAACTGCATGCCATTTTCAAGCGAAAAGGCTTCGATCTGCTTCTCGATAAAACGATGCCCACTGCTGCTGTCCAGCCAGAGATAGCCAGAGGTCCCAGCAACCAGCAGGAACGCGATCAACGCCCCCAGTCCGATAACAAATTTATTTTCCCAGAAACTCTGGGTGGTGGATTCGGTCATGGTTTCGGATTCCGTCATCAGAAAGCCTGACCGATCGAGATATAGATCGATACCCGCGATTCCCCGGGCTGGCGGTTGATGGGTGTTGCCACATCAAGCCGAAGCGGGCCAAAATTGGTGTAGAAGCGGCCGCCGATGCCGACGCCATAGCGCAAATTGTCGAAGCCCGGCGTTGAGCTGGTATAAACCTGACCGGCATCGACAAAGCCAACCACGCCATAATCGCCGAAGCGATAGCGGACTTCGGCTGCCGCCTCGACCAGGCTGCGGCCGCCGATCGGCCGGTCATCGGGATCTTTGGGGCCAAGCTCCTGATAGCCAAAACCGCGCACCGATCCGCCGCCACCGGCATAATAGCGCCGCGAAGGCGCAATCAGTTCCCGTTTCGCACCGACGATGGAACCGACCCGCGCCCGTCCGGCGAGAATGATACCGTCATCGACCTGGAAATAGGCCGTTCCCTCAATCAAACCGCGCCCATAAATTTGCTCGCCGCTGCCCAGCGACGCTTCGGGAGACAGCTTGGCTGACAAACGAAACCCTTCGGTGGGATTGAGCAGACTGTCGGACGTATCAAAAGTCACTTGTCCGGGCAGCGCCGCGACATAATAGGTCCGCCGGTCCCGCATGCCCGTGGCGAAATTGAAATCCTCCTCGTTGGTGCCGAGAATTTCAAAACCATAGCTGTACGTCAGCCGCTTCTGCCAGATCGGCGTGCTGTCATAGGAAATCCGACCGGAAAGCTTGCCGGTAAAGGCTTCAAAGGCTTCAAAATCACTGTGCAGCGCGGACAGGCCAAGTTCCACGGTCCTGTCACGGCGGCCAGCGTTGCTGCGACGGAAGGTCAGCGCCGCGCCCTGCTCCTGAGTGCCGGCGACCGCGCTGCCAATCAGCGCGCCTTCCGGCGGGAACATATTGCGGTGCGTCCAGCTGCCTTCCAAGCGAAAACCCTGTCCGGTACCATAGCCTGCGCTACCTGCCAGCGTGCGCGGTGGCCCGGCTTCCTGATCGACGTTGATGGTCGCATATTCGGTGCCATCCGGCGCTTGCTCACCGCTCGGCGACGGTTTGACCGAAACAATCGAGAACAGACCGGTTGCGACCAGCGCCTTGCGCAGATCGTCAACCATGCGGCTGTCGTACAATTCACCTTTTTCAAAGCGCGTCAGCACCTTGATATGATCCGCATCGAAGGCGGTCGTGCCGGTGGTGACGATATCGCCATAGCTGCTGCGCGGACCGGTATCGACCGGCAGGGTATAATCACCGGTGCCGGTTTCAGGGTCGAGCAGAATATCGCGCTGTCCGGTTTTGGCGAAGGGGTAACCCTCCTGCGGCAGAACGACCGCAATATTTGCCTCGGCCGCCAGCACCCTCTCTGCGACGATCGGCTCACCGATTGCCGGAACGAAATTCTTTTCGATCAAATCATCCGGAACCACCGGCCCGGCATCGAACATGATCGTGGCAAAATCGTACCGCGTGCCCGGTGTAACCTGAAGTACGACGACCAGCTTTTCGCCTTCACTCTCGGGGAGTTCGACCGTGCCATTGACAGTAGCGTCAAAAAATCCCTGACCGGACATGATATCGAGCAGCAATTGCTGGTCTTCGCTCATGCGCGCCGAAACCATCGCCCCATTGGCGGCCTTGCCATCGCCGTCTTCCAGTGCAGAGAGGTCGGCAAATCGCGAACGAATGTCGTCGGCGCTGACCGGCCGAACCTGAGTCTTCCCGCTCTCATCCAAAGGTTCGAGACCGTCGATCCGATAGTCGTAGCGCAAGGACGCCGACTGGTCGCTGTCATCGGCTTCGGTATACTGGCTTTCGTCAAATGGCTCGACATCGAAACTGTCTAGAGGCGTCAACGGATCGTCGATTTCGGGATCGTTGACTGGTGGGTCTGCGATCAACTCGTCCGGATCGCCATCCTGCAAGGCTGGCAATGGGGCGACGCCATCTGCGGCATCTTCCTGCCGCGCTTCTTGCTCAAGCTTTTCTTGTTCGGCTTCCCAATCGGCCACGCTGCCCATCGCTGCATCGGGACTGTCATCAATCGCCGGAATGGTCGCGTCAAATTCCGAATCGTCGATAATGGGTTCGCGCGGATCCTGAACGGCCTGTGCGGCGTCCGTATCTTGTGCAAATGCAGGCGTCAGGCCGATGCTGCCCAGCGAAAAAACTGCCGCGACAGTTCGAAAAATTGGTGTGTTACTCATTCTGGTACAGGATCTACTCGCATGCATTCAGTGGTGATGAACTTTGTTTGTGCATTCGACCAGCCCTCAGCGCAGATGTTCTAAAGCCTCAGCTTCGCTAGCTATACCCTTACACGAGTATTTGGTTCCCTTAACGGTGGCAAGCGATGAAATATCCCGAAGGACTAATGCTTTAGCGAGGGGGGATGGTGGACAGGATAGGATTCGAACCTATGTACGCTTACACGGGCAGATTTACAGTCTGCTGCCTTTAACCACTCGGCCACCTGTCCATTTGGGCACCCAAGGCCGCCATCGGCGACAAGAGCGGCTCAATGACGAAGCGATGGCAAACTGTCAATGCCTGCCCTTGCAAATTTGCAGAAAAAAAGGGCTGTCCGCAGGCTGCTTAGCGTCTAGAGGGTAAAAATGGCACGCAAGAACAAATCTATCAAAAAAACCGGCGGTGGTCTCAAATTCTGGGGCCGGCACGCAGTTGAGGCCGCGCTGGACAATCCCAACCGCGTGATCAAGAAAATCTCGATCACGCGCGAAGCCCTGGCGACGATCGAAATTCCTTCGGATATCGCCGTCGTAATCAGCGACGTCGCCGATCTCGGCCGGGTCATTCCGCGCGACGCCCCGCATCAGGGGATGGTCGCCGATGTCGACCCGCTGCCCGATATCTGGCTCGGCGAAGTTCTCGACAAGCAAAGTGATCGGCCGCTGCTGCTGCTCGATCAGGTCACCGACCCTCACAATGTCGGCGCGATCTTGCGGTCTGCCGCTGCCTTTGATGCCGCCGCGATCATCACCCAGGACCGGCACGCCCCGCCCGAATCGGGCGTTGTGGCGAAATCGGCGTCGGGAGCGCTGGAAATCGTGCCCTGGATCCGGGTCGTCAACCTGTCGCGTGCGCTCGACGAAATAGCGGAAGCGGGCTATTGGCGGATCGGGCTCGATGGCGACAGCGGTGATGAGCTGGAAAGCGCAATGGGCACCGGCAAGCTGGCGCTGGTCATGGGTGCGGAAGGCGAAGGCCTGCGACAGAATGTCGCGGCTCATTGCGATGCCCTGGCGCGCCTGCCGATGAGCCCGCGGATGGAAAGCCTGAATGTTTCCAATGCGGCTGCGATTGCCCTATATGCGGAGTATACCAGAAAACGGGGGGAATAGCCGTGGGAATCTATTGGAAATGGGCGCTRGCSCTGRTSGCGCCMWTGCTGCTGGCAGGCTGCCTGCTGATTCCGGGMAAGTTTGAATCGCARTTRCGGCTGATGAACGAYGGAACCTACAGYTTTACCTATRMYGGCSAGATGCAAATGSCCGARGRCGATGACMAKYCGATGTCYTCGCMATCCGGSATGCCSGRRGACGMSGCCGACAGCGGCRRCGCRGCGAATRASGCACAGRSAMAYARTGCCCTSAGCGCGATGTTCGGCGGAGCGGTGCCGGGCGATGAWGAAGGCATGARARAATTCGCYGMMCAGCTCGCCAAATATGAMGGCTGGAACMGGGTCGAATATATGGGCGACAATSTGTTCGAGGTSGAATATGCSRTCAGCGGCCGKTTCGACCAGATGTTCGCYTTYCCGACCATYCCCGGYGCGACCATGCAATTYCCSTTCGTCCAGATCATCCGSCGCAGYGGCGGYGAGCTGGAAGTGCTGACWCCGGCRATGGCSGGWCCGGGCGGTCTGGCTGGCGCGATGGGGCCGATGCCGATGGGCAGCGCGTCCAAGAAACCGAAAATGCAGCCGATCGACGGCACCTTCACGATTGTTACCGACGGTGACGTTCTGGGCAACAATAGCGACGATGGCCTGACCCTCAACGGATCGACCAAGACCATGCGCTGGAAGGTTGATGGCACCGGTGGTCCGGACGGCAGCCCGCGGGCGATCGTCAAACTGGAGCGGTAGCGAAGTCGCTCACGCCATTTGATCAGACAAAAAAAGGGAGCGTCCAAACAACGCTCCCTTTTTTGTTGAGAAGTTTCAGTCTTCTTCGGCGATCCGGACCTTGAGGCCGTCGAGCTCGTCCGAGACCTCGATCTGGCAGCTGAGCCGGGAGAAATCGTCGCGGTGATCGCTGCTTTCGAGCAGATCATCCTCGTCTTCGCTCATTTCCGGCAGTTTCTCCTTCCAGTCGGCGTCAACATGGACATGGCAGGTCGCGCAGGAGCAGCAGCCGCCGCACAACGCCAGCAGTTCGTCAAAGCCATTATCACGAATCGCCTCCATAACGCTGATTCCGCTATCGACGGAAACCGCTTTTTCTTCGCCATCGCGGCCGGTTACGTGAATCGTTGGCATAGCTACCCCTTAGTGGCTGTTTTTTAATAATCCCGCACGCTATGTCTGGACCGTCAAAAAGAATCAAGGGCCGAAACGGGAACGGTAATTCGATGGGCCTATCAAAAGAAATGATCAAAGCCGGGCTGGACCATGTCAGCGCCGTCGAGCCAAGGCTCGCCGCTGCGGTCGCTCAATCCGGCTACCCGGAACCCCGCATTCGTCCAGAAGGCTATGAGACTTTGCTCCGCACCATCGTCGGCCAGCAGGTCAGTGTCGCTTCGGCAGCAGCGGTCTGGAACAAGCTGGAGGCCCGGCTGGGACAAGGCTGTCCGCCCGAAAGCCTGATCGAGACCGAATTTGACGAATTGCGGGCCTGCGGACTGTCGCGCCAGAAACAGGGCTATGCCAGAAGCCTTGCAGAGCTGATCCTCTCCGGCGGACTCGATCTGGCCAACCTGCCGCAGGATGATGAAAAAGCGATCGCACTGTTGACCACCATCAAGGGCATTGGCCGGTGGTCGGCAGAAATCTACCTGCTGTTTGCAGAGGGCCGCGCTGATATCTGGCCGGCAGGCGACCTCGCGGTCCAAATTGGTGTCGGCAATTTTCTGGATCTTCCGGAGAGGCCTTCCGAAAAGGAACTGCGCGACATAGCGGAGCCCTGGTCACCCCATAGGGGCGCAGTCGCGATCTTCACCTGGCACCATTATCATGTGATGGTGATGTAATCGCTAGAGGTCGAGCGGGTGGTTCCACCAGGCTGTGTCGGTAAAGGCGCGCATATCGAGTTCGAACGTCCAGGCCGAGCGATGCTGATGGGCAATATGGAAGTAAGTGTCGGCGATCGCGGATGGCTCCATGATTTCATCTTTCCCTTGCGCCTTGTTTTCCAGCAATTTTGCAAAACGCTCCGGTCCGAGCAGCTTGCCCAGCGTGTCCGGTGCGTTGACCGCGCTGTCGATCAGGATATGGGCGACATGGATATTCTGCGACGCGAACTCCGCGTTGAGAGTCTGGCACAACATGCGCCGCCCGCCCATGGCGGCAGCGTGGCTATGCTGACCGGCGTTGCCGCGCATGGCAGAAGTAGCGGAGGTTACGAGCAAGGTTCCACCGCCACGTTCGACCATTTTCGGAAACAGCTTCTGCGCTACCCGGAATACGCCGAGATTGCCGATTCGCCAGCCCAGCTCAAAGGTCTTGAGCGACGTGTCGGCGAGCGCCCGGTTGCCGATTTGAGCGCCAAGATTATAGACGACAACCTTGATCGGTCCAAATTCTGCTTCCAGAGTATCGATCAAGCTCTCGATCGCGCCATCCTCAACAGCATTCAAAATATGCCCGGAGGCTGAACCGCCTGCCGCTTCGATCTCGCCGACCATCCGGTCCAGACCGTCCTGATCGCTGCGGCGACAAAGGGCAACATGATATCCATCCTGCGCAAAGCGTTTGCCGACATGCCCACCGATACCCGCACCGGCACCGATTATCATACAAACTTCGGTCATACCCGGGACATCCTGATGATCATTTGAGGCCCGGATTGAGCCGCATCACTTCCTCCATGAAGGATCGCGGTTTCTTCCAGTTGGCGGTTTTCATATTGGTCTTGAGGTCCAGCGTCTTGATCGCCTCATTGATGAAATGCACGCAATTGCGCTTGTTGAGGCTATAGCTTTTCTGCGGAATATTCTGCCATTTCTGAACGACTGCCAGCAGCTCACGATATTTCTTGTCGTCGATTTTCATCGTGAAATGCGGGTTGCTGCTGGCAATATAGTCGGCTGAAGGTGCGTGGACATGGCCGTTGACCGAGCCGAACAATATACCTGGCGACACGTTGACGGCGGTAAACCCAAAGGCGGTATCAATCTTCTTGCCGTCCGCCATTTCACCCTTGGCGACAAAAAAAGCGTGTGGAAAATTTTTGCCGAAATCGTGCGAATAGAATGTGACGGTCACTTCCGCCCGCGCGGTGACTGAGAAAGTTGCCATCAACAGCAATGCGACCAGACCGGCCATTCTTAATAGAAATGCAAAACCAGATTTCACGTTCATTCCCTTAATTTGTCATTGAGCCAGCGTGCGGCTTCCCGTGGGGTCTTCTTGTCACCTTCGCGATCGACCGTATAATTGGCCTCGCGCATATTTTCCACAGTGATTGCACCAATCAACGGTTTTAATGCCGAGACGAACCGATCCTCATCAGCGCGTTTCGGGGAAAGCAGCAGGATCGCTTCATAGGATGGCACCGCTCCCTTGTTGTCCTCCAGTATAAAGAAATTGTTCGCCGCAATCCTGCCGTCAGAGGAAAAAGCGGAAATCACATCAACTTCGCCACTGGCCAGCGCCGGATACATGAAGGTGGGACTGAACGACCGCGCGTCCTTGAAGCGAATGGGATAGGCCTCCTGCACCATCCGCCACTCGGGCCGTTCGAGAAACTCGACATCGGTGCCGAAATTGAAGTCGCTAGACACCCGGGCCAGATCATCCAGCGTTTGCAGCGACTTTTGCCTGGCATCGTCCGGCCGCACGGCAAAAGCATAGGTATTTTCAAACCCCAGAGCGCCGAGCGTTTTCACGCCGTGAACAGCCATGGTCCACTGCGCGATCCTGTCGAGCATTGCCAATTTCGGCTGGCTATCGGTGCGCTGCATCTGGTTGGTCCAGATCGTGCCGGAATAGTCGACATAGACGTCTACGTCGCCCTGCGCGAGCGCCTGAAATACAACGGCCGACCCAAGTCCGTCGCGATAGCGCACCCGATATCCGGCCTTTTCCAGCCGCGCCCCGATCAGCCGGGCGAGAATGAACTGTTCGGAGAAACTCTTCGCGCCGATGACCACGACATTGTCCCGGGCAATCAGCGGCGGGAGCGTGGCCACCAGCAGGCCTGCCGCAATGATCGCCACTCCTGCTCCTGCCAACAGCCGGCGGCGCTCGCGGATGCTGCGTTCGATCAGTCCGAGGAGCAGATCGACCGATATGGCAAGCGCGGCTGAAAACAGGCAACCGGCCAGCACCAGGGTCCAGTTTTGCGTCTGCAAGCCGGCAAAAATCAGATCCCCGAGACTGGGCTGGCCCACTGTAGTCGAGAGCGTTGCCGCCCCGATCGTCCAGACCGCTGCGGTACGGATCCCGGCCATGATCGTCGGCGCTGCGAGCGGCGCTTCGACCAGCCGCAATTTCTGCCTGGCCGTCATGCCCAACCCATCCGCGGCCTGTCTGACCGCAGGATCAACTCCGGTCAGACCGGTCACCGCGTTGCGCAGGATCGGCAGCAGCGCATAGAGAGTCAGCGCGAGCAGCGCCGGCAGAAAGCCAAAGGCGGATATGCCGCCGCCGATCAGCGCCGATATGCCAAGCAACAATGGATAGAAAAGCGCCAGCAGGGCGAGGCCCGGAATGGTCTGGATCAGACTTGCGATGGTGAGAGCAATTCCGGCAACCTTGGGGGACCGCGCCGCCCAGATCGCCAGCGGCAGACAGATCAGCATCGCCAGTAGCAAGGCCGAGAAACTGAGTTGCACATGTGCAGCCAACAGGTCCGGCACCCGGGCCAGTGCTTGTTGCCAGGCTTCGCTCATGCTGGCTTGCTCAGCGCAATCAGCTGCGCTGCCTGCGCGCGGGGAATCGCGACCAGCGCCTCCGCTTCCGCGCCGACATTCCCGGACAGCAACTCGGCTGGCGTAGCATCCGCCATGATCTGGCCCTCCTCCATCACCAGGATACGATCCGCCAGATAGAGAGCCTCCGCCATATCGTGGGTGACGATGATCGTGGTCAGGCCCAGTCGCTTGTGCAGCGCCTTATACTGCTCGGTCAGATTGTCGCGGGTGACCGGATCAAGCGCGCCAAAAGGCTCGTCCATCAGCATCAGGCCAGGCCGGGTCGCTAGCGCCCGCGCCACGCCGACGCGCTGCTGCTGACCGCCGCTCAGCTGGTCAGGCATCCGGGTCGCCATGTCCTGTGGCAATTCAACAAGATCGAGCAGTTCCGATACGCGCGCTTCGCCTTCAGCCATGTCTCCAGCCAGCTCGAGACCGATGGCAATATTGCGCCCCACCGTCATGTGCGGAAACAGGCCGATATTCTGGAACACATAGCCGATCCGGCGGCGCAGAATATGGGGATCCACCGAATCGACGGGTTCCCCGTCAATTTTCACGGTGCCGCTGGTCGGTTCGACAAGCCGGTTGATCATCTTGAGCAGCGTCGATTTTCCCGAGCCCGACAGACCGACCAGAGCGACCAGGGCACCGGCCGGGATTTCCAGGGAGACGGAATCAACGGCCTGAACCGAACCGTAATGGCGGCTCAAATGCTGCAGACTGAGGGAAGGACCGGAGACAGGCATCGGATCATATAGTGGCGCGCTTTGCCGCCCATGTCCAACCCCACTTGACGCGAAGTCGAAAAACGGCTCGAGTGAACATCAATGTTAATAACAGACGGGAGCCGGATGATGGCCTATCAAAGCGGACAAAAGACAATATTTATCACTGGCGGTGCATCCGGTCTGGGCCGTGAGGTCGGTCGCTATTTCGCCGACAAGGGGTGGTTCGTCGGCATTGCCGATATCAATGAAAAAGGCATGGCAGAAAGCGCTGCGCTGCTGCCCGACGGTCAGAGCTCGCTCCACCGGCTTGACGTAACCGATCGCGGGCAATGGAAACAGGCGGTTTCCGAATTTGGCGCAATCACTGGCAACCAGATGACGGTCCTGTTCAACAATGCCGGCATTGGTGAAGGTGGGCCGATTCAGGACATGGAAGATGCCGCGATCGACCGGATGATCGCAATCAATCTGACCGGCGTAATAAGCGGCACCCGCGCCTGTTTCGAGATGCTCAAGAACACGCCGGACAGTTGCGTTCTCTATACCGCGTCGGCGGCAGGCATTTATGGAGTCGCCGATCTCAGCGTCTATAGCGCGACCAAATTCGCGGTGCGCGGCCTCGCCGAATCGCATGATATCGAGTTCCGCAAATATGGCATCAAGTCTCGCTCGCTGATGCCGGGGTTCATCGATACCAATATCATTTCCGAAGTCGTCGAAGGGACCAACCAGAGCGGCAAGGAGCGGCTGGAACAAGCCGGTGTCATGGTCAGCCCGGTTTCGATCATCGGCCCTGCAGCCTGGTCTGCGGTGCACGGCGACAAGGTGCACACGCCGGTCAACAAGATGGCCAAGCAACTGGCCTTTGCCGCGCGCTGGCTACCCGGACGCGTCCGCAAACAGTCGGTCAGCCTTGCAGGCAATATGGGCGATGTCCTGGCCGGGTCTGACGACAAATAGCGCTTACAGGCAGCTTTCGATTACATCGGCAAGATCGACATCGCGCTGCGACAGTCCGCCATTTTCCCCGGCGTCATGGGTGGTCAGTTTGATATCGACTTTATTGTAGACATTGAACCATTCGGGATGATGGTCAGCCTTTTCGGCATGCAGTGCGACACGGGTCATGAAAGCAAAGGCTTCGGTAAAATCATCAAATTTGAACGAGCGGCTGATAGCGTCGCGCTTGTCATCATATTCCCAGTCAGAGAGCTTCCCGAGCGCTGCCTCGCGTTGATCGTCGGTCAATTGCGCCACCATATTTCTTGCTCCTTGCTTGGCTTTCGCTTCAATTCGTGCCTTAAGTCTGTGCGATGAATGAAGGACAGTCAACCGGAAGCAGCAATCGGCTCTTGGCCGAGGGCTTATGCTGCGTACGCGGCGAGCGGATATTGTTTCGCGGGCTGACATTCGCGCTGGAACCTGGCCAGTCAGGCTTGCTCACCGGACCCAATGGAGTCGGCAAATCGAGTCTGCTGCGGCTGTTGGCCGGCCTGCTCCAACCGACCGCAGGTGCAGTGGCAGCGCCGGACGCTATCGCCCTGTGCGATGATCGCCTGGCGCTGGACGAACATCTCCCGTTCGAACAGGCACTGCGCTTCTGGGGAAGGCTTGACGGCAAGGACAAAGCGGATGTGGCGAGCGCCATGACCCGAGCGGGCATGGCACATCTCGCCGAAGTTCCGGTGCGCTATTTTTCGACCGGCCAGAGACAAAGAGCGCGGCTGGCGCGAATCTACCTGACCGGTGCCAAATTATGGCTTCTCGACGAGCCGGCCAACGGCCTGGATGCCGATTCTGTCGCTCAGCTCGGTGCCGTGCTGCAAAGTCATCTTGACGGTGGTGGCATCATCCTCGCGGCCAGCCATATCCCCTTGCCAATCAGTTTCGACATCAATCTGCAGCTTCAGCCGCTGGAAGAAATGGAAGCCTATTTGTGATGAAGGCTATTGCCACCATTATCTGGCGCGATGTGCGGCAAAGCTACGCCAGTGGCGGAACCTGGCTGCCGGTCATCTTCTATCTGTCCGCAGCGACGCTGTTCCCGTTCGCTGTCGGGCCGGACCGCGAGCTGCTGCTCCGGACCGGCGGCGGCATCCTGTGGATCGCGGCCCTGCTGGCGACCCTCCTGCCCCTTGATCGCCTGATTCAGCCGGATTTGGAAAATGGCGTGTATGACCAGCTGATTGTGCGTGGATTTTCCGATGAAATGATAGCGGCCGCCCGCCTTGTTTCGCATTGGCTGGCGTTCGGACCGCCGCTGCTGTTCGCCGCTTTTCTGGCCAGTGGACTGATGGGACTGGAAGGGCCGCCGCTTGCCACGCTGCTCGCCAGCCTGGCCATCGCAACCCCTGCCCTAGCCGGTCTGGCGGTGATGATCGCGGCTCTGACCGCTGGCCTCAAAGGCGCAGGCGCGCTCGGCGGATTGCTGCTGGTTCCGCTGGCTATTCCGCTGCTGATATTCGGTGCGGGCAGCCTGTCGGCACCGGGCAGCGGTGCCTTGCTGTTTCTCGCAGCGATTTCGCTGCTGCTCGTCGCGATCACGCCATTTGCCGCTGGCGCAGCGTTAAATGCGGTTAGGGAATAGGCCGGCCAGACAATGTCCGGCCGCCAAAAAAATCGCATTAAGCTGGTTTATTGAGGCCAAAAACCTGTATCAGTCTGTCTATGTCAAATTCAAACGCACTATTGGTGGCCTTGCGTCAGATTAACCGGGCGATAGACTTGCAGTCTAAAAAGCTCGAGAAAGAAACCGGTCAAACAACACCGCAACTTTTGCTGTTGAAAGAACTGGCAAAGCACGGAAGAGCAAAGCCTTCTGTTATCGCAAAATCGGTGCATTTGTCCCATGCCACCGTTACTTCGATCGTAGACAGGCTGGAAAAGTCCGGAATGGTATTACGGGAAAAAAGCGAGGACGATCGCCGGTCCGTCGAAATTGTTTTGACCGAGAAGGGCCGGGAATGCATCGAAAATGCACCCGAGTTGCTCCAGGAAGATTTTCTGGTTGCGCTGTCTCAACTGGAACCCTGGGAACAGAATCTTCTGATTTCATCGGTGCAGCGCATCGCGGTGATGATGGACGCCAACCAGATCGAATCCCCGCCGATCCTCGATATTGGCGAGATCTAGTTCTTCGGCAGGACTTCGGTCATGACGTCGTCCGCTGGCAGCTCCCACTGAAGATGCCGGTCATCCAGCACCACGATATTCTTGTCGGTAATCAGGGTGCCGCCGGTTTTATATCCCAATAGCTGCATCGCACTCATATTCGGGTTCCGGGCAAGAGCCATGGTTTCGTCCGAGGAAAAATTCGTCAGGCCGCGGGCCAGCTCGGTTCCGGATTCGCCGTAAATATGAATGACATCGCCTTTCACATAAGGCCCCTGAATGGAAAGCACGTCCTCCCGGCCAATATGACGAGGGCCGGACTTGAACGCGTCGGCAGTCTCTTGATTTACGACGATGCTGCCGGCCATCTGCAAACGATCCGACAACCAGTTCGCCCAGGCAGATTCGGGCAGCTCATTGGCCAATATTTTCGTATGGCGTCGGCCGCCGTTCAGCAGCGAGGTGACCGGCTGTTCATATTCGCCATGCGCGATCAGGGTGTCGCAACCAGCATTCTGCGCCATGTGCGCTGCCTGAATCTTGGTCAACATTCCGCCGCTGCCAAGGTCGCTCACGCCCTCGGTCACCGCAAGATAGGGAGAAACATCGCGCAGTTCTTCAACCAGTTTCGCCCCCGGTTCAGACGGATCTTTATCGTACAGGCCATCGACCTGAGTCAGAATCACCAAAAGATCCGCCTGCACCATCTGCGCGATCTTGGCGGATAGCCGGTCATTGTCGCCAACCCGGATCTCTTCCGTGGTGATCGTGTCATTTTCGTTGATGATCGGCATGATATTCGCCGCCAGCAGGCGATCGACCGTGTTCTTTGTATTCAGAAATCGTTTGCGGTCTTCCAGATCGCGGAGCGTTACCAGCACCTGTGCTATTTCAAAGCTATATTCGTGGGCCACCTGCTTGTAGCCGTTCAGCAGCAGCGGCATGCCGCAAGCGGCAGCAGCCTGCTTGTCCCGCAGACCGGCGGTTTCGGGACGCTCGCCGATCATGTTCAAACCCAGGGCAACAGAACCGGACGAACACAGGATGACTTTCGCGCCGCCCTCTCGCAATCGGGCAATGTCCTCCAGCAAATTGTGCATGAACGCCCAGCGCGGCGTTAACCGTTCTGCATTGGCCAGCAGGCTGGAGCCGACTTTCACCACTATTGTTTTGCCTTGTACCATTGTATCGTGAGCCCTTCTTAACAAGCTTCGGGGGTTAGGGGGGGAAGCGTTCGAGTGCAATAATTTAGTGATCAAACTATATCATTAAACCCGATCGTTTCAAAAAATAGCATTTGTTGACATACCTGTTTTGTATCCTAAGGATATTGAGAAACCTTTTACTCCAGAAAATATGAGATTAAATTGAAAAAAATATTGCTGCTAGGATGCGGAAACATGGGCGGTGCATTGCTGAAAGCGTGGGCCGAAAACACTGATCATTCCTTCACGGTGGCGGATCCGGCCAAACCCGAACTGCCAAAAAACGTCGCACAAGTCAGCTCGGCCGAAGAGCTGGGCGAGGATATGTTTGATTATCTCATCGTCGCGCTGAAACCGCAACTGATCGATACGGTCTTGCCGGACTATTTGCCGTATCTCGCCGACGACGGCGTTATCAGCTCGATTGCGGCCGGATATTCCGCCGGTCGGCTGACCGAGCAGGCGCCGGGCCGTTCAGTGATCCGTATCATGCCCAATCTTCCGGCGATGATCGCCAAAGGCGTCAGCGGCCTCTATGCCCATGGTAGTGTCACAGAGACAGCGTCGCGCGAAATAGAAGAACTCGCCTTATGCTCCGGCAAAGTCGTCTGGGTGGATAGTGAAGACATGCTCGACCGCCTGACAGCGGTTGCGGGTAGCGGGCCCGGCTATGTGTTCGAGATCTTGCGTAGCTATGTCGAAGCGGCAATGGCTCTCGGTTTCAATGAGGAAGACGCTAAAACGCTGGTTTTGGGGACCGTTCAGGGCACGCTGGAAATGGCGCTGCAGTCCGACCTGTCGCTGGAGGAGTTGCGGAACAATGTCACCAGCAAGGGCGGCACCACGGCAGCTGGTCTGAAGGCGCTGAACGGTGGCGAGGATTTCTCTGGACTGATTCGCGATACTCTGGATGCCGCCTACAAGCGGGCCGTGGAGCTCAGATAAGCGGAGCTATATGGCTCAACCGGAAAAGCCCGGCGCGCGATAAATTTCGGTTCCGCGCCGGTAAACAACCAGCTTCTTGAGCGTTACGGGGTGGAAAAATGCTTCGATCGCCTGCCCGCTTTCGGTTCGGGCGTAGACTTCATAACAATCGCCCTCGACCTGCACCTTGAGCAGTTCCCAGCCCTCCATCCAGGCTTTCTTTTTCAGTTTGGAAACCGGCTTCCAGCTGGTGCTGGGACCAGAGTTACATTTTACATTGCCGTCAGCATAGGCCGGTTGTGCCAGCGTCAAAGTCGCGGCTGCCGCGATGGCGGCAAGATATTTTCGCGATATTCTATTCATGCCATACTCCGTTGTCTTCGGTTTCGCCGACTGCGGCCGATGATCCGCAAAATCCATGCGATCATGAGCGGAGCCAGATGAACCAGCGCTGGCTGCCAGGTCCAATTCAGCAAAATCCAGTGAATCAGCCCGATGATCAGCGCCAGATAGACAAGACGCTGAACATTCTTCCAGTTTTGCCCCAGCATCCGCATTGCACGATTGAAGCTGATCGCAGCAGGGGGGATCATCAATGCGAGGGCAAGCCAGCCCGTCCAGATGCCCGGAAGGCCGATTTCCTCCAGCATAGCGGCCACATTGCTCATGTCCAAGACATAGAAAACCAGGTGCAACAGCGCATAGCCGAAGGCCGCGACACCGAGATTGCGGCGGATCGCCAGCCAGGCTCTGAAAAAACGGTTCAGGCCAAAGAAATCGCCCAGCGGTCCGGGAAGCATGGCGAGGATCATCAGGCGGATCGACATTTCGCCGCTGGGATGGAGCATGTCCATTGCCAGCGTGTCGCCATCCGCGAAGGACCATAGCATCAGCATGCCGGGCACCGCGAGCAGGAGCCACACGAGTCCCTTGACGATGTAGCGGTTCATACCGATGCCCAGCGCCGCAGCATATTGTGGTAGACATGGATCAGCCGGTCGATATCGGGGTCGTCGGCGGGCCGGTCAGGCGTCAGCGCCTGAATCGACTGGTCCAGATCAAACAGCATTTCCCGCGCAGAGGCATCGGCAACCGCACTTTGCATCCAGGTGATCGCGCATATCCGCTGGCCGCGTGTCACCGGGGTTACCTGATGCAGGCTGGCCGAGGGGTATAATATCATGTCGCCGGCGGCCAGTTTGACCGGCTGCGCCCCGTAGCGCTCTTCAATAACCAGCTCGCCCCCATCATAATCCTCGGGATTGGAAAGGAAGATGGTCGATGACAGATCGCTGCGGATCGTCATATTCGCCTCGGGAAGGCGCATCAGGGCAGCATCGCTATGGGTCCCATAATGGCCGCCATCCTGATACAGATTGAAAACAGGCGGCCAGATTTTTTCAGCCAGCGAGGCCGAGACAAACAGCGGGTCGTTACCCAATTTGCGGAGGATGATATTGCCAAGCTCGATCGAAAGCGCGTTCTGACGCGCGAGTTGCAGATTCTGCTTCACTTTCACCGAGCGCGTCCCCGCAGACGTGGCACCATCGGTCCACTCTGCAGCTTCCAGCTTCTTTCGGAAGCTCAGAACCTGTTCCTCATCCAGAATATTTTCGATGATTGTAAGCATTCGGTCAGCCGCTTGTTGGGTCAATACAGGGGACGACGAATCGTCGTCCCCCGTTTCGTATCAGAAACGCCCGGTCAGCGTTAGCGTGGCGCGGCGTTCATCGCCCTTGTAAAGGAAGTGACCGCTGCGATAGCCAGCGAGATAATAATCCTCGTTGCTGACATTGGTCAGGTTCACACGCGCCGCAAGATGTTCGTTCACCTTGTAGCTGGCGAAGGCATCAAAGGTCCAGTAGTCCGGAACCCGGTAGGTGTAGACTTCCAGCGTCGAATCATAGCCGGCGGCGTCATCGGGCTGACCCGTAAACATCTCCCCCTTGTAGGTCGCAGTTCCGCCAAGAGCGAACGCCTCGGTCGCCTGATAGCGCAGCTGGCCACTGAACTGTGTATTGGAGAAGTTGCTCAGCCGGCGTCCGATCTTTGTGACGTCGTTGGAACCGGTAATTTCGGAGTCCATGACCGTCACCGAAGCCTGACCGGAGAGTTTCGGCGTGATATTGCCGACGACACCCAGTTCGATGCCACGCACCCGGTTTTCGCCGGTGTTCAGACTGCCGCCCGCTTCATAACCGGTTCCGGCGGATTCAAACACATCGCTCTTGGTGATCTGAAAAGCGGCCGCCGTAAACAGAAGCTGGTCGTTAAACAGATCGGCTTTTACGCCCAGTTCATAGCTGGTCGAGCTTTCGGGTCGTCCATCCCCGATATCGGTGCCGGTATCCACACAGATTCCGCCATAGCCGCAATTGCCGCCGAGATCGGATTCACCGCCGTTGATATTCTTGGCTGTGCCCCAGTTGAAATAGACATAGACTTCTTCCATCGGCTTGATGCCAATGCCGGCATGGCCGTTCCACAATGTATCCTTGTAGCGATAGTCAGTCACGGTGCCGCGGCTGTCGACCGTGTTGCGGTAGTTGAACGCATCGACCCTTACGCCGCCATGGACGGACAGCCAGGGATTGATGTCAACCGTGTCCATCAGATAGACGGACATCGTCTCCACCTTCCAGTCGCTGTCGACGCCGCCAAAGGCGATGTCGCGCTGCAGAACATTGTGGATATCAGTGACAATCAGATTGCGGTTCTCGTCGGTGATGCAATAGGACGGGCTGGGACCGAAACGACCATTGGTGATGCAATTGGTCGCTCCGTTGGTGGTCAGGTCATAGGTGCCGTTGGCGACCTTGAGATTCGAATATTCGGTACCGGCAACAATATTGTGGCCGATCGAACCGGTGTCGAACTCGCCGAGAATATTGAGCTGGTTGACGAAATATTCGACTTCCTGATTGCCCTGATGCGTACTCAGGGTCAATGGCGCGAAGGTATCAGTCGCGGGGTCATAAGCACCGCCCCGGAGCCCCGTCAGCACATAGCCATTGGAAGTTTCACCATAGCGTGTCGAATTGACAATCGTGAACCCGTCAAACGGGGTAATGAAAATCCGTCCGGTAAATGTATCGACCTCGGTGTTGAGAAAGTCTTCCGCCTGGGTGTAATTCGGAACATCATCCCATGGCCCGTATACAGTAGCATCGTCGGGGCCGGTTCCGGTTGGCCGTGGAACATAGCCGCCGAGATCTGGCGTATCATCGGCTTCGAGATGATAATAGTCGAGTAGCACCCGGATCGTGTCATTCAGCTTGAAACTGCCGGACAGGGCCGCACCAATGCGCTCACGATCTGAGAAATTGCGGTTTGGCGCTTCATCATAGCCGTAGAGCAGATTGGCGCGCAGAGCGATATTGTCGCTCAGCGCCCAATTGCTGTCGAGCGTCACCCGGTAATAGTCGTCGGTACCGATGCCCGCGTCGATGCGATTGAAGTTATAATCGGTGCTCGCCTGCTTGGTGATCGAGTTGACGGCGCCGCCGGTGGATCCGCGACCGGCAAAGGACGAGCTTGGTCCCTTGGTGATCTCAATCTGCTCGACTGCAAAGGTTTCGCGCGTGGTCATGCCGGGGTCGCGCAGACCGTCGACAAATACGTCGCTGCGCGCTTCATGACCGCGAATGATATAACGGTCGCCAAAAGCGTTGCCATTTTCACCGGTGCCGACGGTCACGCCGGGCTGGTTGTCCAGGACATCGCGCAAATTTGTAGCACCCTGCTCTTCGAGCTGGGTTTCGGTGAGGACAGTGATCGTTGCCGGCGTTTCCGACAGGGGCTTTACGCGGCGAATGTCGCCGGACACGCGCGCCTTATAAGGCGCACCTTTTTCCGTGTAAGGGTTTACGTCAGCCGCATTGTCCTCGATTTGCAGCGTTTCCAGTTCGACCTCTTCCGGTTCCGCATCCTGGGCCCAGGCTGCTGTACTGGCCAGCGCCGTTGTCAGGCCCAGCGCAACGAATGCGCTGCGCTTGCCCATGCCTGAAAAGCGCAAGCTTGCTGGTTTCGATATTTGCGACCTATTTTTGTCCATCGGGTTTTTTCCTTTTTTTCAACGAGTTCTGAGTGAATAATCAATCGGTAGCGAGATCGTGACCCGGTTTTGGGTCATCGATGCGGGCATTGCTGGCAAAGGAGCAACGCGTTGCATAAGTCCCAGGGTGGCGTGATCGAGAATGGCGTGGCCACTGGATGCGGCTATTGAGACATTGGAGATATTACCGGCGCGATCGACGGTGAAGCGGACCTTGACCACGCCCTGCTCGCGGGCCTGGCGCGCTTCCTTCGGATATTTTTTGCGCTGGTTGAGATGGGAACTGACCATCGCATAATAGTTCGCCTGCTCCTTTTTCGCCTTGGCGCTGTTGCCAGCGCTATTGCTGGGCACAGGACTTGTGGGCGCCGTCGGAGCCGCCTCTGCTCTGGCCGGAGGGGCTACTGCGACCGGCGTCGCTATTGCGGGAGGCGTCGGTGTGGCCAGCGAAGCCGCACGTTTTGGCTCGGGCGGCAACCGGAGCGCATCGTCCGGCAGTGGCGCACGTACCGGCGGCACCTCGAACGGAAGCGCCTGCTGCGGCGGAACATATTCCGGTTGAGAAGCAGGTACAGGCTCGGAATTGGCCTCGCTCGCACTGGCAGGGGGAAGCTCCACCAGAACGACCGGTTCGGGGATCGGAGGTTCTTGTGGAGACTTCCATGCCGTAACAGCCAGACCCAAGGCCGCATGCGCTGCCACAGCGATGGCTGCGGCGAAAACCCATCGACGTTTTTCGTCTGACCTGAGCATGGCTTCACTCATTTTACCGATCCGGATTCCGCGCCGACCAAAGCGACGTGGAGATAGCCGGCAGAGCGCAGCTCGTTCATCGCACCCATGATGGTATCGTAAGTAATCGTCTTGTCGGCGCGCAAAAAGATGCGCTGCTCGCGGTCGGACCGGGTGGCAGTGTCGATCGCCGATCCCAGCCCGGTCTGCGATACCGGTGTGTCGTTGACCAGAATATTGCCGTCCGCCTGGATCGAGAGAAACACCGGCTTGTCGGGTTTCGGCGCTGCCGCTGCAGTGGAAACCGGCAGGTCGACCTTGACATCAACGGTTGCCAGCGGCGCCGCCACCATGAAAATGATCAACAACACCAGCATCACGTCGATGAACGGTGTCACATTAATTTCGTGATTGACCGGCAGGTCATCGCTATTGTCGGAAAGCCGGATCGACATCGTCTCAGCCCTTTCCGCTGCTCACGGTCCCGCGACTGAGGTCACGGGATACAAGACGCAGGATGCCAGCTGCAGTATCCGAGACCAGCGCCCGATAGGCCGCAATCTGCCGCGAGAAATGATTGTACATCACGACTGCCGGAATGGCGGCGACAAGCCCCAGAGCGGTGGCCAGCAAAGCTTCCGCGATGCCGGGCGCGACAACCGCGAGATTGGTTGTCTGCTTTTCGGCGATGCCGATGAAGCTATTCATGATGCCCCAGACCGTTCCGAACAGACCGACAAACGGAGCCGTTGCGCCAATCGTGGCCAATATGGCGATGCCGCGCGTCATTTTGCGGGACAGCGCCGCTTCATATCTTTCGAAGCGAGAGACGATCCGCTCCTTGATGCCCTCGCCATCGTGCAGGGCATCGGTGGATAGCGCGAGCTCGGCCGAAGCCTCTTGTATCAGCGCGGTTTCGGCAAGAGCCGGGTCGAGGCGAGCGTCATCGAGCGACCGGAGCTTAGCAACATGGCCAAGAACGATCCGTTCGTCGGCCATTGCCCTGCGCAGTTCAGCAATCTTGGCGAGAAATATGGTCCAGCTCGCGACCGAGGCAATGATCAGGCCGATAATCACAGCTTTCACAACCCAATCCGCCTGCGCGAACATGCCCCATACGCTCATTTCTACAGGGATAGTGGAAAGCGGCACAGCTACTGCGGTTGCTGCTGCTGTCAGCAAAACAGCGGCTACCGACGATTTCAGCAGATATCCGGCAAGTTTTTTAGCCACTATGGCCCCCTTTTTCCACATTTTGCGACTCATTCGCATCTTCGTGGAAGGCCATTACAGCTTCTTTTCGCTATTGCAAGTGATTCTCATTATTGCGTTTCAAACAGCGAAACAGCGGATGGGTCCGACGGGTCAAGCATCATGGCGCTGACGGTTTTCGGGAGGCTGGTATCGATCAGCCTACAGCAAAATGCCGCATCGCACCCGGCATAGCATTGATGCGCCTGCAGCCGCACGGTGCCGCAGTGCTAATGGGCATTCGAAGCGGCGGGGCCGTTGGTTAAAAACGGCTCCCGCCAGAACTCCACGCGAAGCTTTCTATGCGACCGCCATCAGGCTGGCGTTGCCGCCTGCAGCGGTGGTATCGATGGAAATGGCGATTTCCTCGAGCAGCCAGTCGGTCCGGTAGCCACCCTTGCCGATACCGAGTTGAACAATCGGAACCGAGTTTTGCTGCGCCGCCACCGCTTTCAGCCAGGGCCGGATGTCTTTGCCGGTATCCTCGATCAGAATTTGCGCAAAGCGCGGCTCGGATTCCCAGTCTTCTGTCCATTGCAGGCGCTGGCCGACCTTGGGCGGGAGGTCCGCGGCAAGGGCGCGAGTCGCTTCGCTGTCGGGTACGAACGGCAAATTGCCGGTCGCAAAAATCGCGAGCAGCTGATCCCGGAGCCCTTCGGCGGTTTCCGGCACCAACAGCACACGGCCACGGGGGTGGACGCCATAGAGATTCTTTTCGCCGACCGGACCGGGAAGCTCGACGAAGCTGTCGAGGCGCGGAGCCTTGTGACCATATGGCGCTGGCGCGTCTTCGGTCACTCGTACAAACCGGGCCAGCTCTTCATAATCGGGGTCAAGAACCGGGCCGCGTTCGATCGTCGTGCTGCGCGGTGCATTTTTGACCAGACGGCCAATATACAGCGGTCCGCCCGCCTTGGGTCCGGTGCCGGACAGATCGCGCCCGCCAAAAGGCTGAACGCCGACAATCGCGCCAATGACATTGCGATTGATGTAGATATTGCCGACCTGCGCCTGCGCGGAGATATCGGCAATGGTCTTGTCGATCCGGCTGTGCAGGCCGAAGGTCAGGCCATAGCCTGTCGAATTGATCTGCTCCATCACCTCGCCGACCTGTTTGCGGGCATAGCGCATTACATGCAGCACCGGTCCAAAGACTTCCCGCCCGAGCTGGCCGATATGATCAATCTCGATGATCGTCGGCGCCACAAATGTGCCGTGCCGGGTGCTTTCATCAAGCGTCGGCTGCTGGATTTTGCGTCCGGCTTCCCGCATCTTTTCAATATGGGTGGTGATTGTCTCGCAGGCGTTTGCGGTGATCACCGGTCCGACATCGACGCACAATTCGTCGGTTGGCCCGATCTTGAGCTCGGCCAGCGCGCCCTTGAGCATTAACAGCAGTTCATCGGCAATATCTTCCTGCACGCACAGGATCCGCAGCGCCGAACAACGCTGCCCGGCGCTGTCAAAGGCAGAAGCAATCACATCGCGGACAACCTGTTCCGGCAGGGCCGAGGAGTCGACCACCATCGCGTTCTGCCCGCCGGTTTCGGCAATGAGCCTCAGCGGTGATCCATCCGGCAAGGTGCGCTCCGCCAGCTGCGCCTGAATCAGCTTGGCGACTTCGGTCGAGCCGGTGAAGATGACACCGCAGACTTCGGAAGCACCGCACAGGGCTGCGCCGATCGAACCGTCGCCGGGCACCAGCTGCACCACCGCTTCGGGGATGCCGGCTTCGTATAATATGGAGACGAGCTGAGCGGCCACCAAGGGCGTTTCTTCCGCAGGTTTGGCCAGCACGGTATTGCCCGCGACCAGAGCTGCGGCCACTTCCCCGGTAAAGATCGCCAGCGGGAAGTTCCACGGACTGATGCAAACCATCGGGCCTAGCGGCTCGACATTGTCATCAAATGTCGCTCGGGCCTGCTCCGCATAATAGCGCAGAAAATCGACTGCCTCGCGCACTTCGGCGATCGCATTGGGCAGCGACTTGCCGGCTTCGCGCATGATCAGGCCGAGCAGCGGCTCCATCCGTTCGTCGAGCAAGTCTGCGGCCTTTTCCAGCGCCCGGGCACGCTCTTCCACATGAGATCGCGACCAGTCCGGAAACGCCTCGGCCGCCACCCGTGCGGCCTGCGATGCTTCCTCCGGCGTGGCCCAGACGATCTGTCCAACGACGTCGCGTTCGTCGCCGGGATTCACGACATCCTCGGCATCGCGGGTGATAGTCAGTCCGGCAATCATAGGTTCCGCGTGCCAATCGACCGATACGCTGTCACGGAGATTTTGCGAGATCCGGACCAGAACAGTTTCGTCGCTGAGATCCAGCCCACGCGAGTTTCGCCGGTCAGGATAAAGATCCTCCGGAAGCGCGATCAGCGGATGCTGGGAGCCTGTCGGTTCAATCTCCTGAACCTCCTTAACCGGGTCGACGAGCAGATCGCTGATCGGGACATTCTCATCCCAGATCCGGTTGACGAAAGAGGAATTGGCACCGTTTTCCAGCAGCCGGCGGACGAGATAGGCGAGCAGCGTCTCGTGGGTTCCGACAGGCGCATAGATGCGGCAAGGCCGATTGAGCTTCTTCGCGCTGACGACTTCGTCATAAAGCTCTTCGCCCATGCCGTGAAGGCACTGGAACTCGTAATCGCCGATGCTGAAGTCATCGCCTGCCAGGTGGTAAATGGTCGAAAGGGTTTGCGCATTATGCGTGGCAAATTGCGGGAAGACGGCATCACCCGCGGCGAGCAACTTGCGCGCGCAGGCGATATAGCTGACATCCGTATGCACTTTGCGGGTAAACACCGGAAACCCGGCCAGCCCCTCTACCTGCGTCCGTTTGATCTCGCTGTCCCAATAGGCGCCCTTGACCAGGCGAACCATGATCCGGTGATCCGAGCGCTTCGCCAGATCGATGAGCCAGTCGAGCACATAGGGGCAACGCTTGCCATAAGCCTGAACGACAAAACCCAGCCCGTGCCAGCCGTCCAGAGCGTCATCCAGCGCCAGCGCTTCGACAATATCGAGCGAAAGCTCCAGCCGGTCGGCCTCTTCGGCATCAATGTTCAGGCCGATGTCATATTTCTTGGCGAGCAGCGCCAGCGCGCGAACGCGCGGCAGCAGCTCTTCCATCACCCGGCCCGCTTGCGCCCGGACATAGCGGGGATGCAGCGCCGACAATTTGATGGAAATGCCGGGGCCAGTATAGACACCGCGTCCATTGGCAGCCTTACCAATGGCGTGCAGAGCGCGCTCATAGTCATCATAATAGCGGTCGGCGTCCGCCATGGTCATCGCCGCCTCGCCAAGCATGTCATAGCTGTAAGTAAAGCCAAGAGCTTCTTTCTTTCCGGCCCGCTGGAGCGCTTCCTTGATCGATTCGCCGGTAACGAACTGTTCACCCATCATCTGCATCGCCATGTTGACGCCGCTGCGAATGACCGGCTCGCCGGACCGTTTCAGCAGCGCCGACAGCGATGAGCCAAGACCGCTTTCATTGATCGGCGAGACGAACTTGCCCGACACAACCAAGCCCCATGTCGCAGCATTGACGAACACCGAGCGCCCGTCGCCCAGATGCGAGCGCCAGTCACCGGTTGCGATCTTGTCGCTGATCAGGGCGTCGCGGGTCGCGTTATCGGGGATCCGCAGCAAGGCTTCGGCCAGGCACATCAGCGCGATGCCCTCCTGGCTGGACAGCGAATATTCCTTCACCAGTCCTTCAATACCGCCGCCGCGGCCCTTCTTGCGCATGGTCTCAACCAGATCATGGGCGGTCTGCGCAATCGCCTTGCCCTCGGCGTCCGAGACCCGCGCCTGTTCGAGCAAAGGCATAACGCAATCGGCCTCGGGCCGACGATACGCAGCGGTAATGGCAGCGCGCAAGGGTGTCACCGGTGAAATGGCTGGCGCGAAATTCTTGAAAGGAAGGGTCTGGTTTACTTGGTGCACGGCTGGTCCGATCAGAAAACGAAAATGTGGGGGCGATTCTCAGCTCGAGCTACAATATTCGCGGCGCGGGAACAACCGCAGTGGCGCGAGAAGCGTTTGCATCCTCCGCTATTGTTAATGATCCGTCGCCAGCCGCCAGTCGCAACGAGCCGATCAACGGATTAAGCACGCAAAAATGCTTACCAAATCCGCATGTGGCGGTCTAGTTGGACACCAGATAATAAGCGGCCGGCTCTCTGGCGCTCGTCTCAATCCTGATCCGATATCTCCCGGTAAAAAGTGGCAGCCATTCGCAATTCATCGGCCTGGAGGAAACGCCGGTTTTACAAACATTCTCTCCCCGGCCATCGCTGATCTTGATCGACATCGGTTTGGCGGAAACCGGCACCAGGGCCACGGCAGCCTTCTTGCCCGCCAGAAAAATCTGGTCGGTTTTGACAGCCAGCGTCGCCGAGACCGTGCCCTTTTTGTAGGAAGGGCCAAGCGCGCGACCGCGATACACCGGCAAAGTTGTTGATGGATCAATGAGGCTTGCTTGTTCGCTCCATCGCGACGAAAGATCGTCATCCTCACCATTGTCAGGCTTGGCACCGAGGCTTGCAAGCATCTGGGCTGCTGTGCGGAGGGACGTGGCATCGGCGTTCAACTCGCCTCGTTGCCCCAACGAAATGGCATAGGCAGTACGCGCGACCGGACCGTCGTCTAAAGCAGGCTTTGGGGTATCAATATTGGCTGTCGCAGGCGAAGCCGCGCCCCCGGGACCAGCAGCGCAACCGGACAGAAGCAAAACAGATCCCAGCAGAGCGAGTAAAGATGCGTTTCGGTCAGTCAATTCAATCCCCCCTCTCCGGACTAATCTCAAATACTGCCCCCGGCTTCGCGTCGTAACAGCGAATGAACAATCCATTCCGCTCGGCCAGCGCCTGAGACAAGGCAAGGCCGAGGCCATGCCCCTTTGCGCCGCCTGCATCGATGCGGACAAAGCGCTCAAACACCTTCGTTCGCATATCATCGGCAATACCCGGGCCATTGTCACTTACCGTTATTGTTGGGCCGGGCCGAACCATCATCTTCACAGTTCCGCCTTCCGGCGTATATTTAAACGCGTTATCGAGCAGATTGGACAATATACGCTGAAGATGGGCCGGATTGGCCATCATGCTGACCCCTGGCGTAATATCGGTGCTGAAATCGATACCCAGATCGCCGGCACTTTCGGAAAACAGCTCGGCGATACCCTCGGCAATGACCGAAACGTCGCACTCCGACAGTCCCGTCCGGTCGCCCTTTTGCGCGCGGCTTGACGCGATATCGAGCAAGGAATCGAGCAGTGCGATGATGTTTTTGATATCGGTACGCGCGTTTATCAAACCGATTTTCTGATCAGGTTCGACAATATCGTTCATCGCTGTGACAAGCCGATTGTCGAGATGCATCAAGGGCGTCCGCAACTCGTGCGCTGTATGGTCGGATATGTCCTTATGAGCGTTGACCAGATTGATAACACGCGACACCATTTCATTGGTGTGACGGGACAGCTCATCCAGTTCATCTCCGCGATTGTCGATATCAACTGGAGTGTCGAACTGGCCTTGGCCAACTCTGCGAAATGCGGCGTTGATTGACGCCAGCCGGCCCCGCAGCCGCCGGGTCGACCAGAAACCGAGACCGACCACCAGCATGACGATAGCCAGCCCGGCAACCAGAAAGGCAATCCGCAACTTCACCAGCAATGCCTCCCGGCTATCGAGGTTCCAGCCGACCACAAGTTTCAGATCGGGAGCCAGTTGCGTGGCCCGCGCGAAAATCTGGCCCTTGCCAGCTAGGGATAGAACGCTGGCCTCCGAATTTTCCGATGACAGGGCCGGCCATTTTGCCAGGTTACCCTCAATCGGCGTTCCTGAGCCATCGGCCAGCAGATAATAGTCGCTCGCACCACCGGTTCTGGTCATGGCAATACGGTCGCGGATCCGCTCGGCCAGTTCGCCTTGTCCACCGGAGACATAAATATCGGCTAAACCGGCGATATCTGTATCCACTGCGCTGCGGATCTGGCGCTCGGTCTCTGCCTTGACGATGCCGTTGGCGAGCAGAAACAGCAGCAGCACGACCAGCGCCGTAACCAGCGCGATCCAGATCGAGAATCGACCGAAGAGAGATTTGAAAGGATTGGACAACACCACGATCAGCCGGCCAGCAAACGGTACCCGGCCCCCCAGATAGTCTCGAGGATCGGGCCGTCAAAACCTTCCTCCAGCTTGCGCCGGAGCCGCCCGACATTCACGTCAATGACGTTGGTCTGCGGATCGAAGTTCAAATTCCACACATCCCGCAACAACATCTCGCGGGTAACGGTCTCACCGGCATTTTGCATGAAATATTTGAACAGCTCGAATTCCTTTGGGCTCAATGGAATATGTCGCCCTTGGCGGTGCGCCGTACGCGCCTTGATATGACATTCCAGATCGCCGAAAATTATCACTGCGCTATGAGATTGTCCACTCGCCCGGCGATGCAAGGCCCGGACCCGGGCAATCAGCTCTTCCTGTTCAAACGGCTTGGCGAGATAATCATCAACTCCGGCATCCAGACCCTCGATCCGCTTTTCCGTCCGGCCCAGGGCAGAAAGCATCAATACCGGAAGGGCAACGCCTGCGGCACGCAATTTGGTGATGATATCGATACCGCTCATATCCGGCAGCATCCGGTCAAGAATGACCAGATCAAATTCCTCTTCCGACGCCAGCCGAAGTCCATCCTTGCCATTTGCCGCATTTACCACGTCGTCGCCCACCCGCGACAGCACATCCGCCACCATCTTCGCCGCTTGCAAATCATCCTCTACATGCAAAATGCGCAAGTTGTTCATTTTGAGACTTTATCCAATATTGGTGGCGACAATTGATGTCGGATATAGGCGTTGTCGACCTCGAAAATATAGTTACAAATGCTGTTAACTCCCACAAGCCAAATGCGGATAGTTCCGCCTGCGATCTTTCTTTGCTTATTTGGAGGCCTTCTTTATCATCGTCTCAGGAACGCACCACAGATTATTATCTCGGGGTTTTGAACATGATACGTGCTTGGTCCTTGCTGGCTGCTTTTTCGGCAGTCTTGATATCCGGTCCAATTTGGGCCTCGAGCCCGGGCAGCAATGCACCACAAGCGAGTGGCCCGGCACGTTCGATAGAAGAGGAATTCCGGCAGCTGCTGTCGCGAGACCGTTTCGACAACCCCAAGATCGAACGGGATGTCTGGCTGGATTTTACCCGCAAAATCGAGGCTGATCCTTCGGTTGCCCCAACAATCCTGGCTCAGGCCTACAAAAATTTGGCTGTTGCCTATTTCTACACTCAAGAATTTGATCGGGGATGGCAGAATATCGAGGCCGCCTATGCGGTTATCGATGCGAACGGGCTGGAAGATGCGGACTATATGTACGATCTGGAAAGTTACGCTTCCTTGATTTCCACCGATCTGAAGAATGTTGAGCGCGCAAAACTATATGCGAACAAGGCAATTGCGAGGGTTACACGTGTTTTTGGCGAGGAAAGCGGCGAAATGGCCTTGGCGCTCAACGCGCTGGCATACGCGGGCTTCAAGCTTGGCGACCGGACGGAGGCGATGGCGACCATGTGCCGTGCAGCGGAACTGGGCCGCCGGACCTTGCCCGAAGCGGACCGTCTCCGGCATATCAATTCGATCAACTGCGGCGTGCACATGCATTATATGGATGACCCCCGCGCCGGCGATGTGCTGGATGAAGCCGCAGTCGCTGCGCTGCAGGCTTTGCCACCTGATCACGCGCTGGTCGGCTATGCCTTGAACGCTTCGGGAGCGGTATTGTACCGCAATGGCCGCTTTGTTGATGCAGAGCGAATTTTCCGCCGTCAGATGGAAATTGAAGCGGAATTGCACGGGCGCAACAGCTCTTCGGTTTACGAACCCATGTCGATGCTCACAGCAGCGCTGACGTTGCAGGGGAAATTTGATGAAGCCTACACGTTGCAGCGGGAAGTTGTGAATATCGCTGACACCATGTCCGGCGTCGCCGATTTTCGGGAGAAAGGTCAGTCCCGGGTCTTTCTCGCGACGCTGATGGATCGAACCGGCCATTCGGAAAACAGCCTGCCCGTTTTCGATCGAGGGGTTGAAGAACTGAAAAAGGCCATGGAACCGGGTGAACCGTCGATTGCCCGTGCCCAAATCGCACGGGCCTGGCATATTTATCAATTCGGCGATCCGGCCGAAGCGGTCGCAGCAGCGGAAGCGCCTATTGCCGGCTTGATCAAAGCCTTGCCCGACAGCCATCAGGACCGTTTGAAAGATGAATTGCGCTATGCCGCAATGCTTTCAGCCGCGGGGCGCAAAGCTGAAGCGCTGGAATGGGCCAAAAGCGCTTCCGACCGGCTCGAAAAGCAGATGTTCAATCTCACTGCCGGACGCCCTGAGATGGTATCGCTTTCAGAAGTGATGAAAGTCGGCTTTGGCTTGTTTGCGAAAATCGCGGTCGAGGCCGACGCGACAGAGGATGCGGTTCGCGCAGCACAGCTGGCGCTGATTTCCGAACTGGCCCAGGCCAACGCCGACCTGGCGGTTCGGGGCGCTGCCCAGAATGACGAAGTTGCGGCGCTATTGGTTGAATTGAAAGCGAAACGGCAGGATGCCAATGCGCTCAGAGCCAAGATTATCACTGCAGTCACCGAGAATGACGGAGAGGCAAACAGGCTCACCGCAAGATTGACCGGTCTCCAGAAGCAGATCGATGATATCAATGACAATATCTCGGGAAAATTTCCGGATTATGTCGCACTGAGCCGACCCTCTCCGGTACCCTTATCGGAAATGCAGGCCCAACTGACCGATCAGCAAACCGTTATATTCCCGCTGGAATTATCGAACGAAATATTGACGATTGCGGTTTCCAGGGACTCCGTCACCTGGGGCAAGGCCGAGAGCAGCCCGAGGGAAACCGCGGCGCTGGTAAAGAGAATCCGGACAAGCATCGACGATGCGCGGGCAAGTCTGGCTGATCGACCTGCCACTTTTGATCGCCAGGCTGCCCATCGGCTGTTCACGCTCGTCCTGCCACCGACCCTGTATCAGGGTCTGGCTGATAAAACCGAGCTGCTGTTTCCCGCCAGCGGAATTCTCGCGTCCATTTCTCCGGCATTACTGGTAACCGCCAGTGGACAAAGCGATACAACCCCCTGGCTCGTCCGGGACAAGGCGATCGCCATATTCTCCGGTTTCAATAGCCAGCGAGCGACCAAGATACAGCCGGCATCCCAGCGCTTTGCCGGTTTCGGAAACCCGGTGCTGTCCCAGGGCAATCAAAACATATTGCAGATCGCGAGCCTGTTCAGGGGCGGAGAGGTGAACATCGAATCGCTGGCAAATTTGCCTAGCCTGCCGTCCAGCAAGGACGAACTGACCAGGCTCCGTGCGATCTTTGGCAATGACAATTCCATTCTGATCACTGGCCCGGACCTCACAGAGACATCGGCCAAGTCATTTGACTTTTCCAATTTTACGGTCGTGGCTTTTGCGACCCACGGGTTGACCAGTGGCGAGATTGACGGGCTGTCGGAACCGGCGCTGGTCCTCACGCCGCCGGCGAAGGCCAATAATCTTGATGATGGCTTGCTGACCGCCAGCGAAATTTCGCGGCTCTCTATTCCGGTCGACTGGGTCATTCTCTCGGCGTGCAACAGCAGCGGTGGCGTCAATGCCGGTGCTCCGACCTATTCCGGCCTTGCAAAAGCATTCCGCCTGGCGGGAACGCGATCGCTATTGCTTTCGCACTGGCCGGTGCGAGACGACGCGGCGGCGGTTCTTTCAGTCGAGACCGTCACGAATGCCAAAAATGGCATGAGCCGGGCCGAGGCATTGCGGCAGGCGCAGTTAAAATTGATGGCGGATCCGACCGTTCCCGGTGCCGATAACCCGGCGGTATGGGCGCCATTCATATTGATTGGTGATTAGGCGCTTTCCCACAGTACGCAAAAAATGAAAGGACGCCCTCCGGGATAGAGGACGCCCTTCCTTATCAGTGATATCCCTGCGCCGGGGTCGCAATTAGCGCAGGTCTTCTACTGAAACCCAGCCCTTGGTGCCATAATTGTCGCTTACCTCGACAAACAGCCCTTCCTTGTTTCCGGTCGGCTTTAATTCGGTGTCCGCGCGAAGGGACCGAACTTCAGCAGCGGTTTCGGAGGCGCTTGCTCTCATCGAAGTGGGGACAGCGACGGTATAGGTGGTTACTATAGAAGCCGCCGGTGCTGCCGCAGCTGCCTGGCGCGCCGTTGCCAATGCCCCGGCCTGTGACGCGAGGTTGTTATAGGCTTCGATGAAGGCACTGGTCACCATCTTGCCGTCTTTCGACGAGCTATATTGCCCGAATTGTCCCTGACTGGCCGCAACCCAGTCGCTGCTGTTCAAGACCTTGATCGTGGATTTCTGGCTGAGGCCGCTGCCGGCAATCAACGTCTGTCCGTTGGATGGGTCCATCAGCCGTAAGCCAGCAGAAATGGTCTTTTTCTTGCCGCCCAAACCGCCAAACATACCTATCAATGCGCCGCCCATCGGGACTTTGCTCAGGATGGTCCCAGCAGCACCGGACTGAACCAGACCGCCTTTCAGCAGGCCGGTCGCGGTGTTCATCGTCTGGTCAATTTCTTCTTGCGAACCGGCAATAGCGGACAGCAGATAATTGGCTGGCTGACCATCTGCGCCGGTATGCAGCGTGAAGCAGCCGGATTCCTGAACAATCGCACCCAGCATTCCGCGAGGACTGGACAGGCCGAATTTGCTCCAGCCCTGCGTGTCGCCATCGGTGATGGCAATCGTGCCGTAGGACGCATCGCATTTCATGACGGTAGCGTCTTCTTTCGACGCGGCCTGCGAAGGTGCGGGTACCGCAACGGTGATTAAAGCAGCGGCTGATAGCAACGCTGAAATAGGCTTGAAATTGTTCATGATGTCCGTTCCCCTTGTTCTTATTACCGAAACGAAACTGGCGGAAAATTGGGTTAATTTCCAATTACACCTGCTGTTAGAGAGATGACAAAGAGTGTTAGGTTTTTCGCTTCAAATGTCCCGCCCGTTCATCTCGAAAACGGGCGGGAATGTTCAGGCCATCCGGATTATCTGAACGAGAAATCCGGTCCCAGTTGCTCTCTGAAATTGCTGATCGAGTCCGGCGACAGTTTACCGAGATTGTTGCCCGATCGACCGCCAAGCAGCGGACCAAAGTCTGCTTTTGGGGTCAGGTTGCCGGTAGGCGCAGTCCAGCTGGACCAATTATCTGCAATCGCGGCCGCTGACGCCATCGTCGGAGCGGAGCCTGCTTTGCCAAAGGCGGCTGCGCCTTCTACGATCATGCTGGATCCGGAACTGGCGAATACATAATTGACTCCGATATGACTGGCTCCTTCGCCGGCCAGAAAGCCTTCAATTGTAGCGCTGCACGTATTTACGCAAACCGGACCGCCGCCGGTCACCGCAACATTGAAATCGCGGAATGTGTGAAAGGTAAACCCGGTGCTTGTGTCGGTGAAGAGATCAATGCCGCCGGTCGCAGCACCAGCTACACCGCCATCCGTCGCGATGCCATAGTTCGAACCACCAATACCAACGTCAAACTCAAGACCAACCTTTGGCGTGCCGCCAAAAGCGACCGCCATCTTCCCGGCAAACGTGCCAGGCGATTGCGATCCGTCTCGCAATGTCGGTGAAGTCGAGCCGACCAGATCATAGGCGACGGTTCCGCTGGTAGGCAGATTGGTCGCCGCACTACCATAAACGAAATGCTTGCCACCATTTTCCGGATAGCTCTGAGTGCGCGGACCGCTGGCATCGGAAATGATCGCCGTACCGTCGGCCCAACGCGACCAGTTTATGACTCCGTCAGCCGCTGTGCCAAAGTCGACAATCTTGGCTGTGTCACGTACGCCGGATACACCGCCGAGACCCAGATATTCGCTCAATCTGCCATCGGTAAATCCGATCGTCCGCTTGCGATTGCCGAGACCGTTGATGACCTGTTCGTCCCGTGTGATTTCTTGCGGTACTCCCGCCAGGTCGGCGCGTTCAAAACCGGCCACACCGTGAATGGCGCCAAAGTCGGCGGTACCGATCTCGTAGGAGAATCCGACATAGCGACCGTCTTTACCGCTCAGGAAGCCGCTTGCCGATCCGGTGCACCCCTCACAGCGGCCCAGTTCGGAAACGACGATGCCGTTGCCGGTGAAGTTATAAACCCCGTTACCCGCATTTTTGACACTGATCGAAAGATCGTCGAGGCCACCGGCAGAGAGGAAGTTAAATCGGTCATTGCCCATGCCGACAATCGTGTCCCAGCCCATTTTGAGCGTGGCAAAGTCGATCGCAATTTCGCCTTCAAATGTACCTGGCTCGCCCATGCCATCGACTCGTGTCGGTCGGGTACCGCCACCGACAGCATATTCCGCACGGCCCGTGGGCAGCGTACCGGAGGTTCGCTCACCATAGATATAGTGAATGGATTCCGTGCCCTCTAAAACGCGATTCCCGCCTTGAATGTTGCCGAATTCCCCGTCGGTCCAGCGGGTCCAGCCCAGGACATCACCGAGGGCACCGTTGTCCGCATTTTTGGCGGTGCCGATGCTGCGGAAAGAATCGCCCAAACCAGTCTTGATCCGGACTTCTGTCAGCGCTGATTTATTGCTGGTGCTGCCATCAGCATATCCTGTTATCCGGAAGGCGCGTCCCTCTTCGCTCTGTATTTCCCCGCGGGTTACGAAATTTGCAGAAGCATCCAGCGCAGAGGCAAAATCACCGGCAACCGGCTGGGTAAAGCCGTCTTCAACCCTGACACCACGGAAGGTCTTGGTAATCGGATTGGGGGTACCGCCGGTAACCTCGCCTTTCGCAAAGGCCGCGCTGCCGTCGATCCATTTTACCACCGTATCGGCATCATCGCGGATGGTATAGGCGAAGCCGGCATGGCTGGCGCCGTCACCGGCGAGAAAGCCGTTGTAAACGAACCGGCAGTCACCGACGCTGCAGGCAATTCCCAGACCATCTTCGAGATCGATTGTGCCATTGAAGCGGCCATCGCTCAGCACCGTGATACTCGGGGCCAGCACGCCGCCTTGGGACGCCACCTCATAGACAGAGTCCGACAGGACGATGGTCGCTTCAAGTCCGGCCAAGATCTGCGCAGTGCCGAAATTGACCGCAAATTTGCCGTCAAACCCGCCTGGCGCAACGCTGTCATCGCGGATCGTCGGACTGGTATAACCGATCAGGTCATAGGTCAGCAGCCCACCTGAAGGCGGGTTGATCATCGGCACGCCATAGACAAAATGGTCACCGCTGTTCGGTCCGCGCGGGGCTCCCAATATCTTGGTGCCACCGGCCAGACGCGACCAGCCGATAATTCCCTTGTCGCCGCCCTTTTCCACTTCGTCGCGATCCTGGAATTTGATCTCAAAGCCGCTGCGCAGCCGGTAGCCAACAAATTCATCGGCTTCAAAAATCAGCGTCACTTGGCTGTCCTGGCCGGTTTCAGTGATTTTGGCAAAGGCGACGCTGATGTCGCTGCGGCTGTCATCGGGTCTTACGCCGTCGGATGCCGCCAGCACCGGCGGCGGGGTCGGTGTAGGGGTTGGAGTTGGCGTGGGAGTAGGCGTTGGCGTGCCACCGGTGCCGCCACCAAATTGGGGTGGTACGGTATAGCCGGCCAGCCGTAACAACCTTGCAATCTCGTCCACGTCGAGACCCGGGGGGAAGGCGTTGGCGAACAAAATATCGATGAGCGCCTGCACGGTCGGATCGCCGGGCGGAATGGTGCCGCCAGCGGCGACCAGCGCCAGCAGATCCGCGATCGAACCGAAGGTGGGGCCGCCCCCGCTAATACCCGAAATCGTGTAGCCCGCGATACCCAGCACGCGGAGAAATTCCTGCAGCTGGAATTGGGAAATACCGGACGGCGCGCCATAGGTTTGCAAATTGAACAACAATGCCTGGATCTGGGTCGGCGTCAGACCGCTATAGGACCCCAGCCCGCCATTCTGCGCTGCCGCCAGAATCTCGGTGATGAACTGCAAGGCTTGGGCGGGATTAAGCGGGCCGGTCTGTGCCTGCACCAAAGCCTGGAACTGCGCCGGGGTTGTCGCGGCCTGCAATGTACCAGGGACAAAAGCCTGCGGCTGCGATACGCCCGCAAAGCCCAGTGCAGCGGGTGTGGTCTGGCTGGCATTGGCGAGAAATTGCATAGCGTTGCGCTGTGCCTGCTGGACCTGTTGCAGAGCCGTTTGACCGCCGCTGCGATTGGGCTGGACGCCCGCTGTTACCGTGGCTGACGGACCCGATCCATTGCCGGATCTGAAAGCCTTGCCGGCCGAAAAACTGCGGCTGGAGCCATTGCTGGCCACCTGCATCGATCCGGTCAGAGCAAAGCCGGAAAAGCTGCCGTCCGACGCAATCTTGCCGTTGGCGCTGCTGCCGGGCTTCAGCACAATCTGGCTGCCATTACCCGCGATAATCGGCTTGGGAGATCCATTGGCTGGTGCCGCTGCGGTGAAACTGCCGCTCGGCACGGACAGCTGTCCGTCTGCCGACAGCGAATAGCGCGCCGGCCCCATGATGCTGACCGTGGTGCCGTCATCCAGTTTCAACTGGACGACGCCCGATGCGATTTGCTGTTCGCCGGCCCCGTTTTCACTGGACGCAGCGTCATTGCCCGCGGAAGTGAAAACCATTTCCGCCGCCCATAGCGGCGAACCGGGAACAAAAATCGCGAACAAGGTGGTCGCAAGCGCGCTGGCACCAGCCAGTTTGACGTCAGTCAGCAGGCTCGTATTTCTTTGGCGGATCTGGGTCATGGTTTTTCTCCCAAGGGTTTACTGTTAATTCTAGAAGCTCAGGCGGGCGCCAAAAGACGCGGTCCAGCGGTCGTAATCATAAAGCCCGATATTGCTGTCGTTGCGGGTGTAGGTCACGCGGGGCCGGATGCTGATCGTATCGGTGAACCGATAACGCAGGCCGAGCGACGCATCATATTGCGTGTCGCTGCGACCCTGAAGGAACAGCGGATCGCGGCTGTCATAATTGCGATGCTCAACGCTGGCGCCAGCGATGACAGCCGCCTTTTCGCCAAGACTCCATTCACCGCCAAGCTGGGCGTTGACGAACAGATAGCTCAGCTGGTCAGCACCGGGACGCCGGGTCTCTTCCTTGCCGCCGCCGATACCGCCATAGATATTCTTGTCGGCATAGGTGATGCTGCCGGAGAAGCGCTCGGCATCCTGCAGTGGATTGCCATCGTAATTGAGCCGGAAATATTGGCCGCTGACCGATAACGCGCGATCATTCGACAGCCGCTTGGTATAGCGGACATCCCCGCCGACACTGGTGCGGTAGCCATTATGACCGAGCCAGAAGCGCTGCGCCTGCCCCGAAAGCGAGATAACATCGCCGTTGGCCAGGCTATGGGCAACCCCAACCGTCCCGACCGCCGAGGCCTGATCGACAAACCGGCTATCGACATTGTCGCGCCAGTTGCCGAGCACCGAGCCGAAGAGACGGGTCTGGCGGCTGAGCGGTGTCGAGCCGGAGAGTCCGCCCTGGATCTGATAGAAACCGGCATCCTGTTCGCGCGCCGCACCATTCAGGGTCGCAGGGCCCAGAAAGGCGAACAACGGCAATGTGATCGAAATCGCGTCGGTAGCGGTGTTGATATTGCTGTCATAGCCGCCCTCGACATCGATATAGCCGGTAATCTCTGACGCGCCGCCGGCAATCGCGGTATCCAGCTGACGAACCACACCATCGATCCGGTTGCGCACAGGATCCGGGATCGAAGGGTCGCCGCGAACCGTTTCAAACTCGGCGCGAGCGGTATCTACATCGCCGGCCATCGCATAGGCCCGGGCCAGTTCCGCCTGCGCGCGTGCGTTGCGTGGCTGAACTGCCAGAACACGCTGAAACGCGATGATCGCCTCACCATGGCGACCGGTTTCGAGGGCGGCCAGACCGAGAGCCATGTCATAATCGGGGTTGCCGGCGCGATCTGCCTCGCTGCCCTTGAGCGAGGAATAGGCGGCACCAGCCCGGCCAGCGTTCAACTGGTCCATAGCATTTTTGACATCCGGATCGCTCTGCGCCGCTGCGGGCGTGGATGTGAACGTCAGCAAGCAGCTGCTAAACACCATTGTCGATATCGCGACTGCATTGGAAAAGCGCATGAAGGCCCCCTGTAATTTCATTGACTATAAAAATCGGATAGAGGAGCGCGGGGCCATAAGCTTGTTACAACCACCGATAGAAACATGACAAAAAATGTTAATATTGCTGGTCAACGCACCCGATATATATTGTCGGTGCAATCCGCAGAGCATCGAAAACCCCGGATTTACGGTTCTTTGAGCGGTTCAGGCAATATTCTGATCTGGCACGGGGCTACCGGTCCCGATTCACCGAGCCAATGGGCCAGTTATGATCGGAAGTTGTGCGTCAATATTGCGGCCGGATTATCCAGCGGCACCACGGTCCGACGAGCTATTTACCCCCTGTCGGGCCATCCGGCAGTCGCTATTGTGATTGAAACTTACCCTATGGGCGCAAGGACGCGGGTTTTGGCGAACGCTCCATATCGTATTGCCAATAAAATGACGCCTGACCTGCAAAACGGACCAGCCTATTATCATCAATAGCGGAAAACCCGCGCCCGCATCTAGCCATCGTCGTCAGCCGCAAATTCGATCCGGTCGGCGGCTGCGCCCGACATGATAAAGCCGATCGGCCGTTCGCTCTCTTCCTGCAAATGGCCAATGATGCTCGCGGTGCGCGCAAGCAGGGAGATACCTTTCAAAGCCGCGAGGGGGAAACCGACGTCGAGCATGATCGCGGGAATGGCGCCATTGACATTGATCGGCAGCGGCCTTCCCAAAACGTCCGGCAATGCGTCACGGATCGCGTATAGCATTCCAATATGTTCGCCTTCCACGCCGCGCTCCTTCGCCAGTCCGAGCAGCCGGTTGGCGCGCGGGTCGCCCTCGGCATGCTGCGGGTGACCGAAGCCCGGAATCGGCTCCTTGTTCGCGCGCAGGGTCTTTATGCCATCAGCAGCGACACTGGCGGCGTCTGCCCCTTGCGCCTGTTCGACCAGCTTGGCATAAAATCTGCCGGCCACTTCCGCGCTGCCCAATACCACCGAACCGCATCCCAGAAGGCCTGCAGCAACCGCTCCATGAAAAGCTTCCGGAGCCGCGGCCTGAGTCATGCGTGCGGCAACAACGCTCGGGACCAGTCCATGCTCCGCGATTGCGCAAAGCACAGCGTCCGCGAAAAATTTCTGATCCTCGCTCGGAGCGTCGCCGGTGACCAGCGCCCAGAAATAACTGGTAAAATCCCACTGCCCTATAATATCGTCGCAAAGGTCATGGCCCCTGACCGTGATGCTGCTTGCATCCGACGTGCAAATAGAGGTGAGAGCATTATCCTGTTTGCCGATCCGCATATTTGGCCTCCTGTAAAATTCTATTTTCGAAGTTGATTTCGTTATTCGAAGTTTTTAGGTTATAGTCAAGTCAGAAGGAGAAGCGGATGTCGAGACCCCTAGCCGGTATAACTGTTCTTGAAATGGGAACGTTCATCACAGGCCCCGCAGCAGGCATGCTGCTGGCTGACTTGGGCGCAAATGTGATCAAGGTTGAGCAAAACGGCACCGGAGACCCGTTCCGTTCGTTCAAGGGTGGCCTGTATAGTCCGCATTTCCAGACCTATAACCGCAACAAGCGCAGCATCACGCTCGACACCCGCACCGAAGAAGATCGGGTTGTTTTCGACGAGCTGATCAAAGACGCCGACGTCTTCATCCAGAATTTCCGGCCCGGCGTGGCGACAAAAATCGGGGTCGATGCCGAGCGGCTGCAGGCGCTCAACCCGCGGCTGATCTATGCCTCTATTTCGGGCTTCGGTACCGAGGGGCCAGATCGCGACCGGCCGGCCTTTGACACGGTCGCGCAGGCAGCGAGCGGATTCCTGCGGTTGCTGGTCAATCCGGAAAACCCGCGCGTAGTGGGGCCGGCCATCGCCGACTCCCTGACCGGGTTTTACGCGGCCTATGGTGTTCTCGCGGCGCTTCACGAGCGCAACACCACCGGCAAGGGGCGGCTGGTCGAGACGTCGATGTTCGAATCAATGTCGCATTTCAATCTCGACGATTTCACCCATCTGCTGTCCGAGGACGAGGTCATGGGACCATACAGCCGGCCGCATGTCTCGCAATCCTATGTGTTTGAATGTGCGGACGGAAAATGGCTGGCGCTGCACATGTCTTCGCCGCCAAAATTCTGGGAGAATCTGGCGACAGCGGTGGATCGGCCCGACATGCTGGCCCTGCCGATGTTCGAAAGCCGCGACGCTAGAATAGAAAATTATGAAAATGTGATCGGCTTTCTGGCTCCGCTTTTCAAGGAGCAGCCCCGGGACCATTGGTGTGACAAACTCGTCGAGCTGGAAGTGCCGCATTCCCCGGTCCGGACATCGCAGGAAGTGGTGGACTGCGACCAGGCGAAAGCGCTAGGGATCGTGGTTGAGGACCCCGCCGGTCCGCACGGGGTTTTCCGGACGATCCGCTCGCCAGTCAGCTTCGACGGACAACGGATGGAATCAGTCACAGCGCCACCGGTCCTCGGCGCGGACAATGAGGAGCTGGTAGAACCCATGCGAAACAAGATTGCCCTTGATCCAGAAGGCGCCGTGTGAACGGTCCGGACGCGAAGGATCCCGAATATCTTTCTACTCTGGCGCGCGGACTTTCTGTCCTGCGATGTTTTGACGACAAACATCCGGAGATGCGCCTAAGCGAAGTCGCCGAACGGACCGGCCTCAGTCCCGCTGTCGCCCGGCGTTGCCTCAAAACGCTCGTGGCGCTGGGATATGTCGGACAATATGGCCGCAATTTCCTGCTGCGACCGGAAGTCCTGACGCTCGGCTCGGCTTTCCATGCCTCGATGAATCTGGACCAGCTGTGCATCCCGCCGCTGCAGACGCTGCGGGACGAAACCGGTGACAGCGCATCGATGGCGGTGATATCGGGGCAGGATATTCTCTATCTCACCCATGTATCCACCAACCGCCGCATTCGTCTCGGCGTCAATGTTGGCACACGGTTTCCCTTGCACGCAACATCGCTTGGCAAGGCGATATTGGCCTTCCGCCCGGAACACGAGATCAAGGCCTTCGTTGATCAGGCCCCGTATGAGAAATTCACGGAACGAACCATCTCGACCGGCAAAGTGATGCAAAAGCGGCTGGCAGAAGTGCGCGAACGCGGATTCGATTCGGCGCTCGATGAACTCGACTTCGGGATCGTGTCGGTCTCGGTTCCGATACTGGACCAGAACCGCCAGGCCATTGCCGCCATTAACTGCTCCACTTCGACCACGCGCATTTCACAGGACGAACTGATTGAGACCCGGCTGCCGCTCCTGCGCGATGCCGCAGCGGAAATAGAACAGTCGCTCCGGCGCTGGCCAACTCTGGAACATGCGCTATCCAACGACCCTTAATATTCGATTATCGAATTTGACTTCGCATTTCGAAGCAGTTATGTATCCCGAAGAAACTGAAAACCAAAAGGTTCGGTTTGCAGCAAGGGGATGGATAGATGAAGGCGAATTCTTGGGGAAAAATAGGTTTACTGGGTTCGACAATATTGCTGTCGGGCCTCTATGCGGCACCAGCTTTTGCGCAGGCTGAAGAGGCCGCAGAAGAAGATGTGATCATCGTGACGGCGACCAGGCGCGATGCGAATCTTCAGGATGTGCCGGGAGCGGTTACCGCCTTTACAGCGAAAGCGATTGAATCGGCAGGTATCGAAAAACCGATCGATTTCATCAACCTCACCTCCAACGTCAATCTCGTGGAAACGCAGAACGCCGGCAATGCATTCATCATCATCCGTGGCATCACCCAGGCCCGCAACTCGGAACCGTCGGTGGCAGTCGTGGTGGACGGCGTCCAGCAGGTCAATCCGGCCCAGTTCAATCAGGAATTGTTCGATATCGAGCAGATCGAAGTGCTGAAGGGGCCGCAAGGTGGCCTCTACGGCAGAAATGCGATCGGCGGCGCAATCATCATCAACACAAAACAACCGACCGATGAGCTGGAAGGCAAGCTGAAAGTCGGGGTCGACAACGGATTCGGCTGGCAAGTTCGTGGCGGGTTGAGCGGGCCGCTGACCGACAATCTGAAATTCCGGGTCTCGGGATCCTATGTGGATTCCGATGGCTATCTGCGCAACGCGTTCCTGAACGAGAAAGCGGATCCCTATCGCGACATCGCGGTGCGCGGCAATCTGCTGTTTGACACAGGTGACGGCATTACCATGGACTTGCGCGCCTCCTATGCCCGGCTGGAAACGCAGGCGCTCTATTTCAATATCGTCAATGACGTCAACGACACCAGCCTCCCGATCCGGGTGAACAACCGCGGGCAGAATGATCGCGACATCCTAAATGTGGCAGCCAAATTCCGCTACGAAGACGACAATTTCTCGGTCACATCCATCACCTCTTATGACACGGTCAAGGAAGTCCTGACCGGAGATGCGTTTGACTTTCTGCCGATCCCGGAATCATTTTTCTTCAACCTTTTTGAATCCCTGTTTGGCGTCGGCAATGGCTTCGACCTGAACCAGAGCCAATATGTCAACGTCAAGGCCCTGAGCCAGGAGTTGCGGTTTGAATCGCCGAAAGACGAGAAGCTGTTCTGGATGTTCGGCGGGTATTTTATCGACACCAACCGCTATATCTCGACCGGCAATATGGTTGATACCGGCAATGGCGTCTTTCCCGTCTATCGTACGCCGTCCACCAATCCGCTGAACCCGCAATTTTCCTTTTTGGCGGACAAGCAGACAAATTTCGCCTGGGCGCTGTTTGCCAATGCCGGCTATGAGTTCTCCAATCAGTTCCGCGTCGATGCCTCGCTGCGCTACGACCGCGACCGGCGGGTCAACACCACGCTCACACCGACGGGCTTTCTCCCCAACCCTGCGGGCTTCCCGCAAGGGGTGACCGGCGAGAAACGGCGGATTACTTTTGACGATTTGCAACCCAAGGTCACCGCTACCTTCAAGCCGACGGACGACATCACAATCTACGGCGGCTATAGCCGGGGCTTCCGTTCCGGCGGCTTTAACCAGACCGGCGTCGGCGGTGTCGCCGCGGCCAACGGGATTGTCGGCGTCAACGATATTTTCCAGGCGGAAACCGCGGAGACGTTCGAGGCGGGCATCAAAACCCAGCTTTTCGACCGCATGCTGACCCTGAACGGCGCGGCCTATACAACCGTATCAAAGAACAGCTATTTCTTTGTATTCCTGGCCGCCAATTCAACCCAGAATCTCGGCAATATCCCCAAAGCGCGCATCGAGGGATTTGAGCTTGATGCACTGTTGCGCCCTGCCCCATGGGTGCAGCTGAATGCTGCGGTCGGCTACACCTGGAGCGACATCAAGGAATTTCCCGATCCAACGGTGATCGGCAACGAACTGCCGCTGATATCGCGCTACACCTACAACCTCGGCGCCCAGCTCACACCAGAGCTCAGCGATGGCCTGGAGGGGTTGCTGCGCGTCGATTATCGCCGGACGGGCCGGACCTGGTGGGAGCCCTACAATACGACATCCCGCAATCCGGTCGATCTGGTCGATGCGAGACTTGGCGTGAGCGGCGACAACTGGAGCCTGACCGGCTTCGCCAGCAACCTGTTCAACGAAAAATATAATGCCGAATTTTCCCCCGGTGGCTTTGTATTCAAGGCCCGCCCGCGGATCTACGGCGTCGAAGCAACCTATAGTTTTTGAGGGCAATATGGCAAAAATTCTCGTCGTCTATTATTCCAGCTACGGTCATGTTGAAACCATGGCGAAGGCGGTCGCCGAGGGCGCATCCAGCATCGACGGCTGCAGCTGCGACTTGAAGCGCGTCGAAGAACTGGTGCCCGATGAGGTCGCGAAAGAATCGGGGATGAAGACCGATCAGGATGCGCCGATTGCGAAGCCGGAAGAACTGGAAAACTACGACGCCATCATATTTGGGACGCCGACCCGGTTTGGCAACATGGCGGCGCAAATGCGCAATTTTCTCGACCAGACCGGTCCGCTGTGGTTTTCAAAGGCGCTGGTTGGCAAGGTAGGCAGCGTCTTCGCTTCTACCGCCAGCCAGCATGGTGGTCAGGAAACGACGATCACATCGTTCCACACCAGCCTGCTCCATCATGGCATGGTCATCGTCGGACTGCCCTACACATTCGAAGGCAATTCGGAGATGGGCGAAATCAGCGGTGGCACACCTTATGGCGCGACCACGATCGCTGGCAGCGACGGCAGCCGGATGCCCAGCGACAATGAACTGGCCGGCGCGCGCTTTCAGGGAAAGCATGTCGCCGAAATTGCGAAGAAACTGTTCGGATAAGCATATGCGCACATACGGGTTCCAATTGAGAGGAAACAGATCATGACCTCATCGTTGCCAAATCGACTGCACCATACTGCCTATGTCGTGAAAGATCTCGAAGCCACGCGACATTTTTATGAAGATATTCTCGGATTCCCGCTGGTCGCGACCTGGTGCGAGCAGGAAGAACTGTTTGGCTCCCAGCGCACTTATTGTCATTGTTTCTTCGGTCTCGCCGACGGCAGCGCCCTTGCCTTTTTCCAGTTTGCCGATCCCGGCGACCAGGAAGAATTTGGCCCCGATCTGGCGCCGAGCCCGTTTCGGCATGTGGCGCTCAACGTTGACAAGGATACGCAAGCAGAGCTTGAAAAGCGGATTACGGATGCGGGACTGGAAGCGCCGCAGACCTATGTGCTCGAACACGGCTATTGTCGTTCCGTCTACGCGGTTGATCCCGACGGGATGATCGTCGAATTCACCCTGGACGCCGATCATGTCGACCAGATCAATGAAAAGCGCCGAAAAGATGCGCATTCCGAACTGAAGCGCTGGCTGTCTGGCGACCATACACCCAATAATGATGTCCGGCATGAGGACCTTGAAGCTGCACCTTGATCAAGGCATTCCAACCCGATGGGATGCTCGTGCCGTGATGGCCGGACAACCGACAGACATTTCGGTGCCTGTGGCAGATGGAAGCCTCGCCGCGTCGCTGCTCGGGACCGGCAAACCGGTCCTGCTGCTGCATGGCTGGACTTTTGATCGCAATATGTGGGTTGAACAGCACGCGCTTGCGGAATCCTATCAACTGGTCATGCCGGATCGACGTGGCTTCGGACAATCGTCCGCCCCGTCGCGTCTGGATGAAGAATATAAAGACATCGATCGACTGATGCCGGAAGGCGAATTCGCCATCGTCGGTTTTTCCCAGGGCGCAATCGTGGCGATGGACTATGCCAAGCGAAACCCTGAACGGGTCGGAGCACTGATCCTCGTCGGTGCTCCACTGCACAATGTCGTTGGGTCCGATCCCGTTGGCACAGTGCCGGTCGACGCATATCGCGACTGGATCAATAGCGGCGATCTGGCTGGCATGAAGCACGACTGGCTAAAGCACCGATTGATGGCGACGGACCGGGACCTCGATCTTGACACCATGCTCGCGGATTATTCGGGCCGCGACCTGATAGAAGATGACAGCGAAATCGAGCTGACCGCCGATGATATAAAGAACCTGTCAATGCCGGTTCTTTCGGTCACCGGCGCGGCGGACACTGCATGGCGCTGTGCCGTCACCAAATATATCGGGGACAACGCCAGGGCCGGGCGTTCGCACATCATAGCGGATGCCGGTCATCTCAGTGTTCTGGAACAGCCGGCCGAATTCAATCGGCTGGCCGATAATTTTCTTCACTCGCATTTTTGAACAAGGAATTGCCCATGCTGCTACCCACATCCCTCGTTGGCTCCTATGCACAGCCTGACTGGCTGATCGACAAGGAAAAACTGGCCGGCCGCTTTCCGCCGCGGGTCCGTGCAACCGAATTGTGGCGCGTAGACGAAGAATTTCGGGAACAGGCCTTTGACGATGCCACCCTGCTGGCGATCCGCGATCAGGAAAATGCCGGGCTAGACATCATCACCGACGGTGAAATGCGGCGGGAAAGCTATTCCAACCGCTTTGCCACGGCGCTGGAAGGGGTCGATCTGGAAAATCACGGCACCGCGCTGGACCGCAGTGGCGAGCCCACACCGGTGCCCCGGCTGACCGGCAAGATCCGGCGCAAGCACGCGGTGGAAACCCGCGACGTCGAGTTCCTGCGCGCCAATACCGACCGGATGATCAAGATCACCGTGCCGGGCCCCTTCACCATGTCGCAGCAGGTGCAGAACGAATATTATGACGACGAGGCCGAGATGGCGCATGATTATGCGGTAGCCGTCAATGCAGAAATCAAGGACCTGTTCGCGGCGGGTGCGGATATCGTCCAGATCGACGAACCCTATATGCAGGCCCGCCCGGACAAGGCCCGTCAATACGGGCTGGATGCAGTGAAGACCGCGCTCGACGGCGTCAACGGACGGACCGCCCTGCATATCTGTTTTGGCTATGCGGCGCTGATCCACGAACGGCCGGAAGGCTATAATTTCCTGCCCGAACTGGCCGAGACATCGCTCAACGACGTGTCGATCGAGACGGCGCAATCCGAGCTCGACTGCAAGGTTCTGGAGAAGCTCGACGGAAAGACCATCATCCTCGGCGTGCTTGACCTGTCGACGCACGAGATTGAGAAGCCCGAGACGGTGGCAGCGCGGATTCGCCGGGCCCTGCCCCATGTTCCGGCCGAACGGCTGGTCATCGCCCCCGACTGCGGGCTGAAATATCTGCCGCGCGATATTGCCTTTGGAAAAATGAAGGCGATGGCAGAAGGTGCGGCAATTGTGCGGGCGGAACTGTCATGAGCGCCGATCGCTTTCTAACCACCCATGTCGGCAGCCTGCCGCGTGAAGACGATCTGGTCGAGATCATGTTCGCCAAGGAAGACGGCTTGCCTCTGGACCTGGAAGCGGTGGACAAGCGGATTGAGCAAGCTGTCGAATATGTGGTCGCCAAACAGATCGGAGCCGGGCTCGACATCGTCAACGATGGCGAACAGTCCAAGCCCAGCTATGCCACCTATATCAAGGACCGGCTGCATGGCTTCGGCGGCACCGGCAACAGCTATGTCTTTCAGGATATCGAGGATTTCCCGGACACCAAGGCGCGGATTTTCTCAGACCCCGGTCGCCGTCACCGCAAAACGCCCGCCTGCAACGCTCCGATCACGGTGAAGGACATGACCGCGGTCGAGCGCGACGCCGCGAACCTGAATGCTGCGGTTCAGCAACGGCCCGGCAGCCAGGCGTTTATGAGCGCCGCGTCACCCGGCGTCACGGCCCTGTTCTTCGCCAATGAATATTATGACAGCGACGAGGATTATCTCTTCGCGCTCGCCGAAGGCCTGCGCCATGAATATGAAGCGATCGCCAGCGCGGGTATCATTCTGCAGATCGATTGCCCCGATCTCGCCATGGGTCGCCATACCCAGTTCCGCGACCTGACCCTGTCCCAGTTCCGCGACCGGATGATGCTGAATATCGAGGCGATCAGCCGGGCAACTGCCAATATTCCGGAAGACAGGCTCAGAATGCATATGTGCTGGGGGAATTATCCGGGGCCCCATCATTGTGATGTGCCGTTTGAGGATATCATTGATCTGGTCTGGCGCGCCCGTCCGCATGCGATCCAGTTTGAAGCCGCCAATCCGCGCCATGCGCATGAATTTGCCATGTTCGAAAGCGTCAAATTGCCAGACGGCAAGGTCCTGATACCCGGCGTGGTCGAATGCCAGTCCAATTATATCGAACATCCCGACCTGATCGCGCAACGGATCGGTCGCTACGCCGATCTCGTCGGGCGTGACAATGTCATGGCTGGCGTCGATTGCGGCTTTTCGATCCACGCCGGTTCCGGGGGCGTTGACCGCGATATCGTCTGGGCAAAAATGCAGGCTCTGGCCGAGGGTGCGGCGATCGCCAGCCAGCGATACTGGCCTTGAGCGGATCTTTCGCCTCTGGCGACTAGCGACATCGCAAGGCCGGAGATGTGTTCAGTCTGCCAGACCGCACCGAGGGCTAGTGATCAGCAAAATATTCATCAACCAGCGTCCGGATATCAAGACGCGCTTTCAGTCGCGCCGCTAGCAATGCCATGCCGCTGATTTTGCGCTGGACGAACAGCAGATCGGTCGGGGGGATATGCCAGGCGGCCCTGTCTGCCGCCACACCCATGCCCTGATCGCGCAAAGGCTCGACGAAGCTGCGATCGCCAAAATCAAATGCGCCCGGGCGATTGAGTTTGTCGATGATCACATCAATCATCGCATCAACCCGGTCGCGATGGCGGGCTATGGCGACGGCGCTGACAAAACCGGCGGCCGCTGCTTCTTCGCGTACCCTGTCGCGATCACCGGCCAGGGCGGCAAGCATCAGTCGTTTATAGCCTTGAGCAATTTCGGGATCGATCGGCCTTGCCGCACCAAAATCGAGCAACACCAGCTTCCCGCTGTCCGGTTGATAGCGATAATTGGCAAAATTGGGATCCGACTGAATGACTCCAAATTCAAATATTTCACGCATCACCAGCTTGAACAACAGATGCATCGCCCTGTCCCGGACTTCTTGCGGGGCATCCACAAGAGTCTCGATCGCCCTGCCCTCGATATATTGCATCGCCAGCACCTGGTCCGTGGTAAATTCTTCGTCGAGAACCGGGATGAGATATTCAGGCGCATCAGCCAGTAGTTCGCCGAACAGGGTCAGATAGCGGCCCTCCCGTACATAATCCGCCTCCTCATTAAGCTGCTTTTTGGCTTCCGCCAGCAGCGGTGCGATATCGAGCTCAGGGGGCAGAAGGTTGGAAATCCGCAATAGCGTCGCGACATTGTCGACGTCGGCATCGATGCTCTCCCGGACGCCGGGATACTGCACCTTGATCGCCAGATCGCGGCCATCGGGTGTTTTCGCTCGGTGAACCTGTCCGATCGAGGCTGCCGCAATCGGCGTCGCGCCAAAACGCGCAAAACGCTTCCGCCAGTCCGGTCCCCACTGTTTCGCCAACACGCGTTCCAGCTGCTGCGGCGGCATCCGGTGCGCATTGTCCCGCAGCCGTGCCATGATCTCGGTCAATTCCGGAGGCAGCATGTCTCCGGCGTCCAGCGAGATCATCTGCCCCAGTTTCATCGCAGCACCGCGCAAGTGAGACAGTCGGTCAGCCATCCTCCCGGCATTGGCCGGGGTCAGCATCATGTCCCGCACGGTCGGCCGATCACCCTCGGCCAGACGCCGGGCACCTTCGGCAAGCATGCCGCCGGCAACGCCACCAGCCAGGCGCCCGAATTGCCCGAGACGAGATAGTCGCCCCTGCGGCACCGCACGGTTTCGTCTGCCCTTGCGATGGTCGGTCACAACTTTACCATCCACGGCTGCCGGGCACGCCCTTGAACGGCCCTGCCAGCTTGCTGGTGATCCAGCCGCCATAGAATTCGCCGGGCTGCGGAATGACGGTTTCGCCATCGACACTGCACCGGTCAAAGGGCGCGGCGTAAAAAGCGACATGATCGCGCAGGATCACAAATTCGGCGCTCGGGCTGGGGTAGCTCCAACCGACGCGTGACAACAGGCTGTCGCCGACAACGACGTCCCAATAGACGGCCGCCCCTTTCCACTCGCAAAAGGAACTGCCTTCCGCTCTGCGCAATGTTCCGGCAGCGATATCGGACATCGGAATATAATAGCTGGGCGGATGGCTGGTCTCCAGCGTCCGTACGCTGTTCCGCGTATCGGCGATAATCTGTCCCCGATGCTCGATCATGATCCGCGAACTGCAAGGCTCCGCGACCGCTGGACGGGGATAGTTCCAGACGCTCTCCTGGCCCACAGCAATCGGATCGGGCTTCGGCCTCATGTTCGCCGACTTTCGGTAGCGTTCCAGCCGGCCAAGCTTCTGATAGCGGCCTTACTCGACCATTGTGACATATTATACGCTCCGTTCCGCCTGGCGAACGCCAAGCATGCGCTCTTCCTGCTCACATATTCGGCACGACGCCATACGGCTGAAAGGCCAATGTTCTGCAAATTGCTGTCAGCGGACCGGGACTGGCCGCAATGATCCCGGCCTTAAAACGCGGCCAGCGCCAGCGTGGCCAGGCCCAGGCCGAGAGACAGCAGAATCCGCAGCCTCAGCATCCAGTCCGGCATCAGATTCAACCGGTTCAGTCGCACATCAACCCACAAGACGGCGATCAGGGCGATGCCCAGCAAAGCGAGCGACGGACCGGGCCACGTGCTACCGATCATCCAGGGGATGCCGCTCGCGACCGCCACCAGACTGGGCACCACCGCGACACTATATACCCACTGCGGCGCGCCGGGGCTGGCCACCGCCAGGCCCCACCAGAAGCCGCCCAAAAAACTGAAGATCAAAGCCGCGTATAAATATCCCGCGCTCAGCGCGATATAACGCGTGTTCTCGTCGAATACGGCGATGAGGCAAAAGAGTTGCGGCAACAGCCCAGCCAATCCCAGAAATGTCGCTGAAAAAGAGAGCTTGTTGTTCACGAGATGTCCTGTCGGCGGTTGCGGTCCCTGTTTGCCTATCTGCTTTATATTTCTGGATTTTTCAATCGCAGACTGAGAAGCCGGGCCGCATCCCGGCCGACAGGTCCGGTAGGCCGAGCAGCGATTAGACCAGCGCAGACTTCAGAAGCGCATGACTTTCCGGCAGGACTTCCGGAAGACCGCCGTCTCTCGCAAAGGCATCAATCCGCGGGTCCGGGCAGCATAGCGGCCGGGGGCTCAAACAGCGCTGGATCAATCTCTTCGTTGACGCGGGTCGTCGTCCAGAACACCTCGTTCGATTTCCGCCCGTCATAATAGAGCGTGACATGCCGTGCCTGCAGCCAGCGCGGATTGTCCAGCTCGACAAAATCATCATAGGTCCGGTGATGCCACCCCTTCGGCGTACGAAAGCCCATCGAGCGGATAGCGTGGCTTTGCTGATCGATGCCGAACAGCGTTTCCCCGCCCTTGGGATCGGTCAACAGAACCATGAACAGCGGATGGCCATCAATCCTGTCATCGGCCAGTCTGGTGGCGGTAAAGCCGGGTTTGTCGGCCTGACGGATAATCCCGAAACCAAAATTGCTGGCCCAGAATGCATCGGCCTCCGCCTTCGGTGTAATACCCCGCTCGGTCCAGGTCGTCTGTCCGTCAAAGCCGACTTCGAACAGCAGCTTGTCGCCCGATTTGGCGATGATCCGGACCTTGCCCTCCGCCCCGTGGGCCGCTTCCCGATCCGCATCGAATATCCGCCACATCCGGTAATCATCCGCGATTGAGCGCGGCTCCGGCCCCTTTGGCCCGTAGAATATGGCATGGCCGGACAGGCTCAGCGTTTGGGCATTGGCCCAGCCGTCACCGCCAGCAGCCTCTCGGGCAAGGGCGAGTATCTCGTTGCCGGACAGATCCGCCTCCGCACGCGCGCCGGTCAGGGGAAGCATGAGCCCGAGAGCCATCAAGACAAACAGATCAAAAAATCGAAACAAACGCATCGTCGATCTCCCGTATTAGAAAGCCGCTCAATGGAGCGGCTTTCTGTTGTCCCGAGTTGCGACCTTCGGGGCTTTAATATTTGGCAGTCAGCACCACGCCAAACCGTCGGCCAGGACGCAAACCGGCGACAAAGCTCCGCTGGAAGCTGGCATCGGCATCGGCATAACGGAGGATTTGCGCGACCGCATCTTCATCAAACAGGTTCTTCACATAGCCCTGGATCTGGAAATTCTCATTCTCAAAACCAAGCCGGACATCGGTCACAACCGATCCACCCGTTTTCGCCAGATTGTGGACCTGAGCGAAGCTGCTTGAAATCAGGGTAACATTGCCACCGGCAAATATTTTCCAGCCGCTGTCGCCAATATCGGTGCGGTAATCGACGTCGGCAAAGATCTGATGAACCGGCGCACGCGGAATACGCTTGCCCTTGATCGACCCGAACAGAGACTGGCATTCCGCATCCGGAAACTGGTCGCCGGTCGAACAATTGACCAGACCATCATCGGCGACGTCATCCAGCACACCCTGGTTTTCATCGACGCCATTCTTGAATTTGGAATCGGCCAGTGAATAATTGGCAGTAAACGTCAGATTGCGGCCGGGTCGCGCGACCAGCTCCAGTTCCAGACCATTGACCCGAGCGTCGCCGGCATTCACGATGGAACTGACCCGGTTGGGCGGGAGGAACACGGTCTGGGTCAACTGATATCCGCTGATCTCGTTATGAAATAACGCCAGATTGGCGGTTAAAGCGCCGTCCAGAAACTGATTTTTGATGCCGATTTCATAGGCATCGACTTCTTCCTCGTTAAACGTGGGCTGGTTGGCCAGAATTGCCAGCACGTCGTTGAACCCGCCCGGCTTCTGGCCTTGCGCAAAGGAAGCGTAGAGAAGATTGTCGGGTGAGAGCTTATAGTCAACCAGCACCCGCGGCGTGAATTTTTTGAACTTTGCCGTGGACACAACCGGAGCCGGCAGTGGGTCGCCCGCGTTACGGCTGATCGCGGACTGGTCGATCGTCTCCTCGGAATAGCGCCCTTCAACACTGAGCGTAAAATTCTCGAACAGCTCAACGCTGGCGGAACCAAAGATCGCCCAGTTCTGAATATCGAGATTATTGGAGTTGCGGGGAACGATGACGGTCCCGGCAGCTGCCGGATCGGTCAAAAAGCTGAAGAAGCAACCGCGAGCCGGTGAGCAGAGTTGAGCCACGCGCGCATCAGAATTTGCCTGCGCCCGGGCATTCGCGTCGGCCGGCAGCGTCCGGATGTCGCGACTATCATTGCTCTGATCAAAATAATAACCGCCGATCATTAAGTCGAACCGGTCGCCATCATAGGCCAGCCGGATCTCCTGCGAAAAATCCTCCGTTTTTCCTGCAGTAGCGAAGGAAAAGTCGGTGGGAGGGCCGTTTACAATACCGATGCCGCCCGGTCCGGCAGGAAAGGTTGCAAAGGTTGCCGGCTGAAAACTGGTCGGCAAATAATCGCCATCGGTTTCGGTCCGGCTCGTGACCCGATTATATCCGGTCAGCGACGTCAGGGTGACGTGATCATTGATTTCATAGTCCATTCGCAGGCTGGCGTTGAACGTTTCTCGCTCCAACCCGACATCTGCGCCGTTATTGGCGAATTGCCGGGTATAGTCGGTGTTGACCTGTCCTGGCTTGATCGTACCGCAGAAATAACGACCCGCGCCGCCATAGAAACTGCCATTGTCAAACAGACAATTATTGTCGGCAACACTGGTCGCGAAAAGCGCTGGCTGACCATCATCTGTCTTGTTGTAATAGGTCCGCAGCTGAGCCGTCAAAGGCCCGCCACCGTCATAGGCAAAGCCGCCGGAGAAAGAGTAAGACTTCTGCTTGCCGACCTTGTTGCCATCATAGAGATTGGTATATTCGCCGCCATATTCATAATAGCGCCCGGAAGCAAAGGCGGTGATGGAATCGGTTACCGGGCCACGAATATTGGCGTTGATATCAAACCGGCTGTGCTCCGATATGTCGGCAGAAATCGATCCTGTCAGACGATCCGCCTGGGTTTTGGAAATGATGTTGATCGCGCCGGAATAGGTGTTCCGTCCATAGAGCGCGCTCTGCGGTCCTTTCACGACCTCGATCCGCTCGATATTGTCGACCGCATAATCGCCAACAGAGCCGCTGAAATAAATGCCGTCGATGAACACGGCGACGCCTGAGTCGCCGAGAATATTGGCCTGGCCACGAATGACCGGCCGATTGGAATCACGGCCGAAACTGTCGTCAAAGGTCAGGCCAGCTGTTACTTTTGAAATATCGGCCACGCTGTCCAGCGCCAGATTGTCGATCGTGCCCGACCCGACCACCGCGACTGAAGCTGGCACTTCCTGCAAATTCTCCGAAACTTTGCGCGCGGTAACGATGATCACGTTCGAGTCGTCGGCGTTTTCACCGGATACAGGCTGGGCAAAAGCAGGGGCCGGAACGGCGGCAACCGCGGCCATTAGCAGATATTTGTAAGAATATTTCATTAGAGTTCTCCCTGATACCAGCTGCGCTGATTTTCTTTTCCTCCATCACGAAATTCTCACTGGAAGTATAATTTGTCCAGACAAATTTTTGAGTCGGCTGACAGAATTGGTAGACTGTCGCAATTTTGCAACGTCCCTTTGGCGGTTTTCCGGGATTTCCGAAGGAGAGCACTCTCGCCGCATAACTTTCAGTTCGCCTGAATTTCGGTAGTGCAATTAGAGATTGCATTACGACGCAATGCGGTTAATTTGTCCGGACAACTTTTGGAGAGCCCTTATGCCAGCCTATATGATCGTCACGGCGAAAATCACCGACAGAGACGCCTTCATTGCCGGATATGGCGCCAAAGCCGGTGCGCTGGTGGAGAAATTTGGCGGGAAATATGTGCTCCGCGGTCCAGGCGCCGAACTGCTGGAAGGCGATTTTGGTGATGGCGCTTCGATGGTCATATCGGAATGGCCTGATATCGCGGCGGCAAAGGCTTTTTGGAACAGCCCGGAATATCAGGAAGTGAAGAAGATGCGCGAAGATTGCGCCGAATGTCAGGTTCTTCTGATCGAGAGCCCGACAATAAATGGCTGATATTATCAGACGCACGACGTTAATGGTCCGCGATGGCGACCGCGCCGTGCACTGGTATCAGACTGTCTTCGGTATGACAAAATGGATGGACACCCCCTTCACCCTGTCCGGCACCCAGCTTGCAGCAGGAAAAAAGGGGGATGAGACCCGGCTGATCATCCTGAAATGCGAAGATGATCTGATCGGGATGATCGGATTGCTGGAATGGCTGGATCCCAAACAGGATGCACCGGCAGAGCTGCCAACCGAAATCGCATTTGGCGCACCGATTTTTGTCGTCGCGGCGGAGGACGCCGAGGCTACGCTGGAACGCGCCCGTGCACTCGGCTCGCGCATCCACTGCGAGCCACGCGAATGGCAAGTGACCGGCGCGGATGGCAAGCAGAGGGATATGATCGGTTGCTCGTTCTGGGATCTTGATGGCTATTTTTACGAACTGAACCAGATCGTGACGGTCTGCGACTAGATGGCGGACAAACAACCATCTAACCAGCCCGTCCGCTTTCAGCGCGCCAATTTCGTTGTCGAGGATATTGACAGGGCCCTGACCTTTTATCGCGATATACTGGGTTTCGAAGTGACCTTTCGCAAAGGGCATAATCCCGACAGCTATTCCATTCCCGTGTTCGAGATTCCGGATGGCGCAGAGCTGGATTTCGCGATCCTCTCGCTGCCGGGCCAGCCGCGCGTCATGGCGCTGTCAGGGATCAAAAACGTACCCCTCAAGGCAATTCCCTATCCGCGGCGCAGCGCGATTGTGCTCGATGTCGCCGATCCGGACAAGGTGATGGAGGAGAGCGCGGCATTGGGCTTGAAGGTCTACGAAGAAGGCCGCCTCCAAACCCATGACGGGAGGATCGGGCGAGAGATTGGCATTGTCGATTTCGATGACAATCTGACGGTCATCTACCGAATTCCGGAAACACAGGCATGAACGAAGGTTTGGCAGCAGCGGATGATCTACCATCTGCTGTGGCCAAACCTTATCCCAGCGCTGCGGCCGGCTGGTTCATGGTGGTGCTGCTGACCATCGCTTATATTTTCAGTTTTGTGGATCGCTATATCCTTGGTTTGCTGATTGAGCCGATCAAGGCCGAATTTGGCCTTTCCGATCGATCGATTGGCTGGCTGCTCAGCGCCTTCACCCTGATCTACGGCTTTGTCGGTATTTTCATGGGCTGGCTGATTGACCGGGGCAAACGGATCTGGATCGTATCGGTCGGCGTCGCCTTGTGGTCCATCGCCACCGTCGCAACCGGCACCGCCAAGAATTTCGGCCAGCTCTTTGCCGCTCGCATGGGCGTCGGCGTCGGTGAAGCGACCCTGAGTCCCGCAGCCTTTTCGATGATCGGCGACAGCTTTCCCACCGAAAAGCGGGGCAAACCGATCGCCTTTTATTCGTCTGCGCTGCCCATCGGTGCCGGTCTTGCCTCTCTGCTCAGCGGCGCGATCATCGCCTGGACCGCGTCCGGAGGTACCCAGTCGCTGCCCCTGTTCGGGGATTTGTCGCCGTGGCGCTTCACCCTGATCATCGTCGGCCTGCCGGGTCTGGTATTCGCGCTGTTTTTCCTGCTGATGAAAGAACCGGCCAGACGACCGGCAACCGCGGCATCCGATGTCATCAGCGGCAGCGGCTTCATCGATGCCCTGAAATATATATGGCGCAACCGCCTGCTCTATCTCGGTTTTCTGCTGCTGATCGGAACGATGACGGCTATCGCTTATAGTCAGGGTTTTCTGGCACCGACGTTTGAACGGACCTGGGGCTGGTCGCCACAAAAATATGCTTTTGCCAATGGCGTTGCCCTGCTGGTGATCGGCCCCGCCAATATGCTGATCATGGGATCGATTTCCGACTGGTGGACAAAGAAAGGCGTCAAGGATGCGTCTTTGCGGTTGCTGTATATTGGCTTTCTGATCATGGTTCCGACCGCCTCGCTGCCCCTCTTCATGCCGACCGCAGAACTGGCTTTTGCCATATTGTGCATCAACACCGTCGGCATCGGGATTGTATCAGCCATCGGGGTCACGGCCTTGCTCGTCATCACCCCGGCGCAGGTGCGCGGCCAGATTGTCGCCATCTATTATCTGTCGATCAGCTGGTTCGGGTCTCTCGGTCCCATCATGGTTGGCGAACTGTCGAGCGGCGTCTTTGGGGAGAATAATATCCGCTATGCGGTGGCGACCGTTCCGTTCCTGTTCGGCGTGATTCCGCTCCTGATGATGCCCCTCACCCGCCGCCTCTATCGAGCGCAGATGGAACGGTTGAAGGGCACGACCGAATGATCCGCAAGGGATATTCCGACGGGCCGTTTGGCCAGATTCACTGGCGCATGATCGAGCCGGAGGACAGCCCATCCGAACCCGACCTTTATTGCCTGCATCCAGCCCCCTTCAGCGGCCTTGCCTTCACCGACATCCTTCCCTTCCTGGCTCGCCGGCGACGCGTCATTGCTCCGGACTTCCCGGGCCATGGCGGATCTGACCGTTTCAAGCCGGAACCGTCAATCCTCGAATATAGCGTAGCGATGGGCGCGGTCGCAGCGGATCTCTCAGGCGCCGCGCCGCTGGACATCATTGGATTTCATACCGGCAATCTGGTTGCCGTGGAAATGGCGCTCGCCGACGACAGCCCGGTGCGCAAGCTCGCGCTTGTCGACGTTCCTGCTTATGATTCAGAAACCCGCAAGAGCCTGCTGTTCAAGATGGGCAGGCCCTTTCAGATCACACCGGACATCCAATGCCTCGATGCGGCATGGCATCGGGGGATGACCGGCAGACTGGCAAGTCAGGGTCTGGACCGATGCTTCGCCCTGTTCGCCGAACAGCTGCGCCACGGCAGAGGCATGCACGCCGCTTTTCATGCCAGCTTTTCCTATGACGTAGAAGCCCGGTTGCCCCTGATAGACCGCCCCTCGCTGATCATGGCGACACAGTCCGGGCTGCTGCAGCCGACAAGGCGCGCCGCCCAGCTGATGCCGCAGGCCAGACTGATCGAAAGGCTCGATATCAAACGCGCCGTCCTTGACCAGGCCGCTCGGCATACCGCACAAGAAATCCTTCCCTTTCTCGATGAGGACATTTTATGAAAACATTTGCAATCTACTGTACCGACAAACCGGATACCGCCAAGATGCGGAACGATGCGCGGGACGCGCATTTCGCCCATATCGAGAAGACGCTCGACAATTTCTGTATCGCAGGGCCGATGCTGGATGAAAACGGCGGCACCGTCGGCTCACTGCTGGTCGTAAAGGCAGCGGATGCTGCTGCGGCCCGCAGACAGCTTGAAGCGGATCCCTATTTCGACGCCGAGATCTGGGCCGACATCCGGATCACCGAATTTATCCCGGCGGCTGGCGACTGGATCGGCGGCAAGATATGGTAACCGCGATGCCATTGCCGTCCTGCTTCCGGCAACCGCAAAATCACCGGAAAGCCCTATGAGCAAGCATATCGTCATAGCCGCCGCGATACTCGCCCTGCTGCCTCCCTCACCAGCGCTTGCCAGGGAGAATAATACCGTGGCAGCGATGAGTGATCAGCAGAAAATCATCACCTGGGCCGCCAATTGGAAGCGTTTCGTCGAGTCAGGCGAGATCGAACAATTGCGCGCCATGTATGAACCGGACGCCGTCCTGATGACCAACGGCGCACCGCCGCAAAAAGGAGTAGAAGCGATATTGGCCTTTCTTGCGGGCAACAAGGCCGCCGGCAATGAAGTCCGCGTCGACTTCGCCAATGAGCAACTCATCGTCGAGGATGACCGCGCCTATCTGACCGCCAAATATTGGATGACGATCACCCCACCCGCAAACCCGCCCGTGTACGTCAGCGGGCGGTCCTTTCTGGTGTTCAAAAAGGGCGTTGATGGCGAGTGGCGACTGTGGCGCGATATCGACAATCAGGCCCCCGACATATTGGCGGAAGAGCGACCCGGCGGCTAGCCGATCTCGATCAGCTCCAGTAACTCGCCGGCCAGGCCGAGAGTCGTCGCCGCGCGCCGACCGCAATAGGGCGCTGCGTCGCGCCTGGTCGGCGGCGTGATCCAGTCGACATCAAGCGCATCGAGGTCGGTCACTGCCAGACTGACCAGCGCATTGCCGGGTGGCAGCATCGCTTCATGCCGACCGCGGTCGTTCGCTTCTTCGGGATAATCGTCCACTTCGACAATCGGCAGCCGATCATTTTGCACCATCGTCAAATCGGACAGAGTGTCCTCCGGTCGGCCAAAGGCATCATTTATCATGCTATAGGCCAGGGTATAGGTATCGCCCTCGGTCAGATGCAGCCGGTCAAGATACCATTTTACAGTGGCCGCGCGGTCCGGCGTCGCAAGGATGACGATGAAAATATGATCGGTCAGCGATTGCGCCTTGGGCAAATCGGACGAAGGCGTATCTTCCCGGACCTCGTTCAGATAGACCATTTCTCGGCCGGTGCCCAGCACCTGCATCGGCACAAAGAAAGGCAGTCCCTCCAGCTCCTTCGGCGGGCCAATGATATCAAAGCCGCTGCCCTGCAGACGGTCGGGCCAGCCGAACACATCCTGCACAGTCAGTTCAAAGGCCGCCCATCCATAAGTGGTCGTCGGCTTGAAATCCGGATGATCGGGCTGTTCGACCAGCCGAATATGGCAATCCGCACCGCTCACCGGCTGCAAGGTCGCCATCGGCGCACCGGCGCTATTCGGACAGCCCCAGCTCGCGGCGATATCGGCTGACAATTTGCCCTGCTCGACCACCGCCATGCCCAGCACGTCGCGATAATTGTGCAGCGCCGCTTCCAGATCAGGCACGACGGCAATGCCGCCAAGAATCGAACCATATTGCAATTGGTGGGTCACTCTAAAACTCCGGTTTTCTTTTTTCCAGGAATGCGCTCACGCCTTCCTTGAAATCATCACTTTCAAATGCGGCATCAAACAGCGCGGACGACGCTTCATCATCATCCGCCTGGCCGTCCAATATGCGCCGGACAATATGTTTGCTCATCTGCTGGCTGTGCGATGATACCGACGCCATCGTGTCCGCCAGCGCCTCGGCTTCGGCATAGGGATCGTCGGCCAGAATAGTGATCAGTCCGATCCGCAGCGCTTCTGCAGCGGGGAGGATCTGGCCGGTGAACAAGATCCGTTTTGCCTGCGATGGTCCAACTGCATCCACCAGCAATTTGGTATCGTGCAGCGGGTAGACGAGGCCGAGCTTTGCAGGCGTGATACCAAAACGGGCTTGCGGACCGGCTATGCGCATATCACAGGCCAGAGCGATACCGCATCCGCCTCCGACGCAGTCGCCGTCGATTACCGCAATCGTCGGCTTCGCTGCCTGTGCCAGATCATGTTGCACCTTGCCAATCGCCGCCTGGTTCTTTGCCCGCCATTCCGGATCGGTTGATCCCGCGCCAAATTCGCCAATATCGGCACCGGCGCAAAAAGCGCTGTTTTCCGTGCTGGCATGCACCATCAGCACCCGGACCGCATCGTCCGCGACAGCATCGGCGAGCAACTCCGGAAACAGCTCCCACATCGCCTGGGTAAAGGCATTCCGCTTGTTTGGGCGATCAATCAGAAGATGGGCAATCTTGCCCTTTTTTTCCAGACGCAGGGTCATAGCGGATCCACTTTTGCCAGATGCTGGGCAATCTGGTGCCGCGTTGTCACCCAGACGTCCTTCTTCGACCGCACATGTTTGAGAAATTCTTCCAATGCCCAGATCCTTCCCGGCCGCCCAATGATCCGCAGATGCAGCCCTAGCGACATCATCTTCGGATGGCCCTCTTCGCCTTCGCGATAGATCTGGTCGAAATTATGCTTGGCATAATCCAGCCACTGTTGCGGCGTCATCGCGGGATCAGTCCACATTTTCATGTCATTGCTGTCGAGCTGATACGGCACGATCGCCAGCGGCTTTTCGGGCACGGTCTGCTTGTCCCAGAAGGGAATATCACCGGAATAGTCGTCCATATGATAATCGAAGCCTTCTTCGATCAACAGCCGCCTGGTATTGTCGGTGTGGAAATAGCGCGACAGCCAGCCATAAGGGCGGACGCCGACCGTTTTCTCGATCGAGGTCACTGCCTTGCGAATGAATTCGCGCTCTTTCTCTTCGTCCATCTTGAACTGATGGACCCAGCGATAGCCGTGACTGACCGGCTCGTGACCCAGATCGGCGATCGCCTGTGCAATTTCCGGATGGTTTTCCAGACTCATCGCCGCCACCGTCCAGCTGGCCATGATGTCAAAGTCCTTCAGCAGTTTCACCACCCTCGGCGCACCGGCCTTGATGCCGTAGAGATAGTTGCTTTCATTGCCATAATTGCGGATCGCCGACTTGATATGGATCCCCAGCTCGTCCACCGGCTCCATTCCGCGATCGCCGCGCGCCACGGTCATTTCGCTGCCTTCCTCGACGTTGACGACAATGCTCAGCGCCATTTTCGCGCCATCCGGCCAGTCCATACGTTCCTGTTGCATCAGTGCATTTCCTCCCCGCCGGATACGTTCAGTGCTTCGCCGGTGACATAAAAAGCATCATCGCTGGCAAGCCAGGCGCAGGCCGCTGCAGTGTCACTCGGCAGGCCAGGACGGCCCATCGGGTTTTTGGTGCTCATATTGGCGAGATAGGCTTCGACCGACTCAAAGCCGAGCAGTTTGGAAAAATAGGCATTCTGTTGCGCGCCGAGCCCGGTTGTCACGTGATTGGGGCAAACGGCGTTGACGGTAATACCATGCGCACCCAGTTCGACGGCGGCGGCGCGGGTCAAACCGACCATGCCATGCTTGGAACTGACATAGGCGGGAAGATGCGGGAAACCGGTTTTTGCCGCCTGTGAAGCAATATTGATGATCCGTCCGCCATTCCCGGCCTTGACCATCGCCTTGGCTGCCGCCTGCGTACAGTAAAAGGCACCGGACAGATTGACACCGATCACATTGTCCCATTCCTTTGCCGTATCGACCTCCAGCAGGGGCTTCATCATGAAGCCGATACCGGCGTTGTTGACGAAAATGTCGACTGCTCCAAAAGCCTCGACCGCCTGATCGACCAGCGCCTGGCATTGCGCCGCGTCGCTGACATCGCAGGCGACAGTCGAGACCTTTGCGCCGCGTCCGCGCAGTTCCTCTGCAACGCCTTCTTCTTCCTCGCCAATGGCCAGATCGGACACCACGCAATTCGCGCCTTCATCGGCAAAGCGCTGCAATATCCCCTGCCCCAGCCCCTTCTCCTTGCCGGAGCCGGTGACCACGATCGTCTTTCCTGCAAATTTACCGGACATCACAGATCCTCGGTCAGAATGAATTGCGGGTTATCGGCAAATTCCTGAAACGGAGCCGCCATTGCCTGAAATTCTTCGGTCGAGATGTCAGCAACGAAACCATCCATGTCCTTGATGTCGAGTATTTCGACATATTGATAGGGAGACGCCTCTTCCGAACCGAACAGTCCGGTCGCCTTGTGCACGGTAAAGCCGTCGACCGAACCCAGCTTGTTGACGCCGGGGATGTCGGCTGTCTTCGCCCAATTTTCATAGTCGGCGGAGCTGACGCCCTCTTTAAGGTTGAATATGACGACGATGCGCATGTTGTTCTCCTTCATTGTCCGAAAAATAGGGTTGGTTGACGGTAGGCCGATAATTGGTTGTCGAGCTGCTGGGCCAGTTGCAACAGTCCCGCCTCATTGCCTGCTGCTCCGATAATCTGAACGCCAAGCGGCAGTCCGGCATCATTCCAGCCAGCCGGTATCGTAATCGCAGGCAAGCCTGCGATATTGGCCAGGCAAGTGAAATCCGCCTGATTGGCCGGCGCCCTGTCCGCGTGACTGAATGCGGCTTGGGGTGCGGTCGGCAACAGGATCGCGCCATGCCGGGCGACCACGGCATTCACCGCCTCGCCGACCTCGGCCAGAATACGGCGATCTTCGTCCAGATCCGAGGCGCTGCGCTTCGGTCCGAAGGTCATGAGAAACTTAAGGGTGTCCGACAGGCCTTCAGGATCGGAGTCCAGTAGCAGCCCAAGTGATTTGGACAGCGCTAGCGAGGTCAGAATGAAACCGGCATAGCGGATGCGGGTGAGCGGGTAAGGCAGTGCAAAATGGCCGGAAGCCTGCAACGCCGAGCGGGCCTTGGCATAGCTATCCAACACCGAAGGTTCGCATTCCACTTCGCCGAGATTTTCCAACAATGCAACATTATCAATAGCTTGCGCATCACCGCAGTCGATCAAAATTCGCGAACATGCTTCCAATTCTTCCACCGTCCGCGCCATCGGGCCAATGGTGTCCAGCGTCGGCTCGGCAATCTCCAGCCCGTCATGGCTGATCGCACCCCGCGTCGGCTTCAGTCCATATATGCCGCAATATGCGGCCGGTATCCGGACCGATCCCATGGTATCGGTGCCCAGCGCGATATCGCAAAGCCCCGCCGCCACCGCTGCTGCGCTGCCGCCGGAAGACCCTCCGGGCGTATAGCCGATCCGGTGCGGGTTCTGGGTCGCACCGAAAAACGGGTTGTCGGTTTTGGCACCGAGCGCCGCTTCTTCCATATTCACCGTGCCAAGGATGGTGGCACCTGCTGACCGCAATCTGGCCACGGCGTCGGCATCTTTGTCAGCCACCCTGCCGCGATACGCGCCCATGCCGCCGGTCCATGGCAAGCCCTCGACCGCGATATTGGCCTTGATACCGGCCGTCATCCCGGCAAGCGGTCCGGAACCCCCGGACGCACCTTTGTCCCAATCGACAAAGGCGTTCAGGTCCGCATTGACCGCCTCGAGATCATCCCAGGGGATCATTGATCCAATCACAGCCCCCGTTCGTCGATCAGCCGGATCGGCTTTTGCCGGACATCGATCTGGGTGGCTGCGGCGGTACCGCCAACATCCACCAGATCAATCGCGACGTCGATCCCGAGCCCCTTGCGCAAGATATCAGAAAGGCCCGATTTGTCTGATCCACCACGGCTTTCCAGCACCACCCGCATTTCATCGCGGCCCTTCTCATCGCGAGTCACATAGCAGACATATTCACCGGTCAGGTCCGCACGATTTTCAATAATCGAACCGATCGCGTGCGGGAAGATATTGATCCCCCGCAGTTTGACCATATTGTCGCTGCGGCCCTTGAAGCCGGAGATGCGCTTGAACACCATGCCGGTAGAATTGCTATCGGTGCGTTCCTCGGTAATGTCATGGGTGTTGAAACGGATGCAGGGGGCAATGTCATCCTTGAACAGGCATGTGACGACCATGTCCCCGGTTTCACCCGGTGCGACTGCCTTGCCGCTATCGACGTCGAGCAATTCCAGATATTGCGCGTCTTCCCAGACATAGAGGCCGTCGCGTTCCGGCCCTTCGCCAGCGATAGTGCCGGTATCGCCCACACCATACCAGTCAAATGCCTTCGCCCCGTGCCACGCCGCCTCGGTCGACGCCCGGTCTTCCGTGCCCAGATGACCGATGATCATTTTCAGCTTGATCCGGTCAAACAGCTTTTCCGCTTCGGCGACGTCGGCCAGTTTGCGAACATAATCGACGAAACCGACCATGCAAGTCACGCCAAAGTCAGCCATCAGATGAACCTGATTGATCGATCGGGTTTCAATGCCGGTTCCGGCGCTGAGGAACAGGGAATTGGTAAAATGGGTCACCGCCTCGCGGATATAATGGCCGCCGTTGATCATGCCGTGCCCATAGACTGACTGCACCACATCATCCCGTCCCAGTCCCATCCATCGATACATGCGGCCGACCAGCAGGTTGGTCACCTCCCGCCCCTTCGGGCCGAACATCAGCGGCTGCGGTCGGCCTGTTGTACCGCTGGTAGTATGGAACACGACCGGATTGTCACCGCGTCCGTCGAAATCTCCATAAGGCGGATATTCGTTGACCGACGCCATCAGGTCGGTCTTGTCGTAAACCGGCAGCTTGGTGATATCTTCGAGGCCCTTGATGTCACCGGCTTCAAGACCCTGCTCTTGCCACAGCCGCTGGTAGAAAGGAATTTCCCAGCCACGCTGCATCAGCTTCTGGAACTGCTTGTCCTGAATGGCGAACAACTCGTCACGGGACATGGCGGTATATCGGCGCACAAAGGCATCGCCGACCGGATATTGGTCGAGCATCTGTTTGGCATCAAAGGCTTCAAAATAGGTCGGAAAGGTCATTTAGGCTCCGTCGCATAGGCTAGAGGATGATCGAAAATTCGGGGGTCGGCATTGCTGCTGGCCAGTCCGCGGGCAAGGTCGCGCTTGGACTGGGTCTGCGCTTCAGACATCGGTGATTCGGGGCTGCCGAGATTGCCCGCAATCTCGCGATTTACGGTGCTGCCATCGGCCAGCAAAAGGCTTAGACGCTGCGGTGCCAGCGCGTTGTGATCGGGGTTGTCATCAATCCGCACCGTCACCTTCTGGCCCAGATTCTGCAACGCCGGATTGGTGAATTCCTGCGGCGTGAAGCAGCGCGGATCGATAATATGGTCGCGCAGCATCAACGGCACCAGAAAAGGCAGACAGAGCCGTGCGTAACCGGGCGTCATATCGGTTTTATATGGTCGCCCGACAAGCCGATGGATCAGCGGCGGCGCGGCAATATCGACCGCAACGACATCTGCTCCATTCAGGCAACCGTCGCGCAGCATGATGTCAATCGCCCCCAAAATGCCATGGCTGGCCCGGCCGGAGGGGAAAGGCTTGGTGCTGACATTTTCAATCAGCCAGCTCTTGCCTAGATCATCCGTGTAGCGAGCCAGATCGCCCGGCTCGAACAATTTGAAATATCCGAATGGCCCTTCAAGCGGGTCGTGCGGACCGTTCATCCCGGCCCTGACCAGATCAACCGCCGTGATCGCCGACCGCGCGGCATTGGCAATTTGTAGCGGCAAGGCAATCGATGCTTCGACATGCGCCTGCATCGTTCCTGCGGCCTGTGAATAGGCGAGACCCAATATGTCGGGAAAATTTTGTTCCGCTATTCCTTCCAGTCTTGCGACAGCAAGCGCGGCACCGATCAGGCCGGCGGTGGCCGGACGAAAAAATTGCATTGCCCCCGTGGCGGCAATGCCCATGCCGCTAGCGATATCGACACCGACCGCGAGAGCTGTCAAAAATGCATCCGGATCGCACCCGTCCAGCCGGTCTGCGGAAGCGAGCAAGGCACCGGTGACCACCGACAGCGCATGGACCACTGCGGGCTCGTGCACGGCATCCCATTCCAGACAATGAATCGCGAAAGCGTTGAACCAGGCGGCAGACGTCGCAGGAAGACAAGAGGTTGAGCCAAGCAGCCGGGCTTCGTCACCGGTTCCCCAAGCCTGAACAGCGGTCAACATCGATTGCGCTTCATCTGACGCCGCGCCGGCCGCTCCACCAGCCAATGTGTCGCCCAGAAAATACATCGCAGCCGCTCTTGCGCTATCGGGCATCACGTGGTCAGCCGCAGCGAAGTCAAGAATTTGCTGTGTTCTGCTCATGACAGCCACTCCGAAAGCATGACATTGATCGCGCCCGCTTCTTGGCCGTTGAGTACCAGATCAACCGCCCGGTCGGCTTCCTTGTCGGGCAATCCGCCCCACGCCACGAGCGCGCGGACTTTTTCAATGACGCGCTCCTTGGAAACCGGTCGTTCCGGATCACCCAATGTGTCAACGAGTTCAACCGTTTCGCCGCTACATGTGACGCGCGCGCCATAATGCTGGGGATAGCGGTCAGTGATATCGGGCGCTGCTGAAACCGTCACCAGCCGTCTCGCATCCGCCAATCGCGCAATGCCGTCCGGTTCAAAATCAGCCAGCTGCGGCACGCCTTGGCTTGCGACAATCGCAACGGCATGCTGGATCGAGAATTTGGCATCGATAACCGTTTGCGGTTCTGGGCGGTCGCAAAAGGTGGTGGCATCATCATAGGTTTCGACAAGAATATCTCCCTCCAGCGCACCCAGTCTGGCCTTGAGCTCCAACGCCGCATCGATCGCCGGATGCGCATGTCGACAGGCACCCCAGGGCTTGAAGCTGACCTCGTGAATGCGCCACTGGTCCGGGAAGGTTATGGGTTTGGGGTTGTCGCAAGTAGCGGCATAGAGCCCCTGCGGGCCTTCCAGAATGAAGCGGGGACCGACAATGCCATCAAGCGCGTAACGAGACGCATTGCGCCCGGTGTTGACCGCGTGGACAATATGCCATTGCTTGGTATGTCCGGGCTCATTTCGCATCTGCCACAAACCACCGCTAACCGAACCCGCCAGTCCCAGGGCAGAGGTCAGGCGCTTTCTGAAAACAGCCTCGTCCTTGCCGTCCGCTCCGTCATATTTGCAATGCGCCGCCGCACTGCCGAACAGGCCGGCGGTCGCCGTATTGTGATAACAGCCATAATGTTTCGCATCCAGGGTCGCGCCAACAGCAATAGTCACTTCATAACCGCGCACCGCGCAATCCAGAATATCCGGCAGGCTGCCTCCATGGTCCAAAACAGAAGGCCAGATGACAGGCCCCGGATGCAGGATCGATGTGCGGTGGATATCATCCATTTCCAGAACATTGCCGAGCCATGTCGCGACACCGATGGCATCACTTTCAATGCTTCCCTTTGTCGCCAGCTGCGCCATCTCGCTCCGCCGCGCGCCCGCTACGCATCCCAGCCAGTCCAGCAAATGCAATCTCGCACGCTGCCTTGTCGCCTCATCGACAGGCCTCATCAAATGGGTAGCAAGTTTCTCCGTCAGGCTCTCTTGCGTCATGCCGTCACCCGTCTTAAGGCAAGTCTATGGGTGGACAAAAAATAAAGACGGCCAAGAAAAAGAAGCCGCGATACTTGGAGTTGGCAGACGAGCTGCGAGAGGAAGTACTGCGCGGCGACTATCCCGACCCTGGCGACTTTCCGACCGAGTCGGTGCTCTGCAAAAAATTCGACGTCAGCCGGTTCACGGTCCGTGAGGCGTTGCGCAAGCTCACCTCGGAAGGCCTCATCGCGCGCAAGCGGGGTTCGGGAACCATTGTCCAGCCGGCCACTGCCCGCGCCGGAGCGCTGCATCAGCCGCTGAGCAATGTCGGCGAGATTCTGCAATATGCGCGCGACACGACGATCACCTATGAAAAATTGCCGCCGCAGGAAATTCCGACCAAGATTGCGGAGCAGATCGGGATAAACCCCAAGCAAAAATGGTTTGTCTTTCATGGCACCAGATTGAAGCCCGAACGGAAGCGCCCGATCGCGGTGACCGTTGCCTGGATCGATCCGGAGTTTGCCGACGGCGTCGAGAAAATTGATATCGCTGGCGCCACGCTGTTTGGCCAGATCGAGGAATATTGCAATGTCACGGTCAGCCGGGTGACCCAGGACATTCAGGCGATCGCCGCGACGAAAAGATTCGCTGACGATCTGGGGCTTGAAGAAGGCGACCCGATCCTGCGGATCTTGCGCTGCTATTTCGACGAGCATGACCGGCTGTTCGAAATTTCGGCCAGCTATCACCCGGGCGAACGCTTTGCCTATTCTATGCATATTGAAGTTGACTGAACCGCTCATTTCGACAGATCCGGTGCCTCCGGCGGCTGCCATACCGGCTCGGACTTGAACCGGAAAGCAGGCGCGATCTGGTGCGCTACGTCAGCTTCGACCAGCAAGCCTTTTTCCCGCACGAAATCCTGGTCCAGCGCTTCACGAAAATTGAGCACCGGCGAGAAAGCCACATCTTTGTCGGCAAACCACTCAACCCACTGGTCGCGGCTCCTGGTTGCAAAAGTGCTGCGCAGAAATTCGATCAGTGGCTGCTGAGGTTCGCCGGCATCCAGGTCCGCGAGCGGCAGCAGATCCAGCCGGTCAAGCGCCGTTAGCAGGGTCTTGGCAAATTTGATTTCGCGCCCGCCCAGAACCACATGTTTTCCATCGGCCGTCTCGTAAACATGGTAGAAAGCGGCTCCTCCCAGCGAACGCTGCGCCCGCGATACAGGGGCGTCCCCGCCTTTAATGGCATCGCCGGCAATATGGGCGCACCAGGGCAGCATCGCGTCAAACATGGCAACGTCGATATAATCGCCACGCCCGGTTTGCTCCCGGCCAATCAACGCCATCAGCACGGCTGACAGGCCGTTTAGCCCCGCCGCCATATCTGCCGAGGGAACGCCCGGCACCACCGGCATGCCGTCCGGACCGTCGTTCACAGACAGAAAACCGGACAGCGCCTGCACCGCCAAATCATGCGCCGGATGATGCGCCATCTCGCCGTCCTGACCAAAGGCCGATATCGAGCAATAGACGATGCGCGGATTTTTCGCGGCAACAGCTTCATAGTCAAAGCCGAGGCGCTTCATCACGCCGGGCCGGAAGCCTTCAATCATCACATCGGCATCCGCCAGCAAGGCCCAGAGCCGGTCGCGGCCTTCCTCCGATTTCAGATCCAGCGCCAGCGCCTGCTTGCCGCGATTGAGATTGCGGAACCAGACCGACTGACCGGCTTCAATTGGGGCCATTTCGCGCACCGGTTCACCGGTGGGTGGTTCGACCTTGATTACCTCTGCGCCATGGTCCGCCATCATAACAGTCAGCATCGGCCCCGGCAGAAACAGGGACAGATCAACAACTTTAATGCCGCTCAATTTTCCCATTGAATCAGATGACCCCGCTTGCCCGGAGCTTCGCGATTGCATCCTCATCATAGCCTGCCTCGGCCAGGATCGCATCGCTGTCAGCACCCAGCAGCGGACCGGCCTTGTTGGGCAGGCGCTCGCCGTTCAACTTGATCGGACTGGAAAGGACATCCATGGCCGCGTTGTCCGGATGGCTAACCGTGTCGCGCATGCCGATCGTCTCCAGCCACGGATTGTCCAGCGCCTGATCGAGATTATAGACCGGAGCCACGGGCATATATCCTTGCAGCAGCTCAAGCCAGTGCGCGACGGGCTGGGTACTAAACACCGCATCCAGCAAAGGCGACAGTTCCGCGCGGTTCTCCAGCCGCTTGGCCGGGCTATCGAATCGCGGATCGGTAATCAGCTCAGCCTCGCCAATCCGCTCACATAAAATGGGCCAGAATTTTGGAATCTGGGCCATTACAAACATCCAGCCATCGGAGGCCTTGAACATCTGACTTGGCGTCGCCGACGGATGTGCACCGCGCGGCGCCCGCTGGGTGATATCCCCCTCGTTCATATACCAGAGCGCCGGATAACTGGTCTGGTGAACCGCCGCTGACAGCAGATCAACATCGACATCGCAGCCCTCGCCCGAGCGCTGCGCGTCGAGCAGAGCGGCGAGCAAGCCGACCGCCATTTGCGTGCCAGACATGAAATCGACCATCGACAGGCCAAAGCGGACGGGTGGTCCGTCGGGCTCGCCGGTCAGGGCGCAGAAACCGGCCTCGGCCTGCATCAGATAATCATAGCCTGGCCATTTTGCCCGCTCATTGTCGCGGCCATAAGCCGAGACATGAGCGCACACGATCGCCGGATTGACCGATTTCAGCGATTCATAATCAAGCCCGATCTTCGCAGGCACATCGCCGCGCAGATTGTTGGCGACGACATGCGCATCTTTGGCCAGCTTGTGCAGGATTTCGATGCCCTGTTCGCTGCGCAGATCTAGAGTCAGAGAGCGCTTGTTCAGATTGAAGCTCTGGAAATAGAGGCTTTCCTGATCGCGCAGCCAGTGCGGTCCGACATGACGGGCCGTATCGCCACCTTTGGGAGGCTCAATCTTGATCACATCGGCACCCAGCTGAGCGAGGAACATGGTGCCATAGGGACCGGCACCATATTGCTCGGCCGACAGCACGCGAAAGCCCTTGAGGGGTTGTTTGACACTCATGATTCAATATCGTTTCGCTGACTACGGAAATCACCTGAAAACTTGCAAAATGCCATCAGGCCGGATTCCTTTTTACCCATTGTTTCGAAATGATCATCCGCTGCATTTCGTTGGTCCCCTCGCCGATACACATCAGGATAGAGTCGCGATAATAGCGTTCGATGTCATATTCCTTCGAATAACCATAGCCGCCATGGATCCGAAGGCCTTCTTCGGAATTTCTTACGGCGGCTTCGGACGCGAAAAATTTCGCCATGCCTGCTTCCATGTCGCAACGTTCGCCGCGATCATAAATTTCCGCTGCATCCATGGTCAGCAACCGAGCGGCACGCGCACGAGTGACCATTTCACCAAGCTTCAACTGGATCGCCTGATGTTCACAGATCGGCTTGCCCATCGTCTCGCGCAACTGCGCATATTCAGTCGCAAGCCGCAAAGCCCCTTCGGCCAGTCCGACACCGCGTGCAGCCACATTGATCCGGCCCAGCTCCAGACCGCCGGTGGCCTGGAAAAAGCCGTGGCCTTCCACACCACCGATCAGATTTTCTGCCGGGATACGATAATTGTCGAACATCAGTTCGGCGCTATCAATCGCCTTATAGCCGAGCTTGTCGAATTTCTTGCCGACACCGAAGCCTTCGCCCTTTGGCGCGATCATCAGGCTCATGCCCTTGTAGCGCGGATCGGCCGTCGGATCGGTCTTGACCAGCAAGGCAAAACATTCGCCCTTGATGCCGTTGGAAATCCAGGTCTTGGTGCCATTGATGACATAATCATCGCCGTCCCGCTTCGCTACGGTACGGATCGCCTGCAGGTCGGTGCCAGCATTGGGTTCTGTCAGGGCGAGACCGCCGCGAATTTCGCCAGTCGCGAATTTTGGCAGCCATTTCGATTTTTGATCGGGCGTTCCGAACCGCTCAACCGCAGCCGCCATGATGAGGTGCGAATTGACGATTCCGGTAATCGCCATCCAGTATGACGAAATATAGGCGATGATCTTGGCATAAGTTGTGGCTGGCAGACCAAGGCCGCCATATTCTTCGCCAATAGTCGCGCCGAACAGGCCCATTTCAGCCATTTGTGCGACCAACTTTTCAGGCCAGATATCGCCATGGTCATGCTCCATGACTACAGGCTTCACTTCGCCCTCAACCCATTTTTCAATCGCATCCAGGAAGGCGCGTTCGTCGTCGGGGTCTATTGTTCTGATTTGATCGAGATTTGCGGCACTTGCCATTTGAATTTCCCTTGTTCGCAAATTTTAGTCGTCGGCTCCGCCAAAGCCACGCTTCCAGATGAGCATGGTGCGTTCAAACGTGCACACGACCTTGCCGTCCTGATTTTTGCCAATCGTTTTGACGGTCACGATACCCTGCTCGGGCCGTGATGACGATTCGCGTTTGTCGAGCACTTCGCTCTCGGCATAAAGTGTATCGCCCGGGAACAGTGGATGGGTGAGACGAATCTTGTCCCAGCCAAGGTTGGCAACAGCTTTTTGGCTGGTATCGGAAACCGACATTCCAACCATCAGCGCTACCGTCAGCGGCGAGCAAACGAGCGGCTTCTTGAACTCGGTTTTTTTGGCAAATTCATAATCGAAATGCGCTGGATGAGTGTTCATGGTCAACAGCGTAAAATGGACATTATCGGTGTCCGTAATCGTCCGGCCAGGACGGTGTTCGTAAATATGGCCAACCTGAAAATCTTCAAAATACCGCCCAAATGTCTCCCGGAAACGACCAGGACTGACTTCAACTGCTCCATCACGCATGATTATTGCTCCTTATCTGCAAAATATTTTGTTTATTAAACTTCGGCGGATTCAGCGATCCGGCGGTATCGCTCCATGACCGGCGCTTCCAACATACGGCCATTATGACTAATCGCCTTGCCGCCCGCGCGTTGATAGGCCGCCAAAGCGTCTCTCGCTTCAGCGACTTCTGCCTCACTCGGCCGCATCGCCTGCTGAATCGAGGCGAGTTGTTTGGGATGTATCGCGGCTTTCGCATGAAAACCCATGGCTTTGGCCCTGGCGCATTCCTCGGCCAGGCCCTCCTCATTCGCCATATCGATATAGGGCACATCAATGGCCGTCACCCTTGCCGATGCGCAGCACATGATGAAGGCTCCGCGAGCGGCAAGCAATGGCTCCCATTCCAGCTTCGTGTTCAGCTCTGCGGAAAAATCACCGCCGCCAAACATCATTCCGGTCACACCATCGCTTGCGGCAATAGTGTCGCCTGCCCGCAGCCCCTTGACGGTTTCGATCAATGGAATCAGCCCGTCGACCTTGTCGCCCAGTATGGCGTTGGCGATTTCCACCTCGCTTGCGCTTTCCACCATAGGCATGAAAACGAGCGACGGAACATCATCCGCACTGGCCAGTGCGAGCAGGTCAGCAAGACCCGCAGCCGTTTTCAATCCGTTGATTCGAATAGCCGTTTTTTGACGTTCTAGGCCGGAAAGAGCGTTTAATACCGTCTCACGCGCCGCGTCTTTTTGATCGGCGGGAACCGAGTCTTCAAGGTCGATACAGATCATATCTGCGCCGCTGGAGGCTGCCTTTGAAAAGCGTTCCGGGCGGTTTGCCGGAACGAAAAGGAAGTTTGTTAAAGAGGCCATGATTTCCAAATCTGCGAAATTGCGTTATTGCCCCTTCACAATTTGTCCGGACAAATATAAAGTCAACCTGAAAGTGAAATTAAATCTGTTAAATCACTTCGGGAGAGCAGCTTATGAAACGATATTTTAGATGTGGCGCCGCACTGGCGCTGGTCGCAGCGACAATGTTGGCAGCACCGATTTTGGCGCGGACTTTGGACCCGGACAAACCGGAAGACGCACTTGAGATCATGAAACGGACCCAATGCGGTGAAGCGGATGGCGTACCTGCCGTCTATCACTGGTCGGGCAAAGTCTACTCTCGCGTCAGAGGCGAGCCGGACCGTCATCTTTTCAACGGTGAAGGCATGAATATCCGGCAGTGTGTACGAATCGAGGATCCAAAACGGGGTGTGGGTTATCGGCAAGTTAGCCGGGAAGTGATGTTCTATCTTGACCCCGAAACCAACGAAGTTCTCAGGACATGGGAAAATCCCTGGACCGACGAAACCGTCGAAGTGATGCAAATCGCTAACGACCCGGTCAACAGTCGGCCCAATTATCCCTATGCCGCTGATGGCACGCCGTACAAGATGCCCAGTTTGCGCCGTCAGGGCCAATGGCTGTTCATGCCGTTCGAAGCGCCGCTCTTTTATCATAATGTGCTGGCCGGCGACTATCAGGACTATGTCGGCAACAAATATCACGCGATGGAAATTTTTGATTTCGCGATGCTGGCAGATGAAATGCTGGATACCAAAAACCCGACCGCTTATCCGACCGTCAGCTGGGTTCGCATTTCCGACTGGATGCCGTGGATGAAAATGCGGGGGCGACAGGGCCAGATCGTATTCAATGCCATGGGCGCAAAGCTGAAGAAATATGATGACCTGCCAAAGGTGATCAAAGACGAGATCGCGCTCAACCATCCCGAATATACAGCGCCGCCCCCCGGAGATGATTCGCGTCCGAATGATACAACCTGGACCGTATTCAAAAGGATGATCGACGCTGAACGGGCGGCCAAGGCGCAGGAAAAATAATTCGCGCCGGATATCCGATGATGAAAGGCCGGCCGCGAAGCCGGCCTTTCTTTTGCCTCAGATGTGCATCGGATGTCGATCAATAAGGTTTGGTGTTGCCCAGGAAGGCCGTCACTACGAGCAGCAAGTAGACAATCCAGACCCAGATACGGGTCCGGTTCATGGTATGAAGCAGCGGAATTTCGGTTTCGTCAGACGATCCTTCGGCAATCAGCTTGCCCAGCTGCGGACCCACTGGTTTGAACGCAACGTCGATCATGATCGCAGCTGCAAATATCAGCCCGAACATCAAAGCCTTGGTCGCCAGCCATACCGGCACCAACGGCGCACCCTGGATCAGGGACACCAATCCCAGACCGAGGTAGAAAGCCGTCAACGCATAGGTAAGATAGGATTCGATTTTGCGATCGCGAACAGCCCGCTCGGTTTGATCGTGACGATGGGCATCCCATACCAGCCAGAGCCAGAAACCACCGATTGCCCATGCTGCGACCAGCGCCCAGCCAGGCAGATCCCACCAGCCGCCTGCGTCGACCATAGTCAGCGTCAGAGGCACCATCAGCGCCCAAGCGGTTCGCGGCACCATGTCGAGATTGACGAGGAGTTGCAGCAGCACCAGCCTTTGCGACAAATCATATTTGTCTCGTTTGCGAAAATGCTGCCCCAGCATGAACACGCCCACGTCCGCGCCAAGCCACAAAACAAAAAGCATGATGTGTACAAAAACCAGAATCTGGTAAAAACCGATCGTCGTGAAATCCATAATTTTCTATCCTTATGCGCCATTTTTACCACAGATAACGACTCAAATGATCGTCTGGCGAATCAAATTCTTGCCAAACTGTATACTCTATGTAAATTTGTCCGGACAAATAATATAGCCCCGGGAGTATTATATAGTGAAAAAACTACTGCTTGCATCAGCGGCCTTGACCAGCCTGACCACCGCTTACCCAGCGTTCGCGCAGTCCGCAAACAATGACGAAATGGCCGAAAACGAAGGTCTTAGCGTTATCGTTGTTACCGCCCAGCGCCGCGAAGAAAGCGTCCAGAACATCCCGATTGCGATAAGCGCCTTCGATGATGAAGAATTGCTGCGGCGCGGCGTATCCAGCGCTCTGGAAGTGGCGCAATTTGTTCCCAACCTGGTTGGTCTGAACAATACTGGCCTAGGCTCTGCTAACTCCTATTATCTGCGCGGAGTCGGCAACAGCGAAACAATCCCCACCTTCGATCCGCCGATCGGCACCTATGTCGACGACATCTATCTCAGCCGCCAGAACGCCAACAATCTGGCGCTGTTCGATGTCCAGCGCCTCGAAGTGTTGCGCGGTCCACAAGGCACCTTGTTCGGTCGCAATACGACCGGCGGTGCCATAAACATATTCCTGAAGGAACCCGGCAATGAATTCGCCGGTTTTGTCGAAGCAGGCTATGGCAGCTATAACAAATATATGGCGCGCGCGTCGGTTGACTTGCCTCTGGCGGACAGCTTCGCGGTTAAAGTTTCCGGCTATTTTCAAGATGATGACGGCTACGCGCAGAACACAACCACGGGCGAGAAAGTCAATGAAAGCGATGGCTGGGGCGTCCGGCTCGGCTTCCGCGGAGAACTTTCCGACACCGCCAGATGGACCGGTTCCTACATGCACACCCGCTCCGAAGGCGGCAACATCCTCAACTTCGATTGCGATCCCGCCAATCCGTCCAATTGCGATGGTCGATTCGTCACCACCGGATATACCAAGGACGGCAATTTCGGGGGGCTTTTCACTGGCAAGAAGGATGGTTTTGGCCTTGGTAACAAGACCGATATGGACTTCGTATCGTCCAATCTCGAAATTGGCACCGGTGAAGATATCTCAGTCAATATCATAACCGGATATGTCTACACCTCGCAGGATTATGCCATAGACTTCGCTGATGGCCGCGGACTACCGAGTCTCAGCAGCCCGATCCCGCCAGTTCTGGGATATACAAGGGGTGGTTTCACGATCACCAACGAGGGCGAGTTTTCCCAATTTACCCAGGAAATCAAGGTCAACGCTTCGCTGGGCGACGGATTGCTGGATCTCGTGGGTGGCGTCTATTATTTCGAGGAGGATAATTATAGCGATTTCGGCGACCTCTTTTCGATCATCGTACCAGGGGCCCCGGCACCAGCTGGATTTCCGCTCATCTTGGCAGATCGCACCCTGCGCAACTCGACCAAAGCATATGCAGGCTATTTGCAGGGCGATCTTAACATCACCGACCAGATCAAGTTGACCGCCGGTATTCGGTACACTGACGAAACCAAAAAGTTCAGCATCACCGACAATCGGGCAAGCTGCAATGATGGCACGCTGGAAGCGACGTGCATCGACAATCGCAACCTGATCGCGACCAATGGCGCGGCCATTCCGCGAACCCAGACGACCAAAATCTGGACGCCGCGATTTGCAGCGAATTTCACACCAAATGACGACCTGCTGCTGTTCGTGTCGGCTACCCGCGGCTTCAAGTCAGGTGGCTGGAATGCTCGTGGCACGGCACCGAGCGAACTGTTGCCTTTTGGACCGGAAACCGCCTGGAGCTATGAAGCAGGCATCAAGTCGGAGTTGCTCGACAACCGCTTGCGGGTCAACCTCACCGCCTATTTGCTTGACGTCGGCAATCTGCAAACGCCGGCCGCATTTACGAGAGCCGATGGTTCGATCGCTTTCATCACCCGTAACTTCGCGGATTATGAGAACAAAGGTATTGAACTGGAAGTTAGCGCCGTTCCGGTGGAAGGCCTGAACCTGTTCGCCTCTTTCGGCTATCAGGACGACAAGTATAAGATCGACGCCAATGCACCGCTGTTTGACGCTTTTGGCGTCAGTTCGGTTGCGAGCCAGCAAGCGGCTTGCCTAGCCCAGCTGGCAGCGAATCTTGTGCCATCCGGCGGCGCAACGGAAGCGTCTAATTGTGGCGTCGGTATCGTCGCTCCGGACGGAAGTATTGCGGAACCGGTCCGGACACCGAAGTTCAGTCTGGCAATCGGGGGCAGCTATGAAGCCGAACTTGGCGGCGGTCTTTCACTGATCCCGTCGGTCAACGCGAGTTGGCGGGACAAGAGCGAAGTCGGTACGAGCGAGTTCAGCCTGTATACTGGCTCGATCACCAGCTCAACCGGAACCGTATTTCCCTCCAATCCGTTCAGCGGTGATTTTATTACCGGTTCGTTCAGCGATAGCCGTTGGATCGTCAACGGCAACATCACCCTGCGCAGTGATACCGGCTGGGCACTGTCGGCCGAATGCGCCAACTGCTTCGATGAAGAAGCTGTCGAGTCCGCACTGGCCAATTACAGCTATCTCAATCCGCCCCGCACCTTCCTGATCAAGGGAAGGTTCGATTTCTGATATCGAACGGGACAGTCCAGACAAAAAAGAAGGCGAGCCGTATCGGTTCGCCTTTTTTGTTCTGGTATATTAAAATGCCGGGAGTATAGTTGTCCGGACAAATTCATGAGTGAGGACATATGGTAGCGACCACAGAGCAACGCGGTGAATTTGCCCTCGGCTGGAAAGTGCTGCTTGCCAGTGTACTGGGCGTCGCTTGTGGCGCTTCGCCAATACCATTCAATGTCATTGGCTTTACGGTTGAACCCCTGATCGCTGAATTTGGCTGGACTCGCACGCAGATTGTGATGCCGATTACCATCTTCGGGATCATCGCATCTCTCTTGGCACCCTTTTTCGGCTCGCTTGCCGACAAATATGGAGTCCGCAAAGTCGCACTCTATTCAACCCTGGCCTTTGGACTGTCATTCGGCTTGATTTCGCTCACGCCAACAGCGCTGGTGACATCCACACTTTATATTTATTACGCTTTATGGGTACTGGTTGGGCTGGTTGGAATCGGGTCGACACCGGTTAGCTGGAGTCGCGCTATCAATCTGTGGTTTTACAAGCGACGCGGGCTTGCGCTGGGTATCTTGTTGATGGGGACGAGCTTGGCAGCGATTATCGTACCCAAGTTGGCGGTGTGGGGCATTGAAAATTACGGGTGGCGGTCGATGTTTGCAATCATTGCGGTACTGCCGTTGGCGGTTGCGTTACCGCTGGGATATTTCCTGTTTCGTGAACCGCGGCCTGACGAGCGCCCGAAAGCGATCAGTAGCGCCAGCGGGAATTTGACCGGCGTAGCGCTAGGGGTAGCGCTGAAAGACTATCGGTTCTGGCTGATCTGGCTTTCTATCGCCACTATTGCCGGTGCTTTTGGTGGTGCCTTTATTAACTTGCCAGCCATGTTGTCAGATCGCGGGCTCGACGCGCAATCCGCTGCATCGGTGATGGGGGTTTTGGGAATCGGTATTTTTGCAGGACGGATTATCACCGGAATGCTGCTCGATCGCTTCTGGGCCGGCTTTGTCGCCTTCCCCTTGCTCTGTCTGCCTGCGATATCTTGCTATTTGTGGCTTGGTGACAGCATCGCGTTCCCGGTAGCGGCTACGGCCGGCTTTCTATTGGGGTTTGCCGCCGGTGCCGAGAGCGATCTTATCGCCTATCTTACTGGCCGCTATTTCGGCATGGCTCATTATGGGAAGATATACGGAATGCTCTATATGCCATTCGGCTTTTTCTCCGCCCTTTCACCGATCATTTACGCGAATGTCCGGGACACGACCGGGAGCTATGACCCGATCCTGTCGGTAGCCATATTCGCCTTTTTTATCGGAGGCGGATTGCTGATGTTGCTCGGGCGCTACCCAGAGAGCCTACCGGAAGTTGAACCCCCCGCCGATAAAGGCAAACTGGCAATGGAGGCCCGCTGATGGCTACGAAACCGAACCTGAGCGCAATCGATCACATTTCCGAAACCGGTGTTGCTGTGCTGACAGACGCAGCCACCCTTGATTTTTACGCGCACGATGTTTTCGAGCGCGGCGCGGATTTGCTGGCGGTTGTCAGGCCGGGCAATACCAAAGAGTTGTCGGCGGCTGTCGCTGCCACGACCGCGCAGAATATAGCCGTAATCCCACGCGGCGGCGGGATGAGCTATACCGGAGGCTATACATCGAAACAGCCCGATTTGGTGCTGTTTGATCTCGCCCAGATGGATCGGATACTTGAGATAAACGAAACCGATATGACGGTCACAGTCGAGGCAGGCTGTACCTGGGCGGCTCTTCACGAGGCTTTGCAACCTAAGGGTCTGCGCACGCCTTTCTGGGGAACGTTATCCGGCTTGAAGGCCACTGTCGGCGGCGGCATGAGCCAGAACGGAATTTTTTGGGGCTCGGGCCGCTATGGTTCGGCCGTACAAAGCTGCATCGCGATGGAAGTCGTGCTCGCCGATGGCACGATACTGAATACAGGCAAGAATTTTACCCGACCCTATGGCCCCGACCTGACCGGCCTATTTCTCGCCGATACCGGTGCTTTGGGCATGAAAGCGACGATTACGCTGCGCTTGATTCCGGAAGCAAAAGCCCATGGCTATGCGAGCTTCAGCTTTGAAAATCATGAAGATACGTTGGCTGCACTTGGAGCAATCGAGCGCGCCGGTGTCTCGACCGAATGCTTTGGATTCGATCCAAGCTTGAACGCCATTCGCATGAAAAGAGAGAGCCTGACCAGCGATGCCAAAGCCCTCGGCAAGATGATGAGGAAACAGGGATCGGTATGGGGTGCGATCAAGGAAGGCGCCAAGGTGGTTGCAGCTGGCCGCGACTTTATGGACGAAGCCAAATTTTCGTTGCACGTTCTCACTGAGGCCAGACTGCAGGCAGCGGCAGATGATGACCTCGCGCGCGCGCGAACAATCGCGCTGGCCCATGGTGCCACCGAAACGGAAAACACCATTCCCAAAATCATCCGGGCAAATCCATTCGGGCCGCTGAACTCGATGCTGGGACCTGAAGGGCAACGATGGGCTCCCATTCACGGCTTGCTGCCTCACTCGCGCGCAACGGACTGCTATCGTGCGATCATTGCGTTGTTTGACGAACATAAAGACGAGATGGACGCGTTGGGCATATTCACCGGTACATTGGTCTCTTCGGTCGGCGGGTCCGGAATGATAATCGAGCCCTGCCTCTATTGGCCAGATGCGTCCAATCCGCTTCACCGCGACACGGTCGAAGACGCGCATCTGGCGAAACTGCCGAAACTGAATGCCAATCCCGCGGCCTGGACATTTACCCAGAGGATGAAACAGGCCCTCGTCGATCTGTTCCTTGCTCACGGCGCGGCCCATTTCCAGATTGGTCGCACCTACCGTTATCGCGACAGCCTTGATCCCGCGGCAGACGCCTTGCTGCTTGATATGAAAAAGTCTGTCGATCCAAGAGGCTTGATGAACCCCGGTTCCCTGGGTCTCTAGAGAGCGATGGATTGTGACCGCAGACAGATTTTGGCAGCCGCGATTTGCACCTCCGCGCCGACAAAGCTTTTTGCGAACGCCCGGAGCAATGATGGTGAAGACATTATGACAGATACCAAAAGCTATGCCGCCGTCGCCATGCAACTGGCGGCGCGCTCGGTCGAGAAGGCACCGGACAAGACCGCCGCGCGATCGCAGATGCTGGCAATGATTGGTGAGATTGAAACAAAAATCCGTTCGGCCACAATTTTCATTCAGCAATATGCGGGTAGCCCCGTCAAGCTGGCCGTGCTGCCAGAATATCTGCTGACCAGCTATCCCGGCCGAATTTCGATTCCCGACTTTGCAGACAAGGCCGCTCTTGAGGTCAACGGCCCGGAATATGAAGCAATGGGAGCGATGGCCCAACGTCTCCAGATGTTCATCGCAGGCAATGCGTACGAAGTTGATCACAATTTTCCGGGTATCTATTTCCAGAGCTGCTTCATTATTGCGCCTTCCGGCGATGTTGTGCTGCGCTACCGCCGACTGAACTCGATGTTCGGTCCAACACCGCATGACGTCTGGTCGAAATATTTGGACATCTATGGGCTCGATGGTGTGTTCCCGGTTGCAAAGACAGAAATCGGCAATCTCGCAGCAATCGCTTCAGAGGAAATTCTTTACCCGGAAATCGCCCGTGCCCACGCTCTGCGCGGCGCAGAAGTCTTTGTCCACAGCAGCTCGGAAATCGGTTCTCCTCTGGATACACCCAAAGATATTGGAAAGCGTGCCCGCGCCCAGGAAAACATGGCTTATGTGGTTTCGGCCAATACAGCCGGAATTGAAAACACGACCCTGCCCCTCGCGTCTGCAGACGGAAACAGCATGGTTGTCGACTACAAGGGTCGAGTGCTGGCCGAATCCAACAGCGGGGAAACTTTTACCGCCTTTGCCGATATTGATCTCGCAGCCCTGCGCGCGGCACGCCGCAAGCCAGCCATGACCAATTTCCTCGCACGTCAGAGACTAGAGCTTTTTGCCGCCACTTACGGAGATATACGGATACACGCTGCGGATGGCCTGCTGAAGGACGGACAGGCGCAAATTCCGGACCGCGACTATTTCCTGCGGACACAGGAAGAAGTGATTGAAAGGATGATTAAGGAAAATTTGATATGAGCAACGATAACAAATTGGATGTAGCCCCACCCTATACCGCAGTTGCGCGACATGGGGTCTCACCGATAGCGTCACATGACGAAATTGCCCGTTTTGATTTCCTCGCCAATTTCAACAAATTCATGTCGAGCGCTTTGAGCCCTGGCAACAAGCTGGCCTATGACAGCCGGGTGCTCCCAAAGTTCAAAAAAGAACATGGACGCGAACCCAAGGACCGGTTTGAAATTCGCAAGGCGATGAATGAAGATCCCTTTCATCAATTCTGGTCAGCGCTGAAGCGCAATTCAATGGAGATGCGGCAGCAGAATGGCAGGTCGATGGTGCTCCGCCAAATCGACGAGCTTAATGCCAAGGCTCGGCAGTTTAACGAAGGCCGTGATACTCTAGAACTCGATCCAGAGATTGAGATCCCTCGCTACCAGAGCGCAGTCGATATTCACTGCATGCCGGGCAGCTATCACGGTGAAGAACATCCCGGCGATATTTCCGCCGGCGCCAATTATGATTGCGGGATATTTGCAACAACAGCCGGCGGCCTCGGCGCACTATCCGATGGCGGAGGACAGGCGCTTGTCGAGTGGATCCGGAAAGAACGCCCAGGTTGGGAACCACGCCGCATGCTCGATATCGGCTGCACCATCGGACACAATATCGTCCCCTTGGCGCTCGCTTTTCCGAATTGCGAATTTATCGCGATCGATACCGCAGCGCCGATCTTGCGCTATGCTCACGCCCGCGCACAATCGTTGGGCGCGACGAATATCAAGTTTGTCCAGGCCAATGCTGAAGACCTGTCACGCTGGGGAAACAAGGAATTTGACTGGGTCCAGACGACCATGTTCCTCCATGAGACCAGCGGCAAGGCATTGCCCAAAATATTGTCCGAAGGGTACCGGGTGCTCAGCGATGACGGTTTGATGCTGCATCTCGAGCAGCCAGAATATCATGACGGCATGCCGCTTTTCGAGCAATTTTTGCGGGACTGGGATGCATTTAACAACAACGAGCCATTCTGGTCGTCGATGCACGCGCTCGACATGAAGGATGAAATGATCGCTGCCGGCTTTGACCGCAGCGAGCTTTTCGAAACCGGTGTGCGCGCTGTTGTCGACCGCGAGATATTTCCTGAAGCGCCAACCGGCGATGACGAAGACCACGGCCGGGCGGCCTATTGGCATGCCTATGGTGCCTGGAAAAATTCTGAGCAGATGCAGGAGGCAGCGGAATGAACGACGGAGCATTGGACTGGATGGCGGCGGCCAACAAAAAGGCCAAGGGCAAGAGACCGGAATATTTCGATGACCCCGAAGACGAACGGATGCTGTCAATCCTGATGGCAGTCGTCGGTGAGGTTTCGGTGCTCCGCGAGCGCATGGACACGGTGGAACGTTTGCTGGACAGCAAAGGAACCATCTCGCGCGATGATATCGAGAGTTATGTTCCCGACAAACAGGCCGCCTATGAACGCGGCGCGATGATCCGGGAATATATCTATCGTGTGATGCGGGGCCCTCACCAGATGGTCGAAGCACTCAAGCAGTCTGAGCCGCCGCTCGAAGACGTCAGCAAGGAATTGAAAGAAATCTGAGCCGTCGGGCGCCTAAAATGGCTTGACCGCTCCGAGAAAACAGACGCTGGCAATCGTGATCCAGTAGATATAAGCGGCAATGCGAGCATGCCCGATCTCGCGTTCGAGAGCGGCTTCTTCAGCCGCATTGGGTCCCTGAGCCAAAACTCTGAACCTTGCGGTCCAGCGGCGCATGACCAGCCGCAAAAACAGGCCGATGCACAGGGCAAAAGCATAGAGTGCCATTTTGGAAGGATACCAGCGACTGCCCTCGCCCGCCACTATCGGGCCGCTACCCTGAAATGCAAGGAAGGCGACGACAAACAAGCTGAGGATCAGCGGATACCGCAATTTCTCCTCCAGCATGGTGACGGTAATTCCCAGATCCGTTTCGCGCTTGAGGAAGGCCGTCCAGGTCATCGCCAGCCAGATCGCAAAGAATAACCACATCCACCAGATTCCAGCGCCTTCCAAAAGCGGCACAAAGCCATAGAGCTTGCCCATATGCAGGCCGAGCGGCAGCAGCAAAACGATACCTGTGCGCGCCAAAATATCGATGCGATAGGCGGTTTCCATGTGACGCTTCCGCTCATCCAGAGAAAGATTGCGGTTGGTGACATTGTAGCTCGTCTGGAACACGCCCCACTCGCCCCCAAGCCAGTAGACCATTGCCAAAATATGCACCCAGCGCAAAATGCTGAGTTCGTTAGCGGTTAAGAATTCCATAGCCTGCCCCCCGATCCATCAATCCAGTCATCATTAATTTGTCCGGACAAATTCTTCTTGGCAATCGGATAATCGGCTGGCATGATAAAAACAAGGAGAAATAATCATGCAGCACCGCATCATTGAAGGGCGTCTGGAATATACGTCACGCAAACCCGAAATGGATGGCCAGAACCGCGGCTTTGAAACTTTCATGTTCACGCGCCATGGGGATGGCAAGGTAACGATGCGCGCGCATTGCGAGATTTATGAACCCGAACCGACCGTCATGCGCGATATCATCTATGCCATGGATGAGAATGGTCAGCCAATGGATCTGCATGTCAGGCTGACGGTCGGTGATGCCTTCATGGGCTCGGGCTGGATGCGTTTTGATGGCAGCCATATCGAGATGGAAAGCTATGGTCCGTCGATCGGAAGATTGTCGCAGCGTGTTGCAGCCGAATTGCCGTTAAGCGGTTTTGGCACGCATCCGATTGTATCCGATGGCTACATGCTCTCGTTGCAGGATTGGGATACCGAGGACAAACGGTTGCTAAATTGTTACCTGCCCTCGCCCGATCATCGTGGCGCCACGCCGCCGCAGATTGCCCAAGTCAAAATCGGTGCCTTGTACCTTGGCAAGGAGGAAGTGACGGTTCCGGCGGGCACGTTCCAGTGCAAACATCTGCAATTTATCGACGATTCCAGCATCGTACCCGGTACTGGCGGAATGGCTGGCGAGCACCCCCCTTATGACGTCTGGATCACTGACGACGAAGACGGCATTTTCGTTCAGGGCGGCGTCGGCGGCTATATGATGACCTGGTACGAACTGGCAGAACTGAAACGCTAGCGCCGGATCGCCCATCATGAAAATAATGATCATCGGAGCCGGATTGGGCGGCCTGACCGCAGCCATTGCCTTGCGACAACAGGGCATCAATGTCGAGGTGCACGAGGCAGCGAGCAAACTTGAGGAGACTGGCGCAGGCTTGACTCTGGGTCTCGGCGCTCAGCATGTTTTTCGTGCGCTCGGACTACAGAATGCTGTGGCCGAGCAAGCCTGTCCGGCCGGGACGCTGCCCTTTCTGCACTATCAGAATGCCCGCCTGCTGATGGGCGACTTTGATCGTGGGGACGGTCGGGCAGATGATGGCGAAGCCAATATCGTGCGTCATATTTACCGCGCGGATTTGCAGCAGGTGTTGATTGACGCGCTCAAAGAGCTGGGCGGCCCTGTTTTTACACGTCATAAGCTTGCAGATTTCCACGATAGCGGTGATCAGGTCACCGCAGTATTTGCCAATGGCGACACGGCAACCGGTGACTTGCTGATCGGCGCAGATGGCGTCCGGTCCGCCGTCCGGGCCATACTTTGGCCAGACGATGCCCCGCGCTTTACTAATCACGTCGCCTATCGTTTTCTGGTACCGATGGCTCAAGCCAGACCGTTCATGGATCTGGGCCGGAGCGCGATCTTCATCGGCCCACAACGAACATTCAACAGGTACACCATGTGCAATGGCGACATTGTCAATTGCGCCGGCCTTGCAGAGACAACGGAAGCGGTTCCGGAAGGCTGGTCCATCGGCGCGTCGGAAAGCGAACTGGCAGAGGCATTTTCCGGGTGGCACGAAGATGTTGTCGGACTGATCGGCCATGCATCCAATATCATCAAATGGGGTCTTTATGATCGCCAGCCCCTGGCAACCTGGACACGCGGCCGAACAACATTGTTGGGAGACGCGGCGCATGCGATGCTGCCCTTTCTGGGCATGGGCGCAGCCATGGCGATTGAAGATGGCTATATTCTGGCCAAGACGCTGGGCTTAGGAACCGATTGGGAGCAGGCGCTACAGCGTTATGAAGCGGCGAGAAAGCCGCGCACGGAACAGGTCCATGCGGCCTCAATCATACAGGGGAAAGTGACCCAAGCGATCGATCCCGATCGGTTTGAACCGGCATCTGCCCCGATGAACAATATGGATATGATGGCCTTTGATCCGGTGACTGCCCCGCTCTAAAGCACCGATATTCAGTCCATACGGATCAGAATCTTGCCAAAATGGGCACCACTTTCAAGGTGGCGAAATGCTTCAGGCGCATCCGCAAAAATAAATTCCTTGTCCACCGGATTGCAGATGCCATGGCCTGCAACAACGTCCAGGGCCGCGACCATCATTGCGCGGCTACCGGACGCCAGCCCCTTGATGGTTATATTCTTTCCAATGATTGCGCCCTGACTGGCGCTGGCCTGCGCCTGCGGCGTTCCCGATAGCGCACCGAGCGTACCAATGCGTCCATTCACTGCGGTTGCAGCAACCGTCTCTTCCAGCGCCGGAAACCCCAGCGTATCGACAACCACATCTGCCCCTCGCCCAGTCGTCTGCTCGAGGAGCGCCGCTGCCCAGTCCGGTCGATCACGATAGTTGACGGTGAAGTCCGCGCCCATTGCCTTGGCACGAGCCAATTTTTCATCGCTCGACGAGGTAATCGCAAAATTCGCGCCGAGCGCCTTTGCCAGTTGCAGCGCAAATATCGAAACGCCGCCCGTTCCCTGAGCCAGCACCAGCTCTCCCGCCTGAACATCGGCGAAGGCTACCATGCCATGCCAAACCGTGGCCGCGACTACCGCCAGCGACGCTGCAGTTTGGTCATCGACACCGTTGGGCACAGCGATGGCCGCCGTCGCAGGAAGTTTGATCTTGTCGGCCAGCCAGCCATCGGCTGTCACCCCGAGATCGGCCCCAAATACACCGTAATTATAGGGTCCCTCGAGCCAATTGAGAAAATGCGGCGCCGTCACCCGATCGCCGACCTTAAAACCGGAGACATCTTGGCCCACGGCTTCAACAACACCGACCCCGTCGGACAGCGCAATGCGGTCTTCCGGCAGATCGCTGCCATAATCGCCGCGCAACACCATCAGGTCGCGGTAATTCAAGCCGGCGGCAGTGACCTTGACCAGCAATTCGCCGGCCCCGACCTGCGGTTCGGCACGCTCTGACATCCGCAGGCCATCGATTCCAGACCGCGCTCCGATTTCCCATGCTTTCATTCTCTAGGCTCCCTCGCGCAGCGGCGTGAATATGCGATCGATAAACTCCTTCAGCTTGGCCTCCCGGTCCGCGGGTGTTGGTTCGCCGCCTTCCAGTTTTATCAACCGCTCTTCCTGCACCCACATTTCCTGGGCCATATTCATGATGACGGCAACGAACCGATCCATACCGGGATCGTCAAAAAATTTTGGTTTCCCATCCGGTCCGTAGATTTCCTTGGGTGTATCATCGGGTTTAAAAGCCGGTTCTGTCATCATCATTTCCACGCTCCAAAACCGAACCACATGATACCTTCTGCAAGCCGCCCGGTGGTTTGGCTATCGACCGCGTTGGCCTCTTCATCGGCGATTGCATCGGTCACAGCATCTGGTCCGTAAACACCGATACTCGGGACGACGAACTGAAAATAATCATCCGCTGAAAAACCTCCGTTTTCGCACAGCTGCTTGGGGTCTTCGTCACGAAAACCCTTGTAAAAGGGTTCGCTATTATACCAGCTGTCCCAATCCAGATAGAATCCGTCAAAAGCATTCATCTGGCCGTTCGGCGGCAGTTCCATGTGCAATAGAAGGCCGCCGGGCTTGAGCACACGATAGGCTTCCTTGAACGCGGCAGCGCGGGCTTTTTTTGACAGCTCGTGCAAGAACATGGATGAGAACACCAGATCGAAACTCTCATCTTCATAGTCCAGCGCTTCCGCTGACATCTGTTTGAAATGCACTTCCTGACCCTGCATCTTGGCGCGCGCAGAACCGTAGAGCAGACCGCCTGCAGCCGCATCAATGGCCTCCACATGAGCATCGGGGTAGGTCTGCTTCCAGGGCAGGGTATTATGCCCAATAGTGCAGCCGGTATCCAGGATCCGTTCCGGCTTGAAATCGGGATATTTACCGGAAATATAGGCCGCCATCGACAAGCCGATATCGTCAAGATTGGCACCCATCAGTCCCATCGAAAAAACCGCCAGGCCCTGATCATAAACCGCGCCAGCCTCAAGCGATTCACCGCCTCTGGTATAGCTGCCCGGCATCAGATGCACTTCAATGCCATCGACATTGCGCGGAATGACAAGACCAGGATTGAGCGATACCGAGCCGGATTCGCCATCGACTTTTGCAGCTTCTGCTGCAAGCCGTTCGATATCGCGATCAACCACTGCCCCGGCCGCATTCCAGACCATCTTTTGGGCGTGCACGCGCATGGAGGAATAGATATTGAATGCGGTATCACCGCGCATCGCCTGATGGGCTTCATTGCTGGTTTCCGGTGCTCGGCCGGTTTCGCGCGCGAAAGCCGGGGCCGCGCGCTTGTCGTAAGCCTTCCGCAAATCTCCAGCGAGATCATTGAGAATGAAAGACCGGATACCCGACACAAAGCGCCCTCGTGCCGCCTCTTCAGGCCTCAATTCCGGCTTCATCGGATGTTGTAATTCAACGCCCATATTCAATACTCCTATGTTGCTCGTTTTTCGTCACATAATGTCCGTCGATAGGGGATACCGTCACGGAACCATTGCCAAGTGCGCGCCCTTGATCGACCGTCCTCGGAAAGCTCAATCATCTCGGTATAGCGTTCACCGGGGGCATCCCGTCGATCAAGGCGCAATAGGATAAGACCGCCGCTTTCCCAGCCATAGCCAACGAACCGTTCGGTTTCCCAATATAGCTTGCCATCCCGATAGACTCCGCCAAATTCAAAATGCTGCTTGCGGCCATCGGCCCAGATCAGATCATTATACTGGATATAGGCAAAATCTCCGCCATCGGGAAACTCGCAATGGGTGAGTGTCTGGTGCTCGTCCAGAATATTGCCGGCCTCGTCCTGATGACGATAGACACCATCCCAATGCCCTTCATGCGCTAGCATGTTCGGCATATGCTCGGCCATCAAGGCCCGCCAACCGGTCATCGCATATATCCTTCCACAAAATTTTCTTCGGCAAAATCCTGTATCCGGGCAGGCGTCGCGGTCTGACGGATCAGCGCCTGTTTGCGGAAAAAGCGTGTCATGCCACTTTCTCCCATGCGCGATGGCCCCATCCCGGACAGCTTGAAACTGGAATTTTCCGCATCCCAGACCATTGCGGTCATTGAGCCGTCATTGATGGAAATTGCCCCCGCCTCGAGCCTGACAGCGATCTCTTCCGCCTCTTCGGATGAGCCGGCCAGCACCGCCGCAGACAAGCCATAGACACTGTCGTTCGCCTGGCTGACAGCTTCGTCAACATCGTCAAAAGATATGACCGGCAGCACAGGGCCAAAGCTTTCATCGCGAACAATCGCCATATCCGCCGTCACATCGGCGATCACCGTAGGCCGCAAATAGGTGCCACCATCCAATATTTCCAGATTTCCTCCAGTCAGAACCCGTGCACCTTTCTGTTTCGCCTCGGCAATCTGATCAGCAATTTTCTGGCCTTGGGGCGCGAAGATAAAGGGTCCAATTTCGCCCTGATGGATATCGGGATAATTGAGCCGCACCATTTCCGCTTCGGCAACCAGTGCCTCGAGAAAGGGCTCATATATTGCCCGTGCCACATAGAGGCGTTCGATCGACTGGCAGGCCTGACCGGTTGCCAATATGCTGGCGCGAAGCGCTGTCTTCGCCGCCTCGGCGGGATCGGCACTGGAGAGAATGATCATCGGGTCCTTGCCGCCCAGTTCAAGATTGGCGGGGATGAACGCCTCGGCAGCAGCTATCGCCACCTTACGGCCAGTGGCCACGGATCCTGTAAAACAGATATAATCGACGTTAGCGACCAAAGCCTCGCCGGTAGCCGCATCACCGACGACTATCTCGAGAACCTCGGCAAGTTCGGGCACGTCGTCGATGCTGGCTCTGAGTGGCTCGACAAAGCGCGGGGTGACCTCCGATGGCTTGATTAACGCCGCGCAGCCGGCAAACAGCGCCGGGATCGCATCGATGGTGCTGAGCGTCATGGGAAAGTTCCACGGAGCAATCGCGCCAAAAAGCGAGAACGGCACCAGCCGGGTACTGTTTACCACGGTCGGATTGGCTGACGGAACATCCGAAGGGGAGTTACGGTCAATAATCTGTGGCGCCTGTTCCGCCCACCGTCTTATAGTTCCCGGTACGCCGCCAACTTCAATTGCCGCAATTCCGGACCTGCCGGTATCGATCGTCAACTGTTTGATAATCGCAGGGGCATGTTTTTCAATCGCATCCGCCCAGCGCAACATAACGTTGCAGCGTTCGGCGATCGGCAAGGCGGCCCACCGCGGTTGATTGGCGCGCAAGCGGCTCGCTGTTGCGGCTATTCCCGCTCCGTCCACCGGCGTGATTTCATAATCATCCTGACCGGTACGAGGATTTCGAACCTTCATTGCTGGGAACTCCAGCTGTCGACGAGGGCGTCGCCGCGAGCAAAGCCGATCTCTGATCGCTCGGCAAAATCCGCGATCAGCTTTTCGAAGGCAGCAATGCGATAGGGTAGTCCCATGATATATGGCGTCAGATGCATCGGCAGCATCCGTGCGCCAAATCGATCCGCTTCACCCAGTAGCCAGTCCGCCGCGTCTGTCATCTGCTGCGCGTAGCTATCGACCGACTGCTGCTGGACATTGACGATCTGTCGATCCGACAACTCATGGTTCAGCGGAATGTTGGTAATGGCGCCCGCTTCGGTCTGGAAAGCATAGGGCAATTCGTCATTCACCCAGTCGCACATATAGTCGACACCCGCTTCAACGAGCAATTTCGCGGTGTTGAAACTTTGCGAGCGGGCGATTGAAAGCCAGCCACGCGGACGTGTCCCTGTGAATTTCTCCAGACTGCCCAGAGAGTCGGCGATCAAGGCGCGTTCCTCTGCCTCAACCATTCCGCCTGCAATCGTGCCGTTCATATCGGTACTATGGGCAATAATCTCATGGCCTCCTGCGAGGATTTCCTGGATCAGCAGCGGATAGCGCTCGGCGATCACGCTGTTGGTTGCCACAGAGACCTTTGCCCCAACTTTTTCAAACGCACCGAGCAGCCGGTAAATACCAATTCGCGTTCCATATTCACGGGCGGTATAATGCCGGTAGTCTGGATAAGCGGTCTGCATATGTCCGGGCGCGCGAAAAGGGACATCATTCGGCACGATCGGGAAATATTCCAGACTGACGACTGGCCAGATCATCAGTTTCCGGGCATCCGGCCATGTTATCGCCTTCCGCGAGAAAAATTTCGAATAGGAATAATAATCATGGTCCATGCCACGGTGGCGTTTGGGATATTCGAGATAGCTGGGATCAAGGCTCATGCTGACTGCTCCCGAAAACAATCAACGATGTCGCCAGCCTTGGTGATCCACGCCCGGCCATCGCCAGCAATATGCTCCAGTACCGATTCAAATGGCCCAATACGGTGCGGCTGGCCAATCAGATAGCTGTGCAACGGAATGCACATGACGGTTCCCGACTGTGCGCCCTCTTCCGCCAACCGGTCATATTGCCGGATCAGCGTGTCCGCATATTCGCGCGGCGACATGTTGTAGATGAAGAATCCGTAGTGATCGTTGACCTCCAGGCTATAAGGAATCGCGGTAAGTTTACCGGATTTCACTTTAATGTCGGTTGGCTGATCGTCGTGATAGAGATCGCACGTGTAGTCGAGGCCATATTCGGCAAGCAGATCGAGCGTTCGCGGGGTGTGAGTCAGTGCTGGTGCGAGCCATCCACGAATCCGCTGACCGGTAGCCCGTTCGACCGTCGCGATGCTGTCTTTGATGATCGCGCGTTCCTGCGCCTCGTTCATCCCATAGCTGTACCGCGTGTTGTAAATACCGTGGCTAAAGAACTCCCAGCCACGTTGATTCGCGTCCTCGACAACTTCAGGAATATGATCACAAAGCGCGACCGAAAGACTGACGGATCCCGGGAAACCATATTTGGTCATCATCTCGGCCATGCGCCAATGCGAGACCCGGTTGGCATGATCGCGATGACCATAGCCAACAACATCAGGATGTGGCTTGGCCCAGCTCTTGCGATGCGGATTGACCGCTGGATCAAGCTCGTAATATTCGAGATTCGGAGCGACCCAGACCGCGCAGGTCTTGCCATCCGGCCACTCGATCTTGGGCCGGTTTCGATACGGTAGATAATCGTAAAGCTCTGGGTCAGATTTCTGCACTTCGGACACTAGCGCGCCTCCAGCCAGTCGATCACCGTCTGCACGGGCTCGACATCTGCATATTTGATCTGCAAATCGGTCAGATTGGCGAAATGATAGCTCTCATGCTTGTCGGCGCAAGTTTCGATCGGGACGATCGTTCGATAGCCATGGCTGAGCGCGTCCACCGCCGTCGCGCGCACACAACCTGACGTCGAACCGCCGGTCACGACGACCGTGTCGACCTTGTGCCAGACCAGATAGCTGGCCAGCGGCGTTTCAAAAAACGCGCTCGGCATGCGCTTTGTATATTGCAGGTCATCCGCATCAACATCGCAGCGTGGGTCGAGCTTGTGCCTTTCGCTGTCATATTTGATATTCTGAAGAGAGTCTTCAGTGTCGGTGCGCGTGCCCCATACGCCGGCATCACCGGCATCATTCTTATAGGCCACCCGGCTCCAGATTACCGGCATATCCTTTGCCCGGGCGAGAGCCGAAATCTGGTTTATATATTCAATCTGCTTAGGATCGGCTTCATAAGCGGTTTTGAACAAATCGGTCCGCGTATAGGCTTGTTGCACGTCGACATTGACGATCGCGAGCTTCTCGCCAAATCCAAATTTCTTGCGGGCCGGGTTGCCGATGATTTCCGCGAAAATTTCTCTCGCGGTACGACCATCTTCAACCATCTTGGTGCCAATTAGCGTCATAGTCTGTTTACTCCGGACTCGATAAAAGTACATTAATCAGAAGAAAAAGCTTGTCGAGACATATTTGTCCGGACAAATTAGGAATCATGATCACACGCCATTTTATCGACGTCGAATCGGACGGCCACAAACGCCGCGTACATTATCGCTTGGCGGGTAACGGGCCGCCGCTGCTGATGGTGCATCAAAGCCCTCGCAGTTCGAAAGAATATGAGCCGCTGATGCGGAAATGGGCGAAATATTTCACCTGCATCGCTCCCGACACTCCCGGCTTTGGTCAATCCGATTCGCTTCCCGGCAAGCCAGAAATCGATGAATATGCGGATGCAGTGGTCGAATTTCTGGATGCGATGGGCATTGAAAAATCCGCTGCTTACGGATTCCACAGCGGCGGAATCATTCTGGTGACAGCGGTAAAACGCCACCCTAAACGCTTCACGACACTGGCAGTGGGCGGCTATGCCATCTGGACGGCCGAAGAAATGCAGCTGTTCAGCGACAAATATCTGCCGGCGTTTCACCCGTCGGCCTACGGCGAACATCTGACGTGGCTATGGAACCGGATATTGGAGCAAAGCTGGTTCTTCCCATGGTTCGCAGCGGACAATCAGCATCGTCTTTCGGGTCCCCATGCCGATCCCCAGCGCGTTGACGCCGTGATTCGGGAGATGCTTGATGCCGGTAATGCCTATCAGGCTGGCTATGGCGCTGTGCTGCGCGCGCCACGCGATATACCGGCGGTCGATGCGCAGGTGCCGCCTTGCCTGATCAGCGCTTACACCGGCGACCCGCTGCTGGAACATATCGACAGACTCGGTGCGATGCCGCCTTCCTGGGCTGCCAAAAAGGTCGCCACGCCCGAAGACCATCAAGCCGCCAGCTTTGCGCATCTGTTAGATACCAAGACGGATCCGATGGCGAAACGGACGGAAGCGGAGGACGAAGGATTTGCCGAGATTGAGACCGAGAAATTCAGTGGTCTGATCCATTGGCGTGGCAATCGTGCGGCAACCGCTCTGACGCTGCACGCTCCGGGGAGCGCTTCGCCCACCAATGGGCGAGCTGGAGAATTATACATTGACCTCCCCGGGCATGGCTTGTCGGATGATTGGCAGGGGGACGCGCCAACGGATTGGGAGAGCTGGTCGAGGCTGATCAAGGCTTGCGCCACGCATTTTGGCACAGATACCGTCCACTATGCGACGTTACCGACCGGTGAACCAGAGTTGCTGTATCCCGACCTGTCGCCTGATCGATTTGGCAACTACCTCACAAAAGCGTGGCAGATCGTCAGAGCAACGCAATTTTTTGCGCCATGGTATGAAACAAACGCTGCCAATGCCGTTTCTTTTGACCCCGACAGCTTGTCACTCGAGACTTTGGCTGAACGGCATTTGCAACTGCTCAACGCCAGAGCTGCAAAAGAATATCACATTGCAGCGCTGAACAGATAGAACAACAAACCAAGGAACAGACGATGGGAATTCGCGAAGATATGCCACTGCTGGCCCGCCACGAAGGCGTTTGGGACGGCACTTATACCTATTTTGACGCGCAGAACGAGAAGATCGACGAGCACGCATCGCGGCTGCTTTGCCGTTTCCCTGATGACGATAGCAAAGCCCCCTATCATCAAACCAACCACTATACATGGGCAGACGGTAAAACCGAGATTCGTGAATTTCCTGCTGAATATCGTGACAAACGCGTGTGGTGGGATAACGACCTGATTGTCGGGTGGGCCGCTGAAGTGCCGCTGGACGAATATAATCGCACCGTGATGCTATACTGGCAGCGCACCGGTGATCCGTCGCTATATCTATATGAACAGATACAGATCAGTGACGATGGACAAAACCGCTGCCGCACATGGCACTGGATCCGCAATGGCAAGCTGGAAACACGAACAGCAATCCAGGAAACATTCGTGACCAAGGACTGGCGCGCCATCGACAAAGAAATGGGAACAATCATCTGACCCAGCCCCAATCACTTTTTGACAAGTTATGGAACGGCCATGTTATCGCCGATTTGCCGGGCGGCAGCGCGTTGATCGCTATTGACCGGGTGTTTTTGCACGAGCGGACTGGAGCGGCTGCGCTAAATTCTCTGGCTCAAGCAGGACGACTGGTGGCAGATCCATCGCGTGTCTTCGCGGTCACAGATCATATTGTCGATACGCGGCCGGGACGCACGGACAAAACCCTGATGCCAGGCGGTCAGGCCTTTATTACAGAAACCCGCGCGGCAGCGAAAGCCGCAGGAATCAAGCTGTTCGATGTAAACGATCCCGATCAGGGAATAGTACATGTGATCTCGCCTGAATTGGGCATTGTCCTTCCCGGATGCACCCTGATTGCACCCGACAGCCATACATGCACGCAAGGCGCATTCGGGGCGTTAGCATGGGGCATCGGATCGTCGGAAGCGGAGCATGCGATGGCGACGGGGACCTTGCGTCTCACCAAGCCCAAATCGATGCGAGTAAGATTTACCGGCCGGCTGAGTGAAGGCGTGACCCCGAAAGACATGATCCTGACCTTGCTCGCCCGCCATGGTGCCGCTGGCGGCAAAGGGCATGCAGTGGAGTTTTCTGGCGAAGCAGTGGCAGCGCTCGACATGGAGGGACGGATGACCCTCTGCAATATGGCCACCGAATTTTCTGCCATGTCGGGATTTATAGCACCTGACCAGAAGACCTTCGATTATCTGGAAGGCCGTCGTTATGCGCCCAGCGGAACACAATGGCACGAGGCGTTGGCGCATTGGCAGGATCTGGAGAGCGACCCCGGCGCTGCCTTTGACCATGAGATCGAAATTGATGCCCGTGCCATCACGCCAATGGTCAGCTGGGGTACCAGTCCGGAACAGACTATCGGAATCGAGTCAGTCGTCCCGCAAGACGCGGGGGCTCCGCCTCTCAATTATATTGGACTTGCCAGGGGTCAGGCGATCAAGGGCGTAGCGATAGACGCAGCCTTTATCGGCAGCTGCACCAATAGCCGCCTGTCCGACTTGCGCCGCGCTTCAAGCATGCTGAGGGGCCGCAAAGTCGCCGATGGCATCAAAGCCATTTGTGTGCCCGGTTCGTCCAGAGTCAAGCGGGAAGCCGAAGCGGAAGGAATTGATGTGCTATTCCGCAACGCCGGATTTGAATGGCGCGAGAGCGGCTGTTCCATGTGTTTCTATGCGGGTGGAGAAAGCTTCGACGCCGGGTCACGGGTAATCTCGACAACGAACCGCAATTTCGAAAGCCGGCAGGGCCCCAATGTAAAAACCCACATCGCCAGTCCGGAGATGGTAGTGGCCAGCGCCTTGGCTGGGGCGATCGCGGATCCCCGGGACCTTTTGAACGGAGAACCGAGCTGATGGCAGAACCTCTCACCACCCTTACCTCGCTGCCGATGCCGCTGATCCGCGATAATATTGATACCGATCAAATCATTCCCTCCCGCGAAATGAAAAGCACCGGGAAAACCGGTCTGACCGACGGATTATTTGCCGGATGGCGCTATACAGAAATTGGCGGGCGTAACCCCGACCCCAATTTTGTGATGAATGATCCGGTTTTTGCCGATAGCCAGATCATTCTGGGAGGCAAGAATTTTGGCTGCGGATCAAGCCGCGAGCATGCTGTCTGGGCGCTGGCGGAATATGGGTTTCGCGCGATTATTGCACCAAGCTTTGCGCCGATCTTTGCCGGAAACTGCGTTCGTAATGGTATTCTGCCAGCGGTACTGGACACTGACGCGATTTTGGCCATCGACCAGTCGCACGAACAGGTGACCATCGACCTCCCGGCGCAAACCGTTCGTATCGCTGACGGCGACAGCTGGAGCTTTCCAATAGATGAGGAAGCAAAGGCGATGCTGCTGGAGGGCTTGGACGCGATCGACCTCAGTCTGAAACTGTCGGATGAAATTGCCGCGTGGCAGAACGCTGACCTCACCGCTCGTCCATGGATATATTTAGGAGCAAATGCATGAGTCAATCCGTCACGATCAGCGAAGTCGGACCCCGCGATGGCTTGCAGAGCGTCGACCGGGTGATGGCCACTGCGGCCAAAAAATCCTGGATCAAGGCAGAGGCAGAAGCCGGCGTGACCGAAATCGAGGTTGGCAGTTTTGTCCCGTCATCACTGCTTCCGCAAATGGCCGACACAGCAGAAATTGTTGCCTTTGCCAAAACGCTTCCGGGGCTGGACGTCGTTGCGCTGATACCCAATCAAAAAGGGGCGGAACGGGCGATTGCCTGTGGCGTCGACAAGATGTCCATCCCGTTTTCAATGTCTGAAACCCACTCGATCAAGAACGTCCGCAAGGATCATGCGGCGATGATCGCCGAGATCAAGGCCATCGCCGATCTGGTTGCAGCGCAGCCCGAAAGCCAGCGGCCCCATTTTGAGGTTGGACTCTCGACCGCCTTTGGTTGCACGATCGAGGGGCCGTTGCCCGACGATCAGATTGTGCGTTTGGCCGAAGCCGCAATGTCCGCCGGTGTTGCCGAAGTCGGTCTGTCTGATACCACGGGCTACGCCAATCCCGCGCAGGTCACCCGGCTCGTACGCAAGGTTAAGGCAGCGATCGGCCCTGACAAGCTCAACACCCTGCACTTGCACAACACCCGAGGCCTTGGGCTGGCGAACGTCATGGCTGGTCTGGCAGAAGGCATCACGACCTTTGACAGCTCGCTGGGCGGATTGGGTGGATGTCCATTCGCACCGGGTGCCTCCGGAAATATCGTTACCGAAGACCTGGTGTTTATGCTCGAATCGATGGGCATCGACACCGGTATTGATCTGGAAAAGCTTCTGAAAGTTCGGGACATCATCGCCAAAGCTTTGCCCGGGGAACCCCTGTACGGTTTCACCCCTGACGCCGGTCTACCCATTGGATTTGAGAAAGCAGCAGCATGAACCAGCCAACGCCCCTCGCCGGCCTGAAGGTCATAGAGTTTACGCATATGGTAATGGGGCCGGCGGTCGGTGCCATTCTTGCCTCACTCGGAGCCGAAGTCATTCGTGTCGAACCGATCGGTGGCGACCGGACCCGTAATCTGGTTGGATCAGGCGCCGGCTATTTCCCGATGTACAATCGCCACAAACAAAGCGTTTCGCTCAACCTGAAGGATCCCGATGGGCTGGATATTGCCAGAAAACTCGTGGCTGGCGCCGATATATTGGTGGAAAATTACCGACCCGGCGCGATGGATCGCCTGGGCCTCGGCTATGACGCCTTGTCGGAGGACAATGAACGCCTGATCTATTGTTCCGAAAAAGGCTTTCTTCCGGGTCCTTATGAAAATCGAACGGCACTGGATGAAGTCGCGCAGATGATGGGCGGCCTGGCCTATATGACCGGCCCGCCCGGACAACCCTTGCGCGCGGGCTCCAGCGTTATCGACGTTAGCGGCGGTATGTTCGGTGTCATCGCTATTCTCGCCGCTGTCGAAGAGCGGCATCGGACGGGCAAGGGCCAAAAGGTCCAAAGCTCGCTGTTCGAAACCACCGTCTATCTGATCGGCCAGCATATGGCGCAAAAAGCAGTAACGGGCAAAGCCGCCGACCCAATGCCCGCGCGGATCTCGGCCTGGGCCATTTATGATGTCTTCCAAACGCAGGATGATCCGATTTTTATCGGCGTTGTTACCGATGCGCTGTGGGAAAAATTCTGCAAATTATTCTCGCTGGATGATCTGTGGGCTGATGAGAGCATCCGCGAAAACAACAACCGGGTGGCAGCCCGCGATCGAATCATGCCGCAAATCCGGTCGCTTATGGCAACCTACAAACGCGATGACCTGATCGCGTTACTGGACGGGTCCGGACTACCCTTCGCCCCGATAGCGCGTCCGGAGGACATGTTTGACGATCCCCATCTCAATGCGGGTGATGGACTCGAGCAGGTCACTTTGTCGGATGGTACCACCACGAGGCTGCCAGCCTTGCCGATCGAAATGAACGGCAATCGTCCTTCGGCACCCGCGATCCTGAAGCAGGAAGGGGCTGACACGCAAGCGATCCTTGAAAGCCTCGGCTTTACGGAAGATCAGATTGCCAAGCTCCGCTCTGATGGAGCTGCGCGATAGCGATCCGGTGATTAACTATCGATGCCCGAGATAGCTGAAGCCGGAAATTTGGATGAACTGCTCGCTTGAGAGCAATTTGCAAAAGCCGACCGGAACTCGTTCGAGCAAAACAGTCTGATAAAGGAAAACTGCGGGTGGGCCGTTAAACCACCGCGGCCATTTCCGAGGCCTGTTTGATTGCGGCTTTGGCGTCCAGTTCTTTGGCTTCAAAGGCTCCGCCCACCAGCTCGGCGGACAGGCCGTCTGCTATCAACATCTCGTAAAGGTCCCGCTTCGGATCCTGACCCGCACAGATGATGACGGTATCCGCTTCGATAAGCATCGGGTTGTTATTGACCGTGATGTGCAGGCCATCGTCATCGATCTTGTCGTAGGTTGCACCGTTGATCATATTGATCCCACGACGCGCCAGTGTGATCCGGTGGGTCCAGCCGGTGGTCTTGCCGAGCCCTGCCCCGACCTTGGTGTCTTTGCGCTGAATCATGGTGACCTCGCGCTTCGATTTGGCGACTACCGGCTCAACGCCCGTAACTCCGCCGCGCGGATGATTCTCAAAATCAACGCCCCATTCTTTTGCAAATAGATCCCGGTCCAGGGCGGCCGAGGGGCCCGAATGGCTCACCAGTTCGCAGACATCGAAACCGATACCGCCGGCACCGATAATGGCGACTTTGTCACCAACAGCCTGTTTGCCGGTGATGACATCAATATATTTTGCGACCTTTGGATGGTCTATCCCTTCAATATCCGGCGTTCGCGGCGTGATCCCGGCCGCGATAATGATATGGTCGAACTGCTCTTCCTTCAGAATATCCGGGGTGGCGCTGCTATTCAGCCTTAGATCAACTCCCAGCACCTCCAGCATCCGGCCATAATAGCGAAGGGTTTCGTAAAATTCTTCTTTGCCGGGAATCCGTTTAGCGAGATTGAACTGGCCGCCGATTTCCGATGATGCTTCGAACACTGTAACGGCGTGGCCGCGTTGGGCTGCCACTGTCGCATAAGCAAGACCGGCTGGCCCAGCGCCAATCACCGCGATGCGCTTCGGTTCTTCGGCCGGCAAATAGTTCAGCATCGTCTCGTGACAGGCTCTGGGGTTGACCAGACAGGAGGTCAGTTTCCCGGAAAATGTATGATCCAGGCAGGCCTGATTGCAGGCGATACAGGTATTGATTTCATCTTCACGCCCCTCGATCGCCTTGCGCATGAACGCGCTGTCAGCGAGCATCGGCCGTGCCATCGAGACCAGATCGGCATCGCCGCGCGCCAGAACTTCCTCGGCAACATCCGGCATGTTGATCCGGTTGGAGGTGATGACCGGCACATTGACAGCCTTGCGCAGCCGTCCCGTCACCGACGTGAATGCGGCGCGTGGAACCATCGTCGCAATGGTCGGAACTGCGCTTTCATGCCATGTAAAATGGGTGGAGATGATGGTGACCCCAGCCTTTTCCAGAGCTTTGGCCAGCGTGACAATCTCGTCCCAGCTCATGCCATCCTCCAGCATGTCCATTGCTGCGATGCGGAAAATCAGAATGAAGTCGTCCCCAACGGCAGCGCGGGTTCGTTCCACAATTTCGATCGCGAAACGGATCCGGTTTTCATAGCTGCCGCCATATTCATCCTCCCGCAAATTGGTTTTCTGCACCAGAAATGTCGAAATCAGATATCCGGCAGAGCCAATAATCTCGACACCGTCATAGCCCGCTTTTTTTGCCATAACCGCGCATCGGACATGATCCGAAATTTGCTTTTCGATCCCATCCTTGTCGAGTTCATTCGGCACAAATCGGGCAATCCGCGATTTTACCGGCGAGGGGGCGACGCAATCCGGCGTGTAGGCCAGCGGGCCGGGGTGCAGGATCTGCATGCAAATTTTTACATCGGGGCTGGCCGCATGAACCGCATCTGTTACCAATCGATGTTTCGCCGCTTCCTCATCGTTCGACATGCGGGCGCCGTGACTTGACGATTCTTCGTTCGGAGCAATACCGCCGGTAATAATCATGCCGATATCGTTCGCAGCCCGCTCGGCAAAATAGACAGCCATCCGCTCGAACCCACCTTCGATCTCTTCAAGGCCCGTATGCATGGACCCCATTATCGCGCGATTTTTGATGGTGGTGAAGCCAAGGTCAAGTGGCTCGAGTAATTTTGGATAGTTCATCTTTTTTTTCTAGCCTCAATTGGGCACCGCTCCCATATGTAAAAATGCTAGCGCAGTTAGCGGGACTGTACCACCTCTTTAATATCCCCCTCTGCTTCGGCTGTAGTAGCTCGATAAACGCCAATAATTCAAATTCGATGACCGCCTCAATTCTCTAGAAATAGTTCAGCGGCAGCATCGATAATAGCCTCTGCATCGAGCCGATATTCGCGGTACAAGTCCGGCAAATCGCCGGTCTGACCAAAGCGGTCTGTGCCGAGCGGGCTAACGCGCATGCCCTTGACACCGCCCAGCCAGGACAAGGCACCCGGCGAGCCGTCCAAAATTGTGACGAGGCCGGCACCAGGTGCCAATGCCGACAGCAGCTGTTCGACATGGGAAGGGATATTATGTGTATATCCAGCCATCCAGCGACCGGCACGGCGCGCAGACCAGCCGCGATGCAGTAAGTCCGGCGATGTCACATTGAGCAGGCCTAGCCCGGGTATGTCTTCCGACAGGATTTCCCACGCCTCCAATGCTTCAGGGGCAACGGCACCAGTAAAGGCGATTGCAGCTTCAGCGCCAGGCCCCGGCTGACGAAGCCAGTAGCCGCCCTTCAGCGCATCAGCCTGCCAACTGTTATCGCTGCGTTCCACTTGCGCAATCGAGCGGGTGCTGAGACGCAGATAGACAGAACTGCCATCTGGCCGCTGCATATGGTCAAACGCATGCCGCATCACCAGCGCGACCTCGTCGGCCCAAGCCGGTTCGAAATAATCGAGGTTGGGCTGACCCATACCGATAAGCGGCGTATTGATCGACTGATGCGCGCCGCCTTCGCCGGCGAGCGTCAGACCAGAGGGCGTTCCAACCAGAAGAAAACGAGCATCCTGATAGCAACCATAGTTGAGCGCATCGAGACCGCGCGCGATAAACGGATCATAGACCGTGCCGACAGGCAGCAGCCTCGTACCAAAATGCGGTGCCGAAAGCCCCAACGATGTCAGCATAAGAAAAAAATTGTTCTCGGCGATCCCCAGTTCGATATGCTGCCCCGCCGCATGGGCTGCCCATTTTTGCGCAGAGGGAATTTTGGCTTGCCGGAAGGCATCGGCCACTTCCCGACGGCGGAACAGGCCGCGCTGGTTTACAAAGGCACCAAGATTTGTCGTCTGGGTCACGTCGGGCGCAGTGGTCACAATCCGGTTGCCGATTTCTTCCTCGGATTTGGCAAGGTCAAACAAGATCCGGCCGAAAGCCGCTTGCGTCGACAGGTCATCGCCCTCGGGTACGGCGAAATGCGCAGGCACCGGCACAGCATCGGCGGCTTCTTCCGGTGGCGTTTTTGCAAACGCGCTGTTTTGCATGAATGACTTTAGCTCAGCGGCCATATTATCGCCGAGCCCTGCGAAAGGCTCCCATTCATCGCCTTCGTCGATATTCATTCTGTCACGCAGACCGTGAATCTGCGTCGGGTTCATCATGCCGGAATGATTGTCCTTGTGCCCGGCCAGAGGAAGACCAAAGCCCTTGACCGTATATGCGATGAACATGGTCGGAAGGTCGTCGTTCGCTGCATCAAAAGCCTCGGTCAGACTTGCCATGCAATGTCCGCCGAGATTGGTCATCAGCGCAGCGAGCTGATCATCATCATAGCTGGCAATGAGCTTCTTTACGTTCGCGTTGCTGCCAATGTCTTGCAGCAACCGTTCGCGCCATGCCTGGCCGCCCTTATATGTCAGCACAGCAAAATCAGCATTCGGGCAATTGTCGATCCATTGTTCCAGTGCTTTGCCGCCTGGCTTCTTGAACGCCGCTTGCTGGAGTTTGCCGTGTTTGAGCGTGATCACGCGCCAGCCACAAGTCTCGAATATATCGTCAAACCGGCGGAACATCCGGTCAGCCGTGGTGCTGTCCAGTGATTGACGGTTGTAATCGACGATCCACCAGCAATTGCGGATATCATGTTTATATCCTTCAATCAGGCACTCGTAGATATTGCCTTCATCCAGCTCCGCGTCGCCCATCAGCGCGATCATT
>NVXM01000023.1 GCA_002733865.1 Sphingopyxis sp.
CATTCAATCCGAAGCAATGAATGAAACCGGCTCAAAGCGAAAAACATGCTCCGTCTCAGGATGAACATGCACATAAACCACTCCAAGATCCGGGCTGCCAAACACTTCCAGGCGCGTAAAGTGGGCAACCGTCTCACCTTCATGCTTGAGCGGCTTATCAATCTTGTGGCTATGGGTATCGCCATGGATAAACAGAACCGGGCGTGCAAATTTACGGACGTGATCACCCAACGCAACGCGGAAGCTATCGAATCCTGTGGGCTCCCAAGCAGGACTACCGAACTTTATATTGGCGTGAGTAAAGAGCACCAACGCTTTAGCCGATGAGGCCTTTTCAAATATCTGATCGAGCCAGGCCAGATTGGCCGCGTTACGATCCAGATGCTCTTGTATCGCATCAGGGTCGGTATAGAGATTATTGTTTGAACCCACATTGTGAAAAGCGGCAAAACCCACATCGCCGTGCTGCCACCACACGTTCTCCGGGAACCGACTGAACGCTGGCTGAACACTCTGTCGGCTCAGGGGCATGGCCGTTTTACCCAGACTGACCGACTCTGAATACAGCAGCTCGCGCAGATAATTCAGCCGTTCCAACGGGTCGTACCGGGAACGAGCGCAGTCCGTCCAGTCGTTGTCACCTGGCAGATAAACCAAAGGATTGTTGAATCGGTTTGCAGTGTGCAGCAGGCGTTTGTAGTAAGCATCATCACAGGCATCGCCACCGCCCTTCAGCTCACCCACATGTACGACAAATGTGGGTTCCCGCCGATTCACGCTTTCAATCAGACCAGCCAAACGCTCTTGCCCCCTGACAGAGATATCCTGCGTATCTCCGAGAGCGGCAAACGTGAAGGGTTCGGCCCGTACACCTGCAGACAGCAAGAACAGACCGGCAAGCAGGAAGGCAAATCCCTTGATGGTATTCAAGCTTCTACTCCCACGGCAAATTGAGGCCGCCTTTTGGGCGCTCAGCCCGAAAAGTGAATCAGATTGCATGCATACGCAAGATGATTGTGATGCTTAACACCACGGTGAGAAAACGGTCTGATCAGGTAGCGTTGACACCACAGTCATTGGTTAGCAACTGACCTATCGATCAGATGTATTGGGAACTACATATAAAGGAGCTCGGGTCCGTCTCCATGCAAAAAAACATGCGCTAGCAAAAAATATCGCGAGCCCTAGTAGCAAATTCCCCCATAAAACCATTGCTGCTACCAGCAATACAAGGAACGCCAATTCTACGCAAATGAACAAAAACAACTCAGCAAACCAACCTCGATTCATATACGCAATCGATGAGCAATGAGGGCATGTCAGAATGGAGCCTATGAAAGCATGACGCCATAGTTGAAACTGAGTGTATACGGGCTTACCGCAAGAAGGGCATGGTCGGATCATCCTCAATTCCATATCAGAAGGCGTCGCGGAAATAGGTTGCTTACAAGTAGACTCACGGGTCAATTTGTAGCCGCCAAGCGGCGCAGAAGTGGTCCCGTGCGGTTGGTTAGGCAAGCTCATGGAGCCCACCATTTTTGCTTCACCTCAAGAGGGGATAGCCAAGCCACGGCTAAACTTAAAGCCAAAGCAGCCAAGATGCCGGCGACCGCTGTGAAAATCGGATTAGCCGTGGATAGAACAAAGAGCGCCATAAAAGCCACGTAGATCGCCATCCCGCACGCGTGAATTCCTGACACTAGCCAATGTGCGCCAATGCTACTGCGGCAGTGTGAGCATCGGTGCCGCGCCCCAACTGCGAGCTTCCACACAGGGAGTGTCAGCTGGCTACAATTGGGGCAATTTCGCACGAGTTCTATCCCGCCTAATACCCGGCACGCGTGCCGGTTTGTAATGGAGGCGCAGCCAAAACGAAAAAGCTAGTGCCGGGTTGGATCTCATTGACCGATGATTGCCGCTGAACCTAGCACTTGAACTTGTGCGGTATCAGACGATGCAGTAGTGAGAGTGAACAACATTTTTCGCGTCGTGTTTGGACCTGACCATTCGTAGGACGTAGTTTGGATTTGACCATTTGCGGCGGTTTGCGTTTGCTCGTTTTCCAATTGCTTTGCGATAAGTGGCGCTGGCGCGTTTGAGACCAGCCCAATGAACAGCTTCTTTGCGGCCTCGGTGCTTGCCCTGCGGACATGCACAGCGCAAAAATTCTTCCCGCTAGGAATGGCAAGCACAAAGGTTCCATGTTTGTCTGGAACGGGCCAAGCGTCCCCGGGATTTCCAGCGAGGAACATCGCAGCCTTTTCCGGAGGAAGCTTTGGGATGGGACTCAGCTTTTCTCGGAGAGCATCGAGATTTGTCAGATTCTTCAAGCAAACCGATGCGTAAATATTGGCGAACGAGTTGGCCTGATCTTCACCTTCGCTGGCAAGGCAAATGTTTGACGCTAAGCCGAGTATAAATATTGCGGCTATAAGTCTGGGCATGGAATCTCCTGGCAATTTAAGGTGAAGACAAGCGGCGTCCTGTACAGGACGTCCGGTGGAGGCCAACGGCCGGAACGTACTTGATCGACTTGTTAAATGCCTTCGACTCCAGATACGAAGCGATGATACAAAGACCAATCTGGCTGATGAGAGTTTTCAATTTCTATTGGGAAAACAGGCTTTCCAGCCAAAGAGGTGTTCAGCCTTTGCGTCCAATCCTCTATATCTCTTACATACCAGTGCCACTCCTTTCTACCGTTACCCGTGACCACCAACATCAAATGGCTGATACCCAAACTATCCAAGCTTTCGAGCGCATCCTCAAAAATAATTTGAGCTTCATTCGTACTCGCGTCCGGCATACCACTGTCATTATTCGAGTCATAAGGCCAGTAGACTGAAAATAGGAATGGGTACTCAGATTCTTTCACTCCTTTTGGTACGGCCTGAAGGCTCCGAAATATGAGTGGATTACCGTCCTCCTCACCTGTAGCAGTAAAATATACATTCTCTGCACTTGCGGTCGACAATATGAAACTCCACAGAATTATGATACTGGCTAAGTTCTGCACTGGCATTTAACGATTAAGCTAAAGGGCGGCGGCACGCCGTCTCAGCGAACGGAGCGAGCGACTTGAGCGCCTTGTTAGCGTGCATTACTGATGCCCTCGCCAGCAAGACTCAATTTCCCACATACTTCTTCCGTTTAGCGCTTTTCTAATATTAGCAATTACTTCTTCATACTGCTCTGAAGAGAATTTGGACCACTTGGCTTTCTTGGCTACTCCCCAAGCTTTTTTCAAGTCGCCGACATTGCTTTTGTATAGTTCTTCAAGCAACAAGCTGTCGATTGGTGGATGTAGCCCAGATACATGAGTGTGGTTTTCATACCCCGCACATACAAACGCGCTTTTAAGATATATATTTATGAGCTTGGCTGCTACCCCATGACTAAAGCCTATGAGGTCTTTGGTGTTTGCAACTGAGATTGCTGCTTCTCGCCATTCACGGTGTTTGGCATCTATCTCAGTTGGTGTTGGTAGGTGGCTTGGATCGGAAAGAACTCGGTTCAAGCCCACGGATTCAATAATTTCCTTGCCCTGCAGCACATTAAATCTGCATGTTTTTGTACTTGCTGCCCTACTAGCAGCCCATGCCGCAAAGCGGTGTTTATGATCTTCTATTGTGTACGACATGTTATTTCCATTGCACGCTAACGCCCGCATCTGGGGCGGCTGAAGCGTAGCGTAAGCCGTCCCAGCCCGAAGGGCCACAACATGCGTTTGTTAGCTGTGACCATGCTGCCGCCTCAAATGTTTTTTCAAGTTCTTAGGGTTTACCTTTGCATTGCACTCAGGGCAACTGACAAGGCTAGAAGAGAATGGTTTGTGGGTACGGACCTCAAAAACATAGCCAGGCTCCTCAGCAGGCCAAATAACGTTTTCCTTTTTGTCATAAAGGCATAGCCGCCCGAGAAGAAACCCTGCGTTATTCTTGACATTAAGTTCGACACTCTCTGACTTACCAGTTTCTAACACTGTCTCAGTATGCGCTTTCTGATAGTCTACATAGGTCGATTTCACCACACCTATTACAAGATTTGCATCTTCTCCATAATCTAAGTTGCCTATCACATACTCGGACGCCAATGATGCCCTTGATCTGGTTTCTTGCCCATTATCAAAGCATCCATGCTTATACCAGGGAGGACCCAATGGCGGGTCTATCCAGACACTTCCCCCGTTATAACGAATAAAAAAGACCTCATCTCCACATTCGGGACAATTGGTGCTAAAACAGGTGCTTTCGTAGCTTATGTTATACCCAGAATAATCATTTACTCGGGAGTTTCCTCCCCCAGTACAACCGCCATATAGGTGCAGAGGTGTGCATCGCCCATTTACATAGCGAAACTCTACTGGGTTCTCGCATCTGCTACAGGTGCTCATCTATGCTCCATACAGCTAACGCGGAACACATCGGCCCCACGCACGTGGCGTCCGAGTGCTGTGTATTGTTAAGTGTCTCACGTAAGTAACGCCCAGATTGATACACAAAGCGCTGCAAATGAGAGCGCAAGTGGAAATATATACCGATTAAATGACATATTATGCTCCGCGAGTATCGCCGCAAGGAGGGGGAAGTTGACAGTATGCATGTCATCCCCTGTCTTTAGAGCAAATAAATGGACGAGACTACCGTTGTCCTGAGCATAGCGATGCTTTTTATCCAGGTGATAATACATACGCCCGAAAAGAAGTTCAGCGTCCATTCCGAGCTCGTCTGCAATCTGGGCACAGTCGATTGGCACGTAAATTTTTGAGCTCCGAGACGGCGCCGATTTATCGTAGCCTACGAAGTCCTCGTAATGTTTTTTATAGATTGCGGCCAGAATATTTCCGTCGCTTGGATTCTTCATCATATGAACACTTAACATTTAAGCTAAGGGGCTGGCTTTAGCCAGTCCCAGTGAGCGAAGCGAACGATTTGAGCGGCTTGTTAGGTTTTACTAAAACAAAGCATCAAAGACAGCCGTATGTATATTTTCTATTTCTTCTGTTAAGCATTGTAGATCGGGTAGATTTACGCCGCTATTTTTTCGGTACTCATACTGCTTTGTTTTGTACAGCTTTGATAGTTCTTTAAGTTGAATGGTATCTTTAGTGCTTTTGAGATTGTGTTCTGCGGCGACTGAAATAAGTTTTCCTAGATCGTGGCCAATTTTCATGAGCTGTTCAAGTGTGTGGCCACGCTTGAATAAAAAGGCTTTCAAAGCCAGCTCTGCAGAGTGGCCAAGCAAATAATAAATTACATGGCTATATTTTGTTTTGGTGGGTGGGACTGATTGCAGCGTGCGTGCAGCCTCTAGGAACTCACCAGATAAAGAGTAAAGCGTATTTTCATCTTGGCTGCCGTCGCCTGGGGCATCAAACATGTTTTTGTAGGACATAAGGGCGACTCCATGGTGCTTGTAAACCTAACGCCGCATTCAGCGGCTTGTCCGCTGCAATGCATTGTTAGCGCTTTTGATTAATAAGAATTTTGCGCATCTTTCACCATGGCATACAACGCATCTATACTTTTGATATTTTTATACTTAGAATTATTAAGCAGCTCACTAATAGCCGCACTCAATAACTGATTAAACACAATGTAATCATTATTTACTTTTGAATCACCACCATGGACAAGAGCAGACCTTAATCTATAAAAAGACTTCACGGACTTAATCGCCTCCAGTCTCGACTCCTTGTTTTTGGCGACAACAAACGCAAATGTATCAGCCAATCTGTCACCTATACTTTTCTGGAACAATGACCCCTCGTCAAAAGAAAACAATATCTCAAAAGCCATGCTTGTATATATTATAGAATTCTTAATATTTCTGCTTAGCGCAGACTCTCCAATGGCTATTGATGCGTTAAGCAATCGTTTTTCCAGTGTATTATTTTTGGTGCCTTGCTTCTCATATATGTCCCAAATTGCTGAAAAATTCGAATTTTTACAGAAAAAATCATCGTCAACAGGTATTTTCTCCACATACGTATTACTTATTGAGCTATTTGGAAGCTCATTCTCTATGCTATTGGCAGTATGATATGAACTCGTTTCAACATACATTTGCTGATGAGATATGCTCGGATACGATGGCAATCCAGTTTTTATGAAGATTTTCTTATCATTCCTGCCAGAGATGAAAACTATCAGCCTGATAAAATCGGAAAATTTATTTTTCGCTTCATCTATGGCAACCAAATCATCATAAACATCGTCAATTCTTACCGCTATATAGTAACCATCCGAATCGTTTGACAATATGCTTTTGAGTTGAGTGGATCTCCCAATTTCAAATATAGAAACTTTAATCTTCTTGGTATGATCGAGCCTTATTCCAGAGATTGGTGCGATTACGTATTTGCTATACGATTTTTGTTCTTCGAATTGTCGAAAGAAGATACTCGACACATCTTCAGCGAATGACTCGTTTTTTCTCTTGCATTTTACAAGCTCGTCTTCAATATACTTATATATTCTTTGTCGAGTAAACCTCGTGAATATCGTCTCGCTAAAATTATAAATACGTTCCAAGTTGAATGAAAATTTTTCGTAGTTTTCATTTGATACGAAAAGAGCCTCATCTTGGTAGACCCATGACTTCTCATATTTCAAACTGACATCTGAGGTTTTCGCTGTCCCTATTAAATACAGAGTTTCATTTAACAATTCGTGTAAATGCATAGCATATCTTTTCAAGCGCTAACGCCCGGCTTTGGGGCGGACTTGTAGCCGCGAAGCCGCGAAAAATCCGTCCCAGCCCCGAAGGGGCGACAACAGCCGATTGTTATAAAGCGGGTTAACGAAATTTTCTATCATCTAACCATTCAATAGCATCTTTATCGACGTTGTAATGCACAAAAATGGTCTTGCTTGGAGGGTGTATTCCAGGCCAAGCGCAGCCAATAGACTCTAGATCCTGCAATCCTGAGCCGTAATCAGCAAGAAACTCCATAAATCGATTCGTGATCAATTTGCAACCAGACTCACTTATTGCTTTCGGAACTAGCAGCTTGAATTTATAGCCGCTTTCTGCGTCGGCCATTATCGAAAACGCAATAGAGTACGGGTTATTTCCGGTTAATTTTCCTTCTGACCCCATAAGGGTTGGCTCGATTCTTGGTGATTTCATTACTGAGCTAGAAAGTTCAGATAGGCTTGTTTTAAGCGACTGGAAATGCTCCCTCCCCATTTCACTTAAAAACCCATCTAAGTAGCTTTTGGCTATATACACAAGCACTGCGGGGACAACAAACCACTCCAAGCAGGCCATCGGCCCAAGTGGCTGTCGTTTTTCAAAAACAACACTAAGCCCCTCAACGCTTATCTCATTTTTGAACTGCGCAAGGGCATCTTCTGGGACAGAATCATCTTCCACACACAATATGAAAATATCAGCATTCTTCATGAGTGCTCCTGACTTTATAACGTGAAGTTGAGGGGCTGCGCACTTTTGCGCAGTTCCACTCGAAGGTAAGGTTATGCATATTTACCAAGACCCGACGCGGCAGTTTATAGGTTCGTCAGGGCTAACCTTAAGCTGCGTATATCCTTTAAGACCAATTCCAAGCTTGCCCTTCACTGGCGTTATACCAAGCACCATATAAGACTCGCCATCTAAGTGACCTGGAAGTAAAACAAGATCTCCCTTTTCTACTTCGGATGCCCGCTTTCTAATTATAGTGATGTGATTTTCAGGATCGTTGTAGCCTTCAGCGTAAACATGGATGGATTCATTGCAAACAGGGCATTTCCACGTGTTTCTCACATCTTCATCGTCGTAGTCTTTTTCGCAGTTGATGCACGAGTACTTTTCAACTGGAAGCCGATTGATGCCGCCCATGGACTTCATATTTTCTCCTCATATGCATAACGTTTGGTTAAGGGGCGGACTTTAGCCCGTCCCAGCGAGCGATTTGACCCCTTTGTTATACGCTCACCTAGATACCCAGTGAATTTCTGACAGCTCTTCGCCAGAGGACTCTTGCCAGATCAGCTTTACTTGATATTTAAGGGGACTGTTCATGTGCATGCCCGCCAAGAGCTTGATACGTGAATTTGGTTTCATTTCCGCATAGGGAAGGATGTGGTTAACTTCGCCTGTTAAAGGGCTATCTTGGCAATCAATAAGCTCAAGATTGACCTTGTATGCGCTACCTTTTCCAGTGTTGGAAATTATGAAATGGCTAGAGCTTCCCAGCTTTGTAATTGCCACATTTAATTGAGGCTTGGTTTTCAAGTTCTCTTGCTCTTCTATGCTCTTGATTTGAAGTCTAGAAAGCTCTGCAGTTATTCGCTCAAGCTCAAGTTGCTCTGCTGCAAGCTTACGAGTTCGAACAAGGGAAACAGCGGATATTACGATGGCAATTACTGATGCCAAGAGCGTGAGCAGTTCGGAAGACGTCACTTAAATTTACCTTTGAATGCTTTCTTTAGCATTGCCTCAATTTCTTTCTTTGCTTCAGGGATGATGGCTTCCTTTGCTTGCTGAACACCTACTTCTTTTAGGTCACAAAGCATTATTTGATGCCCGCAAAAAACACACTTTACAAAATCATCATCTTGTACGTTATCAGGTTGCTCGAAGTCTGTGTGGCCGCATTGCGGGCATTGTATGGCTATTTTTTTGTCTTGATCATGCTCCAATCTCCGAAAGCGTATAACGCCTCAAACACCGGCTTGGTGAAGTTGGCGGCTTTTTTGGAACAAAAAAGGTGACAGCTTTGCCAAGTCCGAGTGCTTTGACTTGTTATGTGTTTTAGTCACCATCGAAAACTACAGCCATTTCTTTTGATTCAGCTTCAACAACAATAGACTCAAGCAGGGATAAAAATTCTAAGAATTTTGTTTTGCTTACTTTACTGTATAGATCTTTCTCTTCAGGGTGTGTCTGCCTACCGACGTACTCTTCCCAGCAATCAGGCTTTGTTGAAACCCTTTCTTTTACGTCACCTATCAACTTTCTCAGATGCACAAACTCAATAGGCTTGAAAGTAACACCGCCATAAAGATCAATATACTTTCCTGTTACTGAGTTCAAGAGATCTATTTCAGGCCCCATAACCCAATAGAATACTTCTGGCTCAAAAGCCAGTTTGTACTCCATTGATCTTGAATCTTTACCGATTCCTACAGTTAGGGACATTGTCTAAATCCTTGAGGACACATAACGTTTAGATAACAGTCCTCGTGACACAAAAAAATAAAGTCACTCGGACCTTAGGATGAATCGTACGAACTTTTTTCGAGGTACTGTTCATCGGCTC
>NVXM01000024.1 GCA_002733865.1 Sphingopyxis sp.
TTTATAAAGGTTTTACCGGGGATACAAAGGAAGGCAAGAAATTGTCGTGACCTTCACGCCCGTTTCGACGGGAGAGGAATGGTGCCGGAAAGAGGAATCTAAAGCACATTCCGCAGGGCTCCCGATTCTTCCATGTGGCTCCGAAAGTCCCGCATCTATTAAGCTCTCATCCCTTCCAGTCTCCCCCGTTATTCCCTAGCATTCCCCAGTATTCCGTTTCCAATTACGCCAAAATTACGCCAGGGGTGGGGAGTGGCCACATTCAGAAAGCGCGCGGGCGGGTGGCGGGCAGAGGTCCGAATGCAGGGCGTCTACAGGTCCGCAACGTTCGAGAGCAAGACGGCTGCCAAGGCCTGGGCGGCGGACATTGAGACGCAGATTCGGGCCGGCACGTTGGGTGTTTCCGCCGGCGGCACCGTGGCTGACGTTCTCGACAAGTATGCACGGACGGTCTCGCCGAGCAAGCGAGGCGCGCGCTGGGAAGAACTGCGGCTGGCTGCGATCGGGCGGGACCCCCTGGCCGAAATCCCGATCCGGGATGTGCGCCGCGGCGACATCGCGGATTACCGCGACCGGCGGCTGGCGAACGTAGCCCCGGGGACCGTGAACCGTGAGCTGAATCTGCTGAGCGCCGTCTTCAGGACTGCGGTAGAGGAATGGCACTGGCTCACTGAAAACCCGTGTGCGGGCTTACGGCGGCCGCCATCACCTCAGGGCAGGGACCGGCGCATCAGCGACGATGAGATCGAGCGTGTGTGCATGGCGCTGGGCTATGAGGGGCGCGTGGAGACCAAACAGCACCAGGTGGCGTTGGTATTCCTTATCGCGCTGGAAACGGCCATGCGTGCAGGGGAGATACTGTCGCTGGATTGGGCGCGGGTGGATCTGAAAGCCCGGCATTGCACCCTGGAAATGACGAAGAACGGCACGCGACGGCAGGTTCCTCTGTCCACCCGGGCGGTGGCGCTGCTGCAGCAAGCGCCGGGTCGGAAAGGGCCGCTGTTCGATCTAACCTCGCGAAGCCTGGACGTGTTGTTTCGGCGGGCGCGGGACAAGGCCCAGATTAAAGGCCTGCGCTTTCATGACTCGCGGCATGAGGCGATTACACGGCTGGCTCAGAAGCTGGACATCCTGGATCTGGCGCGGATGGTGGGGCATCGGAACTTGAGCAGCTTGCGAATCTATTACAACGCTACAGCATCGGAGATCGCGGCACGCCTGGATTAAGCGCGCCGCTTAGGCTTGCGATGCCGTTTCGCCCACGCCCGCACTTCGTCGGGAAGCCAGCGCCGGCCAACGCCAGGAGCGGTCACCGGGTCCGGGAAGCTGGGGTCTGCCACGATCCCGCAGGCCGTTTTGCTCTTGACGCCGAAGTAGACGCCGATCTCGGCCGTACTCCAGAGGCTGCCGACCCGCTGGGATCGCAGCTCCTCCAGAATTTCGTTCAGGGTGTCTGACATATCATTCCTCCCTGCCGCGCTGGGCGGCCGTCCGTAGCGAATGGTCGATACTCTCGCCCAGGGTGGCAAAGTCGCGGGGCTTGAACAGGCGCCCCCAAAAGCCGCGCACCACCAGCACGCGCATGCCGGGGCTATCCGGGTGCCAGAGCCACATGGCCTTACGCATCGCCACCCCCGCGCCCCTGGTGGGACTCCGGCATGTTGGATTCGACCCACGCCAGCAGCTCGTCGTACTCGTCAGCCCTGACGTATGCAACGGAGCCGGGCTCCTTCGCGGAAGACCGGCGCTTTTCGTGGGTTTCTCCGGCCAGCCATATGCGGCTTGGCCAGGGGTTGTTCGCTGATGCCTGATCGCCCTTCATTGCTCCCCTCCCTCTGCCATGGCGGCAGCGTCGATAGCGGCCCGAAATGTGGGCTGGTTTCGGACCACGAAGGTAAGGCCGTTGGAGCAATCCATTACTGACCAGCCACGGTCGTTGCTGCCCGCAATTCTCAGGTGCGGTCGAGCTACAATGAAATCGAGGCGCTGGCCGTCGTTCAGCTCCAGCAGCTCGCGGTCTGTGCGCTCATTGGCATCTACTCTCTTCATGAGATTCCCTCCGCAGGACGGCCATGCCCGGCCGCGAGAATGTTCTTGGCCGCGTTGATGTCGCGGTCGTGAGTCACACCGCACTCACAGGTCCACTCCCTTATTCCAAGCCCTGCGATACCTTTCGGCCTCTGCGGTGGCAAAGCGCCACATGCAGAACAGGTTTGGGTGGTGTACGCCTCGCCGACCTCTTTGAAGACAATGCCTGCGTGATCGCATTTGTATTCCAGCATCGTTTTCAACTGGCCCCATCCGGCATCCATTACCGATTTGGCCATGCGAGTCTTGGCAAGTTTAGAGGGCGACACGTCGCCCACATAGATTTCCTCATGCCGATCAACCAGATGGCGGGAGAATTTGTGCAGCGCATCCTTGCGCCGGTTACTGATCTTGGCGTGTATTGATCTCACTCGACGCTTTTTGCCCGCCCGCTGAGCAATGGCCAGCTTGTCTTCTAGGTCGCGGTAGAATCGACCATTTTCCATCTTCGCGCCGTCACTACAGGTCGCCACATCCTTCAGGCCCAGGTCGATGCCGACAGCGCCTTCGCCAGCAGATGGTTGGGCGTCGACCTCGACCACCACATTGAAGTACCAGCGACCTCGGGCGTCTTCGTTGAAACAGCCGGATCGAAACTTGTACTGACTCAGGCCGAAGCTGTCCCACACCTGGAAGTGCTGACCATTAAAGAACACCTGTCCGCTCTTCCACTTAGCCGCCCCCGACTTGAAAGGCACCCAGCCAAGCGACCGGCGCACGCCTCGGGACTTGCGCCATGCCAGGCGGCCCCTCCTAAACTGCTTGCGTCGCGTGGCGTACTCCCTGCTGACCTCCTGGACCGTATGGCTGTGGAGGCCGAGCTCCTTGGCGGCCCCGCCGGTGTACTTCTGTATGTCGTAAGCAGACAAGAAGGTCCCCCGCTCACGGATTGAGCGTGAGCTGAGCTCGTTCACGTAGTTCCAGACGAAATTCACCGATGCCGCCTGATCCCTCAAAGCTTTCGCGTGCTTGTCGCGAATCCGGACCTTGAGGGTCTTCGTGACTTTGCGCTCAGTCATTGGGGTGCTCCTCCATAATGCATGGGGCGTAATCAAGTGCCCTGCCGCCCAAATGGCCGGGCTTGAGATTCCAGGCGCATCGAGCTTTCTCAACCAGCCACCCAGACTCGATTCGCAATCCGTTGTGCTGCAAGCGATCACCTTCCCACAGTTTCCGCCATTGGCAGTTTTTGGCGCAGACGGGCGGCTCTTCGGTGTTTAGTCGATCTACTGCCACCGGTCGCTTTCCGGGGATCGGACCAACATGTCGCCATGCGCCTATCTCATGGTCGTACTCATGGACGCCATGCCCCAGAATCGGGTCTGAATCCGGATGCCGGAATTCCATCGTCAGAGGGCTGCCCATCAGGACGCTGTATTGGATCGCGTCAGCTTCCCGCTTGATTTCGTGGCCGTCACAGAAGAAGCGTTTCATTGCCCCTCCTTCCCGGCGCGGAGGCGCTTGGCGCGGCTATGTAGCCACCCGTTTACTTTCCTGAGGACTCTTGCTTCCTGGTCGCTACCACTCAGCAGGCGAACCCGCTCCGCCACGTCAAACATGAAATCGTCCAGCGCCCTGGCCGCTATCTCCCGCTCATCCGGGGCGGGGACACCCAGGAACTCAACGGCGCGGGAGTAGATGCGTTTGATCGTGGTCCAGGACACAGCACGGCGATTGGGCTCGCATTCGGTGTGCTGGCAGGCGGCACACTGTCCCAAATCAAGGGAGAAATCGGGGTTCCCACACCGAGCGCACCGAACGCCAAAGTCCACGAAAAATTCATCACTAAGCGCTGTCTTGGCGCCGTTCTCGGCGGTCAGCGCCCTGGGCATCAGCACCCGGTCGGGCAACCCATCAGGATCGCTTACAGGTTGCTGGGCATCGCAGTCAGTGTCGCATTGATCCGAGCGTCCGCAGCATCCACATTCCGGCTCCCCGGCGGGCGCGGTGGGGGCGGCGGTGATGGTTTGTTCGGCCTCGTCAGCCAGTTCCAGAACATAACGAACCCATTCGGCGCGCTGCCAGAAGCAGGGTTCGTCGTCGCCTTCAATATGGATTGAGTGTTGTCGGGACCGGTTTACCGAGCGCACAGCACCGATCAACTCACGAACCTTCTCCGGCACCGCCACCTGGGGCGCGGGGTGGGATCGGCGCAGAGCGCAGCGGATTAGTTCGGCGTCGTCTTGCCGATTTTTGGCGCCACGGTAGCTGCGCTCATAGTTGTCATGTATCAGATTGTCCAGGGCATCCAGGACGTAATCCGGCTGCGCCTCCCACTCGGCATGGGAGAGGGCGGCTTTCCAGGCATGGCGGCACAGCTCCTTGTCGCCGGGCGTTAGGTTTAGCTCCGGGTCCATGCGCTGCTCGAACCAGCGGTCGAATTCGGTTATCTGCTGCTCAGTCATTGCGATCTCCTAAAACTCGAATTCCCACCGGTAACCGGCGCTGATGACGTTGAACCCATGGTCCTGGCCCGTCTCCACACTGCTGACGTGCTGGCCTTGGAGATAGAAACCCCGGTACTCCACGCCGATCTGAACGTCCGCTACCCAGTCGGGTAGGGCGGTGTAAATCTCGGCGCGGTATTCCTGGCCCCGGATGATGGCCTTCTCCTCCATGCCAATCTGGTAGCCCATGCCGCCCTGGACGTAGATCGTCGGGTCAGCCAGGGCGCAGCAGGGGAGCAGTAGCAGTGCGTAGCGGATCATGGGCAGCTCCTCAGAACGGCAGATCATCGGGGTCGTCTAAATCATCCGCCGGGGCGGATTGCTGGCCGCTGCCGGTATTGGCCGGCTCGTACCCCTGGGGGCTGCCGGACTGGCGCGGCTCGCCCTGCAATTCGATCTCGCGCACCAGCACCTCCAGCGACATGCGTGTCTCGCCGTTGGATTCGTACTCCCGCGCCTTGAACTCGCCGCTGATGGTGGCCTTGCCCGCTTTCAGGATATGAGGCGCCAGTTTCTCGCCCCTTTCCCCGAAGATGACGGCTGTCACCCATGAGGTGTGCTTGTTCTCGCCCCAGCCGGCTTCCACCGGACAGCGAACCGTGGTGATGGCCTTGCCGTTGGGCGTGTAGCGAACAGAGGCGTCTTGGCCGAAGCGGGTGGTGAAGGTGAGGATGTTCATTGGTCTCCCCCGGTGATCAGCGAATAGCCGTCACGAAACTCCTTGGTGGGCGACCACGAGGCGAAGCCGTCGCGATAGACGACATACACACCCGGATCGTCCTCGGTGGCCTCGCAACGGTCGGCCCAGCCGGGTTTCGTGCGGAACGGGGCGTAGCCATTTTCCTTTGGCGCGATAGTGGCCGAGCGGTCTTCATGGATTTCCAAGGCTGCAATTTCCAGCGCATGAACAAACTTGTGGCTGCGGTACTTCGGCATTTCGATTTGAGTGGTCATATCTCTCTCCGTTGTCAGTTCCCCCGAAGGGGGCGGGTAAGGCCCGCCACTCCCCGGTGAGCGCCGGATTAGCGAATGCCGTAGACGACGCTGGATTTCTTTCGGTAGCGATCTAGGTCCACGCCATCCAGCTCAGGGATCTTGTCGTACTGAACGCTGCCTTTGCGCTCAGCGCGGATGACCTGGAGCCCATGCCCGGACAGCTTCCGGGCACCGGACGCCTTGGCGCGGTCCTTGAGCGCCTTATCGGCCTCTTTCAGGGCGCTCGCAGCTTCGTCCGCCCGCTCCTTGGCGGAGCGATACGTGGCAACCAGGGCGGCCATTTCCTCGCTGTCGTCTTCGATCTCGTCGGATTCCGGCCGCTCACCGCTATCCAGGCATTTGGCGAACGCCTCCCATGCGGCGATCAGGGCGTCGCGGTCGGCAATCAGTTCGTCGGCGCTGATCTTCACCACGCTGATGCCCTGGTCCGGGTGGTAGGCGCAGAAATAGACCAGCCCGAAACCGGAGACGTACTGCTGGTGCACCAACTGCCACCAGTAGTGCGGCGCCACCTCTTTCAAGTCCTTGCCGTCCAAAATGCGAAACAGCTTGCTGTCGGTGCGCATCGGGCATTTGATTTCCAGGGCAGTGGCGCCATCAAAATCCTCGCCGTCGAGGCTTGCCGAGTAGCGTTCCCGCTGGCGTACCGCCGGGGTAAACTGCTCACCAAGAACGTCCTGAGCGGCGGCCCGCGCCTCGGGCTCCAACTCCGTGCCGCGACGCATGGCCGGGTTTTCGTCGACAGCCTTTGCGCCGGTTTTTAGATCGAACAACTCGGCAGGGTTGCGCGGGAACCAGGGATTAACCCCCATCACCGCCCCGGCCTCGCTGGCATTCAACCGGCTGGAGCGGTACTCCAGCCATTCCTCGGAGCCTTGAATCATCGTCATGCCGCTTCTCCTTCCAGCTTCTTACTCATTTCGGTTGCCTCGCCCTTCATCGCCTCGCGGACGTGCTCAGGGAGCCCCTTGAACGTCTCGCGCAACTCTTCCACCGTGGAGCAGCCCTCCAGGGTGTCGCGGGCCACCTGCAGATCCTTCTCGCTGGGCTTGCGGGGCTGCTGGCGAGCACGACCGGGACCGGCCACGGCGCTATTGGCGTCATCATCCTCCTGGGCAACGCCGGCCATCGCGGCCAGGCCATAGCGACGGCAGTAGGTGATCGCGCTGCCGATGCCCTGGGCGTCCTGCTTTGTGACTGGCGCACTGGTGTCGCAGCGCATCCACTGACCGGATTTATGGGCCAGGGTGGTTTGCACGTGGGCTACGCCGTCGCCGTACTCGGGGGATTGAATGATTGCGATGCCGTGCTTGGCGAATACCGGGCGCACCGTGTTCAGAACCTCGGCAAGGTCGGCGTATTTGCTGCGGAAATGCGGGTTCGCACTGTTTTTGCTGGCGTTCTCGATTTCCATCTGGGCAGACGCCAGGGCGGTTGCAATCTCGTTAATTTCGCTGCTGGTTTCCATGTCGTGCTCCTATCGAATAAAAGGCCCCCGGAGGGGCAAACAACAGATCAGCGCTCTGTCATTCAGATAACTTCGTCGGCGTGCCGCGCTACTCGTTTCGGGCAGTCGTAGCCCTCCGCTGTCTCTGCCGGCCAGTGACCCGCCGCGACCATGGCGCAAGCCTCACGCTCTTCAGCCAGGGCAGTGCGGTAGTCCTCGTTGCCGATCTGTCCGAGCAGGAGGATCAGGCCAGCGGCCGCTACGGTTGCTGCGAGGAAATTGCTCATGATTCGTCTCCCCACATCAGGTGCGCGGTCAGATCATCAACCAAGTGGCGACGGCCTCCGTAGTAGCTGCGCGCGCAGGTGACCCACTCATTTGCTCGGCACGCGGCACGGGCGGTTTCCCGATCACGTGCCGACGTCGCGCACTGGAACCAGCCGGTCAGCTCGGCCTTAATGTCGTCGACCACGACGCGGCTGCCGTCTCGGGCGTAGCGAGCGCCCCTTTCGGCTATTTCGACTAGCCTCTCGAATTGAGTGTCGTTCATGCCGGCACCCCGCTTTTCAGGTGGTCCATCAGAGAATCGAACGTGTATTCGCTGGGCTGGTGGTCGGTGCGGTCGTCGATGCGGCGCCAGTGCTCTGCACGGGCAGAGCCCAGGGGGCCGTGCTCCATTTGTGCTTCCAGCTGGCCCGCAAAATCCGGACATGGACCGATTAACCGCCCTGTCCGCCCGTGTCCGTGCGCAGCACCTTCGGCGACCTCCACCCGATCCCCAGCCCGCAGCGGGCGCCCGTTTACGTCGTGTCCAAGGATGGTCATTTCCCCCACTCCTTCTGGCTGCACTTCGCCAAAGCCGCGTCGATTAGTTTTTCCGCTTCGACGATTTCTCGGTAAGCAGGCGTGAACATGCATCCGGCGCGAAGGTCTGAAAACTGCGCCTTGGCGGCCCGAAGTTCGCGGCGTTTCATTTGACGCCACTTGCTAAGTGTTGGAGCCAGGCGCTTGAGGTGGCTGGGGTATTTCTCGCTCATGACGCCGCCTCCGCAGTGATGTGGCTGGATTCCAGCCCCTCGATGCCGGCGGAAATGGCCAGCAGGCGCTCGCGGGCTTGGTCCGGGCTTTCGCCCAGCACAATGGTGATCCCGCACTCGACGAGGCAGTAGAACGCCTTGTCGCCTTCCTCGAAGCGGATCAGGTCCAGCTTCTCGTCGATCTGCTTGATGCGTCGGTTCATCACGGCTCATTCCTCCCTTCAAAAATCGTCTCCACCCAGCCCCAGGTCGGCGCGGCCTTCATCACGGCGTCGTGGAAGCTGTCCATGGCCTGCCGAACATGCGGCGCCCAGGTCCGGCGAGCATCATCCGGCGCGAACACCGCGAGGCGCACAATTTCCACCGGGTCAATCTCGCCGTCGTCCAGGGCATCCCGCAGTTGGTCCCGGCTCATGCCGAACGTCTGCCGGCGGAACTCGCTCAGGCACAGCGGGCGGAACTCGGCGGCGCTGAACACGAGGAACAGCACCAGCGCGTCGAACTCGGGTTCCAGATGCTCCTGCGCGCTGAACGCGGTTTCGATCTCGTCGGACTTCAGCGCCTCCACCAGATACGCCTCGCACCACGCCTCGTAGGCGGCCAGCTTCGGATGCAGTGCATCCTGGTAGTCCCAATCGCTCGCGGCTTGATGTGCGTTCATGGTTTGCTCCCGTAAAAGCCGGATTACTGTTCGGATTCGGTTTCGGAGATACCTTCCAAGAAGGTGTTGGCAGCCCTAAGCAGGTTGTCGGGCAGCTTTTTGGC
>NVXM01000015.1 GCA_002733865.1 Sphingopyxis sp.
AAAGCTGATGAACCAGTCCGTGCAGGGCACCAACAGCACCAGCAGCACACCGAGCCGCAAGGCCGGGTCATCAGGCAGCAGCGGCAGGCACAGCCAGACSAGCAGGGGGATCAGCACAAAGTTACCCAGCAGCACCGCCASGGTGAACCGGCGATCGCGGAATGCCGCGCCCACCTGCAGCAGCGGCACCTGCACAAAGGTGGCGTACAGCAGCACCGCCAGAGTGGGCCATAGCAGYGCCTCGAAKMCCGGCSCCAGAGCGGGCCAGAGYRCCCCGGCKGCSAGGCCGCASAGRATCGCCGCAAGATAGATCCAGACCTGGTGTCGYTCCAGCGCGTCGCGGCTCATCYGCAGYKCCCGGKACGSMACYGGTTGCCGAGCCMGAGYCCATTCGCCGGATCAGCCGAACGTTGCCGAGCCGGCGTAGTCAGAWTGGCAAATGAACGGCATAGAGGCACCATGGACATTGTATTGACGCTCCTGGCCGCATTGGTGGCCGCAGTTGCTTTRTGGGATCAGTTTGTCACTGTCTTCAGTACCGGCGGGGCAGGYCCGCTCAGCCAGTGGGGRTGCCAGRGRCTYTGGCGACTGCTGCTGCGCATACATCGCCGCCAACCTATTCATCGCACGCTCAAGTATGCCGGGCCAGCGATGATATTGCTGAGCATTCTGACCTGGTACCTGTCACTGGTGCTGGCGGTTTTCCTGCTGCTGGCGGCACACCCGGGTTCGGTCATCAACAACGTGACCACCAAACTGGCTGACCCGATGGAAACGCTCTATTTTACCAGCACCACCCTCTCCAGCCTGGGTTACGGTGACTGGGTCCCCGCCGGCCCGCCCTGGACACTGGTAGGCACCCTGGCCACTCTGGTAGCCACGATCATCCTGACGGTGTCGCTCTCCTACGTGCTATCGGTGGTCTCGGCTGCGGTCGAACGTCGGGCGCTGGCGAGCAGCGTGTTTGCCATGGGGCATAGCGAGCAGGAGATCATTCGCAACGCCAATCTGCAGGACCCGCAGGGGTCATTGAAAAACTACCTTTTCAGCCTCTCCACAACCATCGACCAGCAGGCCCTGCGCCATCTGGCCTATCCGGTACTCAAGTACTTCCATGCCACCAAGCCCGAACTGTCCCCAGCCAGGGCCGTACTGCTGCTCAGCGATACGGTGTTCCTGCTGGATCTGCAGGATCATCGGTCTGGGTCGATGCAAGGAGTAACCCGTGTACTGCGAAGCAGCATAGACAATTTCGGCGAGTTCACCCGCGCCGGCACCGAGCTGGCCGAGCCACAGGAGGCGGAGAAGGATCGGCTTGCCGGGATCGCGGCGACTTTGGGTTGTACGGCGAGCCGCGCAGAGTTTGATCGGGCTTATGACACCTATCAGACGAATCGAACCCGTCTGCTGGCCCTGTGTGCAGAGGATGGCTGGAGTGTGGGTTGAAGGTCTGATTAGCGTTTTACGTTCAAGCCATCAGTGGGAGTATTGGCCTTCCAGTAATTCTGCCAACAGCCGAGCGTCTTCGAGCGCGTGATGCGGTGGTTCTGAGCCGGTATAGGTGAAATCGATATCGGAGGATATTGCTCCTCGAGTCACCGTTTTCGGCAGGCCTGCCGGACCTGCCAGCCATGCCAGCAGCGGCCAGTCCCAGTGGGGCGCGTCACAGATAATGTCGACAGGGCCAAGCGTTTCCAGATACTCCAACAACTCAATTCGCGCCTGTCCTGTGGTGCGGCCATGGGTTTCGAGATCCAGCTGCGGGAGCACGACTTCAAGAACGAAGTCGGAGCAGTCGCTCTCTTCCCATGCGTCGGTGAGCTCGAGATACAGCTCCGGGCCGTGCGGAACGACCAATGCCAAGCTGATCAGTTTGTATGTGTATTGATTCATTACTGTGAATTCTGTGTCGAGATAGGCACGGCGCATGTCTGGTTCCTGATTGTTATTGGCTTTATCAGGTTAGTTGAATAAGTCGTGGGGCAGGAGAACATCACGGATGCCGGAAACCAAAAAGCCTCTACAATCGCTGGGATTATCGGGGCTCCGGGTTTTTCCAATTTGGTGGAGCCGGAGACTTGAACCAGTTTGGCGACCAATCACTTCAAGACAAAGGCAGGGTCTAGTGCCACATGGCTAACCACCATAGATGGGCGGGCATAACGGAAGCCCCTCAGTCCCGGATGTGGCTACACCACCAGCTGCAACACGAGCTTGGAATAAATTTTCATCTGAGCCCAGTTGCTCTAGACCACATTTGCACCTACGATATTTGCTGGCCGCTGCTTCTCCATACTTAAATCTATTAACTCGCCTCTTCCGCATTGCGCGCCAATAGATTATCCGCCATTTCTGTTAGTTTTGATCTGAATTTTGTATATGAAGTTAATTTGTTTACGGGCCCATCCGGGTCCAAATCATAGGTCAGTCTTGCTCTCATTTCGTTAAATCGCTTCTTAAAATCTTTCAGTCGTCCACCTGTAGCACCACTAGACTCGCAAAGAACGTCCATTAACAAAGCCTTTGAGTCGGCAATTTTTTCTAATTTAGCAAGTTTCGGCAGGCACTTGATGTCAGTGTCTGTCTTTGTGTTCCCAGCGACTATGTTTAATTTTTCTTTGTCCGCTAGCAGCCATGTTTCTAACATTTTTACAGGTATTACTGGGATAACATTGGCGTCTACGCGTGCAAGACCTCTTGCTGTCTCTATTTCTAATTCTCTAGCTTCAATGCCTGCTCCATCGGCATCTCTGTGCACAAAAATTATATCAACTGATGGATAAAATCGTTTTATTACTTCTAACTTATTTTTAACAGTGTTTCCTGCCTTGGCATCTAGCATGGTCATGTCAGGAGCTTCTCCAGAAACTTCTTCAAAGCCTTCTGTTATTAAGATTGATTCTATATGTTCAGTTAGTCGAAGGTCGGATGTCCCTTCGCCTATAAATATATAGCTAACTTTCATCTGTTTGCAGTTCCTTTGCAGTTTGAGCGGTCTCAAGCTCTAAGGTGATTTGCCCTCCTGGTGGGAGGCACAAATACGATATTATTGAACCCTTGCTTATGTTGTCATTGCCAGACTTCGATCTCCAGCTTGTTGGCAAGCTTTTACATCTAATTGTAGATGCAGGCTTTCCGTCTGGCCCTTTAACCTTGACAATTTCAGCATATATTAAATCATCACTATCTTCTAAAGTAACTAGAACGGGTGAGTGGGTTGCGATTAACACCTGCCTCATCGGGTTGTCTTCTCCAGGCTCGCTGTGAGCGTCGACAGCTAGTTCTTTCAATAGATTCAACATTGCGCCCATCTTTGCGGGATGAATGCCGTTCTCAGGTTCTTCGAAACAGAGTAACCCCTTGAAGTCGGGGTCTTCCGCCATTATGCACAAAGCCAGGAACCTTAACGTTCCGTCCGACAAAGCCCTAGCGGGAAGGAAGGCTCCCGATCTTTCTTTGACCTCTAGTGTTAATAATTGCCTAACCTGGTCTACATCAACTCTTAAGTCTGATGTTGGTATTATTTCTGAAAGCCTGCTTGCGATTCTTGAAAATACATTGTGATCTTTATCGTGTAATTTATGTAGAGTTGATGCCAGTTGGCCGCCGCCGCTTCCAACGCTGGTCTCTTCATGCATTTTATTGGATCTACGCATTGCGCTAGGTTCCAGAGAAAGGAATCTCCATGACTGCATTTCTCGTCTTGCAGCTAATATTGTGGGCCAAACTGCACTGTTAGTGTTTGCTATTACAGTTTTTGGTATATTTTTCGCGGGTATTTTTTGAGGCTGACCGCCATTTCCATCTTGGTGCAAGTTTATTTCTGTGATTCCGTCGTGCATTTTTTCGGTCGATATGTAGTCTGCGCCCTTCCTTCTATTGATTACTGCCTTGTTGCGGAACTTTGACGCGCTCAACGGAAAATTAAGAATGGATGCTGCCTCACCTTTGTTGATGTGAGTAAGTTGTTCTTTAGCTAAATTTATGCCCAAAATGCCCTTGGATTTATTTTCTTTGTCCCAAGTTAACTCAACTTCATAGCGTAAAAAGCTTGAGGTTGAGTTAGCTTGCCGACCAAAGTCGTCGATTATGTTCTGAGGTACTAGCATTTCGACAGCTAGACGCAGTCTTCCTATTCTGAAGTCTCCGTTTGTCCAGAATATATCTAGCGGATCAGTTGATTCTGAGTCCCTTACAGCTAGCGCTGCCTCTACAATTGATTTGTCACTTAATAATGATAAAAATTTGATGGCGTCAAATATATTTGATTTGCCAACTCCATTTAGCCCGGCGATGCAGTTGAAGGGGCCCAGCGAAATTGAGAAATCGAGCAGGTTCTTAAATCCGTGTGCTTCGAGTTTAGTTAGCATTGAATTGCCTCGTTGGAGTCTAAATAACCCCTGTGTTCGCCTGGCATCATGATTCCTTCCGAGTTGGTAAGTTTTAAAATATAGTAATGTCCAGCATCTTTACAGTCTTCTGCCCGAGATGTTTATTTGTAGATGCATGTTTTGATCACATTCCAAAAGGGGGGGGGCAGATTTATCCTCATTTATCATGTGTAGCTTTCTGACACCGGTTTCCATTCAACAATTCCACCAAGCTTGATCATACAGTCGACGGCCCGAATGTCACAGTCTGAGCGACCAAGGGCCCCGTGAAGCCGGTCTCTAAATGCCTGTCCCTCTTCGGCTCCGCCACAAAGGGACAGGCTGATAGCTTGTGCTACTCGCACGCTCCCGGCACACGGCACGCGCAGCTGGTGGGTGCATGGCAGGCGTGGTCGTCGCAGCAGCGCATGGCCTGCGACTCAACGCCACCGCCCGGATAAGCACCAAAGTGCTTTTCATAAAGCGCAACCGTTTCGGCAAAGGCGTGTTTCAGCTCCTTGTGGTCCCCCTCGCCGTAGATACCGAAGTAGGGGTAATGGTCGATAAAGCGGCCGAAGACCTGTTCGCAGTCTGAGCGATAGGCGCGGGTATCCAGAATATGCGCATGCCAGATTGTATCGACCTGCTTGCTGGGGACCAGTGCAATGGCAGGGTAGAGATATTTCAGGGTCAGAAAGCGGCGGTATTCCTGCTCCGCCTTATCCCATTCCGTTTCATTCATTTCGGCGTCGGATGATGCCGTGTATTTGTGTTTGAGGCGTGCGAGGTTAATGCGGCTCACTTTCAGCTCCAGGCCATTTTCGGCGAGTAGTGGATGACTCAGGGATACGATCGCGTTCATGGTTTTTTACTCACTTTGTGTGTGTTCACTTTGGCGGTCTGGATAGACCGCCTTCGCTTCAGTTCGCGTTCAAGACGTTGGCGGGTGATCAAGGCTAGGGGCGCGGCACCGTTCTCTGTGGTCTGATAAATAAGCCGCAGCCCTGCGCCGACCTTGAAGCGCAGCAGGTGTTGTTTGCAGCGCATACGTTTTCCACCAAGGGCTGTGTAGGGAATGCCAGCCTGTATTGCCTTATCGATTTCGTACGCCTTGATTCGCTGGCACGCATGCAGGGCATGGGGGCAGGCTGCGATGACCTGTTCTATAGCGTTCATGCCGGGTCCTCCATCTTGGGCGACGCCTGATCGAAATAGGCCTCGATCGCAGCAGCCGCCCGTGTGACGGCCTGGGCGCGGTCCGCCCCGGAGATATCCACCACGATGGTGCTATGCCCTTTCAGTCCCTTCATAACCGCTTGGCAAAAGGATGCGCTGATGGTTTCCCGATCTTCCGGCGTCATTCCGCGTTCCCGTAGTCTTGCCAGGCGGGTCGCTTCATCCAGAGTGATCAGTACACAGATGTCCGGCATTGCGAGGCCGTTAGCCAGGGCATCCAGATTCGCGGTTACACCTCGTGCCTTGGCATAGGTAACCGTTGATGCCCAGTAGCGGTCCATGACCACAGAGCGCCCCTGTTCGACAGTCGCCCGTGCCTTGATACCCTCGCTGGACACGGTAGCCGTGTAGAACAATGCCTTGGCCAACTGGTCGTTGCCGAAAGCATCCAGCACCTGGTTGCGTATGCCGCTGAATGCCGCGCCAGGTGTACTCATGAACTGCGCATCAAGATGCGCGGCCAAGTCCTTGGCCAAGGTAGATTTGCCGACGCCATCCAGACCTTCCAATACGATAAAGCGACCAGGATTGTTCTTCACAGTGCCTCCGCAATATCGGCCATCGCCTTGTATTCGGTCTCGGTAAAGCTGTTGCTGGCGATCACTATCGGTATCGCTTTGCCCACAGATTCCCGCAGCCCGTATCGCGCCTTCTGGTCGTATAGCGGAGTACCACGCAACAGCATCAGCGGCCAGGCCATGACGCGGGGCACCTCCTGGCGTTTACACCATTCGACGGAAGCCTGGAAAATCTCGAGGGTCTGGGTCGGCAAGCCGTATATCAGCGAGACCTCGAAGTCGATACCGCGCTGCTTGACCAGGGCGAGCTTCTCTTCGACCTTGGGCATGTTGTTATGGCGTTGGATCAGTTTGCTGACGGAGGAACTGGTGGTTTGCAGACCAAATTCCAGAGTGACATTGAGCCCATCCAGCGCATCCAGGAAAGCCTCGGTAAGCATCTCAAAGCGGCATTGCAGGGCGATCTGCGCGGTCACGCCGGATTGCTTGAGCAAATTAAGCACAGCAATGGCGTGCTCGTCGCTTGTGTGAAAAATCGGATCCAGGATCGAAATGCGTTTTACGCCGTGGTCGGCAAAGAGCTGTGCTTCAGCTGCCAGGCGGTCGAGGTCGAACATTCTGGTCGGTTGCCGCCCATCCGGGTCGCGATGCTGACAGAAGCCGCATTTGAAGGTGCAACCGCGTTGGGTTTCCCAGCGCATTTCCGGCGCCATTTGCACCACGCCTTGAACAAAGGGGGAAGGGAGACCTGCCAGCGGCAGTTCAGACTGCAAAGCCAGATCAGGCTGGCCAGCGCTGTGCACGCCGCATTGCGCCAGCGACTCTCCCTGGGCAAGTCGCAACATGGCATTTTCACCGGCTCCTCGAACAAACCAGTGCGCCTGAGGGTAGGCTGCTTCCAGTCCGCCGGCGGGCATATAGCTGACTTGCGGCCCACCGAGCACGATACGGCCACCTGCGGGTAGGGTCAGTTTGCCCAATAGGTCACAGACGGCTTCATCGTTCCAGACGAAGACTCCAAAGCCGAGCAGGGTGTTCGGCCCCATCTCATCCAGTGCCCATTGGATGCGTGACTGCAGATCTTCAAGGCAAAACTCCGGATCACTGATTGTGCCTTCCACCAGTAGATACCGGATTCCGGCTGCTTTGAGGGTTGCTGCTATGGAAGCGATGCCGAGGCTGGTCTTGCCGTCGCCCCGCTTTTGCCAGTCAATGGCAACCAGAACTACATTGCGGGATGGTTGGGTATTGCGGGTTGAGTGAATAAGGTTTGTGGTCATGACACTGCGCTCCTGTGTAAGTAGGAATGCAGTGTTTATCTGTGGAATCCACAACCAAGGGTGTTAGCGAAAAGAATCCAGCAAGTCGTCAAATTCATTCGCCTGGGTATACTGCCGCATGATCATTTCTTGGTATTGGAGCAGAACAGGGTTCTCAGTCTTCATGTTTTTTGCAGCCTGGTAAGCCATTTCCAGATTGCCTGACAAATAGTGCGTCATCATGCTGTCGCCCAACGACAGTGCCGCCGTCTGCGTTGCCAGCGCCTTCAGGACGTTGCCGTGGAGGTGGCCTAGCCCCATCTGTGGAAGCGTATCCGCAAACGGGTTGGGTAGAGGCTCTTCGCGCAGGTTTGCCACGGGCAGACGGTCAAGGAAAATCACAAGCTCTGGCCGCAAAAGCCCAAGCCCAGCCAGAGACTGGCGTTCCAGGAAAAGGTCGCGAGCCCAGCCTATCAAGGCAGAGCTGTCTTGCTTTTCGTCAAGAAGTGTAGCCACCAGCTTTGGTTCACCAAACACGCCCTGGAGCAGAATCGCGTTCCATAGCAGAGTTACGTCCGCCGGGTTGATCAGGACACGGTTACGGCTGTCTGAGCCGGATCCCAGGGGTATCCAATCCAGGCGGATGATAATTTTTCTCGTGCGACTCGGGTATCGATACACTTCATCCTTCTTTTTGGTGGAAGGGCTAAGCGCATTTACCAGAGTCTTCAACGCGTCCAGCAATTTACCATGCTGGCTTAAGGGCTTTGCCAGCCCTACCTGCTTGCAGAGCAAATCTTCATAAACCTGGGAGAGCTCCAGCCAAGTTGAGCCGTCAGATTTCACAAGAGGTCTCCAGTAACTCCTCAACAGATGCGCCATTTATTGCATAGTCCGACATCTCGGAAATGCGTTGTGCCTGCTCGTACCAGTCGTTCGTAAAGCACTCGCGTTCACGCTGATATTCGCTGATGGCGCCGATGCAGTATCCGGCTCTCAGGGCCTCGGTTGGACTGGTAGTCAGGCCTGCGAGCAGTCGCTGTTTGTCGCGGTTGGCATAGATTACCAGAACCTCGCGGCAGCCCTGAACAAAATGCTCGTGATCATCAATGGCACTGGCGATAGAAGGAACAGACAGGCTTGCCAAGCAGGCGGCAAGGAGAACATATTTTTTCATAGGGTGGGCTCCGTTCTGAAAGCTCTATTTATATTGTCGGTACTTTCAGCTTGTTCCGTCTTGATCTTTGCAGTGGGTACCCTCGGTGTATATGGAGCAGCGAGATAAATAGTGATCAGCAGCAAACCGTAATTCAGAATCTCACTAAGTGGGTCCTCTAATGCCAGAAACTTAATGAACGCCTCCGTACCCCGCTCGGTCATTTCAGCGTCGTCGGTAACCGCCAATAACCCGGCTACGATTCCTATGAAGGCCAACTGCACCACCAAGAGCATACCTACACACAACATCAGTCGGCTGAAACCCCGCCAGATACCTGTTCCAAAATGCTTGCAGTAGTGCATATGGCGCCACAGCAGAAGGAACATCAGCGGAATAAAAATCCACTCCACCAGGGATAGATCAGCCAACCCTTCACCGTATTCAAAAATGATCAACGGCAATCCAATCAGCACCATCAAGCCGGTCAGCCAGAGAAATATTGTCTTTAAGCCGTTCAGCAGGAGGCATAGACCCTTGCTAAGGCCATTGTCGATCTTTCCTACCAGGGACATTTCGGTGCTTTGCATCCTTGCTCCTTTTTTACTTACTGTTGATGGTTCAGTTTGTTGCTTGCTCGACCAGCGTGTTGGCCAATTGCTCGTTGATTTGGCGGGACCGGGTCAAGGAATCCTTCAGTTGGTCGCATAGGGCCATGAGTTGATCGACTTTCGCGACGATGTGTTGTTGTTCGCCAATCGGTGGTAAATCGATAGGGATGCTGCGTATCTTGCCGACACTCAGATTGAATAAACCGCTTGTAGTGATTGCAAGACGCTTCATATGTGCCATGCCCACTGGGGAATTCAAATACAAAGCCAAATATTCGACTTCCTGCGCTAGAGTTGGGCGGACACGCATTAAGTGATTTTGGAAGACGCAGTCGGCTACTTCGCCTTGCCAGATCGCGCAACGGCCTATTTCTTTCTCGCTACCATTGCCCTCTACAATTAAAAGATCGCCTTTATCTAATCGCCATTTTTCAAGCTCATCTAGTGTCAACTCATACCGTTCCAGCTGTGCAATATCTATTCTTCCGCGTTGAACATTCGCGACACGAAGATAAGGGAAGTGCTGGGAAATTGGTTGGCGCAAGGGAGTTTTCTGAATGCCGCCTTGAACTGTGCAGAAATCCTTGATTGTTTTGGTGGACCAACCAATTGGTAAATGGTCCTGCCGAGTACCTTCATTTCTTTGCGGCACCAGCTTGCCCATTACGGCCAATTGCAGCAGGGTTTGCTTGAGAGCGTCGATGCTGGATTCGGTGGTGAACAGGGTGTGGAAGTGTTCGGCCAGACGTTGCCAGTTGATAGCGAAGTCTGTGGCGTCGCTGGCCTGGGTTAGGCTGTCGAGCAGCGCTTGCACCAGTTGGGCGTGGGTGCTTTCGGCGTCGGACTGCTGGGCTTCCAGCTGGTCGCACAGGGCCATCAGTTCATCGACTTTGGCCAAGATACGGTGTTGTTCGGCTAGAGGCGGCAGCGGGCAAAGGGTTTCATTTGCTCTGGCGATAGTGAGTGTATGTACGGTTGTACCCATGCTCTCGGCGTGAATCGTGTTTACCCAGAGCGGCGAAATAAAGTATTTGAGAAGATAGCTTGAACTATCAGCTACATGATTTTTGAAAATCAGGACGCTGGCGTCTTTAAAGTAAAAACGATCAGTTTTCTGCACGCAGTATGGCACGCCAATTGTTCCCACACCGGTAAGCATTATGTCGCCAGCCTTCGGTACTGATTCCCCCGTAGAAAGCTCTTGATATAGCTCTTCCGAAATAAATAGTTCATTTGCAACGAAGCCATCTTTGGAAAGCCTCACTATTTCCCGAGCACGATAGAAAGGAACACCGCTAGTTTGCCAATCTTTCTGATGTACACGCGAACTAGAGCCGACTAAACCCAACTCTCCAAGACGCGTCCATTCCCAGCCGGAAGGTACGTGAAACGGCTTATCTTCTTCATTAATCCACGTTAGCGGTTTCTGTTTCCTGATCTTCCCCTCAGCAACCAACCGCGCCTTCTCCTCGGCAATCCGTTTAAGCAGCTCTATGGCCGGCTCATCATTCGGGTCTTGTGGCACTAACTTCCCACGCACCGCTAGCTCCAGAATTAGCTCACGCAGCTTTTTGATGCCATTAGGTGCGCCGGCCAGCAGCGGCAGGTTGGCAGTGAGCAGCGCCGTCATACCTGGCGCACCAGCGCTTCACCCAATACCGCCTTGAGCTGTTCACGCAGGTCGCTGATCTCGTCTTGCAGTTTGGCGTAATTACTCAGCAACTGCTCCGGGTCGTGACTGATCTGCTCACCGATATGCGGGTTTTTGCAGTCGAGGTTCCAGTTGCGTGCCTGCAACTCATCAACGCTGACCTTCCAGGCAAATTCATTCTCTTCCCGTGCGGCAAAGCCGTCCGCTTCGCTGCCCCACCAGGCTGCTTCAACGTCGAATTCTTCGACCCGCATGGGCCGGGTCTTGTTGTAGTTCTTCACGCCCTTCGGATACTGGTGCTCGTAAAACCAGACGTCTTTGGTCGGGATGCCTTTGGTGAAGAACAGCAGGTTGGTCTTGATGCCGGTATAGGGATTGAACACGCCGTTGGGCAGCCGAACGATGGTGTGCAGGTTGCACTCGGTCAGCAGCTTTTCCTTGATGCGGCTCTTGATGCCTTCGCCAAACAGAAAGCCGTCCGGCAGCACCACGGCGGCGCGGCCGCCGTCCTTCAATAGCTGCATGATCAGCACCAGAAACAGGTCGGCGGTTTCGCGGGTGCGGAAGGTCGCAGGGAAGTTGGTTTCGATGCCGTCTTCTTCCATGCCGCCAAAGGGCGGGTTGGCGACGATGCAGTGCACACGCTCGCTGGGCGTCCAGCTGATCAGTGGGCGGGCCAGGGTATTGTCGTGGCGGATCTGGCTGGGCACTTCGATGCCGTGCAGGATCATATTGGTGGTGGCCAGCAGGTGCGGCAGCGGCTTTTTTTCCACGCCAAAGATACTGGCCTGCAGGGTGCGTTCGTCGTCCGCGGTTTTCACATAGCGGCTGCGCTTTTGTTCGATGGTGCAGGTGAGAAAGCCACCCGTTCCGCAGGCCGGATCCATGACCTTTTCATCCAGCTTGGGATCGACCATGCGCACCATGAATTCGGTAACCGGGCGCGGCGTATAGAACTCCCCCGCGTTGCCTGCAGTCTGCAGATCGCGCAGCAGTTGCTCATAGAGATTGCCGAATTCGTGGCGCTCCTGGGCCTTGTTGAAGTCGATACCGGTCTGGATCTTGTTCACTACCTGGCGTATCAGCTGGCCGGACTTCATGTAGTTGTAGGCGTCTTCAAAGACGCCGCGCACCACATAGGCTGCCGGGGTGGTACTGTACTCATTGAGATTCTGCAGGGTAGGGAAGAGCTGCCTGTCCAGAAAGTCTTTCAACTCGTCACCCGTGATGCCCTCCGGGTCAGCAGCCCAGTTGCGCCAGCGGCAGCGTTCGGGAATCGGGGAGCGATAGTGTTCATCCATCAGCTCCCATTCCAGTTCGCGGTCATCAAAGATCTTGAGAAACAGTATCCAGACCAACTGGCCGATGCGCTGGGCGTCGCCATCGACGCCGACATCCTTGCGCATGATGTCCTGGATGGATTTGATGGTGGAGCTAATGGACATGGTTATCTCACTGAGGCGTTAAAAAATGGGGCGAATAATAGCAGTTGATGCACGGCTTTAACCGGCGTATAGCTCGTCTTCCAGCTCGTGGATGGCTTTTGTGTAGCCGGCTTTACCACCGAATGCCTTCACCAGCTCGATCGGCGCGCCGATCTGGCTGAAAGGGTCCAGCTGGAGGATCTTGATGTCTTCGATATGCTCGATGCCAGTATCAGCGTACTTTTCCAGCAGGGCTTCCAGTACCTGGCGGGCGGCGCCGGAGTACCGGGCGAAGTAGTTGCGCTTTTTCACCTGCTCGGCGCGCTCCTTGCGGGTGAGGGCGGGCTGATCAAATGCGACGTGACAGATGAGGTCGAAGGGGTCCAGTGGTTGGCCGAGCTTCTTTTCCACTTCCTCGGCCAGGGCTTCCCACATCACGCCCTGGGCGGCCATTTCGTCGATGATGGCCTTCTTCTGATCGGCATCACTCCACCTACGGAGGAAATCATCCAGGGAGACAAACTGTTTCTGTACGCAGGCGCGGGTGTAGTCGTGCAGGGATTCGGTAATCAGCCTGCCGTCTGGTCCGTAATACTGCACCCGTTCGGCTATTACCGAAATCGGTACGTTATCGATCACGTATTTGATGCGCTTGGTACCTTCCTCACCTTCAGGAAAGTCGACGTCACCGGGTTGTTCTCCTTCGCCCAGGCTAACCCCGTCTTCACCCTCCAGCAGGTCGTCCGGCGGGACAGGGGAATCTTTGGCGCCGGGGGTATAGATCACTACAGGTTCGCCATCAAAGGCGGGATCGGCAAACAGCTCTGTGGCCTTTTTGAAGTCCATGATGGTGAACCAGTACTTGCCATAATCTTCGTTGATTCGCGTGCCGCGGCCGATGATCTGTTTGAACTCGGTCATCGACTTGATGTGCTGATCAAGCACGATCAATTTGCAGGTTTGCGCGTCGACGCCTGTAGTCATGAGCTTGCTGGTGGTGGCGATGACCGGATAGCGCGCTTCGGGATTGATGAAGTTATCCAGCTCGGCCTTGCCTTCCAGGTCGTCGCCGGTGATGCGCATGACGTACTTGCGGTTCTCGGCCACGCGCTCCGGGTTGAGATTCACCAGGGCCTGGCGCATGCGCTCGGCGTGGTTGATGTCATCGCAGAAGACGATGGTTTTCTGAAACGGGTCGGTCGCCTTGATGAAGTCGGTGACCTTCTGGGCGACCAGTTGGGTGCGCGCCTCTATGACCAGGGTGCGGTCCATGTCCTTGAGGTTGTAGATCCGGTCTTCGATCAGCTCGCCGTTCTTGTCGAGCATGCCCTTGGGTGGCCGCCAGCCTTGCAGGTCCTTGTCGAAATCGATGCGCACGACCTTGTAGGGTGCAAGAAAGCCGTCTTCGATGCCTTGTTTGAGCGTATAGCTGTACACCGGCTCACCGAAGTAGGTGGTGCTGGACACCTCTTTGGTTTCCTTGGGGGTGGCAGTCAGACCCACGTGGGTGGCGCTGGAAAAGTACTCAAGAATCTCGCGCCATGCTGAGTCTTCAGCGGCGCTGCCGCGATGGCACTCGTCAATCACGATCAGGTCAAAAAAGTCCCGGGAGAATTGCTTGTAGATGTTCATCTCCTCTTCAGTGCCGGTAACGGCCTGATAGAGGGATAGGTAAATCTCGTAGGAGGTATCGATCTGACGCTTGGCGATCTTGGTCATCGCCTGACCAAACGGCTTGAAGTCGTTGTTCTTGGTCTGGTCGACCAGGATATTGCGGTCGGCGAGGAACAGGATGCGTTTCTTCTGGCGTGATTTCCATAGCCGCCAGATGATCTGGAAGGCGGTGTAGGTCTTGCCCGTGCCGGTAGCCATGACCAGCAGAATACGATCCTGACCGCGCGCAATCGCCTCGATGGTGCGGTTGATGGCGTTGGTCTGGTAATAGCGCGGCATGCGGCCGGAGCCGTCATCGTAGTAGGGCGCTTCGACCTTTTCCTGAGCCTGTTGATCGAGGCATTTCCACTGGCAATAGCGCTGCCATAGCTCTTGCGGGCTCGGGAACTGATCGAGGGTCAGTTGGGTTTCTACCTGGCTGCCAGTACCTGTGCGGTCATGGAACAGAAAGCCGTCGCCGTTACTGGAAAACACGAAAGGCACATCCAGCGATTCGGCATAACCCAGGGCCTGTTGCATGCCAGAGCCCAAGGAGAGCTTGTTGGTCTTGGCTTCAATGACGGCTAACGGGAGATTTGGCTGGTGGTACAGGATAAAGTCGGCGCGGCGGGACTCGCCTCGGCTGTGCAGCTTGCCACGGACGATGATGCGGCCCTTGGTAAAGCTGACTTCTTCGCGCACCTGCCGGTGCATATCCCACCCGGCGCGTTGTACGGCGGGGGCAATGTATTTACTGCAGATGTCCCTTTCGGAAAGCGACTTCTTGTCCATGATCCAGTCCTTGATGGCGCTATTAAGTGCGCCTGGTCCCGCAATGGGCGGAGGTCGGGGCTGACAACGATTAGGTCCAGAAGCGGCTACAGTCTTGAGCGCGCCGAATTAGGTCATCCCTGAACACAATGCAGCCTGCCATGATGCGAGCCGGTTCACAATATTAACCTGGCTTGGCAGCGATTATGCGGTCAAGGCAGCCTACTGATCTCGCGCCTGGTGTAAATATGCGCTATCACGGCGCTGCCTATCACCACTGCGACGATGGTGTAAAACATCGACACCATGGGATAGCCCCAGACCGCGATAAGGGCATAGTTGATGAGGGCAGGGATCACCAACTGCCTCGCAATACCGAGGTACATTGGGAACAGGGGTTTGCGTATTGCCTGCAGCACGGCGACGCTCTGAAACAGAACGACATAGGCATAAAACGCCAAGGCATCGATTCTGAGATAGGTCACGCCGGTCTGTCGTATTGCCTCTGCATCCGTAAAAAAGCCCACCATCAGAGGCGATAAAAAGTACATCACGGGTACCGACACCAGTGCCATCGCCAGCCCGATCGACAGGCTTTTCTGGTAGGTCTCGGCGACTCTCGAATTATGTCCCGCGCCCATATTCTGGCCGGCAATAGCCATAACCGCACTGTTCAAACCCAGGGCAGGCAGCAGTAACAGCTGTTCCAGCCTCAAGCCTACCGTGTAACCCGCCACGTGTTCGCTGCCAAACTGCCCGATGAGCGCGACGGTAATGAAGCCGCCCAGAACGATGGTGAGCATGTTGAAGCTGGCGGGCAGTACCTGCTTGAGCAATGCTTGCCAGCGCGGCCAGTCGAAGGCAGGCCTCAGGCGGATATTCAGCCGCTTGGCAAGCACGTAAAGCAAGTAGAAAGCGGTGGCCAGTTTGATGGTAACGGTCGCCAACGCTATGCCTGTGACACCAAGCCCAAGGCCGAACGTAAAAAGGGGATTCAGCGCAAAGTTCGCGAAAAAGCCAATCGCCAGGGCGTTGCGATTGGACTGGGTGTCGCCCAGGGCCATCAAGGCACCGGCTGCAGCAAAAGAGAGCGTGAAGCCGATAGAGCCAGCCAAGGTTACCCACAGATACTCCATGGCCAACGGCTCGATGTGAGGCTCTGCACCGAGCAATACGACCAGGGGGCGGGCGGCAATAGCGCCGAGCAACAGGGATACGACACCGAATGCAATCGCCATTCCGATTACGTTGTCGACCCAGCCTTTGATCTGACTTGTGCCGTCATGCATGGCACCCCGCCCCACCTCCGGCGCAATCATGGCTGACGCACCCGTCTGTATGCCTATGCCAATGGAGAGCAACAGGAAAAACACGCTGCCTGCAATGGACAAGGCGGCCAGTGCATCATCACCCAGGTAACCCGCGAACCAGATGTCAGTGAGGTTATAGAGGGTGTTGAACACCATCCCCATGGATGCCGGGATAGACAGTCTTATGATGTGGGCTGAGACGGAGCCACTGGTCAGAGACGTTGAAGCAGGGGAGCCTTTCAAGGCTGATTCTGAGTCATGGGGTGGCCAGGGTTGGTATGGTCTGGGGGTGCTGAATGCTGGGGTTCTAGTGGTGGGATAGTAACCCAGAGCCGGCTGTTCTGCCGGGTGCCCATGTTAAATCGGATTTCGAGCCACTTGGGGTGGGCATCGGATTGGTTGGACTGCATTACCCCACCGATGCCCTCCGCAGGTAATCGCAGCTAATTGCAGGTATTCTGATGCCTATGGAGTCCCAGTCGGCTAATATTTTAGGCTCTGGCCAGGGATCGAAAGCTGGAGTGAGTGCTGCGGGATGACAGTAAAAAAAGAGCGCTGCCGACAGCATTACCAGTCGATATATGAAAGGAGCCAGCCTGAACTCAGCAAGGGCCGCGCCCTTGATGAAAGCCTGCATCATTATCTGGATCAACGCCCAGCAGGTAAGAACCTGTTAGCAATTGATCGTGCACAAGGCCTGGCATCGTCATCGTTTTGGCTCGATATGGATGCAGTCTCTCGATCCGAGCTCGCAAGCCTGGCCCTCAGCCGGGTGCTGCATTTCGATGATGCAGCCAGTGTTGAGCTGCTGTTACACCTCGCTAGCCATAATCCAGAAACCCTCAGATGGGCAATTCGCTACGCGAAGCTCTTTGAGCGTCCGGAGTCGCCACTCTGGCTTGCCATGCGTGCGACGCTCACCGGGGATGAGTGGCAAGAATTCTTTAATGTTTGTGATCGCTTGCTTTATCAGCTCAAGCCTTTTGATGAGCTGATTACCCACGCTGAAAAACGGCTTGAGCATTTAACGCTGCTGGAGCTGTTTTCATACCTCAGTGTGCTGGCCTATCAGGCATTTTCCGAGGATGGCCTCGATGCTCCTTCCGGCCAGAAGTGGAGGGTTTACAATCGTATTATCTTGAGCAAACTCCGGGTTTGCCCGGCACAAGATTTCCGCCTGAGCGATTCAATACTCGGACAGTCGCTGAAGCGACACTTGTCACCCATCCTCTTTCCTGAGTTCGATAACTCTGATTTGGCCGCATGTCGCGAAAATCTCGAATGGCTGGCTGTGCTGATTGCGGCAACCCAAGAGCGAATCGATTACGAGGGCTCAATCGACTGGTTCTGCTTCGATCCCGAATGCCGTTACCAGCTAAAGCCGGGTGAGCCAGTTATCTACAACCATTCGACAGCGGGAGTCGAGCGGTGGCAGCGCACTGGGCGTAAGAGCGATCTGCTTTGGCACTACTGGATGAACCGTGCTGTGCAAACATTCATCGATTCCGGCATGGCTGAGCAAACTATAGGCTCGGCTGAAAATCACGAGCTGAATCAGCTGGCCTATATCAAGGCGGTTCGCAGCAAGCTGCAGTTGCAACAGATATACGGCGTCGGCGATAAGGTACTGCTCAATGATGGTTCTGATGTTCAACTACACCACGTACTGCTGGCGAGCGAGCTGACCTCGGTATTCTTCGAGAAAGAGTTCATTCAGCCATTCCAGATTCATTTTCATGAATTGGGTGTGCTCGCCCCAGCCCTGGGTCGATTGGCGTTGAATGGCATGCTTACCGGGGAAAACAGGTTTCCTATGACCTGGTCCGAAGAGCAGGAAAAGATCCGCAGGATCACCGGTTGGACTGTTTGCGGGGAACACCCGAAAGGCAGCGCCGATTCGGCAAAGGCAATCCTCAGATTCTGGACTAGCGATCTCCACGCGCTATCAGAACAATTGAAGCAACAACCTCGTACGCCAGCGCCGCGCCTGTACGAGCAGCCTTTCTACAGAATCGGCCATTACAGTTTTCAGTTTCCTTGGGTTGGCGCCCAGCAGAACAACCATACGGCGGCCATCAACAACCTTCGACGGGTAAACGCTCGCCGGGCCGATATGCAGGCAGAAACCCAACGAGTAGAACTGGCGCTGGCCGTCAGCCTTAGGCAGCGAGGCTTTGCTGTTGAAGTGGGCTATCGGCCGCTGGCGACCGAAAAGGACGATGCAGGTGAGGTAGATCTGATCTGCCACCTGGATGGTGTCCTGCTGCTTCTGGAGGTCAAGTCGGGGTATATCCGCTCGACCACCCATGAGGTCTGGTTGCATCGCACCAACACGTTACGCAAGGCCTCCTGGCAGTTAAGGCGTAAGCAGGTTGCGGTACTTAGTGCGTTGATGACTGATCAAGTCCTGCGCGCCAGATTGGACTATCACGGTCAGCAGCCTGAAACGGATCTGCGTGCCTGGGTCGTCGATACATCTATTGAGCTTGACGGCCAATCAGTCGATGGCTTCAGGGTGGTATCCCGTGAAGCGCTTGAGGTCATCTTGCGTGATGAAAAGCACCTCCTCCGACCGTTAGATCAGCTAGAGGAGGATGGCCGAGGTTCATTGTTTGCGGGCGGGTTCACTGCGGAACGCTTTGTAGAGGCTGTCGAGTCTGATGTACTTTGGCGCGGTATTTGTTAGCGCCGATGGAAACTCGCATTGCTTGGAACGTTTGGACTGTTCTACCACTGGCTAATCACTAATTTTGCTGAGCTTGAAGGTGAGACCGCCCAGCGCCCCTGATGTCGACACCTTTTCGATACATCAAAATTTCAGGCACATAAAACCCGACAATCACTAGGATTATCGGAGCTTCAGGTCTCGTTAATTTGGTGGGCCGGGGTAATTTGAACTGGGATTGTAAGCTTTTGATAAATATGGATAAAGCTGGGTTCAAACTTTGACTGGAATGCTTTTTGGAATCCGCGCCGTGTTTGCAGCATCTGCAGCACCTGCTGCACAGCCCTTACGATAATCACAAAAAACTGGCTTTGCACGGAAATAGGGTTAGCTCAGTGAGTGTACGAGGTGTTTGGAGGCGGCATGACTTATTCTCCAGGCTCGAGCGTTTGTCGCGACTCATGCGTGATCAAAGGGGTCGTGCGCTGCAGCTTAGCGACGAGCGTTTTCGCGTAGCAAGCCGAAAGGCCTGGTACAAGAGCGTTGATCAGGTGCACGGCTTCGACAAGTCCCGCACCACTACAACTACGAGTGGCCCCGCCATCGCTAGATGGTGAACGACAGTGCACCAAACCAGGCTCTCGAAGAGGTTGTTTGGCAGCTAATCCGGCAACTGAGAACGCTACTTAACTCAGCCCCGGAAGGGGCCAGTGTTAGGTGAATACTTGATCTGTACATACTTGATTAGTACATGCTGGGCTTCAGTATCTAAATAGAACAGAAGCCAGGCTTGCTTGAATGCCCCCGTGCTTATCGGTCGCCTGTGGGTAGATGGTCTTGAGCTCGTTTTATACTTCCCCTCAATAACTTTAAAGTGGGAAGGTTTCCGTCAAGCTCTTTGATTCTACTGTTTAGGAGTTGCTGGACTGGCTCCTCTGTGTATTCCAATAGCTCAGCTTCTTCAACTTCACCTATTGTGGCGATAAGGCGGCAGTTTAAGACGACCTCTTGCACGAGAAGGTTGACTGCATCATTAATCGTTTTGTTGCGTTCGCTCTCGGACTCTGTTTTTTCCTGAGTTTTTTGTTCTAGCTCTTGCTGGAGTTTTTTAGCCCGCTTAGCTGATTTTGTTTTGTCTTCTTGGTTTTTTTCAGCAGCGGCAATAATTATTTGCTCCAAGGTTTTTGTTTTGGTTAGCCCCCATTCTTTTGAGATTTTTTCTAGCTTTGTCGATACCCCCTGAGAAAGTTGAAAATTGGCCAGTTTTCCTTTCCGGTCTCGGAGCGCCTTTTGATACCAAACTCCCCGCATCGCACGAATTATTTCTCGACCATCTGAGTTTTGGAGCAGAGGTGTGAGTACTTTTAGTAGTAAGTCATTTGGGTCTATCGACTGCGGATTGAGCGGCGCCAGCAAATGCCCACGACCCTTTCTGTAAAGGTAGTTGGCTATCCATGGCGCCTGGCTTTCATAGCTGGCATCTACCCACTGGAGCAACGATCGATATTTCGTGTTGGGGGTTTCCATAGCGATTTCCATAAGGGAGACGGTTTTCTTCAAATGTTGTTGTCAACAGAATAGGTTTGATTTTATTGCAATTTTATATTTTTTAATATCAAAATGAAATAGTTTGTGAGATAAAATTGTTTAATGTTAGTTATATTTACAAAGATATAACAATGTAATATTGTCCCGCCGGTATAGGGTCCATTTCGGCGCACAATATGTGACTCTTCTGATATGCTGTGGCTATGGACGCTAGAATTCTTTGTTACAAGGACTCATCCATTCCGCCTGAATCTCGATGGCTTCTGTTGCAGTGGTCGAGAGTCGCTGGGATTGATAAGACCTTGACGTGCTCGTTGAAAGACATGTCTCGAATGCTGGGTATGACGGTGCAGCGACTAAGGCCGGCGCTAAATCACCTGAAGCTCCTTGGGCACGTCCACGTCATCACGGGTATGTCTTCTGGTGGAAGGGGGCGTCCTCAATCCAGCTTTGAGTTCTCCGCAGACCTTAGGCTAGAGCTAAGATGCTTACAGATGCCCAAGACGCCGCACATGGAGGAAATTGAGAAGCTTTGTCAGCATAAGGCCGCCAATCGAGAGGTGAGAGAAGAGAAGCCCAGCAACTTGATGCGTGGCGATCAGCGCAGAAATTTGTTAACGCTAGCGAACCGTTGCTTACTTTCCGTGTTGTTACTCCACGCCGAAACCCCGGGCGTGGTAACTGGGCTGAGTTACTCTAGCTTGGTGATGCTGACCGGAATGAGCAGAGGGCATTTGAAGCACCAGATCAGAAAGTTAAAGGACTTGGGGGTGATTGCGCACCATGAACCTGGCGTGATGCGCGAACGTAACGATATACGAATGCGTTCGGTATATTTTATTAATGTCGCTCACCCCGCTTTGTTGGGTCGTGATTCTGTAGGTTTAACAGTCCTCGCGCCTGATCCCCGGGCAGACAACACATTTAACTACCTGTCCGGGTTTTATGAGGCTGCTTTGGTCATAAGTGACCTTAGTGAAAGTGAGTCTAATATCCTAAAGCGCATTGAGTCGGTTGGCTCGTCAGAAAAAGCTAAGGCCAGCATCGAGGAACAAAAAAGTGCTTTGGATTTGAGGGCCAGATATTCGAGAGCATATGAAAGTCTGCGCAGCAACGCATTGGCGCTGCTCCCATCAAGTACGCAAATAACACCAATTGAAAAAGCCTTCATTCATCTGCGTGAGCTACAGCTTGATGCTGTTATAAAGGCTCACGTTTTCTCATACGTTGCCGCGATTCTCAACGATCACTGGAAAGTTTTGAATGAAGATCCACCGTCGACAGTTATCAAGCCGGTATTTGCGACAATCAAGGCGGCCTGCTGCCAGCTACAGGCTCATAAGAGTAGGTCTGATGAATGGCTGCAGGAACTTCCCGAGGCGATATACGCTCTGGCTGTCAACGTTGCTGTGCGACTGAAGCAAAACCTGCTGGCGATTGAGGCGAGGCAAGCCGATTTTGATTTTTCTAATGGGATTTTCTTGATAGTGCCCTACGATAAAGACGGGACGGGTGGCTTTAAGCTTGAGGTCTGCTTCAGGGCTAACGTAGGTGTTACACACTTGGGGCAGACCCTTCTCATGCTGCGAGGGTACGCCCTGTCATTGCCGGATGGATTGGAGCCGTTACCTCCGTTAGAGGATGCTTAGGACGGTTTACTGGCGCCCCTTATGTCATGAACGATATAAGGAGCTCGTCATGAAAATTCTTCGGCTACAAGAGGTGATCCAGCTCACCGGACTCGCAAGGTCTACCGTGTACAAATTCATCAAAGATCAAAGCTTTCCTAGGCAGGTTTCGTTAGGAGGAAGAAGCGTCGGCTGGGTGGAAAGCGAGATTCAAGCATGGATCGCGGAAAAAATCGCGGATCGAGACAAATAACAGCGCGAGCCTAGAGGTCCCGTCAAAGCATGACTTCCTCGCTACCCGCAGTAGCTCAAATGATATTTCAGCAGAGCTGAAGCTTTCTTCAGTCACGGCCAGCAAGCCCCTTAGCGCTGCCGTGAAGCCCATCCGATTGAAGCCATATATTTACCGGTAAATATATTATTCATGGCTCCCGATAGGGGAAGAAAAGGCAAGAGAGCGTAAGGGCATGACCATCATAGTCATGCCTAGAGATGACCACCAGAAGAGTTAGCCGGGACAGGCTGACAAGAAAAGAAATACTCGCCAGCACATACGTATGCATAACACCACAAAGGGAATAAATGCATGCGTAACCCTTCCAACACCAACCAAACCCTCTTTCATGAACCCATCTACAAAGGATTTGCTGTGCAAACTCACAAGGGACCACTAATTCTGAATTATCTAGACCGTCTTCACGGGCTGTTTGCGGCAGCCCTGAATCAGTATTCAAGCCTGTACGTGGTTAGGCTTGATTTGCATTTTAGTAACCGCGAAGAACTGCCTGACGACGCATGCACAAATGCGCCAATTGAGCGTTTCTTGGCGTCGCTTAAAGCCAAGCTGGATTGGCGGGATGCATCTATCCGTAAGCAGCATGGTCGCGTTAACCGTCATGGTATGCGATACGCTTGGGCGAGAGAGATCGGACCCGAAAGCCAGAGACCTCATTACCACCTGGTTCTAATCTTGAACAAATCCGCTTTCCAATCTTTAGGCAACTATTCAGACCCTAGTGCTCCGGGCCTGTACCGAATTTGTTTCGAGGCTTGGGCATCAGCCATTCACCAACCCTATGATCTGGCGGAAGGCTTAGTAAGCGTCGTTAGCGACGGTCAGTGGCACCTAAATCGGATAGATCAAGGGCCGTATCGAGAGGCACTTTTCGCGGCAAGCTACTTGTGCAAAGCGCGCTCAAAGGTTTTTGAGCTAGGGTTTCATTGTTTTGGTTGTAGTCGCACGTAGCAAAGTGGGCGGTACCTCAGGGGGCCGCCCAATACTCCAGCTCACTAGCTGAAAGGAGGTGGTCTGGTGAGGGTGTGAATCCATTGCTAGGACTGCTTCCCTGAATGCTAAGATTGTCTATTTTTCGCAGCTCGGCTGTGCAACAGGCAGTACCAAAAAGGATTTCTAATGTCGGCTTTATCTTCCCTGCTTGATTCATTCCGTACTGCTGCAGTTACTGAGCGTGAGAAGGGCACCTACTTTGAGGAGCTGATCTGTGCCTACCTGCGTAATGAAGCGACCTACAGCGATCTGTACGATCAAGTGTGGACTTACTCTGACTGGGCCAAAGAGCAGGGTATTGATGGGCGTGACACCGGCATCGACCTGGTAGCCAAGACGCAGGGCACCGGCCAGTTTCATGCCATCCAGTGCAAGCTGTACGCAGAGGACTACCGCGTACAGAAGAAAGATATTGATAGCTTCTTCACCGCATCTGGCAAAGCGCCGTTCTCACACCGAATCATCGTGACCACGACCAATAATTGGAGTGAACACGCAGAGGATGCGCTCCAGGGGCAGCAGCCACCTGTCAGCAAGATTGACCTGCAAGCCTTGGAAGACAGCCAGATCGATTGGGTAAAGTATCAAGCCAATCAGGTAGTGGTACTTAAAGCCAAGAAGGAATTACGAGAGCACCAGCAAACAGCATTGAATGCGGTATCTGCGGGGCTCCAGTCCACGGATCGTGGCAAGCTGATTATGGCTTGTGGCACCGGCAAAACGTTTACTAGCTTAAAAATAGCTGAGCACCTGGCAGGCAAGGGCAAGCGCGTGCTGTTTCTGGTGCCAAGTCTTTCGCTGTTATCTCAAACGCTTACCGAGTGGACTCAAGAGAGCGACACGCCACTTCACAGCTTTGCCGTCTGCTCCGATAGCGACGTAGGCAAAAAGCGCAAGGCTGAAGACGACGCGGTGCAAGTCTTCACCCACGAGCTACGTTACCCGGCCACTACTAAAGCTGACCGCCTTGCAGCAGAAATGCTCAAACGCTCTGATGCTGAGCACATGAGCGTGGTGTACTCCACCTATCACTCAATCGACGTAATCAGCCGAGCCCAACACGAGCATGGCCTGGCCGCGTTTGATCTAGTCATCTGCGATGAGGCCCACCGCACCACTGGCGCCACCTTTGGCGACGATGACGAAAGCGCTTTCGTACGCGTTCACGACGCTGACTATATTCGCGCCAGCAAGCGTCTTTATATGACGGCAACCCCGCGCATCTACGGGGACAGCGCCAAGGTCAAAGCCGAGCAGGGCGAAGTAACCCTGTGTTCTATGGATGATGAAACGCTCTTCGGTAAAGAACTGTTCGTCATCAACTTCTCCGAGGCGGTTCAGCGCGGGCTGCTTACTGACTACAAGGTGTTGGTGCTCACCGTAGAAGAGAGCGTTATCAGTCGCCGCCTGCAAGAGCTGCTGAAAGACGAGGATAACCAGCTCAAGGTGGATGATGCTGCCAAGATCGTCGGCTGCTGGAAGGCTTTGGCCAAGCAGGGATTATCTGAGCACTTGCTAGGTGATGACCAGCCAATGAAGCGCGCGGTGGCCTTCTGTCAGGTCATTTCACCCAACTATAAAGGTACGAAGCACAAAGTTAGCTCCGTCAACATCGCCAACACGTTCAAGTCAGTGGTGGATGCCTATCAAGAGGCCGAGGAAATCGATGAAGCCGACCGGTTGATCTGTGAAGCCGAGCACGTTGACGGCGGCATGAATGCTAGCCAGAAAGAGGTCAAACTCAATTGGCTTAAAGAGGAACCGCCAGCCAACACCTGTCGGATTCTCAGTAACGTACGTTGCTTGTCTGAGGGCGTAGACGTCCCAGCCCTGGACGCCGTGCTATTTCTCACGCCACGCAACTCACAAGTAGACGTCGTGCAGTCGGTGGGGCGTGTTATGCGCAATGCAGAAGGGAAAAAGCGCGGTTACGTCGTGCTGCCGGTGGTCATTCCTGCCGGAATGCAGGCGCACGAAGCGCTTAACGACAACAAAACCTACAAGGTCGTCTGGCAAGTACTCCAGGCATTGCGCTCTCACGACGACAGCTTCGATGCGATGATCAATAAGCTGGATTTGATCGGTTCTGATCCGCGCAAAATGGAAGTTATTGCCATCACCGATAAGGTGGACAGAAAGGCAAAGAGCAGCGGCACCAAGAATACGCAGGCTGGCAAAGGCCAATACGGCATTGGTGAGAAGCGCCCTAAATTCGAAGTAGAAGGGCAGATGACCCAGCAGGGCGATCTCACCTATGAGGTAGGTGAAATAGAACGCGCTATTTACGCCAAGATCGTCGATAAGTGCGGTAACCGTCATCATTGGGAAGACTGGGCCAACGACATTGCCAAGATCGCCCGCACCCACATCGACCGCATCCAGGGCATTCTGGAAAACTCCGAGTACACCAACGAGAAGGCCACCTTTGAAGCCTTCGCTGCTGAACTACGCGATGACCTAAATGACAGCATCACCGATGCAGAGATCGTGGAGATGCTGGCTCAGCACCTGGTGACCAAGCCAGTGTTTGATGCCCTGTTCGATGAGTACAGCTTTGCCAGCCACAACCCGATGTCGAAAGCAATGCAGGGGGTGCTCGATGCACTGAACGAGCATCAGTTGGCGAAAGAAGCGGACACCCTGGAAAAGTTTTACCAGAGCGTCCGGCAGCGCGCATCTGGTATCGAGAGTGCAGCAGGCAAACAGAAAATTATCGTCGAGTTGTACGACAAATTTTTTGCTAATGCCTTTCCGCGAATGCGAGACAAGCTGGGCATCGTCTACACCCCAGTCGAGGTGGTTGACTTCATCTTGCACAGCGTCAATCACCTGTTGCAAAAGGAGTTTGGCCAGACCCTAGGAAGCAAGGGTGTTCATATTATCGACCCCTTCACCGGTACCGGCACCTTTATCACCAGACTGATTCAGTCTGGGCTGATCAAGCCGGAGGAGCTGCCCCACAAGTACCGGCGTGAGATCCACGCCAACGAGCTGGTGCTGCTTGCCTACTACATCGCCGCCATCAATATCGAGGCTGCGTACCACGGGCAAGTGATCGATGAGTACACACCGTTTGAAGGCATCTGCCTGACCGATACCTTCCAGATGTACGAGAAGGATGACCTGGTCGATGAGCTACTGGAAGACAATAGCGCTCGCCGCAAACGGCAGAAAGAGCTGGATATTCGGGTAATTGTGGGCAATCCGCCCTACTCGGTGGGGCAGGGTGATGCGAATGCTAACAATGCCAATGTTCGGTATCCGCATCTAGATGCTCGTATACGTGATACCTATGGTGCTCGCTCCGACGCGACCAACAAGAACTCTCTCTACGATAGCTATATCCGCTCCATTCGCTGGGCCAGCGACCGTATTGGTGATGCGGGGGTAATCGGGTTTGTCACCAACGCCGGTTTTGTTGAAGCCAGCACCGCAGACGGCCTACGCAAGTGTCTGCTCGATGAGTTCTCCAGTTTGTACGTGCTTCATCTTCGCGGTAATGCGCGGACCTCCGGAGAAACTCGGCGGAAAGAAAAAGACAACGTTTTTGGCGTTGGGAGTCGAGCGCCGGTAGCCATCTCGCTGCTGGTTAAGAACCCTAGCGCGACTGATCACGGTCAGATTTACTTCTATGACATCGGCGACTACCTGAGTCGAGAGGATAAGCTGGAGAAGATTGCTGCGTTCGCAAGCATATCTGGAATCGAGCAGTGGCAACCCATTACGCCGGATGAGCACGGAGACTGGCTGAAACAGCGGGATCTGAGCTTTGATCAGCATATTGCCCTTGGGGTTAAGGAGGACAAGGGGGCGCTCAAGCTGTTTGACAACTACTCCAACGGAGTCAAAACACAGCGCGATGCATGGGCCTTCAACTCGAGTCAGAGCAAGTTGACCGACAACATGGGCAGAATGATCAGCTTCTACAACGCGGAGGTGGCGCGTTTCAATGCGGCCCACCCAGGGCTGGATACCAAAGCGCGACAGACCCAGGTAGATAGATTTATTGATACCGATCCAGCTCGCATTAGTTGGACGCACAGCGTTAAGCAGGACTTGGCTAGAGGGAGCGTTTATCAATTTGAGAGCGATTGCATGGTCGCTGCTCTTTATCGGCCGTTCAGCAGACAGTGGCTATATTTCAACCGTAGGCTCAATGAGAGGGTCTACCAGATACCCCGTATCTTCCCAAATATAGCAGCAGAAAACGTCGTGATCGGTGTCTCTGCTGCAGGGGAGAAAGTCGGCTTCAGCGCTTTGATTTCACGTCATGTGCCCAGTCTGCACTTCGTCGATATCGAGGGCTCTCAATGCTTCCCTCTCTATCTTTACGACGAAGCTGCCCAAGCATCAGAAGACGCCCTCTTCGCTGAGCCAGTTGTGGATGGCCTTCGCCGCCGTGATGCGATTACCAATGGAGGTCTAAAGCATTTCCAAGAGGCCTACCCCGGCGAGCAGATCAGCAAGGAAGACCTGTTCTATTACGTCTACGGTATCTTGCACTCACAGGACTACCGCGGGCGTTTTGCCGACAACCTGAGCAAGGAGTTGCCGCGCATCCCTGCGGTGAGGCAAGCGGCGGACTTCTGGGCTTTCAGCAAAGCAGGGCGGGCCCTGGCGGAGCTTCACCTAAATTATGAAACCGTTGAGCCATACCCGTTGACCATCGAGGCGAAGGGCAAGCTGGCTGACGCGGATTACCGCGTCGAGAAGATGAAGTTCGCCAAGAAAAAAGACCCGGAAACCGGCAAGAGCGTGAGCGACCGCAGCACCGTTATCTACAACGGCAAGATCTCGCTGAAAGACATCCCAGAGGCAGCTTGGGACTACGTGGTCAATGGCAAGGCCGCGCTGGACTGGGTGATGGAGCGCCAAGCGGTCCGTCCCGACAAAGCCAGCGGCATCGTCAACGACGCCAATGACTGGGCCATCGAAACCATGGGTAACCCCAAATACCCGCTGGAGCTGTTCCAGCGGGTAGTCACCGTGAGTCTTGAAACCCAGACAATCGTCAACAACCTACCGCCTTTGGATATTTGAGGCGTATGCAAGCCGTTTAGCGCACGGAGGCGCAATGAGTAATTCTGCAATTCCTCTGGGGGAGCGTGGCGGCCATATGTTCCGGGCCTACGAGGTCGAGAATGGACTTCGCTGTGGCTGCGTGTGCCCGGCGTGTCGCGGAGCTCTGGTTGCTGCTAACCAGGGCGAGAAACGCTTTCCCTATTTTCGCCATGCTGAGTTAGAGGCGTGCGCGTCGGGCCGGGCTGAAGGAATCAGGCGCGCGGCTGTGCAGGTTCTCGCTCGCCATAAGCAGTTACTCCTTCCGCAGTTTAATGGCTTGGCTGAGTTAAAAGCGCCGGGCGATAGGCTACTGACCAAACCGGTCGAATTCGCACCCGTTCACGTCGTTCTGGATGAAGTAGAACGCTTTGTCGATCTGGGTGATGAACTGAGAGCGCACGCTTTGGTCACCTGTCGCGGGCGGCAGTTGGTAGTGCGGATTAAAGTTTCAGCTCGGCAGCAGCATGAGCGCACACGGCGGATCAAAGAAATGCCGTTATCCAGCATGGAGATCGATCTTCATCAGCTCACCGATGAGCAGATAAACGATCAAGAGTATTTTACCCAGGCGGTACTGGGCGACGCGGGCAACCGGTCTTGGATTTGTTCGTTGCGTGGTGAGCTGATGGTAGAGCGAGCGCTGGCCGAGCTGCAAGCAGAGCTCCAGCAACTGGAGCGTCAGTGGGCTTTGGCTGAGGCTCAGCGCATTGAGCAAGAAGCCGCGCTGGAGCGACAGCGCACGATTGAGCAGGTACACAGAGCCCAAGCGCTGGTCGAGCATCGTTTATTGCAACAAGAACTAAGGCGACAGCAAGCATCAATCCCCCAGGCGGGGTGCGGGAACCGGAATACCCCTCAACAGCGCAGAGAGCTGATCGCAGCCACTATGCTAATGGCCGCGCGTGAGTGGTCTGGGCACGGTGTGGAGTGCGGCGTCTGCCATTTAATCAACGCTCCAGGTTCGACCTTCTGCCTGTACTGCGATGCCGAAGACCGCCGCATGCGAGCAGTGCATTATCCCGCTGATTTAGCTGAAACGCTTGATGCGCGTTTGAGGTGCTCGAACTATCCGGAGCAATCAGTTAAGGCAGCGCCCAGCTTGGTGGTGATTCCCGAAGTGTCGCCCTAGCATCGTGGTGTGAAAAAAAGACGTCTCCAATTTTCCCGGTTACCCGGCGGTTCTGACTGAATAGGATGGGCTGGCAGTATCAACCAACCAGGAGATTTAAGATGTCTAAGTCAAACTCAACATCAAACACACAGCGCCAGCAGAACAATCACCGCTCTGACGCGCTAAATAATAACAGCGGCACATCAGGTAACAACCGCACCAACGGCCAGGTCCATGGCAATCGCGGCAAGCAACTGAACCCCAACCAGAAATAGGAGGCGGCGTTCCCCTGGCGTTGAGTGCGTCAGGGGGCGCCTAGCAGAAATGGAATCTGAAATTGGATATTCTTCTCAAGGTGAGCTTTTAAAAGCGGCCTATGACGCATTCGGGATATTGCCGCGCAAGGAAACTGGCGGTTCTTCCTTTAGTGAAAAAGAAAAAAAGACGATGCAGAAAAGGCTTGATCGTCTGACGAAGGAGGAGGGCGAGCTTTCAGAAAACTATGGCCAGTTGGTGAGTAGTTTAAGTTACTGGTTGACGGATATTCTGCCTTGGCCTGCGTTGATTCAGGCAATTGGTGATGTGCTGTCGGACTTTCAGGAGTGTTACACCGACTTGCTTAGGCGGGACGGCAGCTATCTCTCCAAACGACAAACCAATCAGTACTTCATATCTACTCGCGCGGTGCCACTTTTGGTTCTCGGTTTGCACCGCAGCCGCTTACGCTGCAGCGCTGAGGTTTTCTGGATGCAGATGCCGGAAGACCGCTACTGGTTCCTGCCGGATATGGATGAGCAGAAAGGCATGAGCTTGCCGTTGTCGAAGGTCATGCGCTGGGCATACGCCAAATGCGGAGTCTCTCAGACCCAGTTTCACTTCCCAGGTAAAAGCCCCAATGTCGAGAACTATCAGCTGCAAAATAACCTAGATAATGCGGCGAACTGGTTGCACAACAAGACCTTGCCAAGCTTGCCTGCGTTGTTAAAGAATTTTAAGGAGTCCTTTGAGGCACTTGCTGACAGTGGGCGGCCGGTACCGCCTGAGACTCAGGTCAGTTTATATGCCGCGCTGCTTTTTTCTCGGTTTAGCAGCTATGTGTTTCGTGAGCTGGCAAGCGTATATGGCGAGAACTATGTTGCTGGGCTTTTCGCCCAGTTTCGAAAGCTTGATCGTTACATGTCCTATGAGACTGGCGAATTTTATAAAGAGATCCTGCCAGCACTGGAGCGAGCGCCAAACGCAGAGGCGGAACATGCGACTTGGCAGAAAGGTGTGGCGGATTATTGGGAGTTTTTCCTAGATAAAATTTGCGCGGTACAAGATGAGCTCGAATACGCGTTTGATAGAGAAAAAGGTGAGTTTTCTCCGCAAGTCATTGATGCCCTGAAGCGTAAGTTTGGGTTGTTCCCTGTCGAATACGCACTCCATCCGATGCAAGTGCCAAGGGATTTTGAGGCAAGCGAAAAGTTCTTTGCCCTGCTTGCCCAAGGATTTGAGTTGAAACGACGCGGTGGCTTGCAACTAGAGCAAATTGATCAATACGAAGCCGATTTAAAGAAAGAGGCGGTTTACGCTCAGCTGGATTGGTTTGCGGATTGGCTGCGTGCGATTTTTTACTACCGGCAAGAAGACTATAAGGCTGCGATGCCGTATTACCGGTCTGCATTTACCAAAGCCAAGTACAGAGCAGGGGGAAACCAATACAAATTGGTTAACGAGTACGTTGAGGTCGCTGCGAAAAATGGTAAGTGGATGTGGTTCAAACAAGGGATAGCCTGGGCTCAGTATTTGAGCATCCAGATTCGTTGGTTGCGTGACGAAGAGCCCACTGATGAAGCCCTGCAATTCGTTTATGACATGTTTAGAAGAGCACGCTACGCTCATTAGGGCAGCATGCAGTGCACAATGTGTCTGAAGCTATTGAGTCGGGGCGAGGTGGCGCAAGAAAGCTCTGCGCTTACAGCCACACAAAAAAATAAAAGGTCTTCGCGAGAAGACCTTTTATGCCCTGCAGCGCCGCGCTCGATAAGGGCGCTGCTATTACTGCGTTCACTTTCTACATGCCAGCGCTGCCTTCATAGTGCTTTCCATCAAGGCATTATTGGGCGGGTACTCCATGCTCATTCGGTCCAGATCCTCGCGGCCATACTTCTCCTCCAGCTTGCCGAAAATACACTGACAATCCGATTTGGGCCCACCTGCATGCATGCACCCAGAAATGAATTGTCCTCGGATCGGGTCGCTATCAGAGCAGCCGACGAGAGCAGCGTTGATTAATGCCACTGTGGCTAGGGTGCGCAGTTTTACTGCTTTCATCTGAGTACCAAAGCCACGCCGACAAAGACGCCGATCACTAGCCCTATGACCTGCGGCCCGACTGCCCAGAACACCCTGATCCAGATCAGGCTAAAAAAGCCGCCTTGGGTGAAGACGGCACTGGGTCGGGCAAACCGGCGAAGCGCGTCGCCGAGTAGCGCGCCCACAGTGCCAAGCAGGATGCCAACTATCACTGCGAAGACCTTGGCTGCGGTACTGGCTCCCAGTACTAATGGGGAGGTGTTTGATGTGACGCTAAAGATGGCCAAGGCAATCGCGGCTATTCCCCAGCCAATGGCAGCAGGGGCCCAGGCCGCCATGTCGAAGTCATCCTGGCGGTCAAAATCGTTCATGTTGTCGTCCATTTTTTGTTCCTTTTGGTGAAAGCTGGTTACCAGGCTGGGTTGCAGTCGTTTGCGGGATCATCCAGCGATTGGGTGCCTGCCTTGAGCCCTTTGGTCGACAAATTGACAACGTGGCCGGCGGCGGCGAGCTGTAGTCGATTTGCTTGACGGAAGGCTTCCCAAAACTGGTCTTTGAAGATGTCTGCGCAAACTCGGCAGTCGGTATAGAAAGGATTGCTGAAGGTCACGCCATCGACGATGACGTCAAACCCTTGCTCGCTTTCCGAATCGTAGCGCTCGCCCTGAATGGTTGCTTCGGCAGAGATATACCCCTCGCTGGGGCAGGAGATCAGTAGAGCGTTGTTGTTGCCGTCATCAACGGCATGCTCAGAGGTGCCCATAGCCCAGCCGCTGGTCCATTCACCGGTACCGGCGAGGGCTGGAGTGGCAATCAAGCAAGTGAGCGCGAGCGTCAGAGGTGTCCTTGTCATGGTGTTTCCTTGGTTTGATAATTGAACGGGCTTGGTTGTATTTCAACTTATTCGGTTGAGTTTCAGCTTATCCGGTCCTTCATGTCAACGAGTCGGTGCCCAACCATTCGGGTTGAATTGGAGGGCATATGAAAGAAGACGCGAAGGTTGCACTGGCAAAATCCATCGGCCAGGCCATTGCACACCGACGGTCTCTCGCCGGGCTCACGCAGGAAGAGGTGGCAGAGAAGTTGGGATTGGGTAACGAAGCTGTGTCGCGACTGGAGCGTGGCAAGGCGACGCTGTCTGTTGTGCGGTTGCTGGAGCTCGCGGAGCTGTTTGGCTGTGAGGCTGCCGATCTTCTGACCGAAACCAGTGTTCGTGCAGACGATCAGGCCAGGCAGCTACAGCAGTTGCTAAGCAAGCTGAACAGTGATGACCGGGCGCTCATCGTGAGCGTTGTGAAGCAATTTAGCGAACGGCTGGCCGGTTAAGACCAGCACATCGCTCCTTGAAGCCAGGATGCCGAGACGTGGCATTTATGCTTCATCCATTTCCATGATCCCGCAGCTCAAGCACAACCGATCAAAACTACCGAACCAGTTACGCTGCATGACATCGGCCAGCTCGCGAGCCTGCTGCTTGCTGGCGCTCTGATTAGCGACGATGACCGGTATCAGCTCTGCCATGCTGGCGAGACTGGCCCAGGGTTGATTAGTGGGCTCCTCCTTGATGGCCGAGTGCTGATAGTGGCGCAGGGTGCAATCCAGCAGGGCCGCTACCAATGCCAGTGGRTATAGATGTTGCCGRTGTATTGATGTGGCTGCACCACAGGCGCAACAGTGGGTAGAWGGCATGSTGATCTCTCCGAGAAGTGAAGGTTAAAGAAGCCCGCGYTCGGCGAGGCTGACAGAYGTGGTACCGCCGACCACCAGGTGATCGAGCAGGCGCACRTCAATGGTTTGCAGGGCTGTTTGCACACGYTKGGTGAGYGCGATATCCGCCTGACTGGGTTCGGGGTTGCCGCTGGGGTGGTTGTGCGCAAGGATCACGGCGGCGGCATTGCTGTTCAGCGCCGCTTTSACGATYTCWCGCGGRTACACRCTGGCRCTGTCGATGGTGCCGTAGAACAASCGYTCAAAGCGCAGYACGCCRTGCTGGCTGTCGAGCAGGATGATCCCGAAYACYTCACGTTCTTCGGTGCTCAGCGTCAYACGCAGGTAATCCCTYACYAACGCAGGRCTGGTCAGATAGCTACARCGTGCAAAGCGTGCYTGCAGWATGGCTTCGGCCCAGCTCAGTACCTGGCTTTCAGACACAGGCAGGCCGCCGCTGRCCTGGSAGGCCTCGGTGTGTTGGGTAGTGCACATGGTRTTTCTCCTGAAAGGCTTGGTCAGGCGGRTGCCTGAGTTGAGGGTGGTACAGCGGTGCCGTCAGCACGTGCTTGCAGACGTGCCTGTAGGCTGGGTGGGGCTTCGGGTGAGGTATTGCGGGTGTGTYCTGGTTTACCGTCCGGGTAGAACTCCTCCAGCACCTGGCGGCTTTCGTCCTCGGTGTCTTCAAAGGCGCCGTTGGCAAACCCCTGGCGGGCTGCTGCATCCAGTGCCTGCTGATCAAAGCCTGCCTCATGGCGAGCCTGATCAAGCGCCTGTGCTTGCTGCAGCGTCTCTTCGAGCGTCGTGCCCTGGCGTAAGGTCAGGTCGACGTAGTAGATGGGAGTGCCATGGCTCTGGCGGGTGGACTTGCCGCGTAAGCGCAGTTCCAACGGCAGGCAGGCCAGCCTGTCTCCTGACAACGCCTGAAAGTACTGCAGGCGAGCTGAGAGGGTTCGGATGCTGTTGTACCCGGTGGTTCTGAACACAAAGCTGCTGAGCGGGTCGTCATCTCCAATGGCAACGTTCAAGCGTCCGTAGGGTTTGCAGTTACCGCCCTGGGCCAGCGGGCAGCCATCCGGTGACGGGCAGGGCAGTGCCTTGATCCCGTCGTTACAGCGGCGCTTGCAGTGTTCGCCGTCGCCGACACAAAGCGGTCGACCAGAGGAGCGATCAAACAAGGCGTACTGTGCCCGAAAGTTCAGGTCTGGATCGTTGAACAACAAGCGGACGGGAATGCTACGCAGCTTGTCTCCGGCCTCAGTGCGCAGCGTTTTGTCCAATGGGTGAAGCAACCATTGACCGTCGTGCTGCACCTGCGAGGTCAGGGTGAACTGGTCATCCTTCTCGGGTAAGCGTTTGCCTTTTTTTTCGATGACTTTTCCGATAGCGATTCGGCCAAGGACGGGCGGCGTGATAGCGAGACCTTTAAGCATGGCGATACTCCTGTAGACGTAAAAAAGCCCCGAACAGCGAGAGCTGCCCGAGGCGAGGGGAGGTGGTAGTGGCGGGAGTTGGAGAGGTGTTAACTGATCAGGAAGCGGCGACTGCCTTCCTTTACTTTGCTGTAGCGGGCTTTGAGGTCGGGGTTATCGTTGAGCAGGCTGTCGGTATCCAGCACAGTGCGGTCCTTGCTGCGTTTCCAGGTGATCTGGCCGCCGGCAAAGGTGGCACGACTGACGTCGCCCATGGCCTGTTGCAGTACCTGCTTCAGTTCAGCTTCCCGTTGTTGCTGCTTGCTGATGGTCTGCTTGAGGGCCTTCAGCTCGACATACGCCACGCTGAGCGCGGGATTGCCACTCAGATCAAGCGTGCGACCATTGTCCTGAGGGTAGAGGCAACGCAGTGCCTGATCTGCCGAATCGCTGCCATCAGCCGGTGGCGGCGTATCATCGACAACGTATTGCCAGAAGCGACGTTCCAGCTCGATCAGGTTGGCGATCATCTTTTCATCACGCTCAATACGATGAATCTCCAGATCCTGACCGCCGATCAGCACAGCCACATCCGCGGCCTGCTTACCGGTCACGGCCAACTGGTGCATCACCTGCAGTTGCACGTACTCCGGCACGCCATCCTTCCACAGCCTGGCGCCGTTGATGCCGGCAGTCTTGCACTCCAGGATCTGCACCTCGGCTGAGCCGACCACTTCACGGTCGAGGTTGGCCATCATCCAGCGCAGGTCCGGGTCTGAGTGCTGCAGGACGGCATTTACCTTCCGCACCTTCAGGCCAGTGCGCTTGGTGTATTGAGTCGCAACAATGGGTTCAAGGATCGTTCCCCAGAACGCTGGAGTGCTGTCGTTGTTAGCGTCGATCTGAGGCATTGCGGCGTCACGCCCGGTTTTCTCAAGCCATAACGCTAACTGCGACTTGTAAGGGTTCAATCCCACAGCGGCAGCGGCGTCTGAGCTACCGATACCGCCTTTGCGTACGGTCAGCCATTGCTCGCGATCCAGATTGTTTGTGCTGACCAGGCGCAGTGCCGTGCCTTTGCGCGGGGGCATGGGTAAGCGTTGTTCCGTTTTCATGTGGTGTACTCCTGCGTTGTGTGAACACCCAGACGCAAAAAAGCCCGGTCAGCAGAACTGGCCGGGCTTTATGTCGTTAAGGGTAGGGATTGAATTATGGGTTCAGGCGACCAACTGGATGGCGTGATCCAGCGCTTTCTGTTTCAGTAAGGCGCCTTGGCCGAACCAGGCAGAATCCAGGCGGTGGTCCGTGCTGCGGGCGCGCTTTTCATGGTCGACAAACTCGGTTACCGCATTGAGCAGGCCCCAGGCTGTGTCTTGTGCTGAGACCAGTCGCGCGCCACGTCCTTGGCCCTGATACAGGTCCTGAACCTTCTGCAGTGCCCGGTGCTGCGGCAACTGCTTGCGATCCTCCAGATCGGTATCGGTGCTGCAGATCACCTGCAGGAAGTACTGCAGGGCCTCTTTCGGCTTCACCTTGCGCTCAGACAGGGTTTTCATGCGGTACATGAATTCACTCCATTGAGAAACCGAGATGCCGAGCTGCTGCTTGACTCGCTGTGGGTTGAACTCGGTGCTGTGTGGTACCCGAATGGCCTGAGAAGCACCATTCACGGCGATGGCTAAGGTGTTGTTGCAGACCACTCGCACGGTTGTTGGGGTAGCCATCGTGGCCAGGGTCCCGTCACACGACGTGGCTAGCAGCAGGTAGCCGTTCACCTCATCACGACCCTTGAGCACACTGCTTTGGCCGGTGCGAGCAAGCGCCCAGAACTTTTTGCCGCCCTTGAGCACACCAGCGGTCTCTAGTTCATAACCGGCGTACTCGGTGAGGTCGCGATAGAACTCCAGCACCTCATTGGGTTGCACCACCTTGTAGCGGTTGGACACAACGGACAGCGGCGCTTTGCTGTCCGAGCGATAGAGCACCTTCTGTTCAGGGTAGGAATGAATGCTGCCCAGGTGAGAGCTCGCGCCAGCAGCAAACCGCACTGGCGACTCCTCAATGTGCCAGTCCATGCCGGCTTCGCGTTGCCAGACCTCCAGCGGTTGATTCCGGGACAACTGGCTACCCAGGCCATGCCAGGGGGTAGCGCCAACAAACGCCATGTTCTCGATGTGATGGGCCATGAAAATCTCCTGATAAAGGGCATAAGCGCCCGTCCGGAATCAGGCCGGGTAGGGCGGTGGTAAGAGAAAAGTGATGCGGTTAGAAGTGGTTGGAGCAGTCGTTACAGCGGTGGTGGCAGAGCAGTTCTTCATCCAGAACAGTGCCAAGGCGGATGCCGGCAATACAGCCGATAAGCGCGCCGCTAATGGCGCCAAGCACGGCACCGGATGCCGTAGCTGCTGGACCAGCGATGCTGAACACTGCAGCGCCTACGCGCGCGCCTTGCACCGCCCCTTTGGCGGAGCCGGCTGCGCCACTCAGTGCGCCAGCAACAGTGCCCACAGCGCCACCGATGCGCTTGCCGTAATGACAGCGCTGCACGCTATGGGAATGACAGACAGGACAGGATGGGATCACGAAAAATCACCTCATGCAGAGCCGGTTGAGCCGACCGGCTGGGTATGCTCATGTGGGTGATATAGGTTTCAATTTATTTTCAATCGAAGCGGTGGCAGGTCGCTTGGCATAGAGCGGAAGTCCTATCGGTCCAAATGAGACAATTTGAAGCTAACGCAGCGATCAAAGAGGCGCAGGGCTCGTATGGGGAAATCATTCAAAAGGATTTACTGACTGGTGAGATCCGTCGATACAGCGACGGTTTTCCACCTCAGAGTTTCACGAATTGATTCAGGCTCCCAAGCACCGTTTGGTAATGATTAGCAGCCCTTGACGATGCACCTGAAGGGCCCTGTATAACCGTTGTTCGTTCTGACGAATTGGAAAGGAAGGTAGACGTGGAATTTAGTGACGAAGCAAAACAGCTGCTACGTGCAGGCGGCCTTCACATTGAGCTCGAAGCAGTTGTGCTCGGTGCTCATACATTCAAAGCGGCCGGTAAGGATGTGGGGAAGGTGACAGTGGTGGGCACCAAGGGTGGGCCAATGGGCCATTCTATCCAATGCGAGCCCTATGGGATTTTTGAGTTGGACGCAGAGTTCAGCGTATATCGTGAACTGGCCAGTCGCCTGGATGAGCCGAAGCGGGTCAAATTCAAAGCTGATCTGAAACCGATCAAGGATCAGGGGGCCTATGCGGTGCATCTGCTTGAGGTTTTGGAGTGAGGAAGACGATTCGCGCAAGTGGCGTGTCGGAATCGGGCGCGGGACCTGGCGGGCCGGAGCTACGCGGCGCGGATTGAAGAGTTGTTGGTGGCGAGCTGGTGCTGCCGCGTGGTTTGGAGGCAGATACTGATCACGGCAGACCAATCAGCCAGAAGCAGGCACTTGCTTCGTCGTGTCACCCTGCAGTCTGGATCCGCACGCTGATGAAAGCAATGATGCATGACTAGGGACAGCCCTTGGATCTAACCCTATTAACTAAATTGTCGATTAAGGAAGGGGCATGGGGGCACTCAGAACGAGTTCCTTGAGCTAGGTTGAGCGTTCCACGAGCTCTCACAATATAGCGCCATCAGCGAAGCTTTATTAAAGATTGGCCCATTATCGATAAGCTTGTTCCTGTCAGCTGCCGTAGGTCGGCAGTCTCATATGCCGGTTCGCATCGGACAGAAGACGCGCAGCCACATATAGTCGCCGGCCTCCAGCTCGACCCAATACTTGTTCAGCGGGTACACCGCCTTGCCTTCCAACTCGTACAGGCCGTGCTCCATTCCATGGATTTCGGCAAAGGGGAGCATGCATGTAAACATCGTCAACTTCCTGCCCGGTGGGGTGGGATGCCTTTGAATGCCCTAAGAAAGGAGAATCGGCGACGGCGCTGCCGTTAGCCCAGCTCCTCGCGCAAGATGCGGTAGAGGTCGTACGCCGTGCATCTTTCGAACGCAACGTTGCCCATCAATGTGCCACTGCGGTGCGTCGCTTGACCTAAATCGGCGCGGCCACCGAGGAAGGCGCAATCGAAACAGCCTATCGTTTCCTCTACTTTCAGGCGTAAAGGCCCCGAAATCCAAGGATGTTTAATTCGCTTACCAGGGTGGCACGCCCGTTGCTTGTGTTCAGGAACGCGCAGCTATCGTTTTGATTCTTTTGATATATCGGTTGGCGAGATATTCAGTGATCGTCCCGGAAATCAATTATCCCTTATGAAGCGGTAGCGGTTGTGTTCTGGTTTTGTAGTGCGCTATTTCGGCGCGCGACCGGTCGGAGGAGCTGATCTGATGCTTAGTCCCCTTGGTCACTCTGGCTCAGACCAGAGCCCGCAAAAGCTGAAAATTGCCTGCATACAGTTTGAACCAAAGTTTGGCGAGGTCGAGCACAACGTCATACGCAGCATCGACCTGATTGAACAGGCTGCCGGCTACGGCGCTCGCTTGATAGTTTTGCCAGAGCTATGCAACACCGGCTATATATTTCAGTCGCGGAAGGAAACTCTTACGTTATCCGAGCGTGTGCCTGAAGGGCCTTCTACTAATGCCTGGGTCGAAGCTGCTCGCCGGCTAGAAGTGACAATCGTCGCCGGGCTAGTAGAACGCGACGGAAATTGTCTCTATAACAGCGCAGTTATCATCGACCCTTCAGGAGTGCTAGGGGTTTACCGCAAGCTACACCTATGGGCAGATGAGAAGCTCTATTTCGAGCCGGGCGATCGTGGTCTACCCGTGTTCGATACTCTAGTCGGCCGGATCAGTGTCGTTATTTGCTACGACGGTTGGTTCCCTGAGATGTTTCGTCTGTCGGCCTGCCAAGGTGCAGAGATAGTATGTGTGCCAACCAACTGGGTGCCCATGCCAGAGCAACCGGCAGGCCACCCAATAATGGCAAACATTCTTCATATGGCCGCGGCTCACAGTAATTCGATAGTCATTGCATGCGCTGACAGGGTGGGCATCGAGCGTGGGCAACGATTCTTAGGGAATAGCGTAATCATCAATCGTTCAGGCTGGCCTGTAGCCGGGCCGTGCTCTGAAAGTGAAGAAAAGATCCTCATTGGGGAAGTGGATATGGACCCAAGGTGCGAACCCAGCTGGAACAGTGTCAATCACCCACTAACAGATAGACGAACAGATGTATACGGCGAGAATTTAGGCGCAGATATCCAGATTAACCTGGCAAAGTTAGAGGCAGAGCAATGAAAATACGTACACTTTTACTTGGTATTGGTCTCTCGGTGGGAGCTTCAGCATATGCAGCCGAACCTATAAAAATAGGTATACCAGTAGGTCTAAGCGGCGCAAACAGTGTCGTTGCACCTTCGGTCGTCCAAGCCTCGGAGTTAGCTGTCGAGGAGATTAATTCGCAAGGGGGAGTCTTGGGGCGTCAGCTGCGGCTTGAAATTGCTGATGACGGATCAGGAGCCCAAGGCGCTCAGCGCGCCTATGACAGTCTCGTTTTTCAACGGAAAGTTGACGGCATTGTAGCAATGGAAACTACGGCTGCCAGAAATGCCGGCTTACCAATCGTCAATCGCGGCAGGGTCCCCCTCATCTACACATCATTTTACGAAGGGCGCTCATGCTCTCCTTGGATGTACATCAATGCCTGGGTGCCAGAGCAGCAGGTCGCCCCGGTTGTCGACCATTTTATGACCGAGAACGAGGCCAAGAAGTTTTTCCTGATTGGCAGCGATTATGCCTTTGGTCGCGGCATGCTGCAGTACACTCGAGAGTACGTCGAGAGTAAGGGAGGCAGTGTGGTGGGCGAGGCGTACTTGCCCATGGATGGATCAGATTGGACCGCAATCATTTCTCAACTACGTTCGGCCAATCCGGACGCCTTGATTACGTCCACGGCCGGCGGCGCGCCAAACGTGACGCTCACCAGGCAGCTGCGCGCTGCAGGTATCTCGATCCCCTATGGTAACTACGCCCTTGATGAAGGCACAGCCAAAAGCATGGGGGATAACGCCGAGGGGATATACATCGTCGCATCTTACCTCTCAAGCCTAGAGACTGATGCGAATAAAGCCTTTCTCGAGGCGATCGAGAAGAAGTTCGGAAGCAGCGCCGAGACGCCGAACGAGTTGTCGGTGCCGCAGTACGAAGCCATATATGCGTACGCGGCGGCTGTCGAAAAGGCCGGCTCGACTGATTCTGCTGCTGTTATACAAGCGCTAGGGGAAGTGACAGTGGAAGGGCCCCGCGGCTCCGTCATCATGAATAAGCAACGTCATGCGTCACTCAATATGTATTTGGGCCGCGTCGCTGCTGATGGTTCAGTTCAACTCGTCGAATCGTTCCCAAAAGTTGACCCGGGCGAACAGTGTCCGCAATTCGCTAACAAGTAACGGGAGACACAACGTGGAGGCTTTAGCGCTTGACATTTTGACGACCGCCGCAATTTTGTTCGTGGTTTCGACGGGCCTCATGATCATCCTCGGTGTAATGAAGCTCATCAATTTTGCTCATGGAGCATTTTTGACCGCTGGCGGATACATAGCTTATCTTGTCGGCGCTGCTGGCCTCAACCCATGGCTCGCTGTCCCGGCGGCGGCCATCTTAGGGCTCTTGGCGGGGCTGGTGATTGAACGAACCATTATCAGGCCGCTTTATCATCGGCCGTTGGACGCGATATTGGCCACATGGGGGCTAGGCATTGTCATCGGGCAAGTATTTGCATTGACTTTCGGGCGGGGCGTGCAATTCGCGCCCTCGCCGATTCTAGGTACGATAGATGTTTTTGGAAGTGAATACTCTGGATATCGGCTGGCCATGCTAGCTATTGCCATAGTGTTGGCAGTTGCGCTTAGTGCTTTGTTGAGCTTCACCCGCTTCGGATTGAATGCACGTGCAGTCATTGCCAATGAACCGCTGGCTAGGGGCTTAGGTATAGATAGCGCGAATGTTCGATCCATAACTTTCGGCTTGGGTGCAGGACTAGCGTGCGCAGCCGGAGCGTTGATCACCCCATTGCTCTCGGTCGATCCAAACATGGGACTGCCTTGGTTGGTGAATAGCTTTATGCTAGTGATGATTTCGGGTGTTTCGTTTCCGAGCTTGTTGGTCGCTTCGCTGCTACTTGGTGGGTCGCAGGTCCTTGTCAGCACTTACATCAGTCCCATTCTCGGCGGCATGACTATCGTTGTTCTTGCTGCACTGATTCTGCGTTTAAAGCCGAAGGGGTTTAGCCGTGCCTGATAATCGCCTTTCTATATCTTACACACATCGTGCTGCATTGATTGGGTGCCTTTCAGGCTTGGCCATTATCGCTGTAGCGCCGCTCTTCCTCGATGTTTATCTAACAAATATTTTGATCCGTACATTGTTTGTTGCGGCAGTGGTGATGACTGTCGACATACTTTGGGGTTATACGGGTGTTCTAACATTCGGTCAGTCGGCCTTTTTTGGCATCGGAGCTTATGCCTGCGGGCTGGTCTTTACCCATTACGGATTCGGCCCTGGATGGGCACTTGCCGCGCTAGCTGTTGCGCTTGGCACGGCTGCAATCGTTGCTGCTGCTGTTGGATGGCTGGCTTTCTTTCATGGTTCATCCCCTCTGTATTCTTCCATAATAACGCTAGCATTGCCCATTGTGCTGACCCAGATAATATATTCAGGAGGCAGCTTTACGGGATCATCGAGCGGGCTTTCAGGATTCCCTACATATTACTGGGACTTGAAAGTTTGGTTCTGGATTGCAGGGGGCTTTTTGGTGCTCACGACTACGGCCGGCTGGCTTTTGGTGCGTAGCGATTTTGGCAGGGTCCTCATAGCTATACGTGAGAACGAAGAGCGTAGCGCCTATCTGGGTATCCCCGTCTCTCGCATCAAGACTATGTTGATGGTATTCGCCGGCATGGTGGCGTCTGTAGCGGGCTTCGGCTATGCGGCTTTCTCCAATGTTGTTGCTCCCGAAATGGCAGGATTTCAGCTGGGCACGGAGCTGCTTATCTGGACCGCACTTGGCGGGAGGGCCACGTTACTGGGGCCGGTCTTCGCGGCGATCGGGATCGATACAATCTCCTCATGGCTATCCGGCGCTATGCCTTTTGTCTGGAAGCTTTTGACAGGCGTCGCTTTTGTTTTGGTCATCGTGCTCCTGCCCCGAGGGCTGGCGCCGTTGATAGGCGCATTATGGCGTAAGCTGAGGCCCAAGCATGTCCCGAAGGTTCACGCGATCAGGCTTAACCCGGCGCCCGCGGGCCGGATGCTGCAAGCATCTTTCGGAGATGCGCCGCCCCTATGCCTGAGCCAAGTATCTCGTCGTTATGGGAGCTTACAGGTCCTGCGTGATGTGAACTTGGATGCGCACGGCACTGAGCTGCTAGGAATTATTGGACCCAACGGGGCTGGTAAGACGACACTGATGCGTTGCATTAGTGATGGCAACGAGCGCACCGGCGGTGCTGTTCGAGTCAACAACGCCGAAATAGCGCGGGGATCGCCCCAAGATATCGTTGGACTTGGGGTGGGACGCAGTTTCCAGAATACAAATCTATTCGACACTCTAACCGTCGGTGAATGCCTCCAGTTGGCTCGTTATCGAATCGATGGTGCAAAGTTGTTCGACAGGCGCGAAACCGTTTCGCTTCCCCAGCCAGCGCTAGACATTCTGAAGACCACGGGCCTCGATAAGATGCTAGCGGAGGAGACGCGCAACTTATCGCACGGAATGAAGCGGGGACTGGAATTGGCGATGGTGCTGGCAACTGAGCCTTCAGTACTCCTACTTGACGAGCCGACTGCAGGCTTGACCCGGCCTGAACGCATGGCCATCGGCGCGGTGCTCACGCGCCTGACGCAGGAATTCGGCTTGTGCATTATGCTTATAGAGCATGATCTCGACTTCGTGCGGGCTATCTGCAATCGAGTGGTCGTTTTGCATCAAGGTGCGATCTTGATGGAAGGGACTGTTGAAGAGGTAGTGGCGTCGGACTTGGTTAAAGCTGCCTATACAGGCCTACAAAAGGAGGCGGTAGCATGAACCAAGAGCTTCTGAGCGTCGAGGGGCTCACCAGTGGTTACGGCACAGCTGCTGTACTGCGAAACATTTCACTCAGCGTTTCCAAGGGCGAGATAGTCGTTGTGCTAGGAAAGAACGGTATGGGTAAGTCCACCTTGCTGAAAACAATCATGGGCTTCGTAAGTCCGTTCAGCGGTACTGTCTCGCTGGACGGGGATGATGTTACGAACATCCGACCGCACATGATGGCACGCTCCGGTGTTGCTCATACCCCCCAAGAGCATACGCTTTTTCCCGATCTGACGGTCGAAGAGAATCTCCGGCTGGGCGTAGCTTCGAACCGGCTTTTCCACGAGCGCCTGCCTTCTCTCGAAACCCTTTTCCCCCGAATGCTCGAGCGCCTAAAACAGCGGGCCGGAACGTTGTCTGGAGGCGAGCAAAAGATGCTGTTGATGTCGCGTGGCCTAATCGCCCAGCCAAAGTTGATGCTTATTGACGAAGTCAGTGAAGGGTTGCAGCCTGCGATGGTCGACCGCATGGGCGAGGTCCTTATCCGAGCACGGGATGAGCTGGGCATTGCGGTCTTGCTTGTGGAGCAGAACCTCGACTTTGCGCTGTCGGTCGCTAATCGCTTTATGGTGCTCAAGCTCGGCGAGATTGTAGAACAAGGGGACGTTGATGATGTTGTCTCGACCCAAACTCTCTCGGATCACCTGGCCGTTTGACCGGCATTCGCGACGGACCATGTGGTTATGGTTCCAAAACGGCCACTACGGTGTTAATGGCGCAAGCAGGCCGACCAAGACAGGAAGAGAATGATGCGTTTACTGCCCCGTGAGGTGGATCGACTTCTTTTGCGCCAGGCTGCTGAACTGGCGCGATCGCGCCAGGCGCGCGGCCTTTTACTCAGCGAGCCCGAGGCACGCGCGATTATTGCGGATACCGTCTGCGAAGGTGCGCGCGGAGGAGGTACTGTTACCGAGATGGTTTCGATCGCGTCCGGGCTGTTGACTGAAGACGACGTGATGGAAGGGGTATCAGAGCGCCTCGATGCTGTCATGGTCGAGGGTTTCTTCCCGGACGGTCAAAAGCTGGTTTGCATACACGACCCCATCGGCCCAGGCAAATCCACTGTCCCTGGCGCGCCTCACAGGCCCCGCTGGCGCCTGGGTGAGCAGCCGGTGATAATCAATACGGATCGGCCAACGGTGACCTTGCGTGTCCAAAGCACCGCGGACCGGCCCATTCAGCTTGGATCGCACTATCACTTCTTCGAGGTCAATCCAGCCCTGCGCTTCGATCGTGCCGCCGCCTACGGGTTCCGGCTCGACGTCCCAGCTGCAACCACGGTGCGCTTCGAGCCGGGAGACACCCGCCTGGTTGACTTGGTGGCTATTGGGGGAGCCCGAGTTGTATATGGTCTGGCAGGCCTGGTGAACGGGGCCTTGGATGACCCAACCGTGCGCTCTGCCGCGATGATCCGTTTGGAAAGTTTTTTACAGGAGTAGGGTATGGCTCAGTCTATTGAGCGCTCTAGATATGTATCACTGTACGGTCCTACGGAAGGAGACTGCGTACGGCTAGGCGACACTGGCCTCTGGGCGAAGGTGGAGCGCGATTTCTGTGTAGGGGGCGATGAGTTAGTCTTTGGCGCGGGCAAGACGGTACGAGGGGGCACCGGTTGTGACGGTGTGCTGACCGCTGCCGACGGTATTTTGGACCTGATCATAACCAACGCTCTGATCATTGACGCCGTTGCGGGCATTATCAAGGCCGACATCGGCATTAAGGGCGGCCGGATCGTAGGAATCGGCAAGGCTGGCGACCCCAATCTTATGGATGGCGTAACGCCAGGGCTCACGGTGGGCGTGAACACGGATATCCGGGCCGCGGAAGGACATATCGTTACGGCGGGCGGAATCGACTGCCACGTGCATTTTATTGATCCGGGGCAGGTGGATGAAGCTCTTTCGGCGGGGTTCACCACGCTGATGGGAGGAGGGCTCGGACCCACTACGGTTCCTATTGCGTCGACAGGCACAACTAACCTGGGGCTAATGCTCCAAGCAGCTGAGGCTTTTCCGATAAACTTCGGTTTCATTGCAAAGGCGGCCTCGCATGCCGTCGAGCCTCTGCTCGAACAGCTTGCTGCAGGCGCAGCGGGTTTGAAAATCCATGAGGACTGGGGGGCGACTCCGGCCATCATCGATGCCGCCTTGAAGGCCGCGGAGATCGGCGGTGGGCAAATCCACTTGCACGCAGACACTCTGAATGAGTCAGGATTTGTAGAGCACACTCTGCGCGCCATGGCCGGACGGTGCATTCACGCCTATCACGTCGAGGGCGCCGGGGGTGGGCACGCGCCAGACATCATCCGCATGTGCGGCATATCGAATGTACTGCCCTCATCTACGAACCCTACGAATCCATTCACCATCAACACCTTCGATGAACATTTCGACATGGCGATGACGAGCCATCATCTCAATCCACGTTTGCCTGAGGACGTGGCGTTTGCGGAAAGTCGGATTCGAAAAGAAACCATTGGCGCCGAAGACGTTCTGCACGACATGGGAGCGATTAGCGCGATCGGTTCCGACAGCCAGGGGATGGGGCGAATCGGTGAAACCATCGCTCGCTGTTGGCAGCTTGCTGACACCATGCGTGAATTACGGGGCGCTTTGCCCGAGGATAGCGGCAGCGGTGCGGACAATTTCCGAATTCGTCGCTATATCGCCAAATATACTATCAATCCTGCTCTTATGTTCGGCATCGCAGATGAAGTGGGCTCGATTGAGCCTGGAAAGCTCGCAGATCTTATTTTTTGGAAGCCGGACAGCTTTGGCATCAAACCGGAACTAGTATTGAAATCTGGCTTCCCTGTCTGGGCTCCCTTGGGCGAGGCTAACGCTTCTCTTATGACCTGCGAACCTGTGCGTTATCGCCCGATGTGGGGGTACTTTGGTCGCGCTCCGCAGTCACTCGGCGTGCGTTTTGTCTCTCCATCTGCCATCGCCGCCGGGGTGGCCCAGCGACTCGATTTGAAAGCTACCTTGCGTCCAGTGGCCGACACGCGCCGTCTCACTAAACGCGATATGGTGCTGAATGATGTGTTACCTAAAATCGACGTCGACCCTGAGAACTTTCGGGTTTACATCGATGGACAGGCCATCGACAGCCCTCCCACATCGCAGGTCTCTCTCGGCCAATCATATATGTTGAAATAAGGAGTGCAAACCTTTGACTGCAGTGCGTTTAGGTTTCGGAGGGCCGGTAGGCAGTGGCAAGACGCGCCTGGTCGAGCGATTGCTCCCCTTGTTCGCCGCGCGAGGTATCTCTGTCGCCGTGATCACTAATGATCTGGTTACTCACGAGGACGCAGAACGTGTTCAGCGCTCCGGCCTCATCGATCCTGAGCGGGTTCTTGGGGTTGAAAGCGGGGCCTGCCCGCATACTGCTATCCGCGAGGACCCTTCGGTAAATCTTGAGGCAGCAGCTTGGCTGGAGCAGCGCTTTCAGCCTGACGTGATTCTCATCGAAAGCGGGGGAGATAATCTAGCCGCTACATTTTCTAGCGAGCTCGTGGACTGGTGGGCTTTCGTCATTGATGTTGCCGGCGGAGACGACATTCCTCGGAAGAATGGGTTAGGCCTGTTAAGGGCAGACCTGCTAGTCGTCAATAAGATTGATTTGGCACCTCATGTCGATGTCGATATGACGCGCTTCAGAGCGGACGTAGCCGCAGCACGTCCCGATCGCGCTTCAGTATTTACCGATCTGCGAAAAGGCGAGGGTGTGCAGCTCGTTTTTGAACAAATTGTCCATAGCGCGCTGTTTGGGCGGAAACCCTGATGGGCGACGGAGTGCTGTCGTTGCGCTTTGCTCGTGATCGACATGGTCGAACGCGACTTGCTGCACGACAACAGCGCTACCCGTTGACGACTACCGCCGTTTTGCCCATGGAGTCAGAATCTGGTGCGCTAATATACGTGCAAAACGCGGCAGGATCAGTTTTTGGCGGTGATCGCCTGCATGTTGCCGTACACCTTGAGGCTAGCGCTGAACTTTGTCTCTCAACACCGTCCGCAACACGCCTGCAAGGTGAAGCGCTATCGATACAGACGACCATGATCGAGCTGAGCGAAGGAGCCTTCTTCGAGTACATCCCGGATATGATAATCCCGCATGCGCAAGCGGAACACAGGCAGCACACATGTATTGCACTGGCAAACGGAGCCGAGGCCATTTTCATGGAGAGTTTCGCGGCTGGCCGGGTGGCGAGAGGCGAGGAGCACCTTTATCGAAGCTTCTCGACGCGCCTTCAAGTCAGTTTTAGCGCACGCCCTGTGCTTGTTGACGCTTCGAGTTTCCGTCCTGGGGAGGCGAGTCCGGCCTTAGAGGGGGCGTTAGCGTCGAGTGGTTTTGTTGGGACCATATTCGCGTTGTCCCAACAGGGCGACCATGAGGAATTGGCGACTCTTATCAGTCGACGGTTGGCGTCCTTACCGGGTGTGTATGGTGGTGCAGCTGCGTTAGCCTCAGGCTATGGTGCGGTGGGACGTTTTCTAGCTGACGATGCGCCAAATCTTCGGATGGCGACGCAGGTGGCTTGGGATGTCGCCCGTCGCCACATGCGCGGCCGTCCCGCTCCACTACTAAGAAAATGAAGAGGGATAATGCTTTTAGTGAATAATATTCTGGGCCACGTCAACGACCAGGATTTTTCCGGTCGTCAGACGGACCGTGTATGGATTGCGTCGGCCGACGCGGGTCGCCGCCGGTTACGCACTTGCAGCGAGGGGGGCGTAGATCTAGGCATCGAGCTGCCCCGTGTGAGCTGGATGTTTGACGGCGCAGTTCTGCATGATGATGGGATGTGTATATTGGTCGTCTCCCGCCGCCCCGAACTGGTGATGGTAATCTCGCTCAACGAGCTGGGCCCTGAGGCGGTGTTCCGGATTGGCCACGCTCTTGGGAACCGTCACAGTCCTGCGGAGCTACACGGTAATGAGATCCTTGTACCGGTGACCGATACGCCTGATCTTGTTGCGAGATCGGTCCAGGCCCTCGGATTGCGTGAGCTAACGATACGCTTTGAAGAAAGACCTTTTGCGGCTGCAAGACCTCCAAATGGTGTGGGGGCTGCACACGAGCACCATCACTCCGTCGCTAATTCTGACGATGCTTGAAGGCAACCTAGCCGTGCGCGCTGGCCCATTGTTGTCCCTTATGCAACTTGCCGACTCCGCGCTGCCGATAGGCAGGCACGCCCATGCGTTCGGCCTTGAGCGAATGCTTCGGGATGAGCGCGTGACCACGCCAGACGCGCTCCGTGAAATGATCGTCTCGGCCTTGATTCATGGCAGCGCCCGCGCAGACGGTGCGGGGACCGCGTTGGCTCATACGGCATTTGTGGATCGGAACTTAGAGGATCTGAAAGCAGTAGATGCGCGGCTTGACCTACTGAAGTTAACGGCTCCAGCACAGGTGGCCTCACGTCGCTGTGGAAGTCGCCTAGCGGTGTTAGCACCGTCACTTCATGCAGACCCGATGTTGGCGGAATACGCTACCGCGGTGGCGGGCAAGGTTACGCCGGGTCATCTAGCGGTCATATCAGGAGCCCTGGCGGCGGCAATGGGGGTTAGCCGTGAGAATGCTGTGCTAGCTGAGCTGAGAGGTGTGGCTACGATGATTCTTTCGGCAGCCGTTCGCCTGGATGTGCTTTCGGCCACGGCGGCCCAAGGAATGATGGTAGCTCTTTCCACGCAAATTATCGCAGCGGCAGAGATCGCGCTTGTAACTCGCCCGGATGAGATGGAAGGTGGCGCCGCTGTGGGGCTAGACATAGCAGCTATGCGCCACGCTCGTGAGCACGGTCGGCTATTTGCAACTTGACAATGCTAATTAGGACGCACCCATATGAATGAAGACAAGATTTTGCGCGTTGCGCTTGACTGGGCTGTGGACGAGGTCGATCCGCCCCGATCATTCGGGGGTTGGAATACAGGCCGCGTGGTTCACCAAACACATGAAAGCCTGTTTGAAGATGACTTCGGAGAGTTACCCGCTTCGGACGGCGCGCCCACCGGCCTCGTTCCGCGACTAGCGACCCATTGCATAACGTCACCAGACGCCCGTCGTTATACTTTTCGAATCAGAGAAGGGGTTCGTTTTCATGATGGGTGTCCACTCGACGCGGAGGCTGTAGTTATCAACTACGAGAGAATGTGTTGCGCAACCTCGCCCTTTTTCTCTCCGGTTGTTGCGGACTTCAATCGCATGGGCGTTGGCCTCATTGAAAAAGTTCGCGCTTTAGACTCGATGACCGTAGAGTTCAAGTTTTCCGAGCCGTTTCCTGAATTTCTGCGTTACATGACCCAAGAAGACGCACCCGGTGCTCAGTCGCTGATTAGTCCGGCGGCCATTCGCAAACTCGGTCCTGATGGTTGTGCCGACAAAGCTCCTGGTACCGGTGCGTTCCGGTTTCATTCTCGTTTTGAGACGGATGGAGGGTCTGCGGTCGAGCTGCGGCGGAACGATGACTACTGGGCCGGCCCGCCACAGATAGAAGGGATCCGGTTCCTACCTTTTCCTGACCGCAAGGCTCGCGTCCGGGCATTGGTTGAGGGGAAGGTGGATGTCGCCTATAGCTTAGAGGGCGCTGACCTTGAGGAACTGGCGGCGCTAGGGTTCACCGTGCCCTCATTTAACCCACCATATCTCTGGTATCTGGTATTTAACTTGCGCGATCCGCTTATCGCAGATTTGCGCGTTCGGCAGGCAATTGCGTACGCTATTGATAGAGAGTCATTATGCGCTGAGTTATTTCCGGGGGCGGCTGTTCCGGCGCATAGTGCGCTATCTCCAGGCTCCCCTGCTCATGACCCGCATGCAGCAAATCGCTATGTCTACAATCCCGAGCGGGCAAGGGAGCTCTTGGCCGAGGCAGGGGCAAACGATGGCTTGGTTTTGGATGTCATTGCGGCGCAAGCGGGGTCTGCGCAGCTCGATCCAGGGGCCATTTATCAGCGGCTCGCGCTCGATCTAGCCAAGGTTGGTATTCGCTTAAATGTAACGCTGCATCCGGATTGGGTAGCTTACTGCAACCAGTGGCGTGAGGGGGCGCCGTCTGGCATTGCATTCAGTGAAATGAGCTGGGGGATGTCGTGCGATCTATGGCTATCACAGATCCTACATGGGGCAAATCAGTCTCCCCGAGGTTTCAACGCTGGGTATAACAATGACCCTCATCTCGACGGATTCTTAGATCTCGCTCGTGCTACGATTGACTCGTCGGAAAGAGCCGCGCTATACAGGGCAGCTGATGCAAGGGTCATGGAATCACTCCCGATTCTTCCCCTGTTCACGTCCCGTCGAGGTATGATCGCGTTTTCGCCCAGGGTGAAGGGGCTCACCGTCGTAAACCAGTGTTGGCAAGACTTCCGAAAAGTTAGGCTCGAATGACCGAATCGTTCCTGGTCAAACATGAGTCGGCAAGCGAGCTGCTGGAACATGGCGCGCGAAGAGGGCTTTAAGCAGTTTGCAGGCAAGCGGATCAAGCTGCACCTTGCATATGCATAGAGGTGCAGCGGCACCATAGCTCTTAAATAAGCCCAGGCTTTTTGATGCAGCACCTAATCGGCTCGGGGTGAACGGCTGCCCGTTTCATTGCGCTTCGGTTATCTAGCCTTTCTCGATATCAAGCTCGTGCGTTGGAGAATCCATGGACAACGAAGGAGATGCGCTGCGGACTTCCATGGTTTATGCAATTAGCCCGGATCCTGAGTTAACACCGCTTCGGCGTGGCATGTGTCTGAAAAGTACCTCTAAAAAACAGCACTCAAAGGGCGATTTCTATGCATTGGTTGGAAATCCTAGCCATCTGTTTTTTGACACTTCAGGTTTGAGGGTGCTGCGCAATAAGTGGTCATTTTTGTGCGGTAATCCCCCCATTTTTAATACTCGCCAGAAGTAGAGGTTAGGCCACGAGGGCCAACTTCTGTTTTGGGGTGATGCCTCCCAATGCCATATTTGGCCGTTCGTGATTGTATGTCCAGACCCATCGCGTAGCGTGTTCTTGCACTTCGGCGATGGATTCGAACAGGTAATGCCCCAACCAGTCGTAGCGCACCGTGCGGTTGTAGCGCTCGACGTAAGCATTCTGCTGGGGTTTGCCGGGCTGGATATGTTCTAGGCGGATGCCATGCTTCTCTGCCCACAGTACAAGCTTGCTGCTGATGTATTCCGGGCCGTTGTCACTGCGAATTGACCGAGGTTTGCCACGCCACTCGATGACCTGATCCAGTGCGCGTACCACCCGCTCTGCTGGTAGTGATAGATCGATATCCATGGCCAGGGCCTCGCGGTTGAAGTCGTCTATCAGGTTAAACAGACGGAAGCTGCGGCCGTCGGCCAGTTGGTCATGCATAAAGTCCATTGACCAGCACTGGTTGATCGCCTCCGGCACCGCCAGTGGCTCTGGTTTCTCACGCACGATGCGTTTGCGCGGCTTGATCCGTAGGTTCAGCTCCAGCTCCCGATAGATCCGGTATACCCGCTTGTGATTCCAGCGATAGCCTTTTACGTTGCGCAGGTACAGGAAACACAGGCCAAACCCCCAGTTGCGCTGGTTGTGCGTAAGCTTGATCAGGTTCTCAGCTCGAGAACGGCTCGCTATAGACCGTGACGGAAATCCGTTCTGGCGTTTTTACACGCTCTGGGCCGAAAACAGACAGTTAACTTCTAATGGGCACAACCTTGCGGGAAGTGTCTGCCGCCACAGATAGGCTCCCGGTGGCGGCGTTCTGGATATGCTCACTCCACCAGGCCATCATCGGTCTCCTGCGCTCTACGTAGTCCGCACGGTTATAGGCGCTCCTCACTTCATTCTTGTCCACATGAGCCAGAGCTACCTCGATTAACTCAGGATCAAACCCGTGTTCGTTCAGGGTCGTGCTGGCTATCGAGCGCATGCCATGGCTAACGAGCCGCCCCTCGAATCCCATGCGCTTCAATGCCATGTTAGCGGTCTGGCTGTTGCAATGGGTGCGTGGGTTGCGGTCGGCAGGGAACACAAACTCTCGGTGACCGCTATAGGGTCGCACAGCCTCTAAAACGGCTAATGCTTGTTCCGTAAGAGGCACAATATGTGCGCGGCGCTTTTTCATGCGTTCGGCTGGAATCGTCCAGGTTTTACGCTCAAAGTCGATGTCGGCCCAGCATGTCGTAGCAGCTTCCGCTGGGCGGGTCATGGTGTGCAACTGCCATTCAATGAGCGCCCTTGTGGTGCGCTTTATACTTGCATTGGCGATAGCAACCATGAGCTCAGGTAGTTCCTCCGGATTCAGAGCTGCCATGTTCTTCTTTTTGGGCTTCTTGAATACGGCTCTGATCCCGCTGAGCGGGTTAGCTTGCACGAGGCCTGAGTTGACCGCATAGGTCAGGATTTCATTGAGGCGCTGTGACAGCCGCTTAACGGTTTCAAGGCTACCTTTGGCCTCCAAGGGGCGGAGCAGCTCGATCACTTTAGGTGCTGTGATGCTGGAAATTTGCAGATGACCGAGGTCTGGAAAGACGTGCAACGTCAACGAGCGCCAAATGTCCTCAGCGTATGCCTGGGTAACACCTTCCTTTTTTAGATCGAACCAGGCTTCAGCTACCTTTCTCAGGGTGTGCTCGCTGGCGGCTCGCAGTTGCTGCCTGGCGTTGTCACGCTGCTCTTTTGGGTCGAGCCCCTGGGCGATCAGTTGTCTTGCATCAATAGTCAGTTTTCGAGCTTGAGCAAGGCTCGTCTCTGGGTAGGCTCCCAATCCCATGTTGATGCGTTTTTTGGTTACTGGATGGTAATAGTTGAAATTCCACAGCTTGGAGCCATTGCTTCTCACTCGCATCTGAAGGCCATCGCCATCACCTAGCACGTAGTCGGATGCTTTGGGCGCGGCGTTTTTAATCTTGGCTTCGGTGAGGCGTATAGCTTTGGCGCCCATTCTTGGTATTCCATCAGTGGCTTGGTATTCCAAAAAATACCAGAGGAGGGCGTGGAATACCATGTGGAATGCCAGGAAGCGTGGCTTCCCATGTACGTCAATGGACGCCTGTGTACCGTAAGTTATTGATTTTTGGTTGATTTAGACACAAAAAAGGACGTCCGTGGACGCCCTTAGATGTATATTTGGTGGAGCCGGGGGGATTTGAACCCCCGTCCGCCAGTCCGCCACTATCAGTTCTACATGCTTAGCCATCTCTACTGAGTTAACTCCGCACCGCCC
>NVXM01000005.1:0-172500 GCA_002733865.1 Sphingopyxis sp.
ATACCGCAAGATCGCCGCCTAAAATCAACCAACCAGATGAAACCAAATACTCGCCTATTTTAAAACGCCATATGTCTCAAATTATCTGACGACGGACAGAGCTGGCAACAATGCGTTTAGCAAAAGATTGCGGGCTCGACGTGCCAGCTCTTGGATTTGAAAATATACTTGGCCGTGACATATATATGATTGAGCGGTTCGACAGGAGCATGAATAAGCAACATCGCACTCCTTTTGCCTCCGGACTAACGATGCTGGCGGCCCATGAAAGTGAGGTTAGCCAGTATAATTATCGCGATTTGGCCGCTGTCTTGCGACAACACGGGACAATGGTAAAAACCGATCTGAACGAGCTTTTCAAGCGGATGGTATTCAACATTCTGGTGACTAATGATGATGATCATCTACGCAATCACGGGTTTTTATATGATGGCGATGGCTGGAGGTTGTCACCTTTGTATGACGTTGTCCCCAAACCGCAAATTGGATTTGAGCGGCGACTGGTCTTGGGAGTTGGCCCACAAGGCCGGGACGCAACCCTAGTCAACGCCATTGCCGGCGCGCCCGATTTTGATCTTTCGCTTGAAGAAGCAAAGGCTGTTACCGCCGAGCTTGCTGGAACTGTTGCCAATGGATGGGAAAAAGCATTCCGTGAGGCCAGTATCAATGCAGCGGATATAGCACGGTTTGCGACTTGCTTTAGAGAGGCCCAAGCAAGCTAACCGGTGGGTGCCAATGTGCAATTTCTCAAACAGATTTTTTTAAACCGCCTTTATGCCGACCACCAAGTTAGTTGCCGTATCGGCGGATCTCTAAACCTTCACATCGAAAAAAACCGCAACAGACCTAATACAGATACCCAAAGGCCCCACAGCGCGAAGGCTAATAGCAACCCAAATTCCAAGCGAAGGTGCATCAACTGTTGCAGGCGCAGCCCTCGCCTTTGTGGCAGACCTTATCTCGAGCTATGCAACTATCCCCACAAGTCTTGCCTTTGCTGCACATCTTGCAGCAAGCGCTGGTTTGCGCAAAGGCGGCCCCGGACGCGCAAGGATTGATTTCCGTAGGCCCAAGCAAACTAACGACAAGCGCAAAAGATACAACAATAGATGTCATCATAATTGCCCCTCGGAGCGAGGATTGCACATAATAAGAAAACTGCCGAATCTTTGGATTGATAGTTTCGGCCAGAACCTAGTCTATCCCCCCATACATTACTTTGACGATGATATTCTTGCTACGGTAGATGGTAAGACCGGATTCGTTTTGGAGGGATCTCGCCATCTTTGACATTTAGTTAGAAATGTAGCCCCATGCTCAAAATATCAAACAGGGTGAACCATTTCCAAACGGTTGATAACTTTAAGTCTGTTAAGGGCGCTTTTTTCGGCCGCAGACATTTTCCAGGTCATAGGTTTTCCAACGTAATACGGTACCACTGGTAATCATCTCGCAAGAAACGTTGCGGCCATCAGCGAGCAGACACCATGCGGCTGTTCGATCTCCCTTTCCTGATCCGACAGAGAGACATTGCATAGCCGGAGCACTAACAATCACATGGCCCTGCTTGTGGCTACCCTTTGCTCCGCCGAACAGACTAACAAGCCGGTCACGCGCCTTGATGCCGCTTGCCACTGGACATGGGTGGTCCGGTCTGCACGAGCCATCAATTTCACGCGCGGCGATGCCTGCAAGCCGAATTTTCATGCCCTCCCTGCACCAAACTGGCCCATCACCGTCCCAGACGGCGATGGGTGTGCATTGAAACTGCTCGCCCGCAGCTACAATAGGTGCCTCAGCCTCTGCCGAACAGGAATTCAGCAGAAAAGCGGCTACAGCTATGGGGCCAATCATTCTTTTAAACACGGTCATTTTCGACCTTTCAGCCGCATCTCCAAATTCTGAGCGGCACAGATAAATAATCACCGGAAGCCGCTGCCCCGATCAAAACCACCAAAGATGTGATTATTTGATTCGTCATAGGCGCTTTCGCGTACCTCGGCCTCTACGGTTCCATCACGACCCCTTCGGGTTTTAAGATCGCTTAAGCTGACACGGTTTTGGCGCGCCCACAGGTCGACCTCTGCTTCGCTGTTGAATGAACCAATTTTCCTGAAATGCCAGTTACTCATCTTAATTCTCCTTGTTTGGATAGAGGTTGTAGTCAGTTGTAAACCTTCGAACGAAATCGCACTTGCTCATAGTTCCATTCCCTTGCTTTTTTCAGGCAATGAGAGGGGCTGGTTCGCCTTTTCATCATTTCCTTGCGTGGCTGACGTCTGCTGCCTCGGCGGCTCCGCTTTGGTTTCAGAAATGGGACCGGCGCGCAGCTTGTCGTCGGCTAGGCCAAGTCCCTCAAGACTGCCGGGATCAAAGGGTTTGTCTGGATCGCGAGCGGCAATTTTATGCTTATCGACATCAAGCCTGCCAGCTTCTTCAAGGGCAGAATATTTATCGCCTGTGGTACGATTAAGCTGACGGCCGAGTTTTTCCTTATCGTCGGTAATGACCTTCACATCGTCGCGGACACGGGTCACAGCAACATTGAACAGTCGCTGGTTGGACAGATAGCGCTCTTCCGATCCCATCACCACCAAACCCTTGTCGGTGGTAATACCCTGCGCCATGTGCATATTGAGCGCATATGCCAGATCGATGCGTTTCAGCATCGGATCGTCCATACCAAGCCGCACAACACTCTTGTCGCTCCGCTCGACCATCACGCCGCTTCCATCGATCCCCACGACGCGGCCAATAGAGCTGTTCAGCAAATCGCGTGTTTTATCATTTGCGGTCCAACGTATCTTGTCGCCTTCATGGATTTGAATATCCTTGGTGGCCGTCAAGTTAAGCTTGTCGAGTTTTACGCCAGACGCCAGCTTTTGAGGGTCAAACGTCTTGCGCTTGCCATTGCGCTCCACTTCGACCTTGCCGTTCTGAAAGACACGCGACACCCGGTACTCCCCGCGCTCAAGTCCGACAGATTTAAGGCGGGTCCAGACTTCGAGCCGATGCCCCGGCTGATAGCTATGCGCATAGCGTAGCTCCTCGCGGGTTCGGTCAACCCGGTCTGCCACTGTCAGTTTGAGACCGTCGCCTTTCAGTTTGCCCTCGTCTTTAAGGCCGGTCTGAATGTGTTCATTGAGATTGGCCCGGGTGTCGCGCCCACTGGTAAACAACATGGTTTTGTCGCGTTCATTCTCTGGTAGATTAAGCCAGTATTCGGTCGCCGTTTCCACGCGGCCGTTCGTCTCGATTACCCGGTCGCCCAGCAATTTGAGCGCGTTACCCGCGCGCCCAACATTGGTAAGCGCTGCAACGGCGCGCAGTTCCGGCGTTCGCTGGCGCAAATTCTCGTTCATTTCCGCTGTGGAAACGCCGCCTGCCTGTGCAACCGCGAAGGATTTACCGGCATCAATGGATAATAATTGCTTGCGGTCGCCAACCAGCACAAGCTTCTCCACACCGGCTATATTGGCGATTTGGGTGAGACCGTGCATCTGGTCATTGGAGAGCATCGATGTTTCATCAACGATCAGATACGAGCCGTTCAGCAAATCGCGAGATTCTTTGGCCCGCTGCGGATTATCACCGGTCAGCAGCGCATCATGCTGCATAAGGAAGCTCGCCACCGTCTTTGCTTCCAGACCGGTTCCCTCTTTGAGATCGGCAACCATCTTGTTCTGGAAAGCAAGGCCCAGGCTCGGCACTTTTTCAAAGTCGAGAATATTGGCAACCGCGCCGAGCATGGTCGATTTGCCAGCTCCTGCAAGTCCCTGGACGGCGACAATGCGGTCACTTGAAGCAATGATCGTGCTTGCAGCTGCCATCTGCCCATCATTTAGCGGGGGTTGTTTTGAGGCTCCCGAAAGAACCTCTACCGCCCGTTCCGGCCTGACCAGCGGCAGTACGCTGTTCTTGCCGCGCTCAATTTCACCGAGAATCCCCGCTTCTGTTTCAAGCGCATCTCTCGTCGTCACCATCTCGACCACATTGTCTGACCGCGTTTTATCTCCCGGCACCAGTTCGCCCCGGTTGGTGAGTTCGATCAGGCGTTTGTCAATCAGCTCCGGCGTTACGCCATTTAACCCAAGATCAACCGCTGTCTTCGTAACCTGATGCACCTCGAACGCGGCTTCGCGCTGTGAAAGAATGCGGATCGCGCTCGCCGTTGCCAATTGGGTCCTCGCGACCGGCCCTGTCATCATCACGCGTTTCAGCGCGGTATCAACGAGCGGGTCACTTGGTTTTTGCAGTGAATCAAGAACGAATTGGCGCGCGCCCTTTAATCCGCCTTCGATTGCTCCAACCCCGCGCTCCAATAGCCCATCCTCTTTATTGGCTGACACCTTTGCCTGCTCGATCAGCTTCTCCGGCACAAAACCGAGGTCAGCTGCGCGCGCTTTCCACTCCTGTGTCAGCGCGCCTCTATCTTCGACAGCAATCTTGTCGTCACGTGTGCGTTTGGTGATTTCACGCAATCCTTGCTTTGTCGCGGTGCCAAGCTCGGTCGCTTTGGCCAGTATATCCGCGCGGCGTTGGCTGAAGGCTTCGCGCACATTTTTAGGCACACCGGCAATCTCGAACGTGCCATGCTTGCCCTGCAGCTGGACTGTATAGCCTAGCTTTTCGAGCGAATCCCTAAACGCAGCATGATAGATTGAGCTGATCACCGTATTATTGCGCCAGATCTCACCATTATGAAGCGCGCGCCAGTTCCCGTCAGGCATCCGCGTCATATTCGCTATCACGGCATGGACATGGCCCTGCGGGTCGAGCGCCCGGCTCGTGTCATGCTGAAACAGGGCATAGACCAGATTTCCCGTCCGCACCGGTACTGCACGGCCATCGATCTTCTGCCGACCTTCGGCAAGATTGGCCTCTACCCAGCGCATTGCCGTTTTAACCGCACCCACATGGGCTTGGGTTATACGTGTATCGCCGCCGACGAGTGAGAGCAGTGAGGCTGATTTGGGCATCGAGAATGTGAGGTCCATCCCCAGCGCGCGTTTACCGGGTTCACCAACCTGTGATCGGTCCGGCAGCTTGCCATTGAGAATATTTTCGAAAGTTCCTGCGTCAACCTTGCCAGTGGGATTTGATAGCGGCATCTTTGCCGTTTTTTCAGCCCCGGCAAAAGTGTCAGCGCCGTTTTCTGTCCCGCCGCCCGGCAGCTCGGGATTAAATGAGGCCCCGTCCGCTTCGGCGCTCTCTGGGCTCGCCAAAGCGCCATTCTCAGCAGCTCTTCCGGGGCTTTCCTTGCTCTCCTTGCCCGCGCCCTTTTCACCATGGTCTTTCTCTCCGGCACCGTCCTCCCCGCCTGGCGCTTCCGCCTCACCTGGAGCATCTTCTTCCGGTTCAGCATCGCCAGGAACATTTTGATCCTTCCCCTCCCCTGCCCCCGATTCATCTTCATGGTCTTCACCGGGTGCCAGACCGAGTAACTCCGCGCCTTCACCGTACCAGATCGATTCCTCGGCCGATTCCTCAAGCGTATAATAATTATCGGCAGCAAAATATTTCGCTGCACCGCCTGCACTGCCAACAGGAGCCATGGAAATCATTATTCGATCTCCATCCCGTCGTCTTCAATATGATCGCCATCAACGCCGTAAGCGGTCGCAAGATCCTTGGCGGTGGCCTCGAAACGGGGATCGCGCTGGCTCTGCGCACCGTGCGCCGCAAGCCCGGGCTTCGCTCCGGGCGTTTTACCCGCTTCAGGCTGTTGGTCTGCATCAACCCCTTGCCTGGATACTTCGCGCGTGGCTTCGTTCTGGGAGGCTATCAATACCGCTTCGACTCCCTCATCACCTGCCGGCTTCATGTCCGGCCCCGGCTCATCCGGCTTGACATCATTGACAAGTTCAAGCGCTGCAGCAACTGCGCTGGTCCGGCGTGCCGCCGCTTGCCTAGCGTCCTCTCCCGCTGCATTGCTGCTGTCCTCAAGTTGATCGCCGGGCAGCTTTCCAGCTTTGTAACTAGCCTTGTCCTGCGCTTCGCGGCCGCCAGCTTCCCCCTCCCCTTCGCCCTCGTCGTCATCCTCCCCACCGAGCAGCACCTTAGCCAATTTGGATGCGGCGCGAGCGGGTTTGCCAGATAATGTTGCGTCTGTTCGCGGTTCGAAGCCGAGCGCTACCTGGGGGTAATCCTTGAACTGGAGCACCACTCGCGCCGCCGGAAAGCCATCGGGAAACTTCACAAACCCGTGGAGCGCGGGAAGATTGGTAATGTCATCAGGAATGACCAGCGGCGCAATTTCCTTTTTGGGCGTAAGCGTCGAGGCATCACGCAAATTATTATAGCCATAGCTATAGGCTTCATCCATCTGCCGAACCTCGCGGTTGCCGATAAATTCAGCGCAAGTTTCGGCGGTCTTGCGGTCGGCGGTCGCCAGAATCAGTTTCGTTCGCGCAAGGCTGGTCAGGTTTTCGGCGCCCTCGCGGCCATAAACAGCCTGCAAACGCGCAATCGAATGCAGCCCCAGTACGATCGCCCCGCCAAACCCGCGTGCAGTCTGCAGCCCATTCTCGATAGCAGGAAGCCGGTGCAATGCGCCAAGCTCGTCAAATAGATACCATGTGCGCAAGGACCGCGTGCGCGGCAGTGTCATCAGTGTATTGACAGAAAGGTCGAGCCATAAAGTCAGCAACGCCTTGTAGAGTGGGAGATCGACGTGGCGCGCGGAAACGAATAGCAGGCTCCCCTCCTTTTTCTCGCGGCGCACCCATTCGCGTATCGAGAAAATTTCACCATCTTCAGGGAGGCACATCAAAGCCTCGGCATTGGTGTTAAACACTGCCCGGATGGATTCGGCCATGCGGGCGGCTTCAGGTGCAGTAATCGGGTCGGCGGTTGTGTCCTGAAGGATCCGGTGAACACGCTTCAGATCGGCTGTCATCAGATTCTCAGCGAGCGCGCGGTTGGTAGTTTGACCATGCTGCGTGAGCTTCAAGCACATCTGCACGAACAGCATCCTTGCGGCGAGCACCCAGAACGGATCGGAGCCGCCGCCATCATGGGGAACGAGCGCCTGCGCGGCAGCCGTAAACTCTGCTTGCGTAGAGCATTCATCGAACAGCGACCAGCTGGGACAACGCGCATCACCGGGATTGAGAATGATATCAGTGCGCTCGTCGTAAAAGGCCTCGATAAATGCCCCCGTCAGATCGAAGATAACCGCGCTGCCGCCGCGCGCGCGAACCTCGGCAACGACATTCCTGAGCTGTGTCGTCTTGCCCGCACCGGTTGTACCAACCAGGATTGTGTGGCTCGCTTCCAGTCCGTAAGGATAGGGAATTCCGGCCAGACTATAGGGATGATGCAGCCCGGCCTTGATCCGTTCGGTTAGCGGCAAAGCGATGACCTGCGGGGCGGTCTTGCCGGGAAACAGCTGCGCTGCTGATGTGACAAATTCGCGTTCATTATGGGCCATGACATCGGCGAGCAGGATGTCGCGCGACACCAGCATTGCGCCGCGCTCATGCCGCTCCTCGAGGATGGATGATCCGCGCCCCTGTGCCAGGGTTATAAACCACCAGATGACCGGCAACGCAAACAGTGTCGCGGCGCATAGCGCGCCAAACAGAGCGCGTACTGCCTTGGCCCATGCAACCTGCACATCGGGGACCAATGGAATATAGCCTATCGGCACCTGCCGCAGCGCGTCATCGGACAGCACGATGTTCATTGGCTTCATGGCATCGAACTCCATCCAGCCCGATATGGCCGACCAGATCCGCCACGCGCAAAGCTGGATCTCATGTTCGCCCATGACTGAGTAAAGCATGATCCAGTACACCGCGATGAAGCAGGCCAGCCAGATCAGAAGAGGCACTCGTGCCCCCGCCATGAACATGAAAAACTGATGCCCGATCAGCTGCGATCCGCGGGTAAATTCACTAGCGTTTCTGAGCACCCGCCCCCTTGCCGAATGATGCTCCAGCGTAACGGGCGAGCGATCAAATCTGAGGTCACTTCTGGCCATGAAATTGCTCCATTCGCTGCTCCACGGTGCGGATGACCTCATCACGTTTATTGGCGGGAAGCTGGCGCAGCAAAACATCCACCCCTGCCTGCGAAAATTCTGTAATGAGAGCGAGACGCTGGAGGTTGATGCCGCCGCTCTCGCGGTCGGTTTCAACGCGCTGAAGATATTCCTCGATCGCGCTGCGAACGACATCGACGCCGGAGATACCGCGCGCACGCGCAAGGGCTTCTATTTGCTGCTGAATGGATGACGGTAATCGAACCGTCGTGCGAATAGTGTCTGTCAATTTACCAACTTCCGTTTGGACAACGGCGCTGGTGAGACCTACGCAAAGCAGATAGCGATATGCGCCCTGCCCTGCCGGGTGTCAACTCACCTTGGCGGTGCCTGTCAAAACGGCGGCAGTCTGACTCAAAACAGATCGCGGGCCCGTCCTGCTAAGCCATTGATATTTCAAAATTAAATGAAAAACCGCCGGTTCCGCTCCCAAACGCGTCACTCTGACGCACATGACCTTTCTTATAACTATCTATATTTACACCATAAAATCCGCACGGCAGTGCATACGGTGTGCCACTTTTTTCCCCATGTTAGCGATATTGATTGAGGGTGATTGTTCATTCCCGGTTTCAGAATTTTGGGTTTTCCGGTGGGGCAGCGCGAAACGCAATTATGTACTCCAGGCATTATCACGAGATTGATTAAGCGATTTCCGCTTGATCGATCAACCAGCTCGCGAAACGAATTGGAGCTTTGGGAATCGCAAAAACAATCAAGCATTGGAAATGAAAAACGGATCAGCAATGCGCGATCATTTGGACAAAGAAACGATCTTGACAGATCGCGATTCCAGCTACTGGCTCAAGATGATTATCGAGACGGGTTACCGCCTCACGCTCGGACACGCTGCGAGAAGATTTACCCTCCCCTCTGGTGCTGGAATATTTCAGGTTTACCAGCGCGCCTCGGCTTCAAGGCGCGCTGCATTTCCTCGGCGCTGGTTCAAGCTGCGCGGCTTTCTTCTGTCTTGATTTCCACCTGATGAAAAACGGTTACGGGCACGCCAGCCTCGCGCATTATCTGCGCCAGATTTGCTTGCACGCCTGAACCTTCGCAAACGATTGCTTCAACGGGGTCCAGCTTGGCAAGTAGCTTATTGCGTTTGAACGGCGCGGCATTGCCATAGCCGCGATTAAGGCGAAAGGCGATTAGTGGCACGTCCTGCGCTGCCGCCCATGCTGCCGCGATAGCGTCAACGCCTTTGCCCTGCGCTGTGGTCGCAAGTGTCATTGTCGGGACACGGGTTTTTAGCAAGTCGAGCCTGTCCCAAATCCGCTGGTAATCTTCCCAATCCTGACCGCCGGAAATAATGACAATCGGGCCTGATGGTGCTAGCTGTTCGCGTCTGATTTTGGTTCGTGCTGCCAGAAATTCCCGCGCGTCAATCTGGCTGGCGGTCAATACGGATGAAACGCGCGAGCCTCTTAAAGCGCTGAACGGATGCCCGCTATTTGCGCGGTAAACTTCGCCGGCATGGTCGCGCATACATTCCAAAGCCTCGCGGGCTTCTGCAAGGCTCTGGCAACGCATTTGTGCTTCTTCAACCTCGCTTGCAAAAACCTCGCTCGGGTCGGAGATGCGGGCAAGTTCGCCAAGTTTCACGGCGGCGCTGTCTTCCTCGCCTTCGATCTGACGGGCAACAACATGGAAGCTGTTTACAATTCCCCATGCGATACGCTGGGCGATTGGCTCCATGCGGGTATCGCTCATAAGGGCAAAAATTTCGCTCATCATGGATTTGACGCATTGTTCTGCTTCAAAGGGGCCAGGCATATCGGCGCTGCTCGGTTCCTCGGCAATGTTCAGCTGTGCCTGGGCAAGGTCGCTGGTGAATGCTCTGTGATAGGCCGGTGAGGCTGTCTCTTCTTCATATACTTGGCCAAGGTCGGCAAAGCTGCTAACGGTTTTCGGGTTCTTGGGCATTTCAGTTCCTTTGGACAAAAAGAGGGCAGGAAGCGGCTAAGCCCCGCTCCCTGCCCTTGTTCATTTCAGACTAGCTAGCTGCATCGCTGGTGGTTTCGCCAAGGTCAGCCTTTTTGGATTTGGCTTTTCCTTGGGTCTTTCCCTGCTTTGCGGGGCTGCCGTCAAAGTCCTGTTCGCCGTTTTCGCTGTCGCCTTCGCCCTGATTAGCGGGTGCTGGCACATCGTTGCGAGTGCGGCGCGGTCTGCTCCATGCGATTGCATAGCTTTCATCTTCGCGCCGGAAACAAGCGATATAGAGAGGCTTGACCATAGACGGGTCGTCAATCGAGCCCTGCAAGAATGCCTCGCCGGTTCCGTTAGACGTTTGCTCCCAAAGCGCGCCAACTTTTACCCATGAACCTGCTGCACTTCGTGCGTGGATTTCATAGACTGGCGCGTTTTCGTTGGTGCTGTGAACCTCGCGCAGGGCAAGGGTCATAGCTACGGCCAGCGTATCGATTTTACCGATATAAAAGCCGTTCGTGTTTTTGGTCAGTTCTCCGATATTAGACATTTTCAGTTCCTTAGTTTTTGGCTTGGGATGTTTAGCTGTCCCTCGCCGGTTGATTGTCAAAGCGGCCTTTCCGCCTGACAAATACCCTTATAATAGATACTCTGATATTAGCCTATCTCATTGTTTTCTTGACACTTTTCCGATCATAACTGGTGAACCTGAGCCAGCACGTCGCGTCAGCGACAATAAGAAACACAGGGGGACGCGAAGCGCCCCCTTCCCTCCTGGTCGGCCGCGCACACAAATATCCTCGGTGTTCGATCACACCCGGAGCCACCTTCGCCAGTGGCCGCAAGACGCCCTTCGGGCTCTTGAAGGTCAACAGGCACGGGAGGGCTAGTGAAGTTTGGCAGATGGGGGTCGGCGCTTCTCGCCAGAGAAGCAAACGCCGGCGACCCCCATCTGCCTAACGCAGCTTGCCCGACGCAACTCGTTGACCTTTGAAACCGCAAGGGCAACGCAGGGACATCTGGTGAATGTGGCATAGGGGGTTATCGAACATCGGTGCGCGTCCGGCGCAATGCCCGCGCCCTCGCGGGCATTGCTCTTCCCCTTCCCGTCCTCTTTCGTTTCCTTTGCCCTTGCGTCAGGGATGGAAGCCCGCAGGGACGAGACCTCGGGGCTCGTTCGGAGCGCAGCGCAGACGACAGCCCGCCCCGGCCTCGCGCCGGGGGACGCCCATAATCTTGAGCATTGAAACCATTCATGCCCGCCTCATCCAGTCGCTGGCGCAGCCATGGCGCGGAGATAACCACTATGATGACGATTGATGGCGCGCTGCCGGCTCAGCCAGAAATGCCGAGGATATATACCCCCGGCGGAACCGGCGCTGGCAAAAGCGATATTTGGGCGCAATAGCATTGATATTGGCGATGATTGTCCATTATTGATGCGGTATAGCCTGAAACGTGACAGCGGCGGTTTTCAGATGGGCATGGAAGTGGCAACCCTTTCAGAAGCGATCGAAATGGCGTGTCTGGCTTTGAATGAGGGCGATGATGTCACGCTGGAGGATACCGGCACCGGAAAACTCTGGACAGAAGCCGAGATACTGAAACTGGCGCAAGGCGCATAGCGCCGCGCTGCCAGCAGGTGAGTTCGGCGCGCCAACAAAGACTGTACCCTGCAAACGCGCCGGATAGAGCGCCGTAGCCCGGCGCGCTTTCAGAGTGCCAGCGGGTCAGCATAACTCAAACACTGAGGGAAAATAGGCATCTTTCCTGAGCTAGTGTTCGACGAAAATCTTAATTCCCAGAGCGACGAGAAGGACACCTCCTGCGACCTCGGCGTATTTTCCGATGCGCGAGCTTGCCATTGCGCCGATTAACACGCCCAAACCGGAAAGCAGCGCGGTGAGTATCCCGATAGCAATACAAGTTAGCAGAACCGGAAGCCCAAGTGCCGGTAAGGTGATGCCGGCAGCAAAGGCGTCTATGCTCGTTGCTATCGCAGCTGCTCCCAATGCCCATCCTGAGAGACTGGGAGCAGGATCGTTTCCATTCCTGCCCAGCGCTTCCCAAAGCATTTTTATCCCTAAACCGCTGAGCAGAATGAGAGCAATCCAGTGATCATAAGCGCTGATCTGCGAAACAAAGGCTATTCCAAGCGCCCATCCCAGAAATGGCATGACGCCCTGCGCAACGCCAAAAGCCGCTCCCGTCCGAGTGGCGTGAAACAGTGAATTATGCCCTGCGGCACCTTGAGCTACCGCTACCGCAAAGGCGTCCATCGCCAAGCCCGCCGCCAGAGCCACAATGAGAAACAGGCTTTCCACCCTCGCGTTCCCTCAATCCCTAAGCAGCATTCACTTCTACGGTGATATGAGAAAGCCCGGCGGTTTGGGCCAGCCTCTCACGGTAAGCCACGGGGTTCATCTCACTTGCCGTGCTAACGGCAATAATGGCGGCATGATGACCCGGACCCAGCTGCCAGACATGCAAATCTGTGATTTTGTCTCCAGCTTCCTCGACGACGGAGCGGATTTTCGCAGCAATGGGATCGCCCGCCTCCCGGTAATCCAGCATCATCGCGCCGGTATCGCGCATCAGGCCCCATGACCAACGCGCGATGACAAGCGCGCCAACTATACCCATGAGCGGGTCAAGCCATATCCATCCGTAGACGCTGCCCGCTATCAGGGCGATAATCGCCAAAACCGATGTTAGGGCATCGGCCAGCACATGGAGATAGGCGGCGCGCAGATTTTGATCCCGTCCATGATGACCATGATGATGGTGGTCGTCCTCATCATGACTGTGATCGTGATGGTGGCTATGCCCATGATGATGGTCATGATCTTCGCGGAGCAGCCAAGCGCTGACTAAATTCACAATCAGGCCAATAACGGCGACGACAATGGCCTGCGGGAAACTAATCGGGACAGGGTTTGCCAATCTAACGACACTTTCCCATCCTATCAGTAGCGCAACCAGCGCCAGAACAATTGCACTGGCGAAAGCTGCAAGGTCCCCCACCTTGCCGGTGCCAAACGTGAAGCGGGGGTTTTTGGCATTGCGGCGCGCATAAAGATAGGCAAGCGCAGCTATCAGCATCGCAGCGGCATGCGTGGACATATGCCAGCCATCGGCGACCAGCGCCATCGAACCGTAGATGGTCCCTGCTGCAATCTCGACAACCATCATCACGCTGGTCAGGGCAATAACGAACCAGGTTCGGCGCTCGTTGCGCTCGTGATTTTGGCCTAGAAATACGTGATCATGTTCGTGACCGGTTTGCGTTGCACTTTCGGAGGCGATCATTTCAAATATGTCCGGATCACCTGGATCAGATCTGTCGCGCCTTGAGCGCGCCCTTCATCAGTGTCCGTTTCAGGGTTCGAGACATGTTCGCGGACATGATCCTCGATCAGTTCCACGGTAAGCCCATTTACGGCTCCTCGAACTGAGGCGACAAGATTGAGGATCTCACCGCAAGGAGCCTTGTTTTCCAAAGCTCGCTCAATGGCTTCTAGTTGCCCTTTAAGGCGGCTGACGCGCGCCAGAAGCTTTTTATCATCTGATGTATGTGACATAGCATAGGGGGCTACCCTATATTATGAATTTTGTAAAGAGCTGGTGTTCGTAGTTTTTTGGCCGATCAACTTCGTTTATGGGGATGAGCCAGAGCAGGACTGGCAACAGTGGCCAAGGCGGTAAGTGCAACTAGTATATTACGCATTCTTTTTGGTCCTATTCTTTAAGTTCAAATTTCGAGAATTGACCAGTAGCGGAGACGGTAATGGTGACGGGGCCTTCGGTCCGATTGCGCCAATACCAACCATGCGTGCCATCAAATGGAGCGCGAAACCTGCCGGTCGAGGAAGCTTTGGTCCCTTTATCATAGCTGGTATATTCGTCCGAGGCGGCTCCAAAAACCTCGCCGTGCTGGTCATAATTGACGGCATTTTTGTCTGTTGCCCAGGTGAACTCAAACTCTTCGCCTGCTTTCATTGTCGCTTTCACCTCGCGTCCTTCGCCCGGCTGCAAGGTGAGCGTAACCTCGCTGTTCTGAATGCCCGCTGACGCTTCTCCTTCAACGGACGCGAGATTGTCAGCGGCCGGAGCTTCTTTCTCTGCTTCCTGTTCAGCCTGCTTGCCATCGCCCATGGCTTTGAGCCCCAATGCGCTGCCAATACCGGTTGGATCAATGCCATATTCGGCAGGAAGTATAGTGGTCACCAGCAGGATTGCAGCGGTAGCGGCTGCAAAAGCAGTGGCCTTGTTCAATTGGCGGACGGAGGGAAGCTCCGAACGAGTGGGTGTTCCAAATTCAGTCATGTTAGTCCTTTCAAGCGACATAATAGCCGGTGAGCTGATATCCAAAGAGCATGAAGCCCGCGATCATCAAAGCGACATTGGCCGAGAATGCATGGCGGCTAAAGCTGGCGGTGCGGCGCCAATATCCCATCGCAATCAATATTGCGCCGAGCGCCAGAAACTGTCCGATTTCTACACCAACGTTGAACGATATCAGATTGATCAACAGGCCGTCTGGCGACAGCGAAAATTCCTGCAATTTCGTCGCAAGACCGAAGCCGTGGAAGAAACCGAATATCAGGACCGCAGCCTTGGTATTGGGCTGGAAGCCGAACCAGCGTTGATATGCGCCCAGATTGTCGAGCGCCTTGTAAACCACCGACAGCCCGATAATTGCGTCGACCGCATAAGAGCTGATGTTCGTGCCGAGCAAAACGCCCGCAAGCAACGTTGTGCTGTGCCCGATTGCAAAAAGGGTCACATAAGCGGCGACATGTTTGAGCCGGTAGACGAAGAAGATAACGCCGAATAGGAACAGCAAATGGTCATAACCTGTGACCATATGCTTGGCACCCAGATAGAGGAATGCGATAATCTGCGGTCCGCTGGTTTGTTCGATATAGCCCTGATCGCCCTCTGCGACCCCGTGGGCATAGGCAGTGGTCGCGAAGGCGATGCATAATATCATGCCCAGAAAAGCTTGGACCGAAAATTTATACCCGGATATTTTCATGAACTGCCTCATATTGTTGCTACTGCTTGCATATTTTTCTCTCTTCTTTCGGCGCGTCCGTGGATCAGCCTGTATAATGCAGGCAGCACAATCAGCGTCAGGATGGTCGAGGATATAATTCCTCCGATTACGACAGTGGCAAGCGGGCGTTGCACTTCCGATCCGGCCCCGACGTTCAGAGCCATCGGCACAAAGCCGAGCGATGCGACCAGCGCGGTCATCAGCACAGGGCGCAGCCGGGTGAGGGCTCCTTCCCGAATGGCTTCTTCAAGCGCCATGCCGCGCTCCCGCAAATCGCGGATGAAAGACAGCATCACGACACCATTGAGCACCGCCACGCCCGACAAGGCGATGAAACCAACTCCTGCTGAAATTGACATCGGAATATCTCGTAGGGCTAGCGCCGCGACACCGCCGGTCAGCGCCAAGGGCACTCCGGAAAACACGATGGCAGCGTCACGGGTCGAACGAAACAACATGAACAACAAGCCAAAGATAAGCAGGAGCGCCATAGGCACGACAATCTGCAATCTTGTGGCTGCTGACTGAAGCTGTTCAAATGTCCCGCCATATTGAACATAATAGGTTTCCGGCAGTGGGACATCGCTATCGATCTTTGACCTCAGTTCGGTGATGAACGATCCCAAATCGCGTCCGCGAACATTGGCGGTAACAACCGCGCGGCGCTTGCCGTTTTCCCGGCTGATCTGGTTAGGGCCAACGGACAGTTCAATATTGGCAATTTCTGACAATGGCACGAACTCACCGCTGCCCCCACTTGTAATCGGGATTGGCAAGCGGCCAAGCCGCTCAATATCGGTGCGGATTTCTTCTGGCAATCGAACGACGACGTCAAAGCGCCGGTCACCTTCAAAAACCTGACCCGCATTGCGCCCGCCGGTAGCGGTCGCCACTGCATCCTGCACATCGCTAATATTTATGCCATAACGGGCCAGAAGTTCGCGGCGCGGCGTGACCGACAGAACGGGAAGTCCCGTTACCTGTTCCAGCTTGGTATCTTGCGCTCCGGGTATCGATTCTACGATCGTTTCAATTTCAGCGCCCGTTTCGAGCAGTTGATCGAGATCCTCTCCGAACAGTTTCACCGCAACATCGGCGCGGACACCGGCAATCAGTTCGTTGAGTCTCATCTGCACAGGCTGCGTAAATTCATAATTATTGCCCGGAATCTGCTGCACTGCTGCGTTCAGTTCCTCGACCAGCTTTTCGCGCGGCTTGCGCGGGTCAGGCCAATCCTTGCGGTCTTTGAGCATGATGAAATTATCGGCAACCGACGGCGGCACCGGATCGGTTGCCACATCGGCTGTCCCGATTTTAGCAAATACCCGCTCGACTTCTGGAAATTCGCTAATCCGTTTTTCCAGCGACTGTTGCATCTGGATCGCCTGACTCAGGCTGGTGCCCGGGATGCGCAGTGCGTGCATGGCAATGTCGCCTTCATCGAGGTTTGGAATAAATTCCGAGCCCAGACGCGTTGCGCCCCATCCGCTGACCGCAACCAGCAAGGCTGCCCCGGCAATCAGGATTTTGCCCTTGGGCATCGACCAGTCGAGCAAAGGCGCATAGCCTTTCCGCAGCCAAGCCATGACACGGTTCTCTTTCTCCTCAACCTTGCCGGTGACGAACATCGCAATCGCCGCAGGAACAAAGGTCAGCGAAAGTAGCAGCGCTGCCGTAAGTGCAAGCATGACGGTAATCGCCATGGGGTGAAAGGTTTTGCCTTCAATCCCAGTCAACGCGAAGATCGGCAAATAGACAACGGTAATGATGATAACACCAAATATCGACGGACGGATCACTTCGCTGCTGGCGCGGGCAACAAGGCTAAAACGTTCCTCACGGTCGAGCAGGCGACCAGCTTTTTGCTGTGCTTCCCCCAACCGTCTGAGACAATTTTCGACGATGATAACAGCGCCATCGACGATCAAACCAAAATCGAGCGCGCCGAGGCTCATCAGGTTCGCGGAGACACGCCCTGCCGCCATGCCGGATAGCGTCATCAGCATGGAAATCGGTATGACCGCTGCGGTAATCAGCGCAGCACGAACATTGCCGAGCAGCAGAAACAGGATAACTATGACAAGCAACGCGCCTTCGAGGAGGTTTGTCTCCACCGTTGCAATCGTCCGCTCGACCAATTCTGTGCGATCATAGAGCGGCACCGCCTGCACTCCATCGGGAAGCGAACGATTTACCTCCTCCAGCTTTTCTGCTGCTGCCTGAGCGACAATGCGCGGATTGCTGCCGGTGAGCATATAGATCGTGCCAAGCACGATCTCCCTGCCATTTTCCGTTGCTGCGCCGTTGCGCAATTCGGATCCGATTACCACTTCGGCAATGTTGCCAATGCGAATAGGTATTCCGCCGCGTTTTGCGACGATAATCTGCGACAGATCATTTTGATCTTCTACCCGCCCCGGTATCCGGATCAGAACTTGCTCGCCCGCACGCTCTACATAGCCTGCGCCCGCATTTGCATTATTTGCTTCCAGCGCATCCACCACATCGGTCAGCGATATGCCCAGGGATGCCAGTTGCTCGGCATTGGGGGTCACATGATATTGCTTGGTATAGCCGCCAACTGTGTTGACCTCCGCCACTCCGCGAACATTGCGCATTTGCGGGCGCACTACCCAGTCATGCAAGGTGCGTAAGTCGGTTGGTGTCCACTCTGAACCGTCGGACTTGCGCGCGCCCTTTTTGGGCGTGACCGAATACATGAAAATCTCGCCAAGCCCGGTCGCGGTCGGTCCCATTTGCGGTTCGATGTTTGGTGGCAATTGCGATTTGGCCGCCTGCAGACGCTCGTTCACCAGCTGCCGCGCAAAATAGACATCGGTGCCGTCTTCAAAAACGACTGTTACCTGGCTCAGGCCGTAGCGCGAAACCGAACGAGTATAGTCCAGCTTCGGAACGCCTGCGAGCGCCGTTTCAATCGGATAGGTAACGCGTTGTTCAGCCTCCAGAGGAGAGAACCCCTCGGCCTCGGTGTTTATCTGCACCTGAACATTGGTGATATCGGGCACAGCATCAATGGGCAGTCGCGTTGCGCTCCACACGCCAATTGCCATCAGCACGACAACTATGGCGAGCACAAGCCAGCGCTGCGCGATCGAGAAGCCTATTATTCTAGCGAGCATAGTTTGGTTTTCCATTAGTGATCGTGAGATGCGCCGGACTTTTCAATGTCCTGACGAATGAGAAATGATCCTTTGGCTGCATATTTGGTGCCGGGCTTGATGCCTCCCAAAACCTCGGTCCATTCAGAGGATTTTCGGCCAAGTTCGAGCATGCGCACTTCGTAAACTTCACCAAAATTGGCATAGACCACGGTGAAATCCCGAAACGGCTGCAACGCCTCTGTCCGAACCGCCAGCGGCACTGTCACTGCGTTCACCACCACACGTCCGTGCAGAGCGATACCGGGACGCCAGCGTCCATCGCGATTTGGCAGACTAGCGCGCACCTGCGCTGTGCCTGCTGCCACATTGCCTTCGGCCAAATAGCCTCCGAGAACCGAATCAGCGACCGGTTTGCCATCAAGCGTCTCAATGATAATTTTCTGGCCAGGCCGGATTGTGCCCAAATCTCGCGGGAAAATATTGAAAACGACGCTCGTGCTGCTTGGATCAGTGATGACATAAATAGGCTGGTCATAGGCGACATTTCCGACATTGGCGTTGCGCTCTGCAACCACGCCACTGACAGGCGAGTAGACCGGATAGATTTGCAGCGATTCACTCGATTCAATCCGCGCCAGCAACTGGCCCTTTTTGACATAGTCGCCGACCGCTTTTGTCACTTGCATCACTTTGCCCGGGAATTGCGCTCTGATTTCCGAGGTTGCTGCCGGGTCCAATTGGACGACGCCCTCTACTTCACGAATATCGCTGATCGATTGTGGACCAACCACTTCAAATTCGATCCCGCCATCTTTTGCGGCAGACGCGCTTATCTTCGTCTGACCTTCGGGACTGGAATATTTCCAGACATGGCGTTTCCCGCCGGAAGCGGCGACAACCTCCACATCAAAGCTATGGGGTTCAATCACCGTGCCCTGACCGACCAGATAATCTTTCTCCGGCTTGAACGCGAATTTTTCAATCTGGCCGTCCAACCGTTTCAATGTGACGGTAAGCTTGACAGACTTCGGGTCGACGGGCTTGCCATCGCGTGTCGGATAGACGCGAAATTCCGGTGGCACACCGTCTTCAAAAACGGTCATTTCGACGGCAAAATCGCCGTCCCGAAGGATCTTTCCTCCGTGAGGGCCTTTTTCTTCTTCGGCCGCTTCGCCTTCGCCCACTTCACTCGGTGCATCTGTGCTACATGCGGCCATCGGCACAAGAAACAATACCGCCATCGCTGCACCAATTTTCCAGTTCGTCTTCATGGCTGTGTATATCCTTCATTGATTGCCGCAATAGACGCATCAAAGCGTCCGGTGAGCCGGTCTAATTCGGTTTGGAGATCGCGATATTCGATCATGGCGGTCAACCATTTGTCTTGCGCTATGATGATAGCGTCGGCTGCATCTTGCATATCCCGGAAGCTGAAACCGCCGCGATTATAACCCTCGCGCACCTGCGCCAACGTCTTGGCCACGCGCGGATAAACTTCGGATTTGATAGCTTCCGCGCGGCTAAGCGCACGGTCTGCTTCTGCGCCGAGACTTGCCCGTCGGCGTAGTCGCTCTAACCGATTGGCCTCCGCCGTCAGTTCAAGACGCCAGCGTTCGGCGCGCGCGCGTTCGATATTGCCTTGATTGCGATCAAAACGCCCCAGCGGTATGGTAATCCCGGCAACCAGCGCAATATCATTGGTTCCCTTGATAAAACGCGTGCCGCCATTGACGGTATAATCCTGAGTCTTGCGGGTTTGTTCTACAATAACCACTGCGCTTGCCCGCGCCACCCTGGCTTCTTCGAGTGCTTGATCAGCCTCTGCCAGTTCGATCTTTTGATTGCCGCCAAGCACCAATTCTCCGACCACATCAAGGTCATCGCCATTGCCGCCCCAGAAGGAGGCCAGAGCGTCGCGCGCATTGCGCAGCTGTGCCTGAGATTGTTCCACTGCGATCTGAGCCTGCGCCACTCGTGCCGCAGCCCGTGTTTCTACGAAGAGCGGGTCCTTGTATCCGCGCACCCGCCGTAAGGCTTCGCTCTGCAAGCCCTCTTCAATGGATAACTGCTGCTTTGCGATGGCCTCGATTTGCCGGGCAATCAAAATATCCAGAAACGATCGCTGCACAGCGGCGGCCAATTCCAAGCGGGTGACCTCGGCTGAGGCACTGGCCACACCGATTTCCCGTTCAGCCAGTGCAACGCGCGCCGCCCGTTTTCCGCCGCGTTCAATAGGTTGATTATAGGTGGCAGTCACCTCCGCACGGCGGAGCACGCTATAAGGGCCGGTGCCGACAAAATTCTCGGCTTCTACGGTAACCGATGGATTGGGACGAACGTCAGCTTGCACCTTTCCAGCGCGCGCCGCTGCAATCGCAGCTTCCTCGGCGCGCAATAACGGCGCTGCATCGAGCGCTTTTGCAACAGCCTGATTGAGCGAAACGGTCTCCGCAAGGCTTGGTGCACCGGTCACAAGCAACGCACCCGCCAGAAGGGCGGCACGTGAATATCTTAACATTTGTTGTAAACTCCTGATCCATAACAATTACAGCGCGCAGAAAACTGCACGCTGCGGCTAATAGATCAGGCTAATGGTGGCTCAATTGGGGGTTTTTGTGTCACAGACCGCATAAATGCAGGAGCGGACGCAAAGACCAAGTTGCGACCATCATGGTTAGTTGATTCAACTTTGGTGCCGCTCAAATGGTCTGCGGTCGGCGAAAAATGCTGATGCGTATCACCTTCCACATCGAGGGTGTTATCCTCGTCAGCAGGCTGGCTGTTCAGCGCGACTTCCTGCTTTGCCAAGGACATATTGGCATCAAGTTCCTGATGAAAGGCCTGACTGGCGCTATCATGATCTTGGTGATGTTCCACTAGTCCCGGCCCAGCATGAATGCTCCCGAAAACAAGGGCGATAGCTATCAGCATCAGGGAAAATCGAGCGAACATGGACGCGTCCCTAAACGTGGACATATTGAATCACAAGAAAAATTTTTGAGCGGGACGCGTTTTCACTTGCAGTCGTATGAAAACGCAACCTACTCGTAACAAATGCTCGAAATCCTCCGCAACAAGATATACCGCAACCTTCTTTCGGCCCAGATTATTGCGCTAATCGGAACGGGACTGGCGACAATTGCGCTCGGTTTACTCGCCTTTGATCTGGCTGGCGGTAATGCCGGCGCTGTGCTCGGCACAGCGCTTGCCATCAAGATGGTCGCTTATATTTTTGTTGCTCCCGTCGTCGGTGCCTATGCAGATCGGCTACCGCGAAGAGCGTTTCTGGTTGCAATGGACGCAGTGCGTGCAGGCGTTGCATTCATGCTGCCTTTTGTCGATCAGATCTGGCAAATCTATCTGTTGATCTTCATTCTGCAATCGGCATCGGCGGCGTTCACGCCCACTTTCCAGGCGACTATTCCTGACGTGTTGCCTAACGAGGATGACTATACAAAAGCACTTTCCTTCTCACGTCTCGCTTACGATCTGGAAAACCTGCTGAGCCCGATGCTGGCAGCAGCCTTGCTGTCCGTTATCAGCTTTCACTGGCTTTTCGCAGGCACCGGCATCGGCTTTATTGCTTCTGCACTGTTTGTCTTGTCGGTCACTTTACCGGCGACCAAGGCGATCACGCGCACTGGCGGTATCTTCGCCAAGACCACAAGAGGTCTGCGGATTTATCTAAAAACACCAAGGCTGAAAGGGCTTCTTGCACTAACTCTGGCTTCGGCAGCAGCAAGTGCAATGGTCATCGTCAACACCATCGTCATCGTTCGCGATCAGCTCGGTTTTGGAGACAAGGCGGTCGCTTTGACACTCGCAAGCTATGGTGCAGGCTCAATGCTCTCCGCGCTGCTGCTTCCGCGCATTCTTGGTCGGTTCAGTGACCGTAAGGTGATGATGACCGCCGCCACTGCGCTGTTTGGCGGTCTAGCCGCAATGGCGCTACTGACATCGATATTGCAGCAATCGGCCTATTATTGGCAAATAGTTCTCATCGGCTGGTTTGTGCTGGGGATAGGCTATTCCGCTAGTGTCACACCCTCGGGGCGACTGTTGCGACGGTCAGCCCATGCCGAGGATCGGCCCGCAATCTTCGCGGCGCAATTTGCACTCAGTCACGGCTGCTGGCTGATTGCCTATCCGCTCGCCGGTCAAGTGGGCGCGGTGTTCGGACAAACAGCGGCATTCGCCATATTGGCGTTTCTGGCGCTATCCGGAATCATCGCCGCATTGATTTTTTGGCCCGCAGGCGATCCCCAAATCGTCGCGCATAATCACGATGATCTGCCGCCAAACCATCCGCATCTTCGCGAAGAGCATGCAGGACAAGCGTTCAGCGGTCACACCTATGTGATTGACGATTTGCACCCGCAGTGGCCGCGAGGATAAGGATCGCAACTCTTCCTTCGACAAACAGACATTCCACTACCCAACGAGTTGTTGTCATTCACAATCACTCGATCGGTCGGGATATCCTAAAAGCTGCCTAACCGCTTTCCGGCTGGTGAGCAGCAGGTGGGCAATCGCCCCGAAACCCGACATTCAGTTGGATCAGTTTTAAAGCAATAGCAGAAATTGGCTGAGTTATCGTTTGATGAATGGTCACAATCGAATCTTGACCAAAGCCAAATATATCGATAATTCGGGATATATGGATAAGAATGATGCGCTGAGCGCCTTTGGTGCGCTGAGCCAATCTACACGACTTGATGTCTTTCGCCTGCTGGTCAAAGCGGGCGAAAAAGGCATGTTGGCAGGCGAAGTGAGTGGCTCGCTGGGCGTGCGGCAGAATACAATGTCTTCCAATCTATCCATCCTTTCGCAATCCGGCCTGACCCGAAACGAACGTGAAGGACGTAATATCCGCTACTTTGTCGACACAAATGGATTGAACGGGTTGCTCGTTTTTCTGCTTGAGGATTGTTGCGGTGGTCAGCCTGAGCTTTGCGGGACTTTAATAAATGAAATCGCCTGCGCCGGTTAGGAGAATGTTGTGACGGAACTTTCGCTTCCGGCTGCGGCCGGGCTTGGAACCTTTGAACGGTGGTTGTCCGTATGGGTGGCGCTCGCAATTTCCGCAGGGCTTCTGCTCGGTAATCTTTTTCCCGGTCTTTTTGCAGCCCTCGCATCGCTAGAGATTGCCTCGGTTAATCTGCCGGTGGCTGTTCTAATCTGGGCGATGGTCTATCCGATGATGGTGGGTGTCGAGTTCGGCGCTATGAGACAGGTCGGGGATAAGCCAAAAGGTCTTGTTGTAACGCTGGTCGTAAACTGGCTGATAAAGCCATTCACGATGGCTGTACTTGGTGTACTGTTTTTTGAATATATTTTCGCCGGCCTGATCCCGCCGGATGATGCGCAAGCCTATCTCGCCGGCGTCATTCTCCTTGGTGCCGCACCTTGTACGGCAATGGTCTTTGTCTGGTCGAATCTGACCCGCGGAGACGCCACCTACACATTGGTGCAGGTCAGCGTGAACGATGTCATCATGGTGTTTGCATTTGCGCCCATTGTCGCTTTTCTTTTGGGTGTGACCGATATCGTGGTACCTTGGGACACGCTTCTATTGTCGGTTGGGCTCTATGTCATGCTCCCGTTGTTGGCGGGGTATCTCACTCGCCGTAAACTGGTTGCGCATCGCGGCGAAGCGGCAGTTGATGCCTTCAAAAGCCGTGTACAACCATTTTCCATTGCCGGGTTACTGATCACGGTGGTGTTGCTGTTCGGATTTCAGGGAGAGGTCATTCTCGACCGACCACTCGTAATTGCGCTGATTGCGATTCCTTTACTTATCCAATCCTATGGGATCTTCTTTGTTGCCTATGGAGCGGCGCGGGCGTGGCGAATACCATTTAATGTCGCGGCCCCTTGCGCACTTATCGGGACATCCAATTTCTTCGAACTGGCGGTAGCCGTGGCGATCAGCCTTTTCGGCCTTGGTTCGGGAGCAGCCCTTGCAACGGTGGTCGGTGTGTTAGTCGAGGTGCCGGTGATGCTGTCGCTCGTCGCCTTCGCCAACAAGACGAAACACTGGTTTCCAACCGAAGGAGATGCTGCATGAGCATAGTTATCCACCACAATCCTGATTGCGGCACATCGCGTAACGTATTGGCCACTATCGAGGCATCGGGCGAAACACCTGTTGTTATCTATTATCTGGAAACGGGTTGGACCCGTCCGCAACTGTTGGCGTTGTTCGCCGCTGCTGACTTGACGCCACACACCGCGCTGAGAACAACAAAATCTCCGGCGGAGGAGCTTGGGCTGCTTGATCCGGCGATGGATGAAGAAACCTTGCTCTCCGCGATGCTGAAACATCCCGTTCTGGTCAATCGACCTATTGTGTGTTCGCCGAAAGGTGTGCGGCTCTGCCGTCCCAGTGAATTGGTGTTCAACTTATTGGGCAACCTGCCGCCGGGACGAATATCAAAAGAAGACGGTACGTTGCTAATTGATGCAGCAGGAAAGCGGGTTAATTGACGCTCCAATCAGTATGCACGGGTTGGTTTGATTTGCAAAGCAACAAAAAACCCGTCAGTCTGCAAACCACCCGATTGTGTTGAAAAACTCCACAACCGATTTTCGTCAGCAACCTTTGGCCTTAAATGAAGTGTTGAGCGCAACAATGATTCACACGATTAAGCGATGTTGAATCAATATTGCTGAAATTTATCGCCAGTCCTGCCAACCCCGAGTTTTTCAACACAACCCAACCAATTGCGTATATCAACCGTTAAAGGCTAGATAGCCAGATGGCAGGGCGAATCGAGAAACTGCAACTGTGGGCGCGGGCATTGAAGCGCGATGTCGTTGCTATGTGGATTGCGGCACGTAGCACTCGCACGCCTTGGCTTGCAAAGTTGGTAGCCGGGGGCGTGGCTGCTTACGCATTTAGCCCCATCGACCTAATACCAGACTTTATTCCCGTAATTGGCTATCTTGATGATCTGGTCATTTTGCCACTAGGGATTGCACTTGGAATACGCCTCATCCCTGCTCCGTTAATGGCAAATTTCAGGGCAGAAGCACTCCTCAGATCCGATCGTCCCGTGAACTATGTCGCCGCCGCTTTGATAGCCGCTGTATGGGCGGCGGCCGTACTGGCTTTGGCAAGTTGGATAATCGCAAACGTCCTCTAGCGGTCCAGAATATGTCATGCCTTCAACATTGCGATAATCGGCCACTCATAAACCGTTTGTAGCATCCCTCGGGCGCACCAGAAATCAATTCTTGTCGAACGTGTGAAGAACCGCCAGTATTGCTCCTCGGAGGGCGATGCCGCGCCATCACCCGAACCAACCTGCACGTAGCCGCGCGACCGGGAGAGATAAAGGGCATGCCAGAGATGGGAGAGCTTTTGCGCGATGGCGTTGTGCACGACCCGTTTTTCGAAACCGTCAACGACGGCGAATGGAATGCATGCATCGGTAAACAAGGCGATGAGATCAATTATGTCGAAGGTTATATTGAGGCGGCGCAGCTGCTCGCTGACACGCTGATCGCGAAGAAACTCTATGAAAGCCGAGACACACTCGCGATGCCGATCCTTTATAACGCACGGCATGGCCTGGAGCTAGCGCTCAAATATATTCTGCGCGAACTGGTGGCGATCGGCATGGCGCGCGAGCGCGAAGGACCAATCAACCATGATATCGAGGGTTATTGGGAGCATCTGAGCGCTCAGGTGATCGGCGACCTCGCCTGCAGAACCCATATAGCCGAACTCAAACCCTTCGTCGAAAGCTTCACTCGTCACGATATCGACGGACAAGAACTGCGTTATTTCGAAAATCAGGAAGGCAAACAGAGCCTCGAACAGCTTGCTGTCGTCAATCTGCATTTTGTGCAGGCGAGCATCGTCGAACTCCGCGATATTCTGGGGCGGCTCATGGACCGCGTATTCCGCCTCTCTCAGGAGGTTGTTGCAGGCAACAGTACGAAAGACTGCTCCCGCTCCGATCTCATCGAGATTGCAGGGATAGTCGGCGCGAAATCGACCTGGACCGAGGAGGCCTTTATTGCGCGCAGGGCAGCCACGATGGAACGGTTTGACCTTAGCAGCAACGGGTTTTCCAATGCGCTCACGGCGATAAAGGCATCGCGCGAAATTAAAGTGCTGATCGGCCTCGATACCAAATTGAGCTATCTCACATCCGAAAAGATTATGGAGATTGCCGAGATTTGGCTCAAGGTGCATCCACCGGTGCACTCGGACGAAAAGCCGCGAGTGGTCAATGCTGCTAGCGCAAGTTTCGACGAGATCATGCGATATGGCGACGATATGCGTGAGCTCAACGGCGCGGTTCTAAAAATGCTCTCGATCGAAGAGTTCGCCGAGCTACAAACCATCTTCTATATAGGCCGTGATGGACTTTTCGGTGATCAATATGCTCGTCTTCTTGATCAGACGCTAACTAGTCATCATCGCACGGAAAACCGCATCGCCCTTGTCCATCACATCTTGTCAAAGAGCAACTTCATTGCCGGACTTGTTGCAGGCTTGCGCAAGGTCGGGCAACCAAAACTCGCGGTGGCGCTTGCCGAGCTGCGCGACGCCGCCCGGCCAGAGGCTTAGGACATTGTTTACCGGCCTGCGGAGAAAATCGTCAAAATATGACGAGTTTCTTTTGACTTACAGCAACATCGAGGTGTTAATGCCCTCCGATGATCGCGCGATTCATGACGAATTGCCGTTACCAAGGGGTTATACACATGAATAAGATGGATCTTGTCAGTAGCGTCGCGGACCACAGCGGCCTTAGCAAAAACAATGCCGCCAAAGCGGTAGACGCAGTTATCGGTTCGATTACCGGTGCATTGAAGGGTGGCGACGACGTTCGCCTTGTCGGTTTCGGTACCTTCTCGACATCCAAGCGTAAAGCTTCAACGGGGCGTAATCCGCGTACCGGCGAACCAATGCAGATTCCGGCATCTACTCAAGCGAAATTTAAAGCAGGCAAGGGCTTGAAAGACGCTGTCAACGCGTAATTCCTCCGCGAGAGGACGACCGCAGCTTTGAAGCTGTCGGTCAGCTACCGCTCCAGTTTCGCGCATTAACAAGCGATGGCGCTGCTTGGTTTGGTGGCACCGATAATCGCGTATGCCTCTAAGCCAGAGACGCCTGCCAGGCTCCCATCGAACCGAGATAAATGTCGATTTTTTCAAACCCCTGTCTGGAAAGCCATCCTGCAGCAACGGTCGCCCGCATGCCGCTCGCGCACATCATGGTATAGTGACGTGATCTATCGAGTTCTTTCCAGCGTTCATTCAATTCACCAACATAGATATGCTCTGAACCATCAATTGATGCCTCTGCACGCTCATCTGCATCACGGACATCGAGTAAGGTCCACTCGTCGCGATCCTCGTTCAGCCGTTTTTCAATTTCCTCCGTTTCGATCATTGGAATTTGCTCCATGATTCTCCCTGCCGCAGCAGCCGGGACGATGCCGGTATAGCCGCCGATAATATCGTCAAGGGCAATGCGAACAAGATGCTCCGTTGCTGCGGCAAGCTGGCTTTGGTCTGAACCGATCAGAAGAACGGTGTCTTCTTCACCTATGAACCATCCTGCAAATGCCGGTATCATGCCGACCGGCAAACTCAGCGAACCGGGGAAGTGACCTGAGGCGTATGCCATTGGGTCGCGGACATCCACCAGATGGGTGGGAGAATGACTTTCCATTTCTGGCAGGTTTAAAATTTTTGGCTCTGCTACGCGCGGAGCGGGATCTCCACCGTCCAGATTAAGGCGCTCCATCAACCGGAAATAGGGCGGTTGATAATGGTTCTCGTTGATTTTGATCTCGATAAATTCATCCCGGCTCTCGATTTGCAACCGGGGATTATTTCTCCGTTCATGCCCGAGTGTAGAAAACTCCCGCTCCGCCATTCCCGATCCACAAACCGATCCTGCCCCATGTGCGGGATATATTATCGCCTGGTCGCCCAGTGACAGAATTTTTTGCAGGGAATCGAAAAGAAGCCCGGCAACTTCCTGTTGGCGGTCCGGGTAGAAATCGGTTCTCCCGACGTCGCCTACAAAGAGCGCATCTCCGGTAAATACACCGACAGCGCCGTCCGAATATTCTGTGTCATAGAGAGCAAAAGCTATATGATCGTCGGTATGGCCCGGGGTTTTGATGACCTCAAGTATGAGTTGCCCGATTTTAAAGCGGTCGCCGTGACCGGCGATTTCTGCATAAACAACGTCTCCCGCAGCATTGGGTCCATGGAAGACCGGTGCATCCGTCATGCCGGAAAGAATGGGCGCACCGGATACCAGATCTTCATTGCGATGAGTCTCGAAGATATGGGTGATTTCCAAGCCTTCGGCGCGCGCTATCTCAAGATAAATATCGCAGTCTCTTCTGGGGTCAATGACGGCAGCCTTGCCTCCTGAACCGACAAGATAGGAAAGATGGGAGAGACCCGGCGTCTTGATTTTTTTTAACAACATGATTGTTCCTTGCCTAAAAGAGACTACGTGCAAACTTGGTTGAAGTTCCCAATATCGCTCAGTTTCTGGCTATCGAGAACCAGGGCCGGTCTCAATGCCCGGCCCTGCATCGGTTTAACCGAACTCGATTTGCTCGGCGATGATTTCGGTGCCGCTGTGCTTCACGCCGTCTTTCTCATATTGGCTATAGTGAATACGTCCAATAATGATGAGCTTCTTGCCCTTCGCGACATGTTTGGCGATGGTTTCAGCCAGACCGTTGAAGCAGGTGATGCGGTGCCATTCAGTATATTGTTCGGGATGGCCATTTTCGTCGATAACTGCCTTGCCTTCTGCGCGTTTATTGATGCTTGTGGCAAGACTGAAACTTGTGACGGCGGCGCGCTGCGATGGGGTTTCCCCTACCCGGCCTGATAAAATAACGTGGTTCATATCATTTCTCCTTAAGGCTTGGGACAATTCCTTCTGCCTGCCCATGAATGAGAACCGGGCGGGGGCGTCTGCACTGAGGCTTGCCGAGGGACACCGCAAAAATGGTCTGGCGCGGGCAGCGAAGCAACACGGGGCCAATTTTGTGGTTGCACGGCGTTCCCCGCTTGGGGCTATGGGCAGGTGAGGAAGAAGGGGTTGTTTCGAACCATTTGGACGACATTGAAGCCCGGCCATAATGCAGCGGACGGGATGATGCGCCCTGCGCGCCGCCATCTTTCATGCGTTGCAGGAATACTGGCTCGCCCGAGGACATCTGGGAAATTTTCGCGCAAGGACCGGACAATTGCAAGCCAAGCACCATGTGCCGCTTTTTCGAGCTGCTGTTCAAATGCGCACAGATGAGGGTGAGGACAAGCCATTGTCACTGGTCAGGCAGAGTCCAGGAGCAGCAAATTACGGTGTGCGTGCCAAACGGCAGGCCATATGATTTTTTGGTATCACCATTCTCTGTCCGCCACTCCTTCGTTCACCGACGCGCCGACGTACTCTTCCAGCGCAAAAATTGGAGCCCGGCCAAACCCCCTTCACCGTCAGGCTGAAGGGATGCTCCGTACAATCTCAGCGAGATCGGACGAGAGGTTGGGTAGCGTAGAGCGGTCTATTTCAAGGACAGCGCCGATGAACCCCAAGGCCCGCGCCCGGCGCGGTTCTTCATAGTCTGCGCGACTGGTTTCAATAACCACGGGAATGTTATTATTTCCCCGCTGCAAGGAGATGAGCCAGGGCGGACGAACCGGGCCGTCAGGGGTGATGTAGTCGAACATGGGTTTTGTGGCGGTAAGGCCAATGTCTTGCCGCGCGAGCATGTGACGCGCGGTGATCAAAGCTTCGACGATGACCCGGTCGAAATCATGATCTACCGGAATGAAGCGGTGGCCGTTGTGGACAGGCTGTCCCCATGCGCGAAGCGCGCCGTAACCGCGCGCATCGGGATCCTCACCGATAGCAACCAAAGTCAGGTCGGGCCCGCTGATCGGTTTTCCCCGCGTGCCTGGGTGGCGAAGGCGGGTTGCGAGATCGATGGTGCCATCTGTGGTTTCGATGCTGTGTTCGTGAACCTTGCGGGCAAAGACGAGCAGATAAGCCTGCGGTTCATGGCCTTTAGGCCAGCTTTTAGCCAGTTCGCGTAGCACTGCGAATATGCGCCGCGATTCCCAATCGCGCGGATGGGTAAAGAGGATGCGGCTCAGCGGTATGCCGGGTGCAACCTCCAATCGTTCTGCGAGCTGGCGTACAGCGGCAAATTCGCTCGAAATGTCGCGTTTGTCCTGTTCATTTGCTTCAATGACCGTGCGCCCGCTCAGTTCGAGCAGGCGCCACAGCAGCTTTGCAAGACGCGGAGCGCCGTGGCTTGCTGCATCGCGCGGCTCCGGCTTCTCTTCGGGATGCTGCGCCAGTGAAAGCGCGGGTGGACGCAGCACGGAAAAATAGCCTTCAGGCTGGTTGCGCGCGGGACGTTTCTGGCTGGTAATAGTGGTGAAAGCCTGTTCCCGGAAAAATGGACATTTGATTCCATGTTCAGGCCTGCTTCGCGCTGTCAGCCGCCTGAGATAATAGGTGTCGGCCCCGGTGAGCAAGGCGGGCGAGAGCATCGGTGTGGCAAGCTCGCCCTGACAGTCGCAGGCGATCCATTGCCCGTTTTTGCGGGCATGGCGCACAAGCATCAGCGCTGCTTCTTCATCGCGGTGATCGCCGCGCCCGGTGTACCAGATGCGCAATGTGTCACTAAGCGCCGGTGCGATCGGCTCTTTGCCTTTTGCGTTTTTCGCGCCTCTGGGGACCAACCACATGGCCTTGCTTAAGCTGCTGGCAGCTTGACATCAATCTTTGTTATGGTGGTCCAGTTCAGCTCCTTCCAGCGGGAAATCCGGTAGCGTGTTCCCGCCGCTGGATTGAGGAAGATCGTCCTGCGTCCCTGCCGGGAAACAAGGAAACGCCGCCCTTCGCTTCCATCGGTAAATTTGATCGTTTGGGCAAAGACGATCATGTCGCCGTCCTTGGGTGGGGGCCGATGCTTTCGGGTTGCGACCGCCCTGCAGCGGGCGCGCCACTGCAGGGCATATTCGCTGGTCGTGGGGCCGAGCATGTCAAGTATCCTAGCGGGGCATTCGGATTCGTTCGGTCCCATGGTTTCGCTCATATCCTTGTAACCGAAAATCATCCCGTCGCTGGCGCGCTTATTATATTTGACCAAGCATACCAGCGCGAACACAGTGGTCTGGCCGGTGTCATTATTATATTGGCGGCACGCGGCATACCAGGTGCGCATCTTGATCATTGCAGAGGCCAGTATTTCGCTCTTGCCCGCATCGTTCTCGAATGTGAATTGATCTTCAAGATAGGCTTTTGGCGTTTTGTGGTATCCCAGTGAAGTCATGAATAGCCATCCCATTGTTGTTCTCCTTGTTATGTGGTCGTCACGGTAAAATTGACAGGGGGCCGATGTTCACGCTATGTCCACAATCATAAGGAATTTGATATGAACAAGGCACCGAACTGGTTGCAAAATATTGATGTGGATCTTGGTCTGATCGAAATGCGTGATTGCTGCGACGAACATTGGACATTTCGCGCGCTTGCCGGTGCTTCGGTTGGGGTTGACCCGGAGGATGCATTGTCGGCTGCATCCGAGCTTTCGCGCACAGTTAATGGTCTGATGGCAGGACAAACTGACGCCAAGACCGCACTAGCGGCCATTCTTGGCGGCCGCGGCAATGATTATCAGCGGTGCCTGTGGTATATTCTGGCAGGCCGGGACCCGCTTGGCACATCTGTTGATCTGGGCCGTCTGGTCGAACTACTTGCAGCACGCGCACAACTGGCCCGTGAAGGAGCGGTTTTTGGCAGCGGCTTGGTGCTTGCCGATGATCCTTATGTGACCGCCGATGTTGATGGTCCTCTAGGCGTGTTTTCGGGCGACTTTACGCTCGGGGCGCAATGGGCTCCCTTTGCTCAGGCCCGCTAGCGACAATAACCAGCGGCGGCACGGCGAACGCGGCACGGACAAAATGATCGGCAATCGCACGAAATGAACCAAGCCTATGGGCCAGCTGTTCGCCGATCAGGATCTGATCGTCCTCGCTGACGTCATATTCATCAACGGCGTCTTCCCCCTCTCTGGTTTCGGCTGCTCCGCGATAAACGGTACGGAAGCACCCCCATACACCGGCGCACATGCCGGTCCACCGGGTGTAGGCGAGTTGGTGGGTGCGGCAGAAGGCTTCCAGTTCAGTGAACGTGCCCCAGCTAACTTCATGCGCGCTAAGCAATAATGGTTCGCCGCTCACAAGTTCCGTTAGCTCAAATGTTGGGCCGTCAAATTCGGTAGAGAGGCCTTCATCACTGATGGCGGTGAGAAGTTGGGGAAGATCGGCGGCGGGTAGCTTTCCTCCGATGGTAATTGAAGCTGAACAGCGGTCTGCCATGATAATGTCCTTTCGTTGATTGAGCGCGCGACGAGTCCGTCACGGCCAGCGGCTATGATGAATTTGAAATCGCGCTTATGCGCTGGGTTTGTTGGCTTTTACGTCCGCCATTATCTGCAAATCATGCTGACTGATGTCGATGAGGTAATCAACGGCTGCCACAGTAACCAAAACTGAATATGCACCAGTATTGCTGCAATTGGGAACTTCGCAAAAGCGAAGATCGCGAACGGGAATTGGCACTCCAATGGCCTCGCAGCTTCGCTTTTGTAGGCTATAATTCTCATATATCTAACTCCTTGAGCTTTGTATCAGTCTCGATCAGCAAGGATCCTTGCGATGACGCGCTGGGTTCCGGTGTTGGCGGGTTCCGCGATAAAGGGTTGTTCCGGTTTGCCGGTTGCGGAAACCTGCATGTCCTGGTTGGTCGCTTCGGCAACGCGGGTGGCGACGCGGTATGCATTCTCGAGCGTGGCAACGTGACCCGCAGTGCGCTGGTCAGCTGACACCAGAGGTCTCCGCGAGCGCGGTGAGATCATTATCGAGCATCTGGGCAAGCGTCTGTTGGGATATGGTGTCACCCGTGATGACGAAATATCCTCCGCCGAAACCACCGGCGCGGGCCTTATCGCAGGTATCGGCATAAACGAACCCGAGCGGCAGCTTTTCTGGGTATAGGCGTTGGAGGCATTGTCCGAGCGCCGAGAGATTGGGCGCGCCATCGCTGTCAAAGATGGTGAGAGTACTGCTGGTTTCATTGTAAATGCACTCAATGCCGAAAATCAAGTCGTCCATAATCTCCCAGAAGTTTTGATCTGGACTCTGACTGTCGGTGCGGAATGCCTTCTCGATTTCCGGTGCCAGCATGGGTCCGTTTCCATCTTCGATGGATGCCGCGCTTGCAATGACTGAAACAAGCTGTTCCGCTTCCTCGCGTGTCACAGCGAGCTTGAACGAAATATGGGTGAAATAATTGGCCATGTTGGTCTTCCTCACATGTCATAATGGTGGATTTTGGTCGGATCGGGCTTCAGGCCGCAACAAGCTGGGGCTCGCGACCAACGATCCGGCACGGGCCTTGCTGGGCAAAACCCAAGATGAAGTTGACCGCTTCGTCAGCTTTGGATGCGGCGGTCAAGATGGCAGTTTTGTCGGACTTGAGGACCTTGAGCCAGTGCGCGAGGTAGGATGCATGATTGTCGAGTTGCGCTTCGGGTAGCCCGAGTGTTGCGCCAAGAATAGCGGCAGCAATATCCGCAACAAGTTCTTCCATGGCATAGGCTGCATCGCCGAAGCGTTTGCCAAAAGTGCGGTCAAGCCGCCGTTTTGCGCCTGTCCAATGGGCTGTCTCATGTGCCCGTACCGCAAAATAAGCTTCAAAGTTGGGAAACTGGTCGATAACTGGCAAAACGATCTCATCGCGGGTGCGATTATAATAGGCCTGATTGCCATTGTGACGGACCGCCGCAGGGATTTTGGCGAATATCGCCTCTAGCCGGGGCCGGTGGATGGATTCGGGTATCTTTTGAGCCGGTTTTGGTATCGGGTAAAAATGAGCAGGAAGCCCGTCAATCTGCTCAGCATTGAAGACCGCATATTGACGAAGCAAGCGCCGCGTTTGTCCTTCATCGCCGCTACCGACTGCATTGTCATCGATGCTGTCCTGATCTGCCCTACCGTCCTTGGTGACCAGTGTCTTGTAGAAGACCCCCTGCGATGATTTCTCGCCCTTGCGAACCTGTCCCTTAAGGATGATCGCCTGCCGGTAGGTCATCCAGTAAGGAGAAATATAACCGCGTTCTTCCGCCGCCATCCAGAGGATCAATGTGTTAATCCCGCGATAGGCTGAGCCGCAATGGCGTAGCGGACGCGAGATCGGTTGCCCGGTCCAGGGTTTGACCCAGGGTTTTGTTCCCGCTTCAAGTTTTGCGATAATAGTTGCGGTAATCGTGGCTGAGATGTCGGTTTTCATGGGTATTATCCTTTGAGCGCGCGCAATTGCCCCGCTGCCGAATGACAACGGGGCAATGCATGCAAGTTTGTGGTTTTGTATTCAGGCAGCCTTTTCAGGCGTTCTCGCTGGTGGTCGAGGCCTTGCTATTGCCGTCCGCTTCACCCTCGCACCCGCTTTCTGGCTCTTCGCCGGCGGGGTGGCTATTATCCTCACCCGCTGCTCCTCCTTTGGATTCCTCGCCCTCGGCCCCGGTTTCCTCGGCCTGGTTGGGATCGAAGCGCATCGCTGCCGGTAGCCATGCAATCCCCGCTTCGCGAATTTCCGGCTCTGTGATCGCGCTGCCATCACAGAGCTTTTCGCAGGCGTCGGCCATTTCAGCGACTTTGGAGCTGGCATATTTTGCAGCCAGTACCGGTCCTCCGATGGCATCGAGCGCACGCTGCATCCCGGCTTTTCGGACACGGGCGAAGTAACCGCCTGCGCTTGGCCGCCACCATGCCGCAACATCGATGTCGAGCAGTTGACCCAGATGATCGTGGAAGGGGTTGCTGTGCTGCAGACCCTTGCCACCAAGCGAGGCTTCCATGCTGCTAGCCATGCAGACGGCAAGCCAGGTTGCGCGGGTCTCTTCGTCGAGCTCGCGAAAGGCTTCAAAACGCTCGGCTGCCGTGGAATGCGCTGCCCATGCGGTATCGAGCTGTTTGCGAATTTCACCAAGCGCTGCGCCTGCAAGACTGTCAGGCAGATTGCCGCGTACGCTGGGATCGTTGCGCCGTGCCACCTCGAGGGAACATCCATGCTCGGAATATTTTCCGACCGCCCGGTCGGCGAGCGTGAAAATTGCGAGGTCAAGCGCGATGGCCGGATTGCTGGCGACGTGGAGTGCCAGAATATCGCGACGGGCGATCGAAAGTTCATCGGCAAGGACGCCGGAGAGACCCTGAAGTTTGGCCGCAACCTTTTTGGGATCCTTGTGGCCATCGCCATCGCCCTTTTGGCGGGCTTGCGGGACTTCCCAGTAATTGGCCTCGACACGCGGCTTACCGTCTTCGCCGATCACCATAAACTGGGTCAGAGAAGCCTTGCGTTCCTCATCAATGAGCACTTTGGTATCGCGCAGTTCTTCTTCTTCCCGCTCGAGTTTGGCGACCCGCTCGTTAATTGCATCGATTTCCTCGCCATCCATTTCGGTAGATTCGAAAAGCTGCTCTATCTGGCCATGTTCGGCTTCGATTTTGGCGATACGCGCCTCGGCTGCTTCACTCAGTGGTTCGCGGTCAAGCCGTGCCTGCGTGAGTTCCTCGCGGTCCGTCCAGGTCGAGCCTTTGGCGAGCAATGGAACAACCGTGCCGATGCCGCTTTTTTCGGCATGGATAGCTGCAGCCTCCTGCAACAACGTGCTGGCAAGGTCGATGGCAAGATCACCATCGAGCCATTCAGCAGCTTCGGCTTCGGTGAACAGGTCCCTTGCGACGCGCCCACCTGCCTTTGTATAGGCGGCTTCGCCGACGAGGAGAGCAACAGGATGTGATGCTGGAATTGATGCGCCGAGAATACGCTTGCGAATCTCGTGAGCATTGTTTTCAAGCCAGCTGCCCTTCACTTCTTCAAACACTGCAAGCTGCTTTGCCTGATCAGCGGTTGCGGCGTAGGCCTTAGCTACTTCCATCGTCATTTCGCCAACGGCGAGAATGTCGAAAATGGGTTCGGCAAGTGTAGCAAGCCGAAGTCTGCCTTCGACAAAGCGGCGCGTTTGGCCGAAGCGTTTGGCAACCGCATCAATGTCACCATCTGTACCCAGAAAGTGCAGAAAAGCCTGACATTCGTCGGTCGGTGTCATTTTCTCCCTGAGAAAATTCTCGGCGAGACTGGTTTCAGCTATGCCTTCAGCGCTCTCGTCACTGACCATCACTGGAATACCGTGATTTTTGGCAATCTTGCCAGATGCTGCGAGTATGTTGAGCGCGCGCAGGCGTCGGCCGCCAGCAAAAATGTCGTAAAAGCCCTTTTTCTTGGCTGTGCCGCCGATCAGGTTCTGCAGCACGCCTTTGGCTTCGATATTGGCAACGAGCCAATCCAGATTGGTTTCGGCACCGCTTTTGCGCACATTATGCAGCGAGAGCCTGAGCTTGTTGAGTGGAATGATTTGAATGGTCATAGCGAAGTTCTCCAGAGCCGGATGACATTATTGCCATCCTTCAGGCCCACCATTCTCCTTCCCCCTCCCCTCCTGCCCGCGCGGGCGCGCAAGCGCCGCTGGCTATTGGGTTGCCTGCTTGGGTCGCTGGTCTCGATTTAATGAATTGGCGCTGGTGTGCCGGGATTGGGGGCGTAGCCGTGATAAAAACCGGTCTATCGGTTGCACAATCTGCTCAGCTATCAAAAGAAAGCGGTGCGGCTCAGGCGACCTTGGTTCGTTCTGTCTGACTTTGCGCGCAAATCGCCTCGAGGATGGTTGCGGCCTCTGTATCCGGCATGAAAAGCCGTGTTTTATAGGCGATAATCTCGGTGAAACAGCCGCTCGACTTGTACCAGCCAAGTCGAGCGGCATGAGCGCCGATAATTTCGAGCCGCTGGGCGCCTGCCACGCGAGACGTTTTGAGCGTTAGCTGGTCTGGTCCGTTGACCGGGATCCGGGCACCGCTGCGGGCGCTTTCAATCATTGCATTGGGAGTGAGTTTGGGCGCTTCAAGACCTAGCCCTTCGCAAAGCGCGCCCAAATCACCGGCGTCGACCACGCGCCCAAGAATTGAGCGACCGTCAGCGGCTGCGATTCTCACAACCGAAAGCATCTTTGAGGGAATCTTGCGCCAAACGGGCAACAATAATCCCGTAGCGATGAACAGGGTTTCATTTTCGAGGGTATCGCGCGCTTCTTCGGCTTCAGCATTCCACAGCTTTGCAAATTGGGTATCGCGAATTTTCCGCCAGTTGCTTTCGGCCAGCGCCTGGTCGTCGATATGGTCGATACGTGCAGGACGGATGAGCTTGAAGCGCCGGACGGTGGTTCCATCGTCGAGCAGCGAATCGCGCTGGCTGACCATCAGCGCGACCTTGCCCGACCTATCGTTCCTCATTGGCTCGGCGCTTTGGTCCCAGCTACGCCGAAAATCGATGTCATCGTGGCTGCGAACAAGACGTTTCCGGGTGATTGCAAGCTCGGCGAGTTTGGTTGTCGCTCCGCACTGATCGGTCCGCAGCAAGCGCTCGGAGACGATTTCGAGGGTTTGAACAGCGATGGTTTCAACCCCGAGATCGAGCGTTCCCGCTTCCCGTGCCTTTGCTACACGCTGATCTACTAGCCCGAGAAATTCGTCGAAGACCGCGTTCTGCATGGCGATTGGCAGTGCGAGGATGCGGTTGAGCCACCGCTGGATGGGCGGCAGGTCCATACGCAGTTCACCGCCCTCACCTTCGAGTTCAAGGCCTGTCCGCTTCTGGAAATCCTGGAAAGAAGCGCTTTTCAGCTTGCCGGAATGCAGCAGTCGGAACCAGGCATTGAGCGCGGACATGGCATAGTCGCTTTCCAGATTGTCAGCCGGGTCAAACAGATTTTGCCCTCCGGTCTGACGTTGCCCGCGGGTGAGCGCGCCGAGGCTGTCGAGCCGCCGAGCTATGGTCGAGATAAAGCGCCGTTCACCCCGGCAATCTGTAGTGACGGGCCGGAAAAGCGGGGAACTTGCCTGTTGGGTGCGGTGGGTCCGTCCAAGCCCCTGGATAGCCGCATCAGCGCGCCAGCCCGGTTCAAGAAGAAAATGGACCCGGCGGCGCTGGTTGGGAACATCAAGACTGGCATGATAGCTGCGCCCCGTGCCGCCAGCGTCAGAGAAGACCAAAATCTGCTTGCGGTCTTCCATGAAAGCATCGGTTTCTGCCGCATTGCTCCGCGCCGAACGGCGCTGAACGAGCTGGCGACCGTCGCTTGCGGTGGACAGTCTGCGGCTCCTTCCGGTAATTTCGGCCACATTGTCTTCGCCAAAGCGGGTGATAATGGCGTCGAGCGCGGAGGAGATTGGCGGCATTGCCCCAAGCTGTTCAAGGCATGCATCACGCCGTGCGATTGCGTCGGCACAGTGGACCGGGTTACCATCGTCATCTTGCATCGGTTGCGAACGCATTTCGCCTTCGAGATCGATATAGGTCTGCATTTGTCGGGTTGGGAAAGCGCGGGTGAGATAGTCAAAAAGATATTCTCTCGGACTAAGATCAATATCAAGCTCGTTTGCGGCGTCATCGTCATGGTCTGCCAGTCGCCGGTCAAGCATAGCCTCACCGGTTGAGACAAGCTGGATGACAATCGCCATTTTGTCGGCAATATGGGCTTCAATCGCAGGAAATAGGCTCGGAAGTTTCAAACTCATAAGGAGCTGCTGGAAAAACCGCTGTTTGACGCTTTCAAATCGGGAACGAGCTGCACCCTTGGCTCCCGCATTGAGTGTATCGCCCGATACAGCATCAATTACTCCGCTTTCTTCGAGCGCAGCTTCCATATTCTGGTGGATGATTGACCAGGCTTCGGCGTAACGGTCGTAAATTTCGATTTGCTCGGCGGAAAGAATATGTTCAAGCATTTCATATTCAACGCCGGCGAAGCTCAGCGCACGGGCGGTATAGAGTCCCATTGATTTGAGATCGCGCGCGACCACTTCCATCGCAGCTATGCCGCCAGCGGCAATTTCCTCAATGAACAGATCACGCGTCGGAAAGGCCGTATTGGGGCCCCAGAGGCCTAAGCGCACGGCGTAAGCGAGATTATTGACGTTCGACGCGCCGGTCGCCGAAGCATAAAGAACACGCGCAGCTGGTAATTTGTCCTGCAGGGTCACGCCGGCCATTCCCTGTTCAGAACCCTTGGTCTTGCCGCGAGCGGTTTCACCGCCTGCAACGCCGCCCATTGCATGAGCTTCGTCGAAGGCGATAACACCATCAAATTCGGGGCCGGTCCAATCGAATATTTGGGTCAGGCGGCTGCTATCTTCGCGCTGTGATCGCAACGTGGCATAAGGAACGAACAGCACACCCTCGCTCATTGCAATGTCTGTACCCAGTGGCCAATTTTTGAGGGGCTGGATATCGGCGGCGATGCCGCCAACTGCCGTCCAATCCCGGCGGGCGTCTTCAAGCAAGGTTGCGTTCTTCGACACCCAGATATGCTTGCGTCGTCCCTGTAACCAATTGTCGAGGATAGTGGCAGCGATCTGGCGCCCCTTGCCTGCTCCCGTCCCGTCGCCAAGAAAATACCCCTTGCGGATCCGTCTTTCGATCACCTCCCCAGTGTTCTCGTCGTTAATACTGCCGGCCAGCCAGTCGGCGTGGGCCTGGCCTGCATAAGCGACCGTTTCAAGCTGTGCGGCCGACAAGACCCGGTCTTTGACGATGCGCGTTGGTAGCATAAGTCGGTAATCGGGTTTGGGCGGCGCTACCGAGCCCATGGCAAGACTTTCGACAAGGGCTGTAGGATGTTCGCCGGCTTGCTCGAAGAGCATCCGTGCCGGACGGTACGGAAGATAGTCACCAACTTGTTCGCCTAGCGCAGCAGGTTCCTCGAGTGCGGTGTAAACAACAGGTGTGACGGCGTCTTCAACTGGCCTGTGAGCCGGAATGGGTTGCACCGGCTCTGCAGGGCGGACAAAGCCGCCGAACATTGATTTGGTTGCCGATGGGGTTCTGGTCTGTGGTTCGATCTCCCGGCGTGGCAGGGGCCTTGGCTGGTCAGTTAGTTCAGCTAAGGCCGCAACGTGAATATTATGAATCATTGGCAGATCCGGTAGCTTATCCAGAACAAGCAAGGTCGTCGCGATATTCGTCCCGTGCTTGGCAAAACAGCCTTCGGCCAACGTAAAGCGTTCGATAATCGAGGCACCCGTGATCATTTTGGCGAGACTCGCCGCGTTGCGGCCTGGACGGTCTATCCAGCTCGGCAGGATAGCGACTAGCCTCCCCCCGCTGGACAGCACTTTAAGGGCCGAATGAAGGTGTCTGAGCGCAGTGAAATGATCTTCATAACCATCGGCGTTGCGTGAGAAGGGTGGATTCATGAGGACGCTGGTGGGCGCCCTTCCCTGCCAGCGTGCGGCGATTTCGGCTCCATCGTGATTGGTTATGGCGGCGCCGGGATAAAGGCCGGTGAGCAGCGCGCGTCGGCATGCATCCAGTTCATTGAGCCTGAGCATTGCGCCGAGCCGTAATGCTTCGGTGGCAAGCAAACCGGTGCCAGCGCTTGGTTCGAGAACAAAATCCTCGGCGGTCAACGCCGCCCGCGCCTGTGCAAAAAGTGCGAGCGGTGCAGGGGTGGAAAATTGCTGTCGGCTCACTTGCAACTCGCTGCGAACGGTGTGCGTTGGGAGACCAGGATAGGTCGCAATCAAATCGGGAAGCTGCTGGCTTGCGGCCCGATCGTTCTGTTGAATATGGGCAACAATAGCGCACTCGAGCATTTCGAAGGCGTCGCGGATGGTGAATTGAGCTGTGCTGGTGCCAGCTGCTGCGGCAAGATGCTTGATCAGCATGTCTCGTGTAAGCGGCTCGTCAAGTTTTGAGGACAGGTTCACTCCGGCGGAGAGCAGGATGGACGCTTTAGGGTGGAAAATACTATATGGGTCAATCGGCATGGAAACCTCCGGTATATCGACCAAAATTGATCACCCTCCCCTTCCCCCTCCCCTCCGGCCCGTGCGCAACCAGCGGGCGCGCTGCCTTCGAGCAGCAAAATGGTTCAAATGATGAGAAAAATAGAAGATGGACTGAATATCGGTGCAATAAATTGCTCGTGCCGTACTCAAATCATAGCGTATGCGCCGGCAGAGGGCGGTGGAGATCGGTTTATGCTATGGTCGAGAGGCAAGCTTTCGCGCGTCGCATCGTTATCCTACCAGCTTGTATCCCATAAGGTACCGCCCGCTGCTAGCTTCGGTAAAGCTGATCATCCCAAGATATTCGTTTTGCGCGCTCATAAGTGATTGCTTTGCTGGCATCATGAGCAAGATTTACCAGTATGTTCGTTTCAAATCGCGCGGGTATCGAGGGTACCAGCAGAATTGCCGAGCGCTTTTCACGGACCCACCTGTCCCCAAATTCCTTACAGATGCGTTGCGATTTACCGTCCCACCCAGAGTGGGCAGCCGTCTGGAATTTTTCATAGCAAATGCCCTTGGGAATAGAGATCGTTATAAAATAAAGGTCTGGTGGCATCACTCCGTTGGCATGAACAAGTTTTTCCAATATCTGTGTTGAATAATGCTGCGAGCAATAGACGATGGGGCTGCTCCGCTTGTTCCATCTGCCGGGATAAAACCGCGATCCTTCATCACCGTAGAGCGGATGTTTGCCGTTTAGAGCACCAATCCTGTAGGCGGTGAGAATTTGGTCAGTATGCTGCGCGCTCACACGCCGCCGCCATAAGCGGTCCGGCCCAATATGTTAATCACTGAGTCCGCTCCCGGTCCGGTTGCGAGAGCTATCTCCAAGGGTATCCTGTTGCCGAGCATGATATGCGGCTTCGATATAAATGTTCGCGCCTTTTCGATGTCACCGTATGTCTCCAAAGCAAAGCTCATCACCTTGGCAACTCTGGCGAGCTTGTTGCCCTCGTCGCTCGTCAATATCTTCTTGGCCGAGTTTTTCCGCCGTGCCAGCGTCGGTTTGGGCAGGAAGCGGTATTTGAGATTGATATCTCCGGGTGCTACTATGGCTACAAGATGATCGATAGCCTCCACTGGCAGCCCTTCCTCTATGCACAGAGCGAGGCCGAGCAGGTCTTCTCCATCGGATGACATACCTAGAAGTTGTTCAATGCTATAATTTTGTGGATCCATGAAAGCGCCTTTGTCTCAATTGAGACTAAAGTAGCTATCAGTTGGTTTGCAAGCAAAATTCCACGACCACCTGAATGGCCTCAATATTAAGGCTGTCATAAACCCATCCGAAGGTTCGCAAAGGTGCGTTTATGGCCTTCTCCTGTGAATCATAAACCTATATAAATATCATTGTATGTTAGAGGGTTATAATAAGGTTATGAGGTTAAAGGCAGATTCAACCGCTGTCTTGTGGGGAAACGGGCGAGTCGCAGAATTTTGCCGTTCCCAGAGTGTCGGCTATTTGTTCTCGTTGTGTCGAAGGGTTGTTCCCGGAAGGTCGATGAATCGTTCCTGAAAGATCGAATGTCGTTCCTATTGTGTCGAAACATTGACTGGAAGCTGAAATTAATCGACCGCATTGAATCACTTTGAGGCTTGCATACAGGAAAGTGCTTCAAATCGGACTTCTATCGTTTGCTATGAAAAATCTGAGTAAGCTGAACTCGACACAACGGGAACGGAACCCGATATTGGTCTGGAATTTGGCTAGTTTTGACTGCTATTTTAGCGCCTGATTTCGTGACCATGCTTCTTGTTGTATCGGCGGACAAAGCCGATAAAAGCCCTTTGCCAGTCTACAGGCGTCCGATCTTCGCTGCCATTGACCCAGGTTTCGAAATCTGCATGTAGCCGATAAAGATCCCAGCCAGGACATTCACTGCGTAGAAGTTCGATGGTTTCATCGGTCATATAGCCGCGTGTTGCCGCTGTACTCAGTCCGGTTAAAGTCCGTTTGATCATTTTGCGCGCGTCAATAACTGGTTCGTCCGTAGCGCCCGTTTTCGTCACATGATTGCTTGATTTTGGAGCAGGAGCCGCTGGCTTGGTGCGAACTCGGCTTTCTGGAGAAGCGGCTTTGGGTGTTTCGCTCCCCTGCCCTGCTGACGCCAGTTTGACCGGTTCGTGGTCACCTTGTTTGCGCATCCGCAGTTTTGGTTCGCCGTGATCGAGATCCTCGATGATGAGATCATATCCGGGCAAGCCATTTTTCTCGGCAAGTTTCAATATTTCAAATTTGAACCGGCGATACTGGCCTTCGGCACCGGATTTTTCGAACAGCGTGGGCATCGATATTGCAAATCCAACATCCCCCGCCCCGCCCGCATGTTTGCGCGCAACTTTGTAAAGCCAGCGCTCGCGCCCGCCGGATATATCGAAATAGGCCCGGTCGATCGATAATACGCCGCCCTTCATCAAAACGCCTTCCCAGAACCAGTTTGAGAGCTCCAAGGTCATACCGCGCGAGCGTTCGGTTTTTTCATCGACGAGCTGTGTCCAGCCATCGAGCCAGCTGAATGTTGCCTCACGGCGGTTCTCCGCGCGGATATTTGTCTTAACTGTTGTGGAGACGAGGCGGTCCAGCCCCTGCCCCAGTAATTCATAAGCTCTGCCCGTGGTTGGCCTGCCAATCGCACGCAGCAGATCATATGGCATGATATGCAAGGTCCGAGGAATATCATTTTGTCCGCGTCGCGCCATATCGGCAAGAACGCTCGCGCAATAGATGAGGATATCGGTATCCCAGATCGTGGCCATGCCGTAATCTGGATTGGCAGATACATGGACCCATAGTTTCCCATCGGGCGATTTATAGTCGATCGGCTTCATGCGTCTGGTTTTGGCAAGCGAGAAAAATGGCCGCTCCATCATCTCGCGCTGATCGCGAAAATTGAGATCGGCGATATAAGGGAGAAACAGGTCGAACTGTTCTCCCACCGCTCTCCGGCCTCTGACGCCTTTCGAGCGAGCCATCAGAAACTTTCTTCGAGGAAAGTTTTTCTGGACCGCGAATCCAGTGGCGAAAAAAACTTTCCTCGAAGAAAGTTTACACCGTCTGCCAGAAAAGGGAAGGGTAGGGCGAGTTTCATTCTACCTCTGTGTTATACTCATGGCTTGCGAGCGCTTCGCGAAAAAGCGCGACCATCTCGTCTTCGTCTGCGCCCGATGCGGCATGAACCTTGATGGTCAGTCCTTGGCGGCTTGCTGTGGTGACGGAGAGGGCAGGGCGATTATGCCGTGAAACGCCCTCATAAAGCTTCGGGCGTTGCTTGTCAGCTTCACCCGCAGCCATAAGCCGTGCGAGAACAACCGTTCCGCCAAGTGGGGGCTGGCCGTCCTGAGCGCGCTGACCGTTTTCCTCGGTGACACGTTCAGCGGCTCCAACTATGGATTTATGACGCCTTTCATCGGCTAGTGCCTGTGACAGCTTATAGGCCGGATTAAGTGTTAGCTCGCCTAAGTCAGCGAAAGCGGCAAGAACTATATCAGGTAATGTTGCCACTTTGAGCATCTTTGACAGCCAGCCTTCGGATAGTTTTAGCCGCTCGGCCATGCGCCGCTGTTTACCGCCATAATGCTGCTCGAGCGCAGAAGCATAATTCCGTGCGCGCTCAATCTCGCTTACATCCTTGCGGGCGCGGTTCTCAATATCGGCAAGCCGAAAGGCGGCCTCGTCATCAAGATCGGCCACCTGCGCCAGAAAGGTCATGTCAGGATAGCTGTTTGTTCGTAACCAGCTGATCGCAAAATGGCGTCTCGTTCCGGCAATCACTTCATAGTCATAGRCCGCATCATCGTTTACGCGCCGGACAATGGCCGGAACTTTTTGWCCGCCCTCTGCGATGATMGTRTCAATCAGGTCGCGCACATTCTCTTCATTCAGGCGCKCCTGWATTCTGGCATTRCCCTTCCAWATGCGCACGCGGGYGGGATCAAGACGGAGCTGCGTAACCTGACGGACATCGCCGGAGGCAACACGGGCCAAWGCAGACTCGCGGCCCAAAAGCGCCATRCCGCCGCCTCTCGCTRGCCGTCCGCTGGTTTCTGYAGGGGYCGSAGAAGGCTCTRTGCTGGCCGCTTCATCYGYGCTTACCGGTTGGTCGTCSGCGAGCAAATCGGCTARATAGTCYTTTTGTTTRCCTCCCGCCATCATATCTCTCCCAARGAAAAYGAGAACATAAMRCGAACATARATRCTTGAAKGRCCTGTTTTAGGTTGCATTTACCACCTCCGCCGCACTCGCGGGACTTGTTACACCCCAATTGCGCCGGACAAGTTGTTCCACTTGCCCCAGAGCCTGGTCAAGATTGGCGCGGCAGCGTTTGTGTGTGCGCGGCGTCCCGATAGGGCGCTCCAGTTCGTACACGGTCATCATTCTGAGCGCCGCATGGCTTATTTCTGCGCTTTCCAGTATCGGTACGGGTAACAGAGCAGGGCCGAAGCTCTGCTCCATAATTTGCTGCACCATTGCGTGACTTGGATCATTGGAATCAAATTTTGAGCAGATCAGGCGCACGAAATCATAAGAAACATCAATTCCTGCTTGCCGTATCTGCTCGGTGACCTGTTCCATCATCGAGAGAAACTGTACGGTTGAACAAAAATCGGGTGTGGTTGCGGCTAGGGGAATCAATAACGCATTGGCAGCCTGCATGACCGCGAGACTAATCGTACCAAGGGCAGGGGGGGGATCAAGTAATACAATGTCATATTGCTGGGCTAGGTCGAGCAAACCGCTCTTCAGTTTGCGGAAACGCGCTGCCAACACTGATCCGCCATCTGCGCCCGATGCAGCTAGCTCGTATTCCACGTCAAAAAGTTCCAGATTGGAAGGGATGAGGTCGACATTTGGCCAGGGCGTGCGCTGGACAGCATAGAGCAAGTCGGTTTGTGTAGGCTCTATTGAGAGATATGGATAAAGCGTTTGTTCGCGGGTGATATTAAAATGAGGATTGAAGCCGAATAAAGTCGTGGTGGTTGCCTGACTATCGCAATCCACCACCAATACGCGGTAACCCAAAACGCCGAAATAATGCGCCAGATGAGTTGTAACTGTCGATTTGCCAACGCCGCCTTTGAAATTTTGAACCGCGATAATCGCCGGTTGATCGAGTGGTGCGCGGGCGGGCGAGGCATCCAGCACTTGCCGCATATTGAGAAGATCTTCGATACTATATCCGGGCCTGCGCCCGTTTTTGGTGGCCGGGGGAGGGGGCAGACGCCCGTCATTCTCCGCCATGCGGATACGGTTTGTTGAACAGCCGAGCAGTTGGGCGGCTTCTGCGATGCCGTAGCGAACTGCCAAACCCTTGCGCGCTTCAGGCAGAAATGCTTTCTTGCGCAGGCGTTCGATCATTCTTTCGCCCGCTTCAGCCATTTCTGCAATTCGGTTCACTTCTGAATTCATTTGGTGTGACGCCTGCTCAATTGAATGACTTTGTGCGCATAATATAGATTTAAGCTTCAGTCGAGTGGTTTCTCGGTGAGTGTCAAACAAAAATACGGCCAGAATAAATCGAAGATATTGGCCAGAAATCGCGTCTCGACCAAAATTCCGGGGAATGATGATAGTGATTTGATGTTTGGGGCGAAGTCCTTTCTCCTTTGCGATTGCAAAACCTTCATTGAGCAAAAAAGGATCACATCCCAGCAATGGGCCGTTCAAGCTGGCGTCTTTCTGTTTCACGGTCGTTTTTGGCTATCATCTCGCTAAGTCGCTCGGCCAGAACGATCGCTCCTGGTCGGCTGATGCTCGTACGGATGCTTTCCGAACGTGCTTTGCTCAAAAAATCCGGTAGAACATCAATAAGGTCAGCGATAATTTCCACATCGAGATCAAAATATTGCTCCCATTGACCGAAACGGCCCACGGCAAGCAGTGCCCGCATCGGGTCAATGCCAAGCGCGTCAAAAATCAGGTAAAGCGCTGCGTTGTCGATCTGTCTCTGTTCACTGAGCAACCTGCTGATTTTTGATTTACTGATACCTGTTCGTTTAACGAGATCGGCGCTCTTTATGTTGCCGCGAGCCATGACCTCAATAATCAGCGGGAGAAATTTTTGTGGTGTAATACGGGCTTTGGACTGTGCGCGTAACAGTTCTTCGTGATCTTGCTGGTCTTCACGGTAGTCCATCTATGCGACCCCCTTACAGATTTATTACAAGGTAAATTTACTGTACTCAAATGATCAAGCTTTATCTAATTGGGAATTATTAGGATCGGATCGATCCAGCACCTCAGCGCCAGACGCTCAGCTTCTGCAAATCCGATCGTGATGTGCGTCATACGGGATGATTTGCCCGAAGTTTTTCCATATTCGATTGGGTCAATTTGTCAAAACCTTGGACTGATTCGCAGCCATAAGTTGCCTTTCTGACAAAAAACATTGCCTCTATGCCAACTTTTGTTTCCAAAATGGCGATCATAGTTGCTGCGGCGGCAAAACCTGATGTCAAAGCAGGGAATATAGTTGCCAATTTGACAACGATTATTGATTCGCACCTTGAAAAATGAATTTTTGGGCCCTTAAGCTGGTCGGTTTACTTAAATGGTATGGTGAACCAATCGATCAATCGTCATCCCTTGATGGGCGTTAATCACGACGTCGTTAAGAAGGATGATCCTATGAAAATGAATATAGCTTTCCAGAATGGACCAATTCCCTTGGCCTCTATTGTCAAGGCAGCAGCAGTGGCAACGGTGGTTGCAGTCGCCGGATCAGGAGTGGCTATTGCAGGGGCTGATGCGACTTTCAACACTGCTTTGACCTCGTTTACTGGTTTCCTTGAGGGGTCCGGCGGTAAAATCATCACGGTGCTCAGCCTTGCAGGCGGTATTGTGGGCTTGGCTTCGGGGCGCTTCAGCCTTGGGCAGGTCGCCATTCCGGTCGGTGTCGGGGTTGGCGCAGGAACCGGCGTCCCCATCGTTACGGCAGCGGTCACAGCGACCATCTGACCGATCTGCGGACGCTCGCTTTCGGGTGTTCGCTTCCTCGAAGGTGGCGGGGCGATATGGCTGATAAATACGCTATTCCAGCACGGCTCGACGATCCGGAACTGATCGGGTTTTGGACGCTCGATGAATTCATCGCGATGGTCTTGCCGTTCATATGGGGTGTCCTGACGCAGCACATTCTTATCGGGATCATTCTCGGCTTCGGATGTTGGTGGAGCCTACGCAAAGCAAAAGCAGGCCGCGCGGCGTCATGGCTGCTCCATTTGGCCTATTGGTACTTGCCGGGAGGTTTTGTTGGCCTGCGCGCAACGCCACCTTCTTTTCTCAGACTCATGGCGGGGTAGTTCAGATGGATCTTGCACACTCACATACACAATCGCAGCGCGTTCTCAGGCAGCGCAACATGCTTTTGGTCGCTTGCCTTATACTTGCCGGTTTGGCCGCAATTTTAGGAATGCTGGCTGGTTCCCGTGATCGCGAAGTTGTGTTGCAACCGGTGTTGCGCACGCCGCTCACACTTTCAAGTTCAGGTGTCAGCAAAGAATATCTTGAAGCGGTCACGCGCGATGCCGCGGTGTTGACACTTAACCGGACGCCGCAAAGTCTTGATTATTGGATGAATTCGGTTCTCGAGATGGTTCATCCCAGTGCTTATGGAGAGGTGAAGGCCGATCTGCTCAAGATTGCCGAGGATCAGCGCGGTTCGTCCATTGCGCAGTTTTTCACGATGGAATCTTTGAAGGTCGATACAGAAGGCCTGTCTTCAGAAGTGAGCGGTGTTTTGCACACCATGGTTGGACGTCAGGAAGTCTCGGCGGTCCAAAAAACATTTCATTATGGCTGGGTTTACAATGGCCTCAGCCTCAAGCTCGTCCAGTTCGGCATGGTCGAAAAGGTCGAACCTAAAAAGGCGGTTTCATCATGAATACGGTATTTTGGAGCTGCGGGATTGCCTGCGGTTCAATCCTCGCATCACGCGTCCATAGCATATCAGCTAGGTCTTTAGGACTTGGGCTTATTGCAGCGTCTTCTATCGCGCTGTCCAGTCCGGCATTGGCGGATCAGACCTTAATGGCGTCTGACAATGCGCGGGTGGATTGTATCGCGTCTTCACGCGATCTCACGCGGATCAGTTTGGTTGGTGATGAAATCGCCAGCGTGTCCAAGTTGCAGACAGGCAATCCAAACGAAGATTTTTCGGTTGTTAACGAGCCTGTGCGCGGAGACATTTATGTTTCTGTGCCGGAAGGCTTTTCACCCAAGGTTTTGTCGTTCTTTGCCACTTCAAAAAAGGGGTATGTTTACAAGTTCGCTTGCCGTCTTTCCGGAGAGGAAGCGCAGCAGGTGTTTGTGGCCAATCCTGCGATCGCGGGTGAACAGACCAGCGATACCAGAATTGTAGCTGCCGCCGATCCTCAAGAGCAAGCCGTCAAGCTAGTCCAGGCAATGTACACAAGCAGTATTCCTGAAGGCTACCGTATGAGGCAGCCAGTTCGTGCGTCGGTTCGTGTTGGTGATCTTAAAGTACGGATGATCGCTGAATATCGAGGGAATGAATTTACTGGAAAAGTAATTCGGATTGAAAATCAGGGCAGTGAGCCACTGGTTATCGCTGATGATGTCGTCGCTCCGTCCAATGCCACTGCTGTCAGTATTGCAGAGCCTAACCTGGCACCGGGGGCTTCTACCACTGCTTACATTGTCCAACCTGCTGGAGAAAATTGATGAAATTTATGGATAGGTTTCGGAAGCAAAAGATATCCGATGATACGCCTGAAACTGAAGGCGAGGAAGTTTCGCCGGTAGGGCACGCTATGAGCGAAAATGATGACGTTCAGCGAAAGCAGCGTTTGCTTTTGGGCGGCGTCGCTTTGATCGCCCTTGTTGGGGGTGCTTGGTGGGTATTGGATAGCTCTGTCAGTGAGGAAGAGCTTGCGAATAGCGGCATCAAGGAAGTTCAGGTTAGCACCAATGACATGGTGAATAAGAATATGAGCGAACAGGAATGGATTGCTCGCTCTGAAAACCGTTTTGAATCTACGGATAATCGTCTCCGTACTGTCGATGGTCAGCAAGCTCAGCTTGCGGCTATGCAAGAGGAAATGAATGCGCTGCGAGGGCAGAATAGTGCAATGTCCTCCGACGGTCAGCGTGTTTTATCAGCTTATCAATCAGAAAATGAGAGTCTGAAGTCGCAGCTTGCTTCGGCGCAGTCTGCCCCTTCACCAGTGGGCGGCCCAAATGGCCTTTATGGTCCAAGCAGTGCTGCTCTGTATCAACAGCCATCTGGACCGGGCGTTGCTGCGCTTCCTGCTCCATCGCCGCGCGAAGTGAAGACTGTATCCTTTTCAAGTGGACCAGGGGGCAATGCTGTGCGGGCAGAGCGCGGTACGACGGTATTCTCCGATTCACCTGATTATCTGCCTGCCAACAGCTTTGCGACTGCACGGGTCATTGTTGGTGTTGATGCGAGTGCTGGCGTTTCTTCTCAAACGGATCCCTTGCCTGTTGTCTTGCGTATCACTGGCCCTGCGCGATCAGTGGCTGACAAGGGTCGTGTTCTGACAACTAAGCTGCAAGGCTGTCTCGTAAATGGCGCAGCTCGCGGCGATCTCTCTGCAGAGAAAGTTTACGTGAAATTGCAGCGTATGACCTGCGCGCAGCCAGGCGGGCGCTATGCGGTCAGCGATGTTAAAGGCTTCATTGCTTATGCCGGTAAATCTGGTGTTCGCGGCCGCGTAGTCAGCCGTGAGGGCGGTTTGGTTACGCAGGCATTTTTAGCAGGCCTTGCTGGCGGTTTTGGACGCGGTTTTTCCGCCAATACAGACAGTGTTTTGCAGGGCTCCAATGTCACGGTCAACGGCAAGCGGGATAAGCTCGGATTGGGCGAAATTGCTCAAGGCGGCTTGGGCGAAGGCGTCAGCACAGCTGCCGATACCGTCAGCAAATATCTCATCGAACGGGCGGAACAATATCAGCCTGTAATCGAGATGCCGACCGGCATTGACGTCGAAATCGTGTTTTTGGACGGCGCATACGTCCGCAATTAAAAAAGGAGTGTCTTCACATGGCGAAGTATAATTGGGTCATTGGTGCAAGTCTTATTAGCGTTTTGGTTGCCGGGACTGCTTTTGCGGCAACACAATCTGCTAATGCTACAGTTGAAGCGGTGTTAAAGACCCGGCTTCCAAAAACCGAGTTTGCAAAAGTCGATTGCGAAATTATTGGCAGCATTTGCGAGGTCACTGCGGGTAAATCCATTTTCTACGTGGATAAAAACGCGCGTTATCTCATTGTTGGCCATGTTTTTGATTTGGAAACCCGGCAGGATTTAACATCTGCTCGTCTTCTCGAGATTAACCCGGAAGCTCTTCTTGGGGGCGCATCACAAATTTCCAACGATGGCGGCGAGGATCTTGGCTCCTCTCAAGCTGGTACGCCGGTTGCTCGTGATTATCCAATGCCTAAAGCGAGGTTTAAGGCTGGGGCAGGGCGAACAGAACGTGTTTCGCTTGCTTCTTTGCCAGCTTCGGGAGCGATAGAGTGGGGTAGTGGCAAAACCAAAGTCACTGTCTTTACAGATTTACGCTGCGGATATTGCCGCGCTTTGACAGAGCAACTGGAAACCATGGACGTGCGTGTCGTGGAACGTCCAATATCTGTTCTAGGTACGCGCGATATCAGTAATCGTGTCTATTGCGCTAAAGACCGCCCTCGTGCCCTTCATGCCGCTTATGCAGGGAATATTCCTGAATCGGCTAAATGCGATACCAGCGGACTCGATGCCAATGAGCGCTTTGCTCGCGAAAATGGATTTACCGGAACTCCGGTGATCGTTCGCTCCGATGGCGCAGTCCATCATGGCTATCTGCCTAAAGATAAACTTCTTGCGTGGCTGAAAGGAGCAAAGTCATGAGTAATATGCTTTCGCGTAAGGAAATGCGTTCATTAAATCGTGCTTTAGCCAAGCGAACAGGTGGCCGTATTAGTGTTGGCTCTAAGCCAATCACTGTTTCTCAGGGCATTGATCTTTGGAATGCTACCGAGAGTTTTGAGGCTGAATTATCTTGTGTTCCCATGGTCAATCGATCCGGTCAATACGGTGAAGCGCTTCAATTGTTTTCAGCAGGAGACGGTGCTGGTTTTCGCCGTCTTCTTGGTAGAGGAGCCGGGATAGCGGCTGTAGCTTCCCTTGCTGGTTGTGCAACATTCGGCACGAACGTAAATGGCGATTTTGCCTGCCGGGCCCCAGATGGCATCTGTGCGCCAACTTCAAAGATTGATGACGAAGCGCTAGCGATGATTAGCGGCGAAAGCGGCATGACGCCTGCTGGGCCATATTTATATGATTCTCCATCTCGCGGTACGGTGACTGCGGCGCGCGAACCAGTTCGTTCTGGCGAAAAAGTTCTTCGTATTGTTTTCCCCGCGCATATTGATGGTTCTGGGCGGTTCCGTGAAGTGACAGCCATTCATGCTGTTGTCGAGCGTGGATCGTGGCTTGAAGCGTCAAACACTTTGGTTGCTCCGCGCGTCGCTGCGTCTGGTGGTGATCGCAGAAAGGCGGCGGCGCAGCTTGCGGCCTCATCTTCGTCCGGTATGCCTACATTAGCTGATATAGCGTCTTCAGCGCCGGAGATGCAGTTTCATGATCCCGTTGCTGCCATTGACGCGCAAAACGCTGAACAGGCGGCGATTGACGCGGCTAATCCTGCCACGACGGTCAATCCAGTGGCTCTTGCTAAAAAGGCTGATACACCGCTGCTAACGGGTCCGCAGCCTGGCGATATAGGTTCTGCAGATGCTCCGGTTTCAAAGATGGAAGTTCGTGCCGATAAACGCGAAACTGCTGCAATAGATCCGATGGCTGCCATTAAGGCGCAAGTTGCTGGGCGTTTGCAGCCGAAAAGAAAGCCTTCTCGGTTATCAAAAAGGCCCGTTTCAAAAGGTGTGGCGCTTTCTTCTTCGAGCGAGGTTGCCGAATATTCTCTTCCACCGGGTAATGGTGTTTCAGAAGATCCTCAATCCGCTGCATCAATTGCCGCGCAACTCTCACCGGTTAATCGGCCTTCGCTGTTTCCGGTATCGGAAGTAAAACCATGAGTGGGTTTTTTACCGGTCTTTTCGACGCCATGCTGGGAGATGGCATGAAGGCTGACAAGGGTCGGCCTGACGCCGGAATACCTATGCTGGCTCATTGGTTGCCGTATCGCAGTTTTAACGCGAAGACCGGTATTTTTCATAATGCCAGTGCGCGTGAAATTGCTCTTGAGGTAGCGCCCATGGTTGGCGCGGATGAACGCTCTGCTGATATTATTTCTCAATGTCTTTCTGAAGGCGTTCCTGCTGGTGCGACGGTACAGATCGTCAATTTCGCTTCCTCTCGGGTAGGCGGTAAATTGTCCGATTGGTTCGTACCACGCTATTCGGCTGAGGGCGTGTATGAGCGGATGGCAAAACATCGCACCGATTATCTTTCGGATGGGGTTTGGAATTCGCTTTCGAAGGATGCGCCTTTTCATCTTCGTCAGTTTCGGCTTCTGATCTCTATTGGTATCCCTGATGGTGGAAGCTCGACTGACGAGGAGCTTGTTTCCGTTGCTGAATCGATGATGTCGGCTTTTCGTTCTATCGATGTGTCTTCACGTTTGATTGACCCTGTAAATTTGTTGGCTTTAATCGATGATATTACATCTCCGACGACCGCAGCTGGTGATGATCCTATCGATTATAACTCCTTTGACTCCATCGCTGATCAGGCGGTTCGGCGGGACATGGAGGTGCGGCATTATCCTGATCGCCTTGAATTTCGGACTGAACGTCTTCGGCCCACCGGTGTCGATAAGGATGGCGTGCCCGAGATTGGCGTAATGTACCCGGATACTTTTGAAGTACGTTCTTATGCTGTTCGCAATCTGCCGCCCCGCTGGGCGCCGTGGGATTGCGCGCGTTTGATCGGAGATATCTTTACCGACAAGCTGCGCTTGCCTTGTCCTGTAGCAACGACCTTGTGTTTAACTTATCCTGACGCGACTACTTCGGCCAATAAGGCTGCTTATAAATATATGCGGACATCGAGCTTGTCCGATAGCAAATCATCTCGGTTTTTGCCTCAGCTGAAGGATCAGAGCCGTGAATGGGAAGACGTCCAGGAACAGCTTCGCCAAGGCAACAAGCTGGTGAAGGCTTTCTACGGTGTCACTGCGTTTAGCCCGAAAGGTAAGGGTGACGTTCATGAGCGCACTCTGAAATCGATGTATAAGGCTTGTGGGTGGGATCTTCATTCCGAGCGTTATATGCAGATGGTAGGGTTTCTCGCGTGTCTTCCTATGACGCTCGGATCGGGACTTATCAGCGATTTGGGCCGGATGAAGCGTATGCGAACTATGCTTACAACGACAGCTGCTAATCTTGCTCCATTCCAAGGCGAATATAAAGGCAGCAATATCCCGCACCTATTGTTGGTTGGAAGGCGAGGGGAGCCTTTTTTCTGGTCTCCCTTTGAGAATGAGGCTGGCAACCACAATGTGGCTGTGTTTGGTAAATCCGGTTCGGGTAAATCGGTTTGCCTTCAGGAGCTTTGCGCCGCATTTTGCGGTGCTGGAGATAACGTCATTGTTATCGATGACGGTCGTAGTTTCGAGCATTCTGCAAAGCTCCAGGGCGGCACTTTTATTGAATTCACGCTTGCGAGTGGGTTTTGCATCAATCCGTTTTCCATGATTGATGCTGAAGCTGCTGACGATGATGAAGATTATAAGCTTGATTGTCTTGCGATGCTCAAGGCGATGATCAGTCAGATGGCGCGCCATATCGATATTCTCAACGATACCGAACGTGGTCTTATTGATGGCGTTGTCAATGCCGTTTGGAGCGAAAAGGGTAGAGACGGTTCAATTGATGACATCATCGCTGGTCTGCAGGGCAATGGTGACGGAATGTCAATGAGCCTCGCTGTATCGATGCTACCCTTTGGCACCGATGGTACATACGGCAAGTTTTTTGACGGAGAAGCAACTTTCAAACTCGATGCGAATCTAACCGTATTTGAGTTGTCTGATCTTGCTAGCCGCCAAGAGCTGCGCTCTGTTGTGATGACCGCAATTATGTTCATGTCTTCACAGTCGATGCGTAAACTTGATCGTTCGCGGCGCAAAGCGCTGATCATGGATGAGGCATGGCAAATGCTCAAAGGTGGCGCGATGGCCGAATTCGTCGAAACCTATGCGCGTACGTGCCGTAAATATGGTGCATCGCTGATTACAGCAACTCAGTCTCTCAACGATTATTACAAGTCTGAAGGTTCGATTGCCGCGCTGGAGAATAGCGATTGGTTTCTTATTTTGCAGCAAAAACCGGAATCTATATCGGATTTCATGAAGCTGGACCGTTTCGAGATGTCTGCCGGCGACGAGACATTGATGCGTAGTCTCAAGCGTAACGGCACTGAATATTCCGATATCATGATTAAGGGCCCTGAAACATTGGCATCGGGACGTCTTGTTCTCGATCCATATTCAGCAACAATCTATTCGTCCAGTCCGACAGTGTTCGCGCAAATCGAAGAATTGGTACACGAAGGCCTGACGATGGAAGCTGCGATTGAGCGCGTTGCTTATCCTGACGATCCAAAGCGTTGGAGCAATGAAGAGGAGGCGCCTTTGTTGGTGGCCGCCGAATGATACCTCAGCGTTGCAGCGCTCAGCGGGTAATCCCGCATCACGGCTATCAGCGAGCGCTAGATAGGCAGGTTCGTCTTGCGAAAATTCAAAGATACCAAAGACTATCCTTTGGTAACTTAATCTATGTTGCCTTCCGGCTTATTGGCTGGTTTGCGGCCACGCTTTTGATTGCTGCAGGTTTGTTCGTCGTTTTGTTCTTCATGGTAGCAAATGGGTCGTTATTCGGCTTTTTCGAACAGCTGAATCTTCTGGGTGGTCATTATGTTGTTGCGCCTCCGGAAGCGCGTGCGGCCTTCGACAGCAAGCTGTATTTTATCGCTGGCTTTGTCTTTCTGTTGACCGGCGCCTTTCGAATGAGTGGGCTTTTATCCATTTTTGAATCAGGAGATTCCGATGACCAGTAACACTGCTGCTAGCCAATTGCCGTTGGAGGGCTTGGGCAAGACCTCTGAGGTATCATTTCCAGACCAGGTTAAGAGCCCTCGCGCTGGTAGCCATAGCGCCACTTCTACCGGTGTGCGCCGGTTTGCAGGTATGACCTATTTGCAATTGGGATTGATCGCATTGGGTTTGTTTGCAGCTATTTGGGGCATGTGGGCGACATCGAAGATTTTTGCCTTAGAGGATCGGCGCGTAGTTTCGGTGCGTCTTGCATCCATCGTAAATGATTTTGTGACAGCAGAAGCGCGGTCGGGGACGCCCCCTGAGCAGCTTGAAAACAACACACGAGCTTTTATGGGCGCGCTTGACAGTGTGCTGGAACAGCGCGCGCAAGAGGGGCAGGTCATACTCGTCGGGGAAGCTGTTATTGCTTCATCCGTTCCCGATGTAACTGATGATGTTCTGGCTGATTTATCGAAGTTGGTAAAAATGCCTTCTCCTGCAGCTATGCCTCCAGCGATGGTTCCTTCAGCTCCGGTCCAAGGCCGGAACATGCCTATGCAGCCAGAAGCGCAGATTTCGTACGATAATGCACAGTCGCCTTATCCGGTTGATGGCGGTTCACAGTGATGGCGGAGGTATCGTCCATAGACGCTGAAAAAGCAACTAAGCCACGTTCTTCGCGCTGGCCGAGTTGGAAGGTGCTTGCGGCGCTCTTGGTCGTGTTTATTGCCTGGTCGGCTTTGGATGACTGGTCAGATCGTCATGCCTTCATGATCAATTCTAGTGAATCTCTCCCTAATTGGGCCTTCTTTGTTGAAAAGAACGTCCTTCCAGAGCGCGGGCAATATGTATTTTTTATAGCTCCAAAAACTCCTCTTATTCGCTCTCATTTTGGAGACGATCCTAAACCCTTCGGCAAGCAGGTTTATGGCGTGGCTGGCGACATGGTTTCGCGCGATGGGAAAATTGTTTCGGTGAACGGGGTAGAAGTTGCTGCTCTTAAACCAGTATCGAAGCGAGGGGAGCCTCTCACTGCGGGGCCGGTCGGACGCGTTCCGGATGGTTGTTATTTCGTCGCGACAGAAAGCAAGGACGGGTTCGATAGCCGATATGCAGACATTGGCTGGGTGTGTGGCCGTCAGATATTTGGAACGGGAGTACCGCTGTTGTGATCAAAAAGTCCATCATCTCGATATTCCTTTTTACCTTCGCCGCAGCATTTTCCCTGCCTGCTGCGGCGAAGGATTACGGCCAAGTAGGTAAAGTGTTTCCGGTAATTGAGCCCGATTTGCTTCTGGTTATTGCAACTAAACTCAGAAATATGAAAGCCACCGGTCAAATTGATGCGATGAACCAGCTTTTGCGTAAGCGTACCGAAGCTAAAGTGCGACGGCCTGACCCTGTTGCTCGAATTGAAGCAGCAATAAAGCCTCGTAGCTGGCTCTATGATCCTTCCATCGTAATAGATCATGATATTCGCGATCATAAGGGAAATCTAATTTCCGCAGCTGGTAGCCGGGTCAATCCCCTCGATTTTATCGATGTGATTACGCCGCTTGTCTTTATTGATGGTGATGATGAAGCGCAGGTTGCCTGGGCTTTGAAACGCTTCGATGACAAGGCCAAAATTATTCTGGTTAAGGGCGCGCCTCTCGAGTTGATGACGCGGCGCCAGCGCCGTTTCTACTTTGATCAGGCGGGCACCTTGACGACCAAGTTCGGCATTACTCGCGTTCCTGCTGTTGTTGTTCAGGCGGGTAAGTCGATGCGCGTATCTGAAACCCCTGTGAGGAAACAACAGTCATGATAAATAAGCAACAAGTACGCCATAGCATTATTGGCGGTATAGCCCTCAATCTCATTGTGCAGGCGTTAATGCTGGTCCTTCTCGCCTATTCTGGCGAATGGCGGGTTTGGCGTTTCCTGTTCAACGCGGTTGCGCAGATTGACGCATTATTTGTGTTGGCATGGTTTGGATATAGCCTCTGGCTGACCGGGCCTGAATCCCCCGAAAATAATGCGTAGCACTCCAATATCTGGAGGCGCGACGCCGTTAGAGCATAAGCTAGACGATGCGCCCGCCCGCCCGCGCTGGCATGTTCCAGCGTTGGTCTTTTTTGTTTGTTTGAATGTGGCTGCGCTGGGCATTTTTTTTGCTATCTTCCTTGGAGTTATCACGTCTCCGCCTCAGCCAAGAAATGCAATTCATCTTCTCGTCGCTGGTAGCTTTGCATTCGCCGCGCTTGTTTTTGGGCAGTTTGTTTATTGGTCGAGGCTGGCGCTGATCGAATTGAAGGCGCGCTGTCAATGAATTGGGCAGAACAAATATTTGGTACGCCGCTTGCCGCTCCTGAAACGTTTTTTATGAGACGCCTACGGTTTGTCTTTATTGGATCCGCTGGCGCAAGCGTCATTGGGATTTTGGCGATAGAAGTTGTTGCTGCTGTTTTTGGCCGCGCCGGTGCTGGCGCTTGCCTCCTCGTTCTTTTGTTAATCGCTGCGTTTTCGGGATCTTTGTTCTTTTACAGAAAAATCCGGATTGATGATGCCTGGTTGGTTGACCGTGACGCAGAGCGGGAAGGGAATGAATCGTGAAAACGTCTTCTTTCAAACGCATTTGGAAAATGTTGGTTGTAATAGTAATTACAGCCTTCGTAATGGGATCCGCACCGGCACGGGCAGATGATGTGCCTGGGTCTTGTACCGGAAAATTCGTCAACCCTATTACCGATGTGTGTTGGAGCTGTTTGTTCCCGCTTTCAGTCGGCGGGCTGAAGATATGGCCAAGCGGGCGTCCGGATACGGATAATAATCCCACCCTTCCTATTTGCGCCTGCGGATCGCCCCTTCCGCGTATTGGGATTGCTGTGGGTTTCTGGGAGCCTGTTCGGCTTGTAGATGTGACTACCAAGCCTTGGTGTTTTCCAAATCTTGGTGGTGTCAAAATAAGCCCCGGTTTCAACATTGGCCGCGGCACTTATGCAACTACTAATCAGCTTGGTGGGGCAGGCCAGAACACCGCAAAATGGCACGCCCACTGGTACATTTATCCGTTGCTCTATTGGATGGAAATTGTGACCGACTTTCTTTGTTTGGAGCAGTCCAGCTTTGATATTGCGTATGTAACTGAAATTGATCCGCTTTGGCAGGATGATACGCTTACGATGTTGATCAATCCGGAAGCCGCTGTTTTCGCAAACCCTGTTGCTACTTTAGCTTGTGCCGCAGATTGTGTGGCCTCAACCGTTAGCCGTCCCATTGATCCCTTGTTTTGGTGTGCTGGTTGTCAGGGATCAATGTATCCACTCAACGGCAACGTCGCTAGCCATCTCAATCCCATACAGTCATCGCGGCTCGCTGCTTCGCGCATGGCTTATAAAATGCACCGTCAATTTCTTGCGTGGGGGACCATGGGGAAAGAAGGATTGTGCAAAAAATACCCCATGCCCATCATGAAAAAGCAGCAATATCGTCTTCAGATGGTCAATCCTTCACCGATGGTCAAAGGCAGATACGCTTGCGCTCCAATTGGTGCTTCCGATTTGAAACCCGGCGTTGGCCGGGTGTGGCCCGTCGTTGGCGAGGATTTTGGATATCTCGTCTGGCGTAAAAGGAACTGTTGCGCGTTATGAACTGGAAAGCTCTCTTTATCGCTGGCGGAATACTCGGCATGTCCGGCGCCGCTGTTGTGTTTGCTCAAACCGCTGAAGGTCTTGATCTTGGAGCAATCCAAAAAAGGGCAGACGAAAGCGCTGCCGACGCGAAAGCGTTTATCAATGATGTCATGCGCCGGAGCGATGCAGTGGCGGAAGAGGCGCGTCAAACTGTCGTCTCTGGAGAGGCTAACCATCAGCAATATGTGGAGGCGCAAGGCAACGCTGAAGGAGCCACTGAATTAGATAAGATGATGGCAGATGCCACTGGCAAGATGCCTGCGGGCGAAGCGCCGCAATTTATTGTTTTTGCATCCTTGTCGATGCCGCCCGAAAGTTTGAAGCCACTTATCCGAGATACTAGCAAAGCTGGCGGCGCGGTAGTTTTTCAGGGCTTCCCCGGTAATTCGATGAAAGCCTTCCAGCAAGGTATCTCAAAAGTTATTGAACCTGGTCAGGAAACTAAATCTATAGGCATTGATCCCCGTCTCTTTAGGGCTTTTGATGTAAAAACTGTCCCTGCCTTTGTTGTCGTCTCCTCAGATTTCGATCTTTGTGATGGATTGGATTGCCGGACTACACCTCCGCCCCATGACAGAATGTCCGGTAATGTAACCGTGCGTTATGTGCTTGAAAGTTTCGCAACTGGAGGTGGTCCCGGCGCACGCATCGCCGGAACGGCTCTTAAGCGCCTCGGGGCAGGCGGATGAGACGTATAGTCGCATTTACTATATGCTTGGCTTTTGTGTCTGCTCCTGCGTCTGCTCAGCAAGATGTGAGGGACGATGCTAAAGCCTTCGCACAGGGTTTGGCTGATGGTGCAGCAAATCTGGCTGATAACGATGCCGCTGCGGTTGACAATTTAACAGGTTACAATGGCCCAAATGCGCCAGAAACGCAGTTTCTTGACAATCCAGCAGCTCTGGAAGCGGCCCGTATATCAGCGGCTCGTAATAACGATGCTGCCGTTCTTGTAATAGATGGCGACGCCACCCGGCCTCGTGTCCCCGACGAGCTAATAGATGAAACGATAGAGCGCGGAGAGATCATTAACGAAGACCCTTCTATCTACGTCCAAGGCTTAGATCCTAATGGCACAACAGGTCAGTGTGTAGAACTTCCGCCGACGACATCTTCGCCGGGCAATTTTGAGGCGACTTGTAATGTCGGGAAGGGGATCATTGACGAAATACAGACGTGTGAGATTCCGCTCGATGTCACAGCGACGCAAAGAACAGTTTATGATTATCAATGCTCAGAGTCTGGTTGGCGCGGATTGCCAAAGGTCTGTCACCCGAGCTTTACCCCTTCAATCGGAGGTATTTGTGAGATTGTTTCGCATGAATGGGTAGATATTTGTTTGCAGGGCACATTAGACAATTGCACAGAGCCTGATCAGGTTCAGGTGTTCAACCTTGAATGTAGTTCTCCTGTCCCCGGTGAACCGGTGCCTACTCCGCGCCAAATACGGAACATAACAGCGATCCCTAATGAAACTCAGTGTGCTTCAATCGCAGCGAATTCTAATTGTTCCAATCCTGTTCAAGTTTGCACTGATTCTTCACCGCAGACCCGATTGATCAATGGCGTTGAGGTGACTCAGCCTTGTTGGAGATGGGAGCGATCATATCAGTGTCAGGGGACTTTCGACGGAAATGATTGTGGAGAATTAGCCGCAAATAGTGCCTGTCAATTCTCCCGGAGCGTTTGCCTTGATGATCCTCAACAGGGAGATTGTCAGGTCGAGGAGCATATATATATTTGTCCAATTCCGGGTGCTGTTCCGGGTGAAAAACAATTTGTTTGCGGCGGCGATGTTTATTGCATCGGCGGAGAGTGCGAGGCTGTCACACGCGAGGCATCAGACGAGTTTAAGGACGCTGTTGTCGGGCTGGAGGCGCTTGCTCAAGCAAATCGCGAATTTAGCGAAGTTGATTACAAGCTCTTCGAGGGCAATCCCATGAGCTGTCATAAACCTATTTTTGGTCTCGTAAACTGTTGTGCTGGCAAAGTTTCTGGGTTGATTCCGACAGCTGCGGGTTTTGCCGCTTTGGCAGGCGGTCCAACAGCAATTGCCGGTTTGGCGACACCATTTTTGACGCTGTTCCTGTGTGATGCTTCGGAGAAGGAACTCGATGTTCGTGAACGCATGGGGCTTTGTCATACGCTCGGCACTTACTGCTCGAAAAAATTTCTTGGTATTTGCACAACCAAGCGAAGAACGTCCTGCTGCTTTTTATCGAAACTGACGCGGGTGCTGCAAGAGCAGGGCAGGGAGCAGCTATCGAAGAGCTGGGGAACACCCAAAGAGCCGGAATGTTCTGGTTTCACTATCGATGAATTTGCTGCGCTCGATCTTTCGGTGATGGATTTTACCGAAGTTTATCAGGAATTCATGGACGCTGCGAAACTGCCAAACGAGGCAGAAACAATGACTGATATTCAGGCAAAAATTGAGGCGTATTATTCAAGAGGGGGGCCATAATGAGCCAAAATTCGGTGATGACATTTGATAGTTTTATACCGGTTCCAGACATTTCGGTTTTGGAGCTGGCAGTCGTCATCTGCTGTGTACGTCGACCTGGTCTTGATCAGGCTCGATTAGCCAAGACTATTGGTCGTTGGTTTGGCGTTAAATTAGCGGAACATGATCTTAAATCTCCCCTCAGGCGTTTGTCGCACCGTGATTGGCTCAAGAATGAAGGTCGCGGTCTTCATGTAGGTGAGGAAGCTAGAGAAAAGGCTGAATTCGCTGCTCATGGCATTGTCCAATTGTTGTTCCGTGATCGTTATTTTTTTGATGTCGGGAAGCTCCTCGATGTCAGTATTGTGAAGGAGGATCAGTCCGATGAAGATTAAATATTTGAGCGTATTTGCAAGCCTTTTGGTTTCATTTGCGCCGGTCCTGGCGATCGCGCAAAACACATCATACCAAGAACGCCCATCTATGGACGATTCAGCACCGGTATCTACTAGCACCGGGCGCGATAAAGGCATTTATGATCAAGAAGGCGGAGAGGGTGATCTTTACTGCCGCCGTAAACTTGGAAGTTGGTTTTACTGTGATAAGCCAAAAGCAAAGCCTGCTAACCCCGCTTCCGCTCCCCCGCCGCAAATTTCAGCTGACGCGCAGCTCAAAGAGATCGGTAAACAGCTCGACGAATTGAAGGCTCAGGCGATCTTGGAGCCAACTGAAGCCAATGTTCTTGCTTATATCCGTTTTCAGCGCGAACAGCTTGATCGATCATCTACATTTGCCGATGTGTGGCAGCGAGCATTGTGGCAAAATCCCCAAGACGATTATACGCTTCAACGTCCTGTTTCTACCATAGGCAAACGGGCATGGATTGATAACCGGAAGGCTGACAGAAATGCCGCGATGGCGCGCCTCTCGCAGCGCTATGGTGTTTACTATTTTTACGCTCAGTCCTGTTCTGCCTGCGAAATCCAAGCACCTATTCTCAAGTCGGTAAGCGATAGTAATCATCTCTCGGTTGTGGCCGTGTCAATGGACGGTGGTCCTAATCGCGTATTCCCTAATTACGTTGTGGATAGCGGCCAGCGCGCCCGGATGGGCCTTCCCGGCAACGCAACTCCTGCTCTTGTCCTTTTCGACACTCTTACCAAGCGTCCTATTCCGATTGGAACAGGCCTCATGGCTGCAGACGAAATTATGGACCGTATCTTTGTTTTGACCAAAACCAAGCCAGGGAGTGATTTCTAATGACTACCAAAATATGTGCAATATCGCGGCGGATTTTACATAAGTCCCGTTGGTTTCTCGCGTTCACAGCTGTTTTGAATCTTAGCGTCATAACGCCGGCGTCTGCGTCTGTTGGCGACGAGATGCAGAGCTATTTTGATGACGCAGGCGCTCGAGCTAATATTACCGGCCCATCTGCCTTTCAAGGTCAATCTGCTGGCTATTATTCAGGCGGTAATGTCTGGACCCGTTTTCCTCAAAAGTCAGTCCAACCGTTTAATCTGCAGTTGCCAGGAGCGCGTGCTGGTTGTGGTGGCATCGATTTATTTGCTGGTAGTTTCAGTTTCATAAACACGGCGGAGTTGGTGGCCATGCTCAAGGCCACTGCTAATAACGCAATTGGTTTTGCCTTCCAGTTGGCCATCGATGCCATATCGCCTCAGATCAGCGGTGTTATCAAGGATATGAGCCAGAAGGTTCAACAGCTCAACCAGATGAATATTTCGAGCTGTGAGACGGCCCAGGGGCTGGTTGGTGGTCTCTGGCCAGTCATGGATACGACGCAAAGTACAATTTGCGAAGCTGTCGGCAATGACGGTATTTTTTCAGATTGGGCCGCAAGCCGTCAGGGCTGCAATAATGGCGGCAAACGTAAAGAGACTTTGGCCGCTAATACCAATCCTGAAATGGAAATGCAGCTAGTGGGTCAGGATCACAATTTCACTTGGGATATTCTGAATAAGGCTCCTCAATTTGCTGGTTACGATCAGGAATTCAAGGAAATGGTTATGACGATCGTTGGTACGGTTGTCACCCAAGTATCGGACGATCCAACCAAAGGTTCTATCATTGATAAGCACGGTCCGGGCGATGATTCCATAGTCGAAGCGCTTCTGGATGGAACGCAAGGCGGCAATACCGTCAAAATCCTGAAATGCGTGGACTCAGATAAATGTCTGGAAGTCACTACGCAAAATATGAATATCCCGGCCTCCCAAGCAATCCGTCCTAAGGTTAAAGCCCTCATTCTCTCGATGGCGACGGCAATCAAGGATGATACAGCGATTGGTGATGCTGAAAAGACGTTGCTCAATGTGGCATCATTACCCCTTTATAAAATCCTCGCGGTACAGACTGCTGCCCGGACCGATATTGTTGGCACTGGAGAGATCGATGCGGTGTCAGAAATAACATCGATCGATCTGCTCCAAGCAATTTTGAATGATGTTTTAGGTAAGTTTGATATGGCAAAAGTTGGTCTGGTGAAGGCCGATCAAGATAGTGCGGCGGCATGGGCCGCTCAGGTTCAAGGAGTGCGTACTAAATTCGCCCAGCGCGAAGTAAGAAATTCGGCGCGGGTAGAGGTTACTATGCGCGTGATTGATCGAACGATCGCGCTTGAATCAACACTTCAGAACTCGATGTCACCCGGCATGTCAGCTGCACTTAATTTCTCACGCGGTTTGAATTCTCAGGGTCTTCGCTAAGAAAGGGCAAGCGGCATGTTGGAGCTTTTCACCATTGGCGGCGGCGAATATATCGTCAACGTACTAAACGCTGTTTCAGCATGGACGGGTGGCGGCGGATATAAGTCGATGATCCGCGTGGTCATGGTCATGGGGCTCATTTACACTCTGCTTATCGTTGCCTTCAGTCTTGATTGGAGGGCGTGGTTCAACTGGTTTTTGCAAGCTACTCTTATTTATCTGTGCCTGATGGTTCCCACTGTTACGATTCAGGTTACGGACAGGGTAAACCCCGGGTTGTCCCCCAATACAGTTGCTAATGTTCCGTTAGGCCTTGGCGCAGTCGCCAGTTTTACAAGCCAGGTGGGAGATTATTTAACAACCGAGGCCGAAACCGTCTTCGTAATGCCTAGCGAACTGCAATATTCCACCAACGGCATTATCTATGGTTCTAAACTGATGGAGGCGACCCGCCAGATTCGGATCACTGACCCTGAATTTGCAGCGAACATCAACGAACACATGAAACGCTGCGTTTTCTACGACGTGATGCTCGGGTTCAAGTCTATGGATGGCCTTGCAAAATCTGCTAATCTCTGGGCCGATATCGGTCCGGGCAGTCCAGCTCGCGCTCAAACCTTTGTTACGCGCAACGGCGACGGGACGACTTCAACTGCTGTGATTACTTGCCGGGACGCGTACACGGCTCTGACGCCGCAATGGACGCAATTTCTCAATGCCTTCTCTCCTATCTGGGCTAAACAACTTTATCCCGGAATGGCTAACGCGGTCGCGCAAGCAAAGTTGTCTGCGGATCTTCCTGTCACCTATCAGGCCTTCACGTCGAATGCTTCTAACGCGCTTGATATTATGCGCCAGAGTCTCGCGGTAAACGCTTTCATGCAAGCGCGTGATGATATGGCTGGCGGGACCGGCGCGGCTGCTATTGATAGCTTCGCTGCAACGAGAGCGGACATCCAGACCCGCAACACTTATTCGGCGCTCGCTCAGGGCGCGATGAAATGGGTTCCAATCCTTAATATCGTTTTGACCGTTGTTTTTTATGCAATGTTCCCGGTACTCTTTCCGCTCTTTTTGATGCCTAAGACAGGTGTTTCAACCTTGCGCGGCTATGTGACCGGGTTTTTCTATCTGGCAGCATGGGGTCCGCTATATGTTGTTTTGCACATGATCATGATGGGCAGGGGTCTTTCTGCCGGCAACGCAGTTGCAGACGGAGGGATGACGCTGGGAAATTTTGCCGGTATTGGCGCTGTAAACGACGAAACGGCTTCTCTTGCTGGTTACATGATAGCCAGTATTCCATTTCTTGCAGCCGGTATGGCACGCGGGGCGATGGCCATCGCGGGACATGCTACCAGCTTTCTGGCACCAAGTCAGAATGCTGCCGAAGCGGCTGCAGGTGAAGCTACCACGGGCAACTACGCCTATGGCAATGCCAGCCTTGCGAACCAGAATATAAATACGCAGGCGAGTAACCAGTGGAATAACCAACCTAATTTTGCTAGTGGTTCTCCTGCATTTGCTCATCGCCAAGCCAATGGCGTTATGTCAGCGACACACGCCGATGGTTCTACAGTTACTAATCAAAACCCGGCGATATCGAGTTTTGAATGGAAGCCGACGCTTACCCAGGCCAATGTTGGTGAAATGCGTAGCACGGTCGGGGAATTCCAAAATCAGGCGACCCAGCAACGAGAAATGGCTTCCCAATCTCTTTCTGCCGCCAATACAATTGGCGCGCAGTTGTTCACGACAGCGCAGAATTCTCGCGGCAGCGAAACGATATTGGGTCAGCAAACTCAGGATGCTATTTCGCAAGCGCAAAACCTAACGCGGAGCTGGTCAGATACTCTGGTTAACGATTATGGCTTTGATCGCAAGGCAGCTGACGAGCTGTCACGCTATAGCTATATGAACGGGCAGGGGACTTTGGGCGCTGGTTCTCCGGTCCCCGGTTTGAAGGCCGGAATTGATGCAAATATTTTATCGCAGCAATCACGCAATCGCTCGTCAAGTGAAAGCGTTAGCGAACGGATTTCCAAGGGTCTCTCTTTTCTTAACGCTGAGTCCACAAGCGACAATGCAACGCATTCACGGGAAAATTTCACTCGCGCTGTCTCAACTAGCGGTAGTTCCGAGTTACAGGGTCTATCGCAGCGCCGTGACGCTAGCCTTACCGAGGCTCGTTCTCATTCTCTGGAGGCAGGACGGCTCGAAGAGGTTGGTAAGCGTTATGAGCGTCAGATCAGCGAAATTGAATCGGGCGGGTTCCAAACTTCTCGAGACTATAGCCAGAATTGGCAAAATTTTGCAGCTGGAGAGCTTGCCCGCAATGAAGGTCTGCGCGACAGCGGCTATGAAACCTGGATGCGCGATGTCGATCTGAACGATCGCCAGCGGCAAACGAGGAATGTTTTGGAGGAGCGTTTTCGCAGCTCATTCGTCGAGGATATGCGTAATGATTTGGGTCCGATCGGACCGATGCCTTCGTCTGGTATCGCGCAGCCTGCAGGAGACGTTAAAGGGTGGGGTAGCGGTCAAGTTGGCGTGGTGACGAATTCTGGTCCGGCAGTTAACGTCAGATCAGACTCCCGCGACGCCGCTCTTACAAGTCTTGTTGGCGACAGGATCGAGGGAGCGAACGAACGGATGGATGCTCATCAATTCGACACAAACTTTAGCAACGGGGATCTCCATCGCCGCGGCGAAGCGATGTTTACCGGTTCGGCTAATGCTCAAAATTTGTCACTTGGCGAGACTATGCCAATATTCGGACCGTTATTCGAGCGAGATAATTCGTCGGACGGCCCCGGCAATGCGTCTAGTTTCAACGCGACAAATTATATCCAAAGTAAAGGAATGTCGATCAAGCCGGGAACCAACGTCACCACTTTAGACTCTAGTATGGCGCCTGCTATTTCAGCAGTGTCCGAAGAATCACAACGGTTAGGTTTGTCGCCGAGAACCGTCACTTCCGCTCAGGATCGTACTCATACCCCAGGATCACTTCATCCTGACGGTAAGGCGCTAGACTTTAGGGGTAACAATATCACTATCACACAAGGCCGTGCCTTGGCACGCGGTGTGAGCGCTCGCCTTGGACCAGAGTATGATGTTGCTTTTGAGACGTTCCGTAATGATCCAGACAATAATCATCTCCATGCTGAATATGACCCGAAGAGGGGCCGTAGGAAATGAAAATGGCGGTATGTTTACTGAAGAATGGTCGCAATAATACCTGCGCCAAAAATACCCAAAATGAACCATGTGATAGTCCAATCACTGCCCGTTGCGGGGCTCCGTTTTACAACCGCCTTCTGGGTTTGCTGCCAGTGAACGCTGTTTGCGCTGCCGGGATTGCCTGGATCTTGCTGAATAGGAAGGCTCATTTCTTTTCTCCGTCTGTAAATTACACCAAATTAGACGGAAACGCAAATGAGCCTTGCACGGCGGTCCACAAGAGCCTGCAAGGCCATTGCGGATGATAGTGGCATGAGCGCGCTTTCGAGCATTGCTGGTATGTTGCCTGTCCGTCGTCAGAACATTTGGCACTGAAGGCTGCGTAAATTAACGGAGCATTGGTTCCATCTGGTTGATTGATATTAAGCGGCAAGCTTGCGGTGTTGCAAGCGCCGATGTTCGATGGTTTGTTTTTTGATCCTTTCTCGTTGATTGATGATGGCGACTGCTCTGCCGAAGTAGGCATCGGCAGGCGTAACGTTGCTGAGGCTTTCGTGATAACGCCGGTGGTTATATTGCTCCACGAACGTTTCGATCTGGGCTTCCAGATCCCCTGGCAGGAAGTAGTTTTCTAGCAGGATGCGGTTCTTCAAGGTTTGATGCCAGCGTTCGATCTTGCCCTGTGTTTGCGGATGGAAGGGTGCGCCGCGGACATGACTCATCTTCTGTGCTTCAATATATTCTGCCAGCTCACCTGCAATATAGCTGGGGCCATTATCGCTGAGCAGGCGCGGCTTGTGCTGCACTTTGGCATTACTGCAGCCTGAGGCTTCCAGTGCCATGTCCAGCGTCTCGGTGACATCCTCTGCGCGCATCGTGGTGCACAGCTTCCAGGCGATGATGTAGCGCGAGTAATCGTCAAGCACCGTGGATAAATACATCCAGCCCCAGCCAATGATCTTGAAGTAGGTAAAGTCTGTCTGCCACATCTCGTTGGGCCGCAGGGTCGGTGTATGGAAGCGGTCAGCAGCCTTGATGACCACATAGGCGGGGCTGGTTATCAGATCATGGGCCTTCAGAAGTCTGTAAACCGTGGCTTCTGACACGAAGTAGCGTTGTTCATCGGTGAACGTCACCGCCAGTTCGCGCGGGCTGAGCTCCGAGCGTTCCAGTGCCAGATTGATGATCTGGTCATGCACTTTGGCAGGAATCCGGTTCCACACCCGGCTTGGAGCCGATGGCCGGTCAGCCAGCGCTTCCGGCCCGCCTTCCAGATACCGATCATACCAGCGGTAAAAGGTGCGGCGCGGGATGCCCAACTTATCCAGCGTCTTGCGGGCTGACAGATGCGATTGCTCGACGATCCTGATGATCTCGAGCTTCTCCGATGCCGGATATCTCATGCGTTGTCGTCCCCATCCGCTATCATGCTTTTTTTAAGCAGACGGTTCTCAAGGGTTAGATCGGCCACGCATTCTTTTAGATCACGCGACTCCCGACGCAGGTCTTTCACTTCATCGCTGGTTGCCGCACGGGCCGTGTCACCGGCCAGCCGCCGTTTGCCGGCCTCCATAAACTCCTTCGACCAGGTGTAATACAGGCTCTGGGCAATGCCTTCCCGGCGGCACAGTTCGGCAATGCTGTCATCACCGCGCAGGCCGTCAATCACGATCCGTATCTTGTCCTCTGCAGAGAAATGCCGCCGGGTCGCGCGGCGTATATCCTTGACGACCCGCTCGGCGGGCTTTTTTGCGCTGGAGTGTTTTGGTTTCATGCTTCGTTCCTTCGTCACTACGATGAAACCAAAACACTCCTTAAATCACAACATCAATTTGGTGTCATAGGTGCTGACGGGGAACAGCCTGCATTTCATACGCGGGGGCAAGAATGTTATCACCAAGAACGTCGATCCGTTATCTATCATGCAGGACATCACTGAGCACCGGGTGACGCACTTATTTCTTCCGCCAACGGTTATGTACATGATGCTGGCTCATACCGATGTCAGGAAATATGACTATACATCGTTGCAGCATTTCATTGTTGGAGCCGCGCCAACGTCACTGGAGAAATTGAAAGAAGCCATTTCTGTTTTTGGTCCCTGTATGACCGAAGCCTATGGCCAAACTGAAGCGCCAGCCGCCATCACTTTAAAGGCGCCTTGGGATTTTACCGATTCCGAAGGCAATGTTGACGAGGAACGATTGAGCGGCATTGGTCGTCCGGCCTATCTAAACGAAGTCAAAATTTTGGACGATGATGAGAACGAAGTTGAACGCGGTGAGCCGGGAGAAATCTGTGTAAGAGGGCGGCTAGTAACGTTAGGCTATCTCGGAAACCCTGAAGCTACAAATAAATCCTTTCGAAATGGCTGGCTGTGGACCGGAGATGTCGGGGTGATGGATGAAAGCGGCTATGTCCGAATTGTTGATCGCAGTAAGGATATGATCATTACAGGCGGCTTTAATGTCTATCCAAATGAAGTGGAGCAGGTGGTTGCCGAAGACCCGTCTGTGCAGGAATGCGCGGTTATTGGCGTCCCAGATGAAAAATGGGGCGAAGCCGTCAAGGCTGTTATCCAGTGTAAGCCGGGTCAGACCGTCTTGGAGGCAGATATCATATCCGCGGTTAAAGAAAGGCTTGGCAGTGTGAAAGCTCCTAAGTCTGTCGAGATCGTCGATAACTTGCCCCGCTCGCCCAATGGAAAGGTCATGAAAACCGAATTGCGTAAGAAATATTGGCAAGGCAAAGACCGGGCCGTCAATTGAAGCAGAATGCTTATATAGCTGGTGTTGGAATGACACCCTTTGGCAAGCACATGGACCGCTCGCTAAAAAGCCTTGGGCAAGAAGCTATATCAGGCGCGCTGACAGATGCCTCTCTATCCGCCAGTGATTTGCAAGCTGCATGGGTCGGCAATGTTGGTGCTGGTGTTATTTCCGGTCAAGTCTGTGTCCCGGGCCAAGTTATTTTGCGGGATATGGGTATTGGAAGAATCCCAGTTATCAATGTTGAAAATGCATGCGCTTCGTCGGCAACCGCCTTCCAGCAAGCCTGTTCCATGGTGACGCTAGGAGCATATGATATCGTGCTCGCGTGCGGCGTAGAAAAGCTATTCACTGAAGACAAGCAAAAGACATTTTCAGTTTTTAGCGGCGGCGTAGATATTGAACAAGCTGATGCGTTGCTGGCCGATGTTGGTTGCAAATTGCAAAAGCTAGGAATGGATGTAAATACAGACGGGGCTGGACAGAACCGCTCGTTATTCATTGATATCTACGTATCTTGGGCGCTCGACCATATGCAGAAATATGGTACAACGCGGGAACAGTTGGCGGCGGTCTCGGCAAAAAACTCGTATCATGGCAGCCTTAATCCTTACGCCCAATATCGCGAGATATTGTCGGTGGAAGATGTGCTGGCAGCCCGCGAAGTAGTCTGGCCGCTGACATTGCCCATGTGTTCTCCAATCGGTGATGGAGCATCAGCCGCAATCATCGTGAGCGAGAAAAAAGCGAAAGAGCTTGGTCTTGCCAAAATGGTGAAAGTAGAAGCGGCCGCGCTAAGCAGTGGCTATGACTATGAGTCTGACGATGGAGTCCCGCCGCCCAAGCAGGCAGCCATCGAAATCTACAACGAGACCGGCATTGGACCGGAAGATTTGGACTGTGTCGAACTGCACGATGCCTCAGCTATTTCGGAAATCATGTACTACGAATATCTTGGACTATGCGGTGAAGGCCAAGGCGGGAGATTTGTTAAGGACGGGCACTCAAGACTGGGCGGAAAAATACCGGTCAACACATCAGGAGGACTGATGCGCAAAGGTCATCCAATAGGCGCAACCGGAACATCGCAAATATGCGAACTGGTCTGGCAATTGCGCGGTGAAGCCGGTGATCGTCAGGTAGATGGTGCGCGAACTGCACTTGCAGAAAATGGCGGTGGTTATATCGGCTCTGATATAGCTGCGTTGGCGCTCACCATGCTGACCAAAGTATGAGTAGGAGCCCTCATGACTGACCAAGCTGTTTCGCAAAAGAGGTTCCCAAAGCGTTTCGCCATGTTGATCTGGGCGCTCACTGCGCTATTCCTTTGCTACATCGACCGTGTCCTCATTTCATTGGCCGCAATAGAAATGAAGGACGAACTCGGATGGTCTGACACCGACAAGGGCCTGGTTCTATCGAGTTTCTTCATCGGTTATCTGATCATGCAGATATTGGGCGGCATTTTGGCCAACCGTTTCGGCGGCAGAAACGTGTTATTTTGGGCCGTCATGATTTGGTCGGCTTTCACCGTACTGACTCCTCCAGCAGCTCAACTGTCCTTTTCGACGCTCATATTCACTCGTTTCATGGTAGGCTTTGGCGAAGGGGCGGCATTCCCTTCCGTCTACAATCTTATCAGCGGCTGGATGCGCAAAGACGAGATATCTAGTTCCATTGCCTTCATGACCGCTTCGTCATCGGCGGGCACAATTTTTGCGTTACTCGTGGCCGGGAAAATTATCGCAATATACGGCTGGCCTTCGGTTTTCTTTATATTCGGTGGATTGGGGTTTTTATGGGGAGTTTTTTGGTTGTGGCTAATTCCAAGCCGTCCTCAGCCAGCCGAAGAACAGGTTATTCCTGCTAAAAAGATTAGCAAGTCGCCGACACCGTGGAAATTGCTTCTAACCCACCCGGCGGTACTTTGTCTTTATGTCATTGCAATGGCTGGTGCGATGATTTCCTTTACGTTGGTCACTTGGATGCCGAGCTATTTTGCTGACACTTTCGGGATGTCGGCGGCAGAAGCGGGTGTCTATTCGTTAATGCCATTTGTGATGCTCACATTCTCAACCATTGCTGCCGGCATTTTTGCCGATTGGCTCATTCGTCGAGGCGTGCCAACTTTGAAAGTACGAAAATCGCTCACCTATACCGGTTTCGTAGTCAGCGCATTCGCTCTGGCTGCTATCACGCTAATTTCAGGTCAAATTGCTGCGGTCATCTGCATGACTATTTCATTCGGCGCCCTCGGTGTCGCAGTGCCAGGCTATTCAGCCATTCCAGCCGAATTACTCCCACGACATGGCGAGATATTATACGGCTTCATCGCGGGAGCTGCATCACTGGCCAGTACAGTTATCATTGCTCTTACGGGTTACATTCTCGACAAGACGGGTTCCTATGACCAGATGTTTTTGATCATGGTGGGCGGCAGTGTGGTTGGATTAATCGTGTTTGGAATATTTGCCCGAAACGACCCGATCTATGCATAAAACGGCACTCGGAACCAATTGGATGGGAAAGAAAATGCATAAACTTCTTTTGATATTTGCGGCTCTGATGACAACGTTTTTGGCTGCTCCCGCAAATGCGGAAGAAGCGCAGAACAATACTGTTGAAACCCGTGTAACTGAGCTGCGGCATTTTCTTTTCGTTGGGCATATCGGTCCGAAAGGCTGGCAAAATATGCTGGAAAATCCGAGCGACCGTGAGGCGGCTGGTCGCGACGCTATAGAGAAGCTCGGCGGTAAGCTAATCGCGTATTATTTCGGGTTGGGTGAAAACAAGAATTACATCATCGTCGCTCTGCCAGATGCAAAGACTGCAAAGGCAATCCAGGTGCTTCGGATGTCGAGCGGAATGCTGATCGATTATACCTTCATTGAGTTGATGAGTTCGAAGGATATGCTTGGGGTGCTCCATTCCATGAAATCCATCAGAGCCGTGGATGACCTACAGAAAGATGATTGAGGTTTACTTATGAAATCGGAAGCATATCAGGAGGGATCTGAAGCGCCGCTAGTGGGGCTCATCTGGATGAGATTTCCGCTGCTCAAACAGACCATCCAGCGCAAGTCATGCCGCATCAGGATATTAGATGGCCATACAGCGCGTTTAACCACCAAGTAAGCAGCTTTGCCAAAAAGTTTTTGTCACCGGGTATACCGACGCGATCCCATTTGCCGATCTCTTTGGCGAAAAATGACCCCAACCTAGTGGTTGACGGCAATGCCGGTGTGTAGAGGGCCGAAGTTGATGTGATCAAACGTCATTCCTTTTGGGATCCAAAAGGCGAACTTATGAAGCAGTAACTTGCTAATCGTGATCTGCAAGGTCCAAAGTGGTTAGAAATTTTTTTAAGGTACGGATAATGCGCAAGACTACGCCGGTAAGCACCCATTGGGGCAATTTCCTGGTCGAAACCGAGGGAAACTCTGTTGCAGCCGTGCAAAATCGGCCCGAAGACGAATCGCCAACTGCAATCGGGCAATCGCTTATCGATGCGATGGACGAAGATGTTCGCATTGCACAACCGATGATCCGAGAAGGGTATTTTCAGGATAGGCGAAGCAGTGACGGCTCAATGCGGGGAAAAGATCCTTTTCGCCCCGTCTCTTGGAAGACAGCGCTAGACATTGCTGCGGAAGATTTGGCTGGCATTAAGTCAGAGCATGGAAACGAGGCGATTTTTGGTGGTTCATATGGATGGGCCAGCGCGGGGCGTTTTCATCACTCGCAGAGCCAGATCCATCGATTCCTTAATATGTTTGGCGGCTATGTTAGCACCATGGATTCATATTCGGTCGGAGCTGGCGCACGAATTTGTCCTTACACAACCGGTTTGACCGCTCAAGATGCCGTTTACCAATCACCTAACAGCGAGGACACCAAACAGAACGCAGACCTGATGGTCTGCTTCGGCGGTATCGCCATGAAGAATATACAAGTTAATGCAGGAGGAGTGGGTAATCACTCGGCCCAAAGGCTCTTGCTGGAGTTGAAGGACTCCGGAATTCGGTTCGTAAATTTTAGCCCCCTCAAAGATGACATGGCTGATGATGTTGATGCCGAATGGCAGGCCTTGAGGCCAAACACCGATGTGGCGGTTATGCTTGGCCTTATGCACACGCTACTGGTCGAAGATTTGCATGATAAGGCTTTTCTTAAAAAATTTACCGTGGGTTTTGATCGGTTTACGCCATATCTCTTGGGAAACTATGACGGGCAACCCAAAGATGCTGATTGGGCGAGTAAAATCGCAGATGTTCCTGCGCAAGACATCAAACGACTAGCACGGGAAATGGCCAGCAAGCGAACGCTCGTCGTAGCAAGTTGGTCACTACAGCGCGCCGAGCACGGGGAACAACCATGGTGGGCGGCACTCGTGCTTGCAGCCATGCTCGGTGATATAGGCATTCCCGGCTGCGGCATCGCTTATGGATATGGGTCGGTGCACAATGCCGGCTTTTTCGGCAAAAAACCGGTCCCGTTCAAAATCGGCCATTTACCACAAGGCGAGAACCCAGTCGCTACGGTTATACCCGTTGCCCGCATGGCCGATTTGCTACTCAACCCTGGTGCCACGATTGACTTTGACGGTGGAAAAGTAACCTACCCGCAAATACACGCAGTGATGTGGGCTGGTGGCAATCCGTTTCACCACCATCAGGATCTCAATCGGCTTGTGAAGGCTTGGGCAAAACCACAAACCATCATCGTAAATGAGATAAATTGGAACAGCTTGGCGCGGCATGCCGACATTGTGTTTCCCGCAACCACGAGTTTGGAACGAAACGACATTGCTATGGGAGCCAATGACCACTGGCTATCACCATCCCGTAAGGCTTTGGGGAGATATAAGGAGGCCCGTGATGACTATGATGTATACACAGGGCTTGCTGAACGGCTTGGATTTGCAGATGAATTTACCGAAGGCCGCAACGCTGATGAATGGGTCGAACACCTTTATTGCAAAACGATTAAAAATGCTGAGCTACACGGTGTGAAGCTTCCCTCATGGGAAGAGTTCTGGAGTGGCGATCCTGTAAATATCGAGCCGCAACTTCCAGCGCGCCCATCACTTCAAGAGATGTTTCGAGCCGACCCCGAGGCCAATCCTCTACCAGAGTCACCATCAGGCAAGATTGAAATATTCTCCGAGAAGATAGATAGTTTTGGCTATCAGGATTGCCTTGGTCATCCGGTTTGGTTTGAGAAGCGCGAATGGCTCGGCGCCAAGAAGGCTCAGCAATTCCCACTGCATCTGATTTCCAACCAGCCGCGCACCCGGTTGCATAGTCAATATGACCACGGACGAACAAGTCGCGATGGAAAAGAAAGAGAGCGGTCTGTCGTTCGAGTTAACCCAGCTGATGCCCAAAAGCGCGGCATCAAAGACGGTGATATCGTCAGGTTGTTCAATGAACGCGGCGCCTGCCTTGCTGCTGTGCGAACGACCCAACGAATAAGGAATGACGTTATAGAATTGCCGACCGGAGCTTGGTTCGACCCGGAAGATCCCGAACGCGGTAAGAACCTCGATGTGCACGGCAATCCCAATGTCTTAACGCAGGACGTTGGTTCCTCCAGTCTCGGCCAGGGATGCAGCGCACATAGCTGCCTTGTAGAAATGGAGATTTTTGATCGAGACTTACCGGAGATAAAGGTTTTCAAACAACCCAATATCATTACATAGTCGCGATTATGGATTTTCTTAGTTTTCTAGATTTCTAAGGACTTTGCACTGGTCACTTAGCCTTGTTAAGCTACCTTTGCTTCAAACGCTAGCGGACTGTGGCAATCGACGACGCTCGTTTGTTGCAGACCCGAGCGCGAGCCTCTGTTGTCAGACCCCTTTACGACCAGAACATCCCGAATACCGATGATCTGTTGGATTCGTTGTTGCATAAGAGAGAGAGATTGCTCGTCTTCAACTCCAGTCTCGATGTAAATTTCTAGAACTCCTTGTTTTAGATAACATTCAAATACAGTCGGAATTGTTGAAACTCTAGCAAAGATTCCGAGAATTCTTAGCGACAGTTGGGAGCATACATCCCCTGTGACCAAGAAGCATCTCTTCAAATTCGTCGTCTTACCTTCGAGGACTGGACCACCGTAGCGCATTTCTATGCTGCTCGCGAATCAAGCGCTGTTGCCATCATGAGTGCTTGTGCTCGATTATCCGCTGCAGCCTGGACAGTGCTACCATTCTGATCAGCAACTGCAAAAAGATTCTTAAGGCGAGGTGCAATTGCATTTACACGATCTTCTACGTTTCGGATCGTCCAACCGAGATATTCGCCAGCCACATTGATGATTCCACCTGCGTTTACGACATAATCCGGTGCGTAGAGAACCCCATGATCAGCGAGCTGTTCTGCAACTTCTGGTACTGCAAGTTGATTGTTCGCTGCTCCACAAACGACTTTTGCTTGGAGTTTCGCTACGGATCTACTGGAAAGCACGCCGCCCAAAGCACAGGGCGCAAACACATCGGCTTTCGCTTCTATTATGGAGTTACAACTGGCCACCTCTGCGCCGAACCGCGCTGCCACAGCTGCTGCTTTAGCCGAATTATGCTCTGCAACAATCAGCTTAGCACCTTCTTCATGAAGCATCGCACACAGCTGGAAACCTACATTTCCCGCACCCTGTACAGCGACTGTCACATCGGAAAGGGGACGATCTAAGCGGCCCTCGACTGCAACTCTCATACACTCAAACACTCCGCGAGCGGTAAAGGGGGAAGGATCACCTCCGGGTCGCCCAGAACTGGCTCTCAGGCCAGCAACGAAACGCGTGTATTGCGCAACATTTGTCATGTCGGCTATATCTGTTCCGACATCCTCAGCAGTTACATATTCCCCATTTAGGGCTTGGATTGCTCTCCCCAATGCGCGAAAAATTTTGGCGCGATCGAAGTTCACCTGAGGAATGTTAATGACTGCTTTTCCGCCTCCTAATGGTAGGCCAGCCATCGCATTCTTGAAGGACATGCCCTTGGCCAACCTCATGGCATCCTGGTGTAATGATTGCGTGTCCGGGTAGTTCCAAAAGCGGCAACCGCCTGTAGCCGGTCCTTGGCGTGTCGAGTGAATGACGATCGTACCCGATAGTCCGCTATCGATATCGTTCAGGTTCACTATCTTTTTAGGTAGATCATAACTTGCTGGATCCGACGATTTTTGCGTTGTCATTTGTGTTCTCCTTGGCGAAGCATTATTCCGCTTTCCGGTAAAAAATGCTTACCTATTTTCTGGTAAAACAACGAATATTCGGATAGATCATCCTATATATGTAATATTTTAGGATAAATATGCCGGTAAAACTAGATATGTACGAAAGAAAAATTCTCGAGCTACTGCAGTCGGATGCGAGCCTGTCCACAGCGGCTATCGCCGAGAAAGTAGGTCTTTCACCATCACCTTGCTGGCGCAGGATCGATCGACTCGAGAAAGACGGCTTTATCAAGTGTAAGGTTGCAATTGTTGATCGGCACAAAGTTGGATTAAGGGCGCAAATCTTCGCGCAGATCAAGCTTAACGCGCACGGCAGAGCAAACCTCGATGAATTCGCAGCGGCAATCCGCAATGTACCAGAGGTTCTTGAGTGCTTCGTTCTCATGGGAAACGTCGATTTTTTGGTTAGAATCGTTGCCGAGGACATTGAGGCTTATGAGAGGATCTTCTTTCAGAAACTCTCTCAACTGCCTGGAGTTCAGGAAGTGAACTCAACTGTTGCCTTGTCGGAGATCAAATCGACCACGCAATTGCCAATACCTCCTGCCAATTGAGCCCCGCGCGGCTAACCATTTGACCAACACATACAAGCCCCGCACTAAACCTTCTGAATGCGGGGCTTCATCCCCAAGCGCGACGGCGCTGTGGGAGAAGGTCATCAGTCCAGTTATTAGGAATCCGGTCAGCATTTTCATACCACACCTCCTGATGCTCAGTTGGTAGAGTGTCTGTCGTCATATGACGTTCCCAAATTCAGATCTGGGCCAAGAGAGAGTTTGGCCGCGTCCGGCAGCGTCCGCTTTCAGAGCAGCCAAAGGCTCCCGAGGACAAGTGTTCAACTATCCGCCAAACTTGAAGGTTCCTTTGAGCATTATTGTTCGCGGTGCATTAATGAAGCCAACATTGCCTACAATCGGCTGAGTCGCACTTAATATCGCTTCTTCGCTGAGGTTTTTACCGATCAACGAAATAGACCACTCATCATCTACTCCTGCCAAACCAATTCGGGCATCGTAACGTTGATAGGAGGGCTGTACGGCCGCTGGGTCCAGCGTGCCTTCGGTGAAGTGACTAGAACTGAAGCTCATATTAGCTCCGGCAACAAAACGAACGCTATCGCTCAATTCGAAGTCGATATCTGCTCCAAGTGACCCCGAAAACTCTGGTGAGAATGGCGTATTCTGCCCGGCAAGATCGCATTTACCAGGAACAACCGTCGAATTCGGTGTCGCGCCCGGAAAACAATTCGCTGCAGCAAAGTCGTTATAGGTAGTATCGAGGTATCCCAAAGAACCGCTCAGTGTTAGCCAGTCGGCCAAAAGAGCGGACCCTTCAATTTCAAATCCTTGCGAAGTAACCTTTGCGGCATTGTTGATGCTAGCAATAAAACCAGGATTTCCACTAGGATCAGGAATAAATGTATTGACCTGCAAGTCCTTAAACTCAGTGCGGAAAGCCGAAATTGCAATCTGGGCACGGTTGTCTAGGAAACGAGATTTCAGACCGACTTCATAGGTTGTGGCCTTCTCGTCATCATAAGCCCGCGCCGCGAGTGGAACTGAAGAGGTTGCGAAGCCCCCAGATTTAACGCTTTGTCCAAAACGCGCGTAAACAACCGTTTCATCTGCAATGTCATATTGCGCAATTACTTCCGGCATCCAATTTCCCGAGGATCGTTCGGTTGCAGGCGCAGGAATTGGCACACAAGCAAATGGTGCGGCGAAAGTGAAATTTCCAGTACCGTCTGTCAGGTAAAATCCACAGGGGGTGCCGCGCTCCAACGCAGAACCAACTAAATCAACAGATTTGGTCTCGTGACTATATCGCAACCCGCCGGTAATGCGGAAGCGATCACTGATGTTGAACGTACCCGACACAAATGGAGAGATCGACTCAACATCTATGTTGTTATCCTGCCCACGCAGCAAAGACAGTCCCGGACTTCCAAGCAGGAAGGGACCAAAATTGGTTTCATAGTGCTGCAAGTTATCGCTATTCGCATAGTAGATGCCTGCGATGTATGAGAACCGATTAGCGGGATCAGAAGACAGACGCAATTCGCCGCTGAACTGCTCGAATTGCTCAATATAGTTCTGCGCACCGCCCTCAGCTGCTACCAAAGCAGTTGTAGACATTTTAACGTCAGTATCGGTGTAGCCAACAATCGCTGACAGAGTGTGGCTCCCGATTTCAAAATCGCCCCGCAAAGAAAGATTAAGTGCTTCCACAAAGAAGCCGTGATCAGGGGTTAAACCCCGCAGAGAAACGACGTTGGTGTTTCGAACCCAGTCCAGTGTTCCATCGCCAGTGAGTGCGAGGGCGGTAGGGCCATAGAGTTCGCCATTATCGCCAAACTGTTCGGAATCCGAATAGGTGGCACGGGCTGTAATACGGGCGGTATCCGCTACATCCAAAACAGCAGTACCGCGTATAACAAGATCTTTTTTCGAAGTTTCACGTTTGCCGGTCGCCTGGTTGAAATAATAACCATCGCCGGTATCCGCGAAGCGGGCGGCTAGCCGTATTCCCAAATTGTCGGTAACGCCACCACCGGTAATCGCCTGCATTTCATATCCCGAATATTCAAACTCGTAACCGGCTCCATATTCGGCAAAAAACGGGTCGCCTGGTTCACTGATTGCGGAGGTTATGGTAATAGTACCCGCCGTCGCGTTGAGACCGTAAAGCACCGCCTGAGGCCCGCGCAATACTTCAACACGATCGACATCGAAAAGGGCTGCGCGATATTGCCGCGAGCGTGGCATATAAATTTCGTCGACGAACAACGCGACTGATTGTTCAAAACCGCGATCACTACCTGACCCAAGGCCGCGGATATTAACACTACCGGCTGTGTAACCTTCGCCAATGTTCACATTTGGAATCGACTGGGTTAAATCTGCAACGTCAGTGATCCCGCCCTGCGCAATGGTTTCGCCGCTAACAGCAGCAAGAGAAATTGGGGCATCAATCGTTGAGGTTTCCCGCTTTGTCGCAGTTACAACGATGATCTTGAGCCCAGAATTACTTGCTTCTTCCTCAACCTCCTGCGCAAAACCTGTAGAGGGTACGCTAACAAGCGCCGTCGTAGCTAAAATTTTCCACATATGCCTGATCATGGCTAGGTAACCTCCCGAATTTATAATCTCACGGCCTTCGAATAGAACGTGTCATGAAGCAAGACCCGTCAATCTGATTTGAATTGCAGTCATTAGCACTACTGTGGCAGATTTTTTGAGTGGCGGGTCGGAGCTACTATGTCCGTAATGAGCGTAAGGCTGATTTGGACGTTTGGCGAAGCACTCTATGATGGCCTGCCTGCCTGCCTGCCGGTAGACTCGGCTGTGGTGGCGGACCGGCGATTCTTTTTTCCCCTTCGGCCTGAGCGTTGTGGCTTTGGTGAGGTCGCAGGGAACGCTCTTACCGGTCGGGTGATATTCTTTCTGATTGATACCAACGCTTTTGATAAGCAAATCAGCAGCGATTGCATGCGAGTCAATAGCCTGCCGGATTGCAACAAAGTTTCCGTAAAACTAGGAAAATATGACGCAAAATCATTTATCGGCGAACTACTATCTATATATGCCCCCCAGATTCTCGTAGCCCAAACCTAGATTTGCTTTCCAAGCCGATGCCAACGTAGCAAACATTGTCATCGAAGCTGACGCGCAAGAATGCTGTGCATACTGAAGGCCGACAAATGAAGATGATTTAATGACACGATAGATATCTTTTCCACTGCCAATGACAGGCATTTGACACAATGTATGATACATAGATTGCAATCAGGAGGGGATCATGAAAAATTTGGCTCAGAGCTTTGGGGAACAAGCGCCGCTGTTGCAATGCACAATCGGGAATCATTTCTGCAAGATTGTCGAGGCCAATCCAGATCGTCTGGCATTGGTTTCATTAAATCAGGATATTCGCTGGACCTACGCCGAGTTAAAACGAGAGGTTGATCGTTTCGCCAGCGGATTGCTCGCAATTGGCATTGAGAAAGGAGACCGAGTTGGCATCTGGTCGCCAAACTGCGCTGAATGGGTGATATGCCAAATTGCAACGGCAAGGATCGGAGCGATCCTAGTTTGTATCAATCCGGCCTATCGCCTCTATGAGCTCGAATATGCGCTGAATAAAGTAGCGTGTAAGGCGCTCGTGACCGCAGAGGCCTTCAAGACAAGTCAGTATCTTGAAATGATTCAGGAATTGGCCCCAGAGCTTGCGTCAGCTGAACCGGGTAATCTCAATTCAAAAAAGCTACCCTATTTGCGCACGGTCATTCGCTTGGGTGAAGATGTTTCCGTTGGCTTTTTCAACTTCTCGGGTGTTTGCGACATGGGATTGCCAAATCCCAATGAGCATCTCCATGCGATTGAGAGAACGCTCGAGCCAGAGGATATCATCAACATCCAATTCACCAGCGGTACGACTGGAAACCCAAAAGGTGCGTCGCTCTCCCATTTAGGAATCCTAAATAACGGGTACTTTGACGCCAGAGCGATGCGCCTTACGAGCGACGACCGGCTTTGTATCCCTGTTCCGCTCTACCATTGCTTCGGAATGGTGATGGGTGTTCTGGCTTGCATTTCGGTCGGCGCGGCCATGGTCTTTCCCGGCGAGGTGTTCGAAGCAGAGTCGACAATGCGAGCCGTGTCTGAAGAGAAATGCACGGCACTTCATGGTGTGCCCACCATGTTTGTTGCCGTACTCGACCTCCCAGACTTCAATGCATATGATACAAGTAATTTGCGTACTGGAATGATTGCAGGAGCTACTTGCCCCGAAGAACTCATGCAACGATTAATAAACGAGTTGGGCTTGTCAGAAATCATCATTGCCTATGGCCAGACCGAATGCAGTCCGGTGAATACCGCGACCGCCATTGACGATACGTTCGAACAGAGAACAAGTACGGTCGGCCGCCCACACACAAACTGGGAAGTAAAGGTAATAGATCTAAAAACTGGTGAGACTTGCGCCGTTGGTGAGACTGGCGAAGTTTGTGTTAGAGGGTATGGCATAATGACTGGATATTGGGGTGATGAAGACTTAACCGCCCAAACTATCGACAGTGAAGGCTTCCTGCATTCCGGTGATCTCGGTGAAATGGATTTGAAAGGTTACCTGAAGATCACCGGCCGGATCAAAGACATGATTATTAGGGGCGGCGAGAATATATACCCTCGCGAAGTTGAGGCATTTCTCTATCAGCATCCTTCGATTGCAGAGGTTCAGGTATTTGGTTTGCCAGACATTAAATATGGCGAGCAGGTAGCAGCGTGGGTGCAACCCAAGGCAGGAGCAGAGCTAACACCAGAGGATATTCGCAGTTTCTGTCAAGGCCAGATAACGCATTTCAAGATCCCAAAATACGTAAAGATAGTCTCAGAATATCCGATGACCGTCACTGGCAAGATTCAAAAATTCAAAATGCGAGACCAATATACTAGAGAACTGGGATTGGACCACAATGTCTAAACTTAAATTCCAATTGAGACCTTTCTGATCCATCGCAAATCAAAGGACAATCAGGTGAATCCACCTTCAAGGCCCCCGGAATCCTATTACGCAGGTGATCTTTATGGTGAGTTGACGCAGCTAGAGGAAGTTACCGCCAAGCTATCGCTAGCAACCCTCTTTCCTGGACTATTGATCGCTGCCATTGCCGCCTTAGCGGCTGCCTTTTTAAGCGTTACCTATGGCGTGCCTCTCATTCTTGCCGGATTGCTATTAGGGTTCGCGCTAAGCTTTGTCGCGCAGGATGACAGGACGCATTCGGGGCTCGACTTTGCATCTCGCGCAATCCTGAGAGGCGGGATCATCTTGCTCGGACTTCAAGTCACATTGATGCAAATAATGGACCTAGGGCTTGCCCCATTTGGCGCTTTGGTTCTCGTGATGATTTCAGCGCTGGTGGGGGCGTTGGTTTTTGCCAGATTGGCAGGTCAAACCACCGAAGCCGGGATTCTGGCCGGAGGAGCAACGGCAATTTGCGGCACTTCCGCTGCGCTCGCTCTTTATGGTGTAATCGGCAACAAGCGGGTTTCTCAGACCCATTTTACCATCACCCTTGTTGGGATTACCATTGCCAGCGCCATCGCACTCACCTGCTATCCATTGGTGGCCCACTGGTTATCACTTTCGGATGCACAAGCTGGCTTTCTGACAGGGGCGGCCATTCATGATGTAGCGCAGGCAATCGGCGGTGGTTATGCCGTTTCAGACGAAGCGGGCGCCAATGCGACGGTGATTAAGCTCGCTAGAGTTGCGCTGCTCGCGCCACTGGTCGCAATCGTCGCAATCGTGGTAAAATCACGAAACAACAAGGCTGATAATCAGAAGCAATCTTTGCGGATCGCTGTGCCGGGATTTATTGTTCTGTTCTTGGCTCTGCTAATCACGAACTCGTTCGTCCCAATACCCATAGAAGCTAGGGAAGCCGGCCTTCTTGTGTCGAAATCAATGCTGTTACTGGCCGTAGTAGCAACTGCGATGCGCTCTCAGTTAAGCTTTTTGCTGGACGCTGGTTGGCGGACGTTCATGCCAGTCGTCGGGGCCACCGTTTCATCCTTTTTGGTTGCTCTCGGAATGGCTCTTGCCTTCGGCTAGTTAAATCACCCAATCGAAATGACTTTCAACTTCATCCAGCGTGGCAATATCAGCACGATTGGTGACCATGCTTCGGTAGAGCTTGCGGATCATATTACTACCGGTCTTTTCGCATACCCATGGGAATATCGCGTGGGCTAGGCATGCAAAGCCGCCGGTTAGCATTGAGAGGCCAAACCCTGACGCATGAATGAAATGTTGGCTATAGGTTTCGCCTATGGTGGCAGGGTGCTCTGTAAAAATCCGCATTATTTTATCTCTTTCGATACCGTTATGATTCTAAACGTTTCGGACGACGGCGTCGACAAAAGCAGAAACTTGCTGATGACTGAGGCCCGCCACGTTTATTCGACCAGACTTTGGCATATATATGCCTTCGTCTTTCGCCAGGTTCGAAACGACATCTGACTCAATTGGCAAAAGCGAGAAGATACCTTTGTCGCTGACGATCCTTGCAAACACCTGATGGCCGTCAGCGGCATCCTTAATTGCCCGCCGGATAGATTGGATTCTTGCTTGCATATCGTCAAGTTCTGACCTCCAATCCCGTTGGAGAGATTCACATTCTAGAATTTTCGTAATCACTTCCGCACCATGGGCCGGTGGCATTGAGTAGTTGGCACGGGTCAGAGTCTCGAGATTCGCTAACAGGACATCTTTGCCTTGCTGGGATGTCGTATTGACGAAAAGAACACCGATGCGGTCACGATAGAGTCCGAAAGCCTTTGATCCGGACATGACAAGCATTGTATCAGGAGCAGTCGTCAAAAGCCGACTTAACCTGCTAAGATCACTGTCCAGCGGATTGCCGAGACCATAATAAGCCGCATCAATAAGGCACATCACGCCCTTCTGCTGAGCCGAAGAAACAAGCCTGTGAACTTCGACAGGGTCAAAGTCTCTCCCAGTAGGATTGTGACAAGGGCCATGCAGAACAAAAATGTCTCCAGCCTTTGCCCCCTCAAGATGCGATAGAAAAGACTTCAGGTCTGGCTCCGCGGTCTCGGGATCTAGATAGCCAAACGCTTGCGTATTGATCCCAAGCCTTTTGCATATGCCGAAATGGTTGGGCCAAGTCGGTATGGCGATGTGAACAGTCAGGTCTGGGTTTGCCTGTTTTGCAAGTTCCATCGCAAGAGCAATCGCGCCCGTTCCGCCAACAGACTGAATGGCGGTCAGGTCAGGCGGGACATCCTTTGGAAAAAGCAATGCTGTCATTTGATCGATAAATGGCGGAAATCCGCGCAATGGAAGGTAGGCTTTGCTACCACCTTCAGCTGCTAACTCCCTCTCCGCTGCTTGTACAGCCCGCATAATAGGCGAGTGTCCGCTTTCATCACGATATACTCCAACACCGAGATCAAGTCTATATGGACGCTTGTCTGCAGCATGTGCCTCCATAACACCGTGCAGCGCGTCAACCGGAGGCAACTCTAAGCTCTCGAACATAGTTCAGTTTTCTCCCGCCAATTAAATCTTGATTGTGGGCAGTATGTCGATATTGAGATCGCGGATTAACTCCTATTGTTTGAAAAATATCGCCATTTTGGTCAAAATTTCGGTCACGTCACGGCCAAGTCTCATTAATTGAAGTGGCCTACTTAACTCGATGTCGCGCCCAATTCAGCAATTGGGGAATACTATCGACCTGATCATCGTGACGCCCGTTTGGGAACTGCAATATTTCATTGCGCAAATCGCCTAGTCAGTCAGCGGGCTGCGGAATGTGAACCTGCCCCGATTCGATAGCGATGGATTGAGAAGCGGCGCGCGTTATCTTGTCATCTTCGGGCTCAACTGCGATAGGGTGCGGTACATTGCCCAGATCTGTTTCTGTTTGAATGGCCGCTTAGGGCCAATCTTCTCTCCAAAGTTCCAAGGAACTCGATTTTGAGCTGCTGGATCAAATTGCGAATATGACATTTACTTTCTCCTTGGCCGGAATGGCCTTGAAGAACGTCCGCTTTCAGGCACTAAGAAATTGGGTCGCTACGGCTGAAACGAAGGCGCGAAGCTGCCATCGCGGCGGCGGACGAATGACCGCTTAGCGCGATCACCGACTTAATACCAGGCTGTCAGGGTCGTCGACAATCCGGACACCCCGCCAAGACTCAAAGCGCCGGCTCGGCATTCCCAATTACTTCATCAACGCTATCGTCGGCGCTAAGCGCAGATCACTCCTGCCGCATGAAGTCCGAATTATTGCGTTGCTCGAACTTCATTTTCCAGTGCGGTAATCCGTTCCGAGCAGATTGTGTGAACCACCCGGCCGAGTTCCTCTATCTGCTCACCCAGCCATGTAAGTTCTTCCTCGCTGACGCGGTAATGCTTGGAGTAGCGCGCCTTCACATAGGCTTCTTTGAGCTTCTCGAACAGCGCCCGGTCGGCACGAAGTTCGCGCGGCCAGCAATCAACAAGGCGCATATCAAGACGCTCCGCCTGAGTTCTTAGAAAGCCAAGATTGTGCACATGTGGCGTGTAGAAGGTGCAGACCAACAACACGCAATGGTATAACCGCTCTGCAGCTTGGTGCATGTCAAATGCAGCATCTTTGAAATGCCCCTGCGACACATAGTATTTTGCGCCGCCAAACCGTTTCATCGCAGCTGGAAACCACTCCTCAAAATACTCCTTGGCCATACCGAGAGCCTGCTCGGGCGTCTTGGGCTTAGGAACGTGAAGTTGGCGGTCATCTGCTTCGTAAAGGGCGATGCCGTCTTTGGCGACGTCCATGAAGAAGTAGCGGCCATGCGCGAGGCCGTCATTCACTTCGCCGAGCGTGTGGACGATGAAATTGACCGGCGTGCGCAGGGTCTTGTCGATGGCAAGTTCGCGAATAAGGCGGTTGTCGAGCTTCAGCCAGTAATCAACCTTGTCGGTCAGCCGCTTGTCGTTGACGATGATCAGGATATCGAAGTCCGAGCGGTAGCCTTTGGCGGTGTGCGGTTCGTCGACCCAGCCGCCCCTTGCGTAGCTTCCATAGAGAATGATCTTCTCGATCTTCCCTCTCTTCTTCCACTCATGCTGCGCGAGGACCAGCGCGTCTTCGAATTCTTCGAAGATAATCGCCTTCACGCGTTCGATCTCGCGTTGCTTGGCTGCCGGAAGGTGATCGAGGTTGGTGCGCATATCGATCCCTATCGTGGAGTCTTGCGCCTGCATTTGCAAGTGTCATCGCACAATATCGCTATCATAATTGTCTGTGCTGTCAGTGTTTTTGATCTATCAGTTGTGCCGGCACAACAAGACTCAATGTCGTGTCGACATCCAGCATCGTCGCGGTTCGAGATCAGAACGCCCACGACCATACGTCGCCGAACATCCGCTTGTGTAGTTTGACCACAAAACCTTCTGTCAGGAGTTCGGCAACGCAGCGACGTCGGGTCTACCTCGATATTGGCCTGCTCAGCTTCATTGATATCTGTGCGGGTGCCCGCGTATGCGACTGAACTGCCCGATACCGGCAAGTGCTTCGAAGGGCTGCTGCCACCGGTGGTCGCGGTGTTTACGCTTGCGGATTATGTCGGTGCAAGCGTATTGGAAAAGGCGCGAATATCGTTATTTCTGAGCTCCTTGACCGGGTACCGGTGCGCATGTCCAGGCGAAAGCTAAAGGTATCGGTGCACATCCCAACATGTGCTTCCAATGCCCGGTTCCCTCACTACAAATATTCATAGGTCCAATTATAAAATGATTATAAAATGGATAATCGGAATAGACCCGCTCATCTTCTGTGTTGCGGCTGCTGGAGTCGCAAATGCAATGAAGGAGCAGTACAATGAAGGACTTTGACATCAATGATGAAACGGTTGTCGATCTTGGTCAGGCATCGGTCGAAACCAAGGGTGACGCCATCTTCGAAAGCGATGGCAGCGGCGGCAAGCTGGTGTATGCCACCGGTATCGCCGACGATTGAACCAGACGGGGTGCGGGCCGGTGGTTCGTGCCCCGTTGCCAGCCGGCATTGCAATGTCCTTTTTAGAGAACTCCGATCTGGCTTGGTGCGAGATCAATGAAACGCTGGTCTTCCTCGACATCTCGAAAGACCGGTATTTCCGCCTATCCAACGACCAAAATCGCAAGACGCTCAAAAGAATCGACCGTTCTGAATTTGGGCGCTGGCACCAGCCTGTGGCTTTGACAGGACTGTCTAAGTGGACGCCGCCCACTCGATCCTGCGCCGCCATCGGCTTCGGCTCTTTCCAGATGGCTGAAGTGGCGCGCGCCCTTTGGGTGCAGCGCCGGGTCGAATGGCGGCTTGCAAAGCAGCCCCTTGGCTCAGTGATTGACGACTTTTGCCGGGTCAGGGAAGCGCGCGCTGGTAACGTGCCTGTTGCCAGCACCATCGCTTCCTGCACCATCCGTGGCTTTGAACATGCTCGTCTCCTGCGGACAGCGGCCGAGCGCTGTCTGGCCCGTTCGATAGCACTTTCACTATGTCTGACATCGCGCGGCGTTCGCACACATGTCGTTCTCGGGGTCAGGCTGGCACCTTTTGGAGCGCATTGTTGGGCGCAGGCCGGTGACGAGGTTTTGAACGACAGTGTCGAGGAGGTGCTTCGCTACAAACCGATCCTTTTCATATGAAAGCGCTCCGCTTTGTTCTGGCCGTGCCGCTTCAAAAGCCTCAGCTTTTCCAGAAGATCGAAACTGCTGTCGAGCTTGATCAAGTTTGCGCTGGAGGCCCGCGACTTTGGACTAACGATGGCGTACCCATATTAGATCTGGGTGATGCGGGGCATATAGTGGGCTTAGTGTTTTCGAAGACGTCGATAACCCCGCTTTGTTGCTTTCCGCCAGATGCGCCAGTGAAAGACGGACCTGCCGCGCTGGCAACTTGGCTGATGCGGGCATGTTGGGGCGGATATGTGGCATTTCTGTCAGATCGTGCGACAGGTCGAATTGAGGCTATCGTCGATCCGTCGGGCCTGTGTCCGGTATATCGTAGCAAAACCCTCACCCATATCATTTTAGCCTCCCATCCAGACCTTGTTAGAACAGCGAGCGGTGCGCCTCTGGTCGTGTCTTGGCAGGCCCTCCGTTCATATTTGATCCGGCCCGAACTACGGCAGATTTCAACCTGTCTTGTCGGTATCACTGAACTGCCACCAGGTGAATTGGTCCGAATTGACGAGCGATCTTTGCGAGGTGAGAGAATCTGGCGTCCGGACGATTTCATGCCCGGCAGAATTACAATGTCATTTGACGAAGCAGCCGAGGAACTCAGAGCCATCGCCATTCCAGTAATCGGTGCGTGGGCGAAGATTCTCGGGCCGTTGGCGGTCGCAGCCTCGGGCGGCGTAGATTCCTCGTTCATATGCGCGGCGCTTAAAGCCGGTGACGAGAATTTCACCTGCGTTACCATTTCCACCGCCGATGCGAGCGGCGATGAACGCGCGTTCGTCCAGATGCTCGGCGAGCATCTTGGAATCCAGACGAAATCAGCGATTTACGACCCCAAGACGGTCGATCCGCAGCGCGGGGTGTCAGCTGGACTGGCGCGCCCGACCCGCAAAGCCTTTATGGCAGCACTCGATACCGCGCTTTTCCAGGCCGGTCGGAGCGTGGGGGCGAACGTCATCTTCGACGGCAATGGCGGTGACAATCTGTTCTGCTTCCTTCATTCCTCTGCGCCTGTTGTCGACCGGCTTCGGTGCGAGGGGTTAGTACGCGGCGTTTTTTTAACCTTCCTCGATATGTGCCGTGTGACCGGATGCGACATGCCGACAATGGCACGGGCGACGATGCGGCGGCTGAGTCGGCACGAATTTCCCAAGTGGCCCGCCGATAACAGTTTGCTGGCCGGCGTGCCGGAGGCGCTAGAGGGGTTCGAGCCACTTACACCCTGGTTTCAGACGGACGTTGGCCGACATGGCGGCAAGCGAGACCATCTGGCTCTTGTCATGAGAGCGCAACATCATGTGCATGGGCTCACGACCTGTGGGCTACCCCGCTTCTCTCCGTTAATGAGCCAGCCGTTGATCGAATTTTGCCTTAGAATTCCGACGTGGATGTGGCCCGAGGGCGGCATCAACCGGGCACTCGCGAGGTCGGCCTTCGTTGCCGAACTGCCGCGCGGAATCCTCAAGCGCACATCGAAATCTGGACCCGACAGTTTCATTCGGCGAAGCTTCGACCAACATCGGCCCACTATCCGTAATCTCCTTATGGACGGGCTGCTCGCGCAGCACGAAGTCATCGACCGCTCTGCAGTGGATGACGCGCTGAACACCGACGTCATCTCGGGCGGCGATATCGTTTACCGCCTGCTAGATCTAGTTGAAGCCGAAAGCTGGGCGCGGTCATGGCGAAATTGATGCGCCATTATCGCATCGCAGATCTTCTGCCGTGGGCGCATCTTTCATCGCCATCCACCGGGCATATTGATCCGCCTTTGCCGGATCGCAGTTGATACGCTGCATGAGCCAGAACTGGAACCATTCTGTCGATCGCTCATATGTGGCGCGCCGGTGCGCAGGCTGATATTTAACATGCGGTTCGCCTTCCAGCACATAAAGCTCTATCGCCTTGCCGCGATGTTTGTACAATTCGACCACATCGAGACCCCCTTCATATTCGCTGTCAGGAGACTGTATGAGGATGGGAACATTGATCCGGTCGACGTTGAGCATAAGCGATAATTGCCTCCAATGATCTTCGACTCTGGGCTCGAAAAATCGGTAACCGATCTCGCGGCCATATTGCGTGAAGGTCGGGCCGGCGGCGATCGGAAATGCCCACATATCCTCGCAGCAGGTACCGAGAGCGGCCACTTTGAATAACGAAGAGTTGATCAGTGCCCATTGGGTTGTTGCCGTTCCGTCGCTGAAACCCGTAATTCCCATTCTGGTGCTGTCTATCGTGCCGGTATCGACTGCCTGTTCGACTGCCATCTCCAGCGAGGAATGAACATTGCGCCGGTCGATCCAGTCGGCGCGGTTCGCCTTGCCTAACTCGAGTTCGGTTTTACCAGCCATTGCCGACGGCACGAATTCGGGCCGGGCAAAGCTCAAAACGGCAAATCCCTTGGCCGCTAATAACTGAATCGGAAACTCGTTGCCCGTGCTACCGCGCAAGAAACCCTGACTTTGATATTGGACCACCACGAGCGGATGTTTCGCGCCTACTTTGTGGAGGGGAGGCATCACCAGATCTGCGTAGCTTTCGACGCCGTAGCTATTGCGAAACTTGAATCGCTGCGCCCTGCCCAAAGTGATCCGTCCAAAGGCCGGATTGGGGTCATGGATCAGCCGATCGCGACCCGTGTCGGGATCGATGGCAACCAGCCGTCGTGGGCGGAGCGCGCCTTCGCGCGCGCAGATCAACTCCTTTCCGACCAGTTTGCAGCCGACCAATGCGTCATCTGTGATCATGATCCGGCGCGGCGCGGCGGCGCCGAGTTTCCAGCGCAGAAGCGCCGTCTGGCTTCCGCCCCACCCCGTCTTCTGGATGGCATAAAGACTGCTACCGTCAACCGACCACCATAATTGCTTCGTCCCGCTACAGCGCTCTTCACACTTCAAAATTCGTCCGTCGGCTTGTTTTACTGTCAGCCCTGTAGGGCTGAGCAGTTCGCCTGGGCGGACCGGCTCGCGCCAGGCAACAACATCGCCGGCACCCTTGGCAAAGCCCCTAACATTTTGTGGAGCGCCTTCTGGCCGTTCAGGCCTGAGCCTGGCAATTTCGGCGGGTGTCGATTGTCTCGTCTTACCTGTCACAAGCTCAACCGTATTATATGCATATGTGACCGGTTCGATCGGGATGGGATAGTCGGCTTTGTCAGGTGCAAACCGCTCGTCGAACAGAAAACCGCTCCGGGCTTCCCGCGCTATGGCTTCGGCCTGCACTCTTATTCCCGGACGTGTCGCCACCACCAGCGCCTCGCCGCTTTCGGCCCAAGCAAAATCGTCAACGTTGTCAGGCAGGTCGGTTGCACGCGACGCAGGCATATCGCCTACGCTATGCACCAGCCACACCTGTGATGTATTGCCTTCTTGCTTCAGAAATCCGATGCGGCGGCCGTCAGGCGACCAGCGAGGGGTGATCACCTTTGCCGAGCCCGCCATGATCGATACGAATTTGCGCAATTCGAAATCATTCCTGATCAAGGCTCCACCCCTGTCAAGTTCCCGCGGCGCGTTGCCACCGGCGATGGGCATCACCATCAACTGCTGGCAATACTGATTTTCCGCTGCATTTGCGCGGCGAACAACGAACGCAATCTGCTTGCCGTCCGGCGAGATTCCGAACGGACTTGGTGACTCATAGGGGTCAGATCGACCGATATCGGCAAGACCAACCAGATCGCTCGATGTTATAAGCCGGGGCGCTTCGGAGTGCTCCTCCAGACCATTGAAACTAATACAGGGGTCGGCATGCGTCTGCGGCAGACCCGCGGTCGGTACGATGGTCTTGGCGACGAGCGCTGCAAACAGTAAACTCATTACCAGTGCCGCCGGATTCCGACAGCAACAAAGCGACCGATGGAAGAAAAGTTGGTGGAATCATATGGCGTGTCGGTAGGCCCTGTTGTCTGGATAACCTCAGGCTTTTGGTTGAACAGGTTGTTGATCGTCAAGGATACCGAAAGACCTGCATCCCTGCCGCTGCCCGCGATTATATCGTAGCTTGCTCCGACATCAACGGTTGCACTTGGATCGATCCGGCGCTCGATCGCAAATCTCTGATCCTTCAGAGCTCCGGTGAAATTGAGCGCCGATGTCAGCATCAACCTATCTGTCCGGTAATTGGCGGCTGCCCGTAGCCGGAATTTCGGAGGATTGAAGACGGTCCCGGAGAGTTGTACAACCGGAAGCTCATCGGTCAGAAGCTGACTGCTTTCGAGCCAGCTCGCATCAAGGTCGAGACCAAGTCTGCCACCCCCGAGATTGCCATTCCAGGAAAGCCGTGCATCGATTCCCTTTATGGTCTGGGCAGCGACATTGATGTTGCGATTGTCAATAAAAGCTATGACTTCTGCAGGGTCATAGGCGCGCCCAGAGAAGTTCTGGAGACCGATCTGCGCCCCTGCGATTAGCGCCGCAAGCTCGGATGCAGTGGGAGAGAAGTCGATGAGCGTAGCGAAACCGGGGTTCCGGAATGCCGCCGCGATCGAACCGGCGATCGGCCGAACCACGCGGTCGCGGTATCGGATATCATAGTAAGTCGCGGAAACGATCAGACCCTCAAGAAACTCTGGCCGCAGTTCGAAACCTCCCGTCCAGCTGGTTGCGTGCTCTGGTTCAACATCCGGGTTGCCGCCGGCGGTATAGAAAACGGCACTCGTACTGGAACCGGCTGCGAACGCAGCCCCGGGCAGGAGTATTGCTTCGTAGGGAATATATTGCTGGTAAAGGGTGGGAGCCTTGAACGAGCGTGCCCAGCTCGCCCGCAATGTGAGCTCCGAGATTGGCGCATAGATCAGCCCCAGACGCGGTGTCGCAAGACGGTCTAGCCCTGGATAATCTTCATAACGCAGGGCGGCTGATACGCTGAGCCTGTCGATACCACGAACATTAAGGTCGGATGAGACGAACGGAAAGTAGAGTTCGCCATATGCATAGCGACTCCGCCGCGCGACATCGAAAGCATCCGACGGCGTTCCGTTCACAAATTGTGTATAGCCAAGGCTGTTATTCCGGAACCCGCCGCCAATCGCCAGCCGAGCGTTTCCTCCCGCAAGCGCAAAAAGCGGCCCCTCGGCTCCGGCCTCAAACGCTGTAACGCCGTTACAATAGCAGCCATTCGCTACCCTCGCCGTTCCCGCAGCTGGCGTTGTTGTCGTCGAATAATACGTCCGGTCGCGACCGAAGACACCCAGCAACTTTGCCTGCCAGTCAGAACCCAGATCGATCTCGATCGATGGCGCTATTGTGTAGGTCTCGGCCTCGGGCTCGATCAGGAACTGGGTAGTGGGGCTTCTGCTTTCGGTTCGCGACTTGCGTCGCGCATATAGCGCATCGACTTTCGCCACTACATTGTCGCTCAACCTCTGGTGGGCAGCAAAGGTTACGGCATGACGGTTTAAGGACGGGTAGAGAGTGGCATTGGGATCGAGCGACGTAGCATAAGAACGTTGTCTGGCTCTGATCTCGGAATTGCGCGCAAAGTCATAGGCAATGAGAAAGCCGCCGCCATTCCAGGTCTTGCCACCGACAATGTCGGCCTGCTGACGGAAATTGCCTCCATCGCTGCTCGCACCGATCTGCGCTGAGGTCGCAACGCCATCGAAATCGCTTCGCAGGATGACGTTGACGACACCAGCAACCGCATCGGACCCGTAAAGCGCCGACGCGCCGTCAGGCACGACTTCGATGCGATCGAGCGCAGCTAGCGGGACAGCGGAGATGTCCACACCGCCAAAGGCGGAATCGTAAGGCAGACGGTGGCCGTTAAGCAGGGTAAGCGTCGCATCCGGTCCAAGTCCGCGCAGATTCGCATGTGAACCCGAATTAATGTTGTTGTTGATGAGACCGCCACCGCTGCCGACGCCAGGATTTTGACCTCCGCTGAAATTCTGTGGCAGAGAGCGAATAGCCTCGCCAAGATCGACCTGCCCGGCTGCGATTATGGCTTCTTGGTCAAGTGTGATGATATCGCCTGCAACGGCCGCGCCTCGGATCCGTGAGCCCGTTACAACAATGCTACCATGTTGATCCGGCGCTGCATCGCCATCGGCGCCTAACGGATCCACCGTCCCTTCCTGTGTATCTGGTTTGTCTGTTACTGCATCCTGGGCAGCGACTGCTTGCGTTGCTAGGGTAAGCGCTGTTCCGGCCAACAAGGCCGAAAATATATGTCTCTGCTGCATCAATATCTCCCTGATCGTTAACGGCCACGATTTTATTTTTTGGCCATGCAGGGATAGACGCAGAGATTGCAGGCGCCCTTAGTTACAGATGCTACTATTTTTAATCGCCTAGATCGTGTCGATGAGCGTGTTGCGGAGATGCGACAACGCTTTCATCATATGATATTCGACGGCAGACATCGAGATATCGAGAGCGCGCCGAATATCGCGATACGTCATCTCGTCGAAACGGTTCATGACGAATATCGTGCGCGTCCTTTCGGGCAGCTGCGCCAACGCACGTTCAAGGCATAATATCAGATCGCTGGCCTCAAGCTCATGTTCTTGTTCGGCGGCGCAGTGCGTGTCGCGCGCCTCATTCAGTGGCAAAGTCACCACTCTGCACTGCTGCCGCCGCGCGGCATCGATCAGCAAATTCCGAGCGATGCACAAAAGGAAGCCGCGGGGATTAACGAGGCTGGACAGTTGCGGACTGGTGGCCGCGCGCAGAAACACCTCCTGCGCTATATCACATGCCAGCTCGGGTTCGACCCGGCCCCTGAGAAAACGAATCAACCCGTCGCGCTCATGGCGGAAAATTGTCTCCAGTGTCTGGCGCGCAGCATCATCGGGGCGATCTGACCGGCCCCGGTTACCCCGCTTAGGGATCGCCTCAAGTGTCCGACTTTCTCGAACATATGTCGTTTGCATGGAACCATCGCACTGGCGAGATCAATCGCCCCCGCAGCAGATGCAGGGAGTAAAGATTACCAACGCTATGCCGCCGTTCAGGCTTCTGGCGAAGCCCTTATTCGGTTCGGCCCCCGGTCCATTATCGGACCAGCGTGAATGATGGATGGCGGATTTTGTCCGCGCAGCCTTAGCCAATTTTCGGACTGCGTGCTATTTTCTAACAAAATAGAAGGTACAGCGCAACTATTGCGTTCACTGTTCAAGCAACCCATGAGTGTCGCCTATTCATTTGCCGCAATACAAATGTGACATCGGTTATCGAGGAACGATGAGACCTGGTAAGATCATTGTATGAGGTCAATGAGCGCCGAAATTTTCGCGCGTCGCCGCTGATGATATGTGTGCAATATTCTTGCTAAGCCGGCATCTTGCTTTGTCAAAAGCTGCTCCAACTCCTTAATCTCTTGCAGCGCATCGGGAAATACCAGCGGATCTTTCATTCGCACGGCATGCATCCGCTCATTCAGCGAACGTACGGTTTCAACGATAATGATATTTCCGGAAAGCGAAGCGATGAGGTCAAAGAACGCGTTTACCCGGTCCGCATAGCTGTTGTTTTCAGACTTAAATTCGACATCGCTCCATTCTTCGGACCGTGCAACAAGCGCTAATTCGAGCAGCGCGGCATTGACTGCGAGTATATCCCGAAGTGATTTTTCGCTAAGGCGCGGAACGCGGTAGCCCTCTCCCGGTTTCATATCGACCAGCCGCTCACCGACCAGCCGGTTCAGACAGTCCCTGACGGGTGTCATGCTGACCCCAAGCTCATCCGCCAAACGCAATGCTTCGAGCTTTTCACCCGGCGGCCAAACTCCTTCCATCAGCATTTGCTTTAGTTTTGTGCATGTGGGTTCAAGAACATGCGCGGGACTCATGGCGTAAGGCGTTTACCGTCTGCAAATTCGCGGACGGCAGTTTGCTGGTCCGGTCTCAGCGCGTCCGTGGCGCGCGGAAAGGCTGGCACAGTGCCATGCAAGAGTATCGACGGGCACTGCCCTTCGTAATTGCCGAGATTTGGTCGGTGCTGCGTATATCCTGCAAGTTCGGCAAGCTCAGGTTCAAAATTCTTTGCGATATGCGGCGGGTAGGCAAGCCATAGATTTTCGTACGGCTTCAACCAGCCCAGACTGTACCCGATCACGACGGCGCGCCTGACATCATCCGACCGGTTCGCGCCGGCGCCATGGATCGTAGAGCCAAGAAAGCAGATCGCCGACCCCGGCCAGCATTCTGCGACAATCGGTTCTGGGAGTTGTTCGAGAGATTCCACGCTTTGTTTGTGCGTCCCGGGGTAGAGTCTGGTTGCGCCGTTCACTTTGGTAAAGCGGCTGAGTGGCCACATGACGTTCAGCAGATATTGCTGGCCGCCTTTGTCGCCCGGCCACATATCCTGATCGCAATGCGGGAATTGCTCAATTTCACCGGGGTGGATCTCGATGGCCTGCGCAACATTAAGCTGGATGCGCTCACAGGCCGGTTTCAATATCATTTCCGCAATCGCCATGACTGTCGGCTCGCAAACCAGATCTGCAGCAGATCTGGATCGCCGCAGGAGGCTTCCAAAACGCTTGGTGCGATATCCGTAAAAATCACCCTGCCCGAATGGCGTCTGCTGAAAATCGCTCTCGAGATCGGCCTCCAGATCCCCGAGGATCGACTTGGGAAGCAGATCGGGAATTATGCAATATCCAACGGACGCGAGTTGATCCAGCCATTGATCGGTTTCTATAGCATAGGTCATTGCAGCGCCGCCATTTCGGTGGACTGATATCGAGACGGTGAGTAGATTCCACTATCCTGGAGTTGTCCGATCGTCTGATCATCAATTTCGATGTGGAGAGCAATGAGCAACTCGGTGCCAATCAAGCGCTGCGGACCAAGCGCACGGCATTTCCATCCGAACCGCGAGATTTGCCGGAACCACTGCATATTGGCGACGGCCGTGTAATCGTTGATATTCCAACGCAGCGCATGATCCACGAGGGCCGACACGAGTTCGTTACGCGTCCTGCGCCGCTCCTTTCTGCACAGCGCGGGGTCAATGCAGAAGCGCGTAATTTCTCGTGTTTGCAGGCCTGACGGGATATTTCTCTCACATAAGGCTGGAAATAGCTGCCCCAATATATGCGACCGATCAGTGCGCAGCAGCCGCGCGGATGCCTGGTGATTTGCACTTTCATCGGCCAAAACAAGATATACCGCCTCAGGCGTATCAAACTGGTCGACTTCGAACCGCCCGTCGAGAACTGGCACATCCCATTTCAGAAGATCGACAAACACCCTTTTTCTGGCTTCGAACATAGACCGAAGAACAGGGTCCGATTGGTGGGGGACGGATTGGGAGGAACTGAGCGGCATAGTGGTCACCTGTCATGTTGAACATGAAGACATGACACCAGCTTGCGCGATTAGACGCTATACCAAGAAATGGGGATAGCGATGGCGCGCCGACAAGAAAACGTGCTAACGGCTCAGCACCGCCAAAAAGTCCCATTTCAGCGTCTGACATATCCCTGCCACTTGAAGACATCTCCGAAGCCGATCAGCCCATCGAACATTGCTGCAAGGATCAGAGTCCGAACGATAATTATTTTGTTTAATATCATAGCTTTGCGATGCGACGCGTCAGGAGTTGGACGGAGGCCATGAAGATCCATGCGGTTGCCGAGGCGATGGATTGCTCGAAGTCTTTGGCGAGACGGCGGTTGCGGTTCAGCCATGCAAAGGTGCGTTCGACGACCCATCTGCGAGGTAGGATAACGAAGCCCTTGGCGTGATCGGAGCGCTTGATAATCTGAACCGTCCAGTCACCGATTTTGGCCAGCGCCTGTTTCAGCTTATCCCCCGCATAGCCGCCATCTGCGAACACATGGCGCAGCCACGGGAAGTTGTAACGGATGTCACCCAGCACCATCGGCGCGCCATCGCGGTCCTGTATGTCGGCGCTATGGACAATGGCATGAACGAGAAAGCCGTTTGTGTCGGTGATGATGTGACGTTTGCGCCCTTTGGTCTTCTTGCCCGCATCATAGCCGCGTATCCCGCCGCTTTCGGTTGTTTTGACCGACTGGCTGTCGATCGCACCGGCGCTGGGTGAACCTTCGCTGCCCTGCGCTACACGTGCATCGTGGATCAGATAATGATTTATCCGCGCCCAAGTCCCATCATCGCGCCAGGCATAAAAATAATGTTGCACCGTGGTTGCAGGTGGAAATCCCGGCGGCATCATCCGCCAAGGCAAGCCGCCGCGCAGCATATAGAATAGCGCATCGACTATTATCCGTGTGGGCCATTTGCGCGGACGGCCAACATCAGACGGCGGCGGGAAGAACGGCTCCAGCACTGCCCACTCATCATCTGTTAAATCGCTTGGCAAACGCTGCCCTTTGCGGGCATGTTGCGCCCGAGTGGTATCAGTCCACATCATCGATCCTTTGCAAAAGTTTTGTCACTTTCACAGAATCAATGACCTGGGGCAGCGTCAAGCTAAACCGCTGATACCACTCAACTTAGTTTTCGGTCAGACACTCAGGGACTGAGAACAGTGCACTTCATATCGTTCGCGTGCCATCTTCAGATGTTGAATTACGGTTTCGGTGCTAATGCCTAGGATGATAGCCGTTTCCGCAGCAGTTTTGCCTCTGGCGACCCACAACAGGCATTCTCGCTGCCGATCGCTTAATCTAGGGAGTGCAACTGTGCGCGCCATACCACTGATCTTCAGCGCGGTAGTAAGCGCGAGTGTACCCAGATATTCGGCTGCAACGAGCCACCGATGCGGCAGGCTCCTGTCGGGTGCAACCGCAAATGTGAATGTGCCCCTGGCCATACTCGGTAGATGTCGCGGTATGGTAAAGCCGTCGCCGATGCCGCATTCCTTGCCCACGGCGAGCATTTGCCGATCACCTCGCGTCATTGGAATGAGTTGACCTATACCTTCCCATGTGAAACCGCCAAAAGCCTTATCGCATGCCCGTCGGACCGGATCGCGGCCGGCAAGGTCGAAACTTGTATATACTTTAGCCCATTCAGCCGGATAGTCATGCAGCAGCATCTGGGCATCAGCGTCGTCACTCGTTCGGGCTTCAAGGGAGAGAGCGAAGTGATCAAAGCCCATTCGCTGCGAAGCCCGCTTGAGCGCATCTTTCAATTCATTCGCCGTTTCTATTTCAAATAATGAAGCGCCCAACTCCTGAGCAATTCGAACACGCATTAATCAACCGTCCGATTTAGCGGTGCGCCACCAACACGCTGCCGTTCAATCGCCTGATTATCCGGGACGGCAGATTCCAATCCGCTTTTCCGGTTTGTTTCGGCCTATGTCCCGAGCGAGCGCTGCGACCCTTCGATTGATGCTGGCGAACGCACCGCTACTGCCGCGACCATGCAACTAATCTAAATAAAATCAGCAAAGTAACAAGATTATTACCGTTACTGTCAAAGGAGAACATCGATTTATCCGCAGGTGTTATTGAAATTTTCGAAGATGAGGCCAGACGTCTGTCTGAAGCAACGCCCTATAACCCCGCCGCAGTAGATGATGTGCTACGCTCACCAGACGTTGCACGTGTCGCCGTTCGGATGATGATTTCCATTCTATTGCTCGCCCCAGATCAGATCTTGGATAACTGGTCTTTCCGCGAACCCAATCGCGGAACGCCGATCGGCTTCATGAACAGACGCTCCCGTTAGCTGTGATGCCAGCTTGATGTTTTGCAACTTTAACCATCAGGATTCGCAAATTGAGCTATACAGCTTGAGGGGCGGGATATTAACTGTGTCGTCCGGTTGATCATTTTACTTACATCCTTTGAATGATTTAATCCCGCTGCGCATGCGCCTCGGCAGATGCCCACTCCTTTTTAAACCTACTTATTGTGAGCTAGCCATCCCCAGAAGTTGGTATGTCGCATTGGTCCACCCCTGAGTAGATTTGCCGTTGGCAGAGTTGGTGGTGCGAAAGCCGAAAAAGGCAACGGATACCATGATTTACCTTCGCAAGAAGGCCTCGGCAGCAGCAAATCTTTGGAGCAAATTATGAACCGAAGTCGTTATGTAATCCGACCGATCGACGCGATTGATCGAGCAATTATAGCATCATTAACTGACAATGGTCGCATCACTGTTCGTGAGCTTGCTGAAAAAATAGGATTGTCTAGTCCCAGCATAACCGAGCGCATTCATAAACTTGAAGATGCGGGCGCGATTCAAGGATACACGATTATGATCGATCCCAAAGTGTTTGGTCGAGGTATTGCGGCGCACGTCCAAATACGCGCGATGCCAGGTGAAATGAAGCGTCTGACGCAGATGCTCATCGAAACACCGCAGATTGTGCAAGCTGATCGCGTCACTGGGCAAGATTGCTTACTTGCGAAGCTCATTTTGAACGATGTTGCAGAACTTGAGACTGTAATTGATCGTTTCCTGCCGTTTTCGTCGGCCGACACAGCAATAGTTAAATCCTCAATAGTCGCTCAGCGCCTTCCTAAATTGTAGACCGTGAGTCATTACAGAATAGCAGGTTAAACCCAAATGGGCACACCGTAAATAAGGCGAAAAACTATAACTGCCTTTGTGAATCCATAGCTGACCTATTCCCCTAGCGGCTACCATTGGTTCGATAGTCGGGCAGAGTATTACTGCTCCAAATCAGAGCCTTGGGAGCAGTTCAAAGTGAACTTGAAAGCACACCTACGTTCACACACCGTGGTAGGGAGCGGCACCACATAATGGCCTTTTCTGCGGCTACCTTGCTTGCACTGGCGTCGCATTGCGCACCAAGCGTTGCACCCGAAACGGTGCTGGCGATTATCCAGACCGAAAGCCGCGGCGAGCCATTCGCGATCAATGTAAACGGTGGTCGGCAACCCGCCCGGCAAAGCAACGGCGCCGATGCGGCAGCCACGGCGCGGCGTTATGTCGCATCGGGCTATTCGGTCGATCTGGGGCTTGGCCAGATCAACTCGCGCAACATGCGCTGGCTTGGTCTGACATGGGAAACAGTATTCGACCCCTGCACCAATGTTGCCGCCTTGGCGCGCGTCCTCACCACTAACTATAATGCGGTCAGCGCCGGACGCGATCCGCAAACCGCCCTCCGGATCGCACTCTCAATGTATAACACGGGAAGCCAGACGCGCGGATTTCGCAATGGCTATGTCGCCAAGGTTGTCGGCAATGCTGGCATTGCCGATAGGCAAGTATCTTATACCACCACGGCATCGCAACCAACCGAGGAAACTAGCAATGATCTGAGAACAATCATTGTCGAGGAAAATGCTGAGCAACAGGCGCCGCCTCGCCCTGCACCGCCCCCGCGTTGGAACCTCTTTGAACGTGCGGCTTACGAACGCGAAACCAAGGCTCTCTCAGATAATGAAAGGGGCAGCATATGAGCATCATCCTAAATTTGGCACGCAGCGCTAACGTGTGGCGCACATCCCGTGCATCGAAATCTAACCAGCTTCAAAGCAAGCGCCAAGGCGCGGCCTTCTGGAGCGCGATGCTATTATGTGCTTTGCTCGTTTCGCTCGCGCTCCCCGAGCCAGCCTACGCACAAAATCTAGAGAGTTTTGCTAGCAACGTGCGCGGGCTTTTATCATCGACCCTTCTTCGGACACTGGCAGTCATCGCCGTAATTGTAACCGGCCTACTCTGGTTTACAGGCCGCGCCTCGACCGCTGTTCTGGTGACGGTCATTATTGGCATTGCTATCGTCTTTTCAGCAGATTCCATCGTCGGCCTCATTGCGGGCTGACGGCGATGAACGAACAAACCGAAAGTCTGACAAAAAACACGCTGTTCCTCGCGGTGACGCGCCCGGCACTTTGGGCGGGCATTCCGATAGAGGCAGCCGTGTTGCTATTGATTGCGAGTGCTTCGGTACTGATTCAGAGCAACAGCCCGCTTTATGCCGCATTGATCGCAGGCTTCGGCTATTCGATTTCACGGCTGATCGTGCGGCACGATGTGAATGCGTTCCGTTTGCTGTTCCTTTGGGGCCGGACGAAAGCGGGCAACCGAAACCGGGCATTTTGGGGCGGCAGCAGCTACTCACCGCTGCCGCTTGCAGGATTGCGCCGCAAAGGCTTTGGCCGTCATGGGTAGATTGCTCGCCTCCAACAATGCTGTGCCGCTAAAAATAGCGCAGCGCGAGGCAACGCCTGAAAAGTTCCTACCTTATGCTCGCCATATAAACGAGGAAATGGTGGCGCTCGATTCCGGTGACATCATGCTGACTTTCGAACTCTCGGGCCGCGCCTTCGAGACTTCCGATGTACGTGATCTCAACGACTGGCATACTAAGTTGAACGGATTGCTCCGCAACCTGCATGACGAACGGTTGTCGGTCTGGACGCATTTGATCAGAATGCGCGTGGACCAATATCCCGGAGGGGCATTCAAATCGGGCTTTGCTGCCGATCTGGACCGCGCCTATTTTGGCCGCATCAACCGGGAACGGATGTTCATCAACCGCTTCTTCGTCAGCCTTGTCATTCGCCCTTCTGCGACGGGAAGCGACAAGATCATTCAGCTCTTCAAACGCAAGGTGTCGAAGCAGGCCAATAAAGGTCCGCTGATCGACGAGGCGCTGGTCGAATTGCTCGATGATAAAGCGCGCGACTTTGAAAAGCTCATGGCGCGCTGTCAGCCGCGCCGCTGCGGGATATATGAACATCGCGGATTGATGTTTTCCGAAACGATGGAAGTCGCAGACATGGTAATGACCGGACGCCATGTCAGGGTTCCCGTCGTGCGCGGGCATCTGGGCGGCGCGCTTTACCGCGCGCGCACAATCTTCGGCGCGGAAACTATCGAGGTTCGCGGTGCCGACACATCAGCCTTTGGCGGCATTTTCGGAATCCGCGAATACCCCGCGCAAACTACCCCGCGCCAGTTTGAAGCGTTGCTCTCGGTCGATTTCGGGTTCGTGCTGACACAATCTTTCACATTTCTTGGACGAGCGGCAGCAACCGAGAAATTCCGTCTGCGCATGACGCAAATGGAAAATTCAGGCGACCGTGCGGTCAGCCAGGCCGATGCGCTGATTGATGCGAGCGATGATCTTATGTCGAACCGCTTCGTTCTGGGCGATCATCATTTCACGCTCGCCGTTTACGGGACAAGTATGCGCGCCTTGCGCGAGCATATGTCCGTGGCTCGCGCCGCCCTTGCCGATACCGGCATGGTGGCGGCGCGCGAGGGCGCTGCACTTGAAGCTGCCTATTGGTCGCAGCTCGTCGGCAATTTCGCTTGGCGCGCCCGGCCTGCGCCTATCACATCACTCAATTTCGCAGCCTTCTCTCCCTTTCATACATACCCTGCCGGACAAGCGAGCGGAAATCATTGGGGTGACGCGATAGCGCTTCTCAAAACCAGCGCGCGCAGCCCCTATTTCTTCAACTTCCATAAAGGTGATCTGGGTCACACGCTGATCATTGGTCCCTCTGGCGGCGGCAAGACTGTGCTGCTTAACTTTCTGATGGCACAGGCGGAAAAGACCGGCGCGCGGCAGATATTCATCGACAAGGATCGCGGCGCACAAATCTTCGTGCAGGCAAGTGGCGGCACTTATCTCGCATTGCACAATGGCATCGCCACCGGCTTCTCTCCGCTCAAAGCACTGACCGACTGCGCCCCGGACAAGAGCTTCTTATCGATATTCATCCGCCAATTGGTCCGCGCCGATGGCAAGCCCATCTCGGTCCAGGAAGAACGAAGGATCGAAGACGGCATACATGCGGTCATGAAACTCCCCGTAGCAGACCGTTCGCTAAGCGCGCTCCGCTCAATGCTGGGCATGAAGGATGCAAGCGGCGTTGGCGCGAGGCTAGAAAAATGGACGTCGGAAGGCTCTCTAGGCTGGGTGTTCGACAACCCGCATGACAGCATGACGCTTGATGCGCGGTTTATCGGCTTCGACATGACCGACTTTCTCGACAATGCCGATATCCGCACGCCCGTCATGCTGTATCTCTTCCACCGGATCGATCAGCTTTTAACCGGCGAGCGGATGATTATCTGCATTGACGAATTTTGGAAGGCATTGGGCGATGAAGCCTTCCGGCGCTTCGCTCAGGACGGTCTAAAAACCTACCGCAAACGCAATGCTCTGCTGGTGTTTGCCACGCAGTCACCAGCAGACGCGCTCAAAAGCGACATAAGCCATTCGATCCTCGAACAGGTCGCAACCAAAATCATGCTGCCAAATCCGTTTGGTGCGCGGAGCGATTATGTGGGCGGGTTTGCGCTGTCCGAAGCCGAGTTCAAATTGGTGCGCGAAGATCTCTCACCTGAAAGCCATAAGTTTTTGGTCAAGCAAGGCCATGACAGCGTGGTGGTCGAACTTGACCTGAGCGGGCTCGATGACGCGCTGGCAGTCCTGTCTGGCCGCGCAGAAACCACAGCCCAAGTCGATGAAATTATTGCCGAGACAGGAAGCGATCCTGCGATCTGGCTTCCCCTCTTCCATAGCCGGAGGCGTCCCAGCTGAATCCAACCAAGACGCTGAACAAGCAAGAAAGGTACGACGATGAAGAAATTGACACAGCTGATGGGTGCAACACTGCTTATCGCAGCGCCTCTACCCGCATTTGCCCAAGGTATGCCTGTCCATGACAGCGCCAGCCTCATTCAGCAGATCAACACAGTTCGGCAAGCCTTGCAAATGGTCGAGCAAGGCAAAGAGCAAATTGCCGAAGCGCAAAAGCTCTATCAGGATTTAAACAAGCTCACCGATATTCCTGCATTGGCCCAGCAGCTCAAAACCGATGCGCTGCGCGAGCTTGATACATCAAACGGTTCGCTCGAAGGGTTCGGTAATGGCGATCTCAATGTTGTTGGCGCGGGCCGCGCAAAGGCCGATGAAGTTTATCGCGGACTTCTAGACCGGCTTGGTCTGGTAGGCTCGGAGCAGTCGCGCGCTGTCTTTGATCTGAATGCTCGCAACATCGGTATTAATGCTGGCCTCGCAGAAAATATCGGCTCCGCCGTTACTTCGCGGACGCAAGGGCTCGACCAATTGCGCAGCAGATTGGCGACCGTATCCACGGCTAAGGAAGTCGCTGATCTGACCGCAAGGTTGCAGTTAGAATCTGCTGCTATGCAAAATGACCAGCTTCGTTTGCAGGCGATTGCTTTGCAGCAAAAAGCACAGGAACGCGCACGGGCCGCTGAAGGTCAAGCGGCCTTGGCACAAAAGCTTGATGAAGCGAGCCGCTACTACCGGGGGCAATGAGCATGCGAGCCGCACCCCTGACGATCATGTTATTGCTCGCGGGGTGCGGCGCGTCTGAATTTTCGGACGTAGCGGAGACCGATATGCCCGCCAGAACTTGGCGATATTACACCGCGCATCCTGCCGAGATTGAGCCAGTGCAGAAAATTTGCCGACGGTGGGCGGGCTCAAATACCCCTGCGAGCGCGCAGCCTGCCGTGGTCACGACCAACTGCCGCGCAGCAGCATTCGCCAAATCGCAGCTCCAGCTGACCAGGTAGCAACAAACCGAAAGGACCAAGTGCCAAAATGGATTTCAGCGATCATGTTTTTACCACGATGTTCGAGGCGCTTAACTCTGCCTTGGGCGCGATCGTTGGTAAATATGCCGCTATCATCGGTATTGTGTCACCCGCGCTGCGGATCGGCATAGTGATCTATATTTCGCTGCTTGGTTACGCGATTATGCGCGGGGCTGTGCAATATCCTTTCCGGGAATATGCCTATCGCGGCTGCCAACTCGCGTTTCTCTATTTTGCCGTCACATCGCTTTACGGAACACAAATAGGCATGTTTGCGCTTGGCGGCCTGCCAAGCCAGTTCGCCGCCGCGCTCGGCGGCGCAGATGTGGGAGGTCTTGGCGGCTTTTATGACAAGCTGGCAGGCACCGGCTTTGAAACCGCCAACACTATGCGCAAGATCGCGGCCAATTATCAGGAAACTCAAGGCACTCTTCCTGATATTGGCTATGCTGTCTTTTCGGGGTTTCTGATAGTGATGGTGATCGTAGCTACCCTGCTCTGTGCCGCCATCGGTTTTGTTATCAGCGCCTTCGGCCTGTTTGCTCTAGCCTTGCTCGCGGTGGTCGGGCCGCTCTTTGTTGCAGCACTGCTGTTCGAATCCACCCGAGGCTATTTCTTCGCATGGCTAGGCGCGTGCATCAACTATCTGATGCTCATCGTCTTCGCGCTCGTGCTGACGCTGTTTCTTACCCAGACCGGCGAAGCAATCATCGCCACGATTTCTGAAAATGACGAAATAGGCATGGCCGCAATCAAGGCTCTGGCCTTCTACGCGCTTGGTTTTTTCTTTTTCCTGCAAATTCCGATGCTCGCCGCATCCCTGGGTGGCGGCGGCCCTGCCCTCGCCAACCAGTTCGCATCGGCAATTGCAGCAGCAGGCGGGTTCGTCATCGGGCGCGGTGCGACTGGTACGCAGGCCACAAGCCGCGCCATCGAACGGGGCTTCTCGCGCGGGATAGCAAGAATGCGGACATCGGGCTGGGTCAGTCGCGGAACAAATGAAGGAGCAAATCATGCGTAAACAAATCATCGTTCTAATCGCCGCTTTGGCGATTTCTATGCCGGCCAATCCCGTTACCGCTGCGCCAAAGTCGCCAAAGCTGTCAAAATGCGATGGCAAGAAGCGCAGACCAGCCAACCCTTATGGCTCCATATTGCCGAGCGTCGATCCTGAGACAGGAACATCAATACCGGCGGGGCAAACACCAAACCAAGAACAGGGACCGAAACGTGAAGGTGTTGAGGTATTCCCGAGCAAATCATCCACGCTCCCAAAACCAGCAACTAGGCCCGGCGAAAAAGCCGAAACCATAGTCCCACCTATCAGCAGCGCGCAGCCAAAGCGCGTATATCAGAGTTGCTGAGCGATGGCTGGCGGCATTACCGATAGAGATGATCTCAAAGCCTATTTTGCGGAAAGCGCAAGCTGGGACCGCGACCGCTTTGTTGCAGCACGGCGTTCAAAAAGGTTCGCGTGGATAATTGCTGCGATTGCCAGCGGTCTTGCGATTACCGGCGTGGCCGCTGTTGCAATGCTGACGCCGCTTAAAACCGTCGCGCCCTATGTCATCACTGTCGATAAGGCGACCGGCGCGAGCGAAATTACTGCGCAGATGTCGGGCGATAACCAGATCACCTATAATGAAGCGGTCGCTAAATATTTTCTCGCCGATTACGTCCGCAACCGCGAGGGCTGGATACCGCAGGCGCGCAAGGAGTTCTTTGAGGGCGTGCTGGCGATGTCATCACGCGAAGAACAGGCGCGCTGGACGGCATTTTATAGCAAAGATAATGCCAGCTCACCGCAGAACGTCTTCACCTATCTTGATACAATATTCATCGCAGTCAAATCGGTCACATTCGTTTCCGAAAAGGTCGCGCAAATACGCTTCACCAAATCGCTCCAGCAAGGTTCGCGCGTCACTGACACACAGGCCATAGCAACGGTGACCTATGATACCACGGACACGCCAACTACCGAACAGCAACGGTTCAAAAATCCGCTGGGGCTGGAAGTGCAAACCTACCGCGCCGATTTGGAGGTCACACCATGAAAAATCTGAGAAACTTCACCCTATTGGCGCTTCTGTTAAGCGGATCGCCAATAATGGCTGGTGAGACCCCGCAGCCAACGGCGCAAGACAATCGCATACGCGAAGTCATTTACGACGAAAATCAGGTTTTCCGTATTGTCGGCGTTTTCCGGTCTGCAACACAGATTGTATTTTCGCCGGGCGAACGCGTCGAGCATGTTGCGCTCGGAGACACGATATCCTGGGAAGTGGCTCCCGCTGAAAATTCCTTGTTCATCAAGCCGCGCGAACGAGCCGGGCCAACCAATCTGATCGTCATCACGCGTTCAAATACAGGAAACCGAACCTATACATTTGAGCTGAGCGCGCGCCGGGGCGCGATTGGCGAACGAACCGCTGATACTTTCTTTAAGGTTGCATTCCGTTATCCGCGCGAAGAGGCAGCGGCGGCGCAAGCTGCTGCTACCCAAGAGGCTTATACACAAGCCGTCGCACTGCAATCAGGCGCAATCCGCTCTGCGCTCGATCTCGGTGTTCTCGAAGGCACCCGTAATCTCAAATACAGCGTTCAGGGATCATCGGAAATCCAGCCTTCCGAAATTACTGACAACGGACAATTTACCGCCTTGCGTTTTCCGAACCAGCGCGAACTACCCGCAATATTTGCAATCAATCCCGATGGCACGGAAAGCATCGTTCCGTTTGATGTTCGCGATGAATTCGTGGTTGTCCACGGCGTGTTTGCGCAGTTTCGCTTGCGGCGCGGCAAGAAGGTGCTGTGCATTTTCAATGACGCACCCGATTTTTATGGACGCGATCCCAAGACCGGCACGGCCTCAAGCATTGTCGAGCGAACAGATGATGGGGAGTCAAATTGATGACGGATACCACCCAGCCAGAACAAACCTCAAACCGTCCCACGGTTGATCAGACTCCCAGTCCCGACGAAATTGATCGTAGCCCGGCGGGCGAACGCGGCAGTAAAATGCCGTCGATCCCCGGTACAACTATGGACCCGAAAAAAATGATCGGGTTTGCCGCCGCCGCTGGCGCTTTGATGTTCACCGTGCTGGCACTTGGAACCGGGCTAACTGGCAATTCAGAATTGCCGCCCGTAAAACCCAAACCGGCGCTCGAAGCTGCAGATTATGATCCGGCAACGGTTATTGCCCCGACGCTTGCAGAAGCTGGAACAGATCCCAACGCGCCCATTCCACTCGGAGAGCCGGTTGTTCCAGCGATTGGCGAGCAGTCCTTACCCCAGCAAGGCCAAGCTCCGGCCCCGGTGCAACAGCGGCAGCAATCGCCAGCTGAGGCGCTGCGCGAAGCTGCACGCCGGTCAACACTTATTGCCTATGGCGGTGAACGCGCCGGTGGAGCCAGTGCAGCGAACTATAGCGCGGTTGGTAGCGGAACAAGCACCGGAGAGGCTTCGCCCCGGCAATCCACCAATCTTGATACGCTCCGGCGCGCCTCGGTCATCGGGCAGGCGCAAGCACGTCCGCTTCCCGACCGAAATTTCCTGATTACGGCGGGAAGCTTCATCCCTTGTGTATTGCAAACTGCAATGGATTCAAGTCAGCCGGGATATGTGAGCTGCATTGTCCCGCGCAATGTCTATTCCGACAATGGCCGGGTCGTGCTTCTGGAAAAAGGCACGAAAATCTTTGGTGAATATCAAGGCGGCCTCAATCGGGGACAATACCGGTTGTTTGTTCTTTGGACCCGCGCAGTTACACCGCGCGGCATCGCGATTGATGTGGGCTCGCCGGCAACCGACGCGCTTGGTCGCGGCGGCGTAGATGGTAAAGTCGAGAATTTTTTCTGGAAACGATTTGGCACCGCTTTGCTTTTCAGTCTCGTTGAAGATGCGGCTACCGTTGGAGCAGAAGCGGTCGGCAACAATGGCTCGAACACAACCCGTGTTCCATCTGACGCAGCCTCCACCATTTTGCAGCAAAATGGCGACATCAAGCCGGTCCTGCGCAAAAATCAGGGGGAGGACGTTGGAATAACCGTCGCACAGGACTTCGATTTCTCGACCGTTTACGGCCTCGCGCTTAAATAATGGCCGCGCCGGGCAAAAACACCGCTGTTTTGGACAGCGTGACCCAGCCTCTAGCTAAATATCTGGCTGATGAAAGCGTTACCGAACTGGTGATCAATCTTCCTGGTGAAGTCGGCGTTGAGCGGGGTGGACGCTGGACATGGGAAAACGAGCCTTCGCTCGATTTCAAAACGCTTATGGCGCTGGCAACTGCCGCAGCCGCCTATACCGCGCAGGATATTACTCGCGAAAATCCGATAGTTTCAACCATCTTTCCAAGCGGCGAGCGAGTGCAAATCATTGTCCCGCCAGTTGTCCCTGATGAAACGGTCTCAATCACCATTCGCAAACCATCAAGCGTGTCTATGACATTGGATGATTTCGAGGCAGCGGGATTGTTCAAAAACACTCGGATTGCTGAAAAGAAGGTCAGCCAGCATGAGTTAGACCTACTCACATTGCTTCGCGCAGGTCATCATGTCGAGTTCTTCGATGCTGCAGTCAAAGCAAAGCTGAACATTCTCATCTCGGGTGCAACCGGCTCTGGCAAAACCACATTTTCCAAGGGATTGATTCAACTAATCCCTACCGAAGAACGGCTGCTAACCATCGAAGACACGCGCGAATTGATCGTTCCCCAGAAGAATGTGGTGCACATGCTATATGCAAAAGACGGACAAGGCACCGCCAATGTTACCGCTAAGCATTTGCTGGAAAGCGCGCTCAGGATGCGCCCTGACCGCATTTTGCTTCAGGAATTACGCGATGGAACAGCCTTCTTTTACCTGCGCAACGTAAATTCAGGTCATCCAGGATCAATCACCACCATTCATGCCGATTCCGCCGAACTGGCATTCGAGCAGCTTACTTTGCTGGTCAAGGAAAGCGAAGGCGGCTCCGATCTGGCACGCGATGATATTCGGGCGTTGCTAAAAATGCTCGTGGATTGCGTTGTCCAGATCAAAAAAACCGACGGCAAATTTCGGGTGACGGAGATCTATTATGACCCAGAAGGCAGGCACGCCGCCTGACGGCGGGGCATTAAGATTACTCATCGGAATTCCGTTCGGGCTGCTCATTGCACTCGCCATTGCCAGTATGATTGGGTGGCTTATTCTGGGTCTACCCGTCACCGCCTATGATCCGCTCAAAATTCCCCAGTTCGTCTGGTATTATCGCGGCGATCCGCAAGTTGTCCGGGCGATGGCGGGCGGCTTGATTGGCGGGGGCCTACTTCTGATTGGTCTGATTTATGCGCTTTGGGCGCGCGGTGCGCCGCTGCATGGAGCTGCGCGCTTTGCGCGCGAAAGCGAGATTAAGAGCCAAGGCTTTCGTAGCAGCGTGGGAATCGTTCTTGGCCGCAAGGGCGGCCGCTTCCTGACTTTTGGTGGCAGCGAGCATGTCATCGTCGAAGCTCCAACCCGCTCAGGTAAAGGCACGGGCATTGTCATTCCTAACCTGCTGACATGGCAAGGCTCTGTTGTCGTCCTTGATGTAAAACGCGAAAATTACGATGCGAGCGCTGGGTTCCGCGCCCGTTATGGCCAGGACGTGTATCTGTTCAACCCGACCGACCGTCAGGGCCGCACTGCCCGCTACAACCCGCTGGCCTATATCGACCGAAACGACGCAGATGATGTCATCATCGAATTGCAAAAGATCGCAACGATGCTGTTTGTAGCGCCCGAACACGGCGAAGCCTTTTGGTCCAACGGCGCGCGCACCGGATTTGCAGGCGTCGGTGCATGGATTGCAGAAACCAGCGACGGGCCGCTAACAATGGGCGCGATCTATCGCCACCTGAACCAAGGCGATGCGCGGGGCTTTTTTCAAAAGGAACTGAACAATCCCAGTCTAAAGCTGTCCATCGGATGCCGCACGGCGCTGGCCGATTTTGCTGGTGGTTCCGACAACAGCTTTGCCGACGTCAAGAAAACGATCACCAACGTCCTCGGTTTGTGGCTCAACCCCTTGGTTGATTCCGCAACCGCGACAAGTGACTTTGATCTTCGCCAGCTCCGCAAACGCCCTATCTCTATCTATCTTGGAGTATCGCCCGATGAACTGGGCCGCATAGCTCCGCTTTACAATCTCCTGTTCCAGCAGCTTATCGACCTCAACGTGCGGGAACTGCCCAATGAGACCACGCCGATACCAGTGCTGGTCATCCTAGATGAATTCGCCCGGCTTGGCCGCGCTTCTGTAATTGCCAGCGCTTTTTCCTATGTTGCGGGTTACGGGATCAGGCTCCTTCCCGTCATCCAGTCGCGCTCCCAATTACGTGGTGTTTACGGCGAGCATGTTGCCGACGAGATCGTCGCCAACTGCGGTGTCGAAGTGGCATTTACTCCCAAGGAACTGCGCGTCGCCAACGACCTATCGGATCGCTTAGGGTATGTGGGACAGGAGAGCGTTACCAAGTCTCTCACCATCAATGGCCTACTCGCCAACCGCTCAAAATCCATATCAGAACAACGCCGCGCGCTGATGCTACCACAGGAGCTGATGCAGTTCTCAGCAGATAAGCTGATATTGCTGCGCGGCGGCATTCCGCCGATTATCGGCACAAAAATTACCTATTTCAGCAGCCGCTTCTTCAAGCGCCGCGCCTTCCCGCCTCCTGAAGTGCCGCTCGCAGCCAAACGGAAGCAAATCAGCGATCCTCAAGCGCCGTTCCGGGACATGACCGACGATGAATTGGCCGGACACGATACACGGCTAATGCGACAGGAAGATATCATGACACACGATTGCCCAAGCCAGGTGGCCGATCTTGTGACCATAAACCGCAACGGCAAGGTAACCGGAACACTGTCTGAAGGAGACGAAAATGGCCGATAAACTCGAAGGTGACTCTTCGTCCGAACGAGGCAGTGCTGCGAAATCAAAAGCAGGGCAATCGAAATTAACGCCTGACCAAACCACGCCGAAAAAGCCAAAGCGTAAAGCCGAAAAACCAACGATTACCGATGATCTGACTGGCAGATTCCTGCGTGTCGGCAACAAGATATACAGAACTTCGGATGATAAGACACCTATTGTCCGCTTGGAACCAGACCGCCTCAAGACCAGCAACATCGATGCTCTGCCGGACATATTGCGGATTGCGAAAGCGAATGGGTGGACAGCAGTAAGGGTCAATGGCGGTGATAAATTCAAGAAAGCCGCATTTCTTGCCGCTGCCGCGCAAGGGCTAACGGTCGAAAATTACAAACCGTCCAAAATTGTCCGTGCAGAAGCTGAGCGTCTGCAGGCAAGAATTGCGGAACGCGAGAAGCGGCGTGAAGGCAAAAAGCCGGTCAGCAAATCATCGGGTGCGGCGGAAGAGACAATAACATTCAAAACCCTTTCTGATCGCTTCTTAAAACAGTCTCATGAGGAAAACGCGCGTGACCCCGAACTGCGACGCGCCCAGAGTCTTGTCGCCCAAACCATTTCGATTACGCGTGCGAAATATCCTGATGATCCGGTAAAAGCATCGAAAGAAGTTGAAGCGAAACGTCATGATGTTGCCCGGCGCATTGCCAGCGGAGATAGCATCGCAGCCATTCAGATACGAAATCAGCAGGCTCAAAGAGTGCGGGAACTAACACAAGATCAGGGATTGAGCCGCGATGGTCGATCGCGATGAGACAAAGCAGTGTTAGGGATTCCAAGAAATATCTTACGCCACTCAAGCAGTGCAAAAATATTCCGCCACAGGTGTATGCAATCGGAAGTAAAAATGACCGCTACGACCCAAAATTTACGTTCGCGTGAGACTAATCGTATGTCTCCTTCGCGCCCAGTTCGCGACATTCGCGCGGCAATGGGCATGTTCCGAAAGCCGCCGTTCGCTTACACCATCTTCAGCCGTTTCGACTGGTAATGTGGACGCCAGATCATTTCATGACAGTTGTAGGTAAAGGCCAAGGGTTTTTGCCGTTTTGAACACTAAGGCCGCGTCTCTGAGATACCGACTGTTTTTCCGAATAGGGACGCTGGTGGCAACCACCAAAGTGGGCAAAGCATTGCCCAATGGGCGTGGTCATGGCCGAGACGCTGGCCGCTGGCAGCGATCTGATTGAAACTCTCGGTGTTCATCTCGATGTGGAAATGGCGTATTATTGGACGGCGGATGCAGCGTTCTTTGATCTGGTCCGCGACCGTGAGGTGCTGACCGCGCTTTTGGCCGATGTTGGCGGAGCCGGCATTGCTGCTGCCAATGCCAGCGAAAAGATCAAGACGGTTAAGGCCATTATCAGTGACCACCTGACCGGAGAGAATGGCCGCGAAAAACATGAGGCTTGGCTACCGCGCTGGATGGCGTTCCCGCCATCCGCCTACCCTGCTCTCGATCTTGGCAAAGCCGCTCAGGCTATGCAGCCCGGTCATCAACGGAAACGCCAGTAGCGCGGCAATGGCCGGATAAACCGGAACATCGCTAAGCAGCGAGACGATCAACAATACGGCGGCAAGTGCAAACTGGATGAGAATCCCGGACATTTAGAGCTTAACTGGAGAACTGGGGTTGCGAAATGCCCCGTAAGTCTCGGATAATTGCTGCTCGCGCCCGCTGCGCAAAAACCAGTTATACCAGCGCCCCAGAACAATCGAATGCGCGATAAAATTAACCGGCCAGCATCGCGAGCAATAGTGCATTGGCAAAGATCAATATCGTCATTCTTGCGGTCGTTCAAACGCTGCTATTCGAAGGCGTAGGGCACGGCGCGGGGTCAATTTACCATATCCGTTTCAATCCCTCATCGCCGAACGTATCGAGCGCCTTGTCCTTCGATACCAGCGCCAGCTCGTGTTCCAGCGCCGTGGCAACGATAATCCGGTCGAACGGGTCTCTGTGGTCCCAGTCCATGCCGCCAGCGTAGTGCATGATAGAACCGGAAGCTGGCAGCACCTCAAACCCGTCCTCGCGCAGTTTCTTGTCTAGATCGAGCGCGACCAGATCGGAGACCTCCGGCCATTTGCCGAGCGAGCCCTTCAAGGCGATTTCATAAAGACTGGCCGCGCTCACGCAGCGGCCATCGGCCCCTGACAAGGCTTTGCGCGCTTTGCTGGATAGAGCACCGGGCTGCATCATTGCCCAGATCAGCGTGTGGGTGTCGAGCAGCATCAAAGCCCCATGTCATCGAGCAACGCATTATCGGTGGGGCCAACCATGTGATTCATATCTTTTGGCAGAGTCTTTAGTTCTTTCCATGCCCCAAACGGGAACGGCGTCGCCTTCTGGACCGGCACGCATTCGATGACCGGATCACCCTTGCGGCAAATCGTGACCTTTTGGCCAGATTCCACCGCTGCGATGATCTTGGAAAAGTTCGTTTTTGCGTCGTGAATATTGTATTTCATACCGATCTCCATTGCCAGACTAACTTAGTCTGGTGATTATCGGTTTGCAACGGATTTCTTTCTTCACCGTGCTACCGGCACCCGATCGAGCCGGGTAGTCCATGATGGGCTTTCCATCGCCCGTCTGGTATCAAGCGATCGCTTTCTATGCCTGGCAGCGGCAATCGCAATAATGCCGTATTTGTTGTAGAAATCGCCATCCCGAAACATATGGCCTGTTAATACGCCCACTTGGCGTGGATTGGCACTGACAGGGGAGATGCTGGCCGATAGACTGTGCGACGGCGCACCGTACCATCGCCTCGCGCACACGGCCCGGCACTGATCGCCTCTGCGCCGCGCTCAGCATAAACAGATGGGCACCTCCAAAAACCTCTAGCCAAAATGGCTTTGGTCTGATTCAATTGTTTCCATCAGGAGGCGGTGATGAAGCAGTCAGGTTTGTTTGGTTTATCGGATCATTTAAAGCGGGTTTCTGCCAATGGCGATCCGCTGGAGGAACTGAGCCGCATTGTCGATTTTGAGGGCTTCCGTGTAATACTCAACAATGCTCTGGCGTATTCGGACGGCGCGAAGGGTGGACGTCCGCCTTATGCCCCGGTGGCGATGTTCAAAGTAATGATCCTGGCCGCCCAGAATAATGTGAGCGATGCGCGGATGGAATATTTGATCCGTGACCGCTTGAGTTGGCTGCGTTTCCTGGGCTTTGATCTTGGCGCTCCCACGCCTGATGCCAATACGATCCGGATCTTTCGTGAACGGTTGACCGAAGCGAAGGCGATCACCGTTTTGTTCGCTGCGTTCGACAATCGACTGCATGCAAGCGGCTATTTGGCGATGGGTGGACAGATTGTTGATGCGACGCTGGTGGCTGCTCCCAAGCAACGCAATACGCAGGAGGAGAAAGACGCGATCAAAGCAGGCAAAACAGCCGGTGAGGTTTGGCCTGACAAACCGGCGAAGGCAGCGCAGAAAGACACCGATGCACGCTGGACTGTGAAGTTCGCCAAGGCCCGCACTGCATCCAATGGCAAGCCCTATATGGGTATCGCCATCCCTAGTTTTGGCTACAAGAATCACATTGCCATTGATCGCCGCTTTGGCTTCATCCGCAAATCAGTGGTGACGCACGGCGCGCGCCATGATGGATCGCAACTTCGCGAAGTAGTGACGAGCGACAACACGGCATCAGATGTCTGGGCTGATACAGCCTATCGGTCAAAGAAGAATGAGGCATGGCTTGAGGCACATGGCCGCGTGAGCCGTATCCACCACAAAAAGCCCAGGGGCAAGCCGATGCCCGAACGCACCCGCAAAGCCAACAGCGTCAAATCGAAAGTGCGCGTGTTCGTCGAGCATGTGTTCGCGCAGCAGAGATTGCATATGGGGCTGTTCATCCGCATCATCGGTATTAAACGCGCCGAGACGAAGATCACCCTCGTCAACCTGGCCTACAATATGCAGCGCTTGATCTATCACGAGCGACGAGCGGCGACAGGATAAGTGCGTCCAGAACCTGGATACCGGAGCCGAAAACAATAGAAAATGAGCAAATATAGCCCCTCAGGCTGGTCTCACTCTACTCGGCTGCGACCCACACCCTCGGCGCTTCAAATTATCCGGTTGATGGAGGTGCCCAGATCGTCCACAAGCAGTACCTCCTGATACCGACATTGAATCAAATCTCAACGCAGCATGCAAGCCATTTAATAGGTCCTGACCCTAGCTGGCTTTTGTAAAATGCGCCGTCGTTTTGGCAGCAACATCCTCCGCGCTCACATCGGGTGCCAGCTCGATCAATTTGAACGGACTGCTATGGTCGTCGCGCTTGAACACTGCGAGGTCAGTAATTATAACATCAACCACATTGGTGCCGGTTAGCGGCAGCGTACATGATCGAATGAATTTTGGACTGCCATCTTTCGCGCAATGATCCATGACGACGATGATTTTCTTCACGCCCGCGACCAGGTCCATCGCGCCGCCCATACCCTTGATCATCTTGCCCGGAATCATCCAGTTGGCTATATCGCCATTCTGAGCGATTTCCATAGCCCCCAATACGGTCAGATCGATGTGCCCGCCGCGAATCATAGCAAAACTGTCCGATGAGCTGAAATAGCTCGATGACGGCAGCTCGCTAATCGTCTGCTTGCCCGCGTTGATCAGGTCAGGGTCGATCTCGTCCTCAAAGGGAAACGGTCCGATACCAAGCATCCCGTTCTCGCTTTGCAGCGTGACCTCGACCCCTTCCGGAATATGGTCGGCAACCAGTGTCGGGATGCCAATTCCAAGATTCACATAATAGCCATCGTGCAGTTCCTGCGACGCTCGAGCGGCCATTTGGTTGCGATCCCAGCTCATGTCATGTGCTCCCGTTCGCGCGTCATCCGGAATTCTATCTTCTTGTCATAAGGCGCGCCGCTGATCAGGCGTTTGACGTAGATGCCCGGCAAATGAATGCTGTCCGGGTCCAGTTCGCCGACTTCGACAATTTCTTCGACCTCTGCAATGCAGATCTTGCCAGAGGTTGCCATCGGGGCGTTGAAATTTCGCGCGGTTTTGCGGAACATCAAATTGCCCGCCTTGTCCGCTTTCCAGCCCTTGATAAGACAGAGGTCTGCATAGATACCGTGCTCGAGAATATAGGTCTCGCCATCGAAATTTTTGTGCTCCTTGCCTTCCGCAACCTGGGTCCCGACACCGGTCTTGGTGTAGAAGCCCGGAATGCCCGCGCCCCCCGCCCGGCATCTTTCTGCCAAGGTTCCTTGCGGACAAAATTCCACTTCCAGCTCGCCCGACAGATATTGCCGCTCAAATTCCTTGTTCTCGCCGACATAGGAGGCGATCATTTTTTTCACCTGGCGCGAGCGGAGCAACTTTCCGAGACCCTCATAGTCAACGCCTGCATTATTCGAAGCTATAGTCAGGCCATTGACGCTAGCATCCCGCAGCCCGTCGATTAAGCGTTCGGGTATACCGCAAAGACCAAAGCCGCCTACGCACAGATGCATGCCATCAAATAGAAATCCGTCGAGAGCGGCAGCGGCATCAGGGTATATTTTTCTCATGTTCCGACCTTCTGTAATATTTTTCGTGCTTGATGCAAATGAGGCTTGTCGATCATCTTTCCGCCCAGCTCCAAGACGCCTGCCGCAGGGTTCTCCGCAAACGCGTCAACAACTGATCGTGCCCATGCGATTTCATCCGGACCGGGGGTGAAAGCAGCATTGATGGCCTCTACTTGCGCGGGATGGATAGCCATCATGCCGGTAAAACCGTCCCGTGCGCTTGTCCGGGCATATTGCGCCAGCGCCTCCAGGTTTCTGATATCGGGGAATACCGTATCAATGGCGGCCACTCCCGCCGCATGGGCGCCGAACAAGGTCAGCGACCGGGCCATTTCATAAGGAGCAGTATAGCTGCCGTCTGCATTGCGAGACGTTGCCGCTCCAATGGCGGCCGGCAGATCTTCGGCGCCCCAGGTCAGGCCGGCTAGCGCACCGCCAACCTCCTGAAAGCTATCCAGTTGGAATAACGCTGCCGGTGTTTCGGTGGCAATCGGGAGGACCGGAATCGCAAGCTCGCCCAACAAAGCTTGCAGCCGCAAGACCGAAGCTGCGCCTTCTGCCTTGGGCAAAACGATCCCGGCTGGTGGTGCCTGCAATATGGCCTGGATGTCCCCGTCCACAAATTCACTGTCCAGGGGATTGATCCGGACAAAGACCGGGACCCGATGCGTCCGCTCGAGATAGTCGGAAACCGCATCGCGCGCGGCCTGCTTGCGGGACAGCGATACACTGTCCTCCAAATCGAGAATGATCACATCCGCGCCGCTATTCGCGGCTTTGTCAAAGCGCTCTGGCCGGTCGCCGGGTACAAACAGGAGGGAGCGCATTTTCATTGACCTCGCTTGTTCAACAAGGCGCTGCGCTCGCATTGGCAGACCACTTCGTCGCGCTGATTGATCAATTGATGCTGGAAGGTAACAATGCCGGCGTCCGGTCGCGACTTGCTTTCGCGGAGCGCTATCACGGCGCTGGTTGCGTACATTGTATCACCGATAACGACCGGCTTTGGCATGACCAGCTTGTCATAGCCCAGGTTAGCCACCAGCGTCCCGAGGGTTGTGTCACCAACCGACAAGCCAACCATAAGCGCAAATGTGAACGTGCCATTCACGAGTATCTGCCCGAATTCACTGGCCTTCGCAGCTTCGGCATCGAGATGCAGCGGCTGGGGGTTGTGCGTCATGGTCGTGAAGAGAAGATTGTCCGTCTCCGTCACCGTCCGGCGAATTTCGTGGGTGATGCTGTCACCCACTGTCCACTCATCAAAAAAACGCCCAGCCATTATTTCGTCTCCGGTTCAGATTGTGGTTTCTCGATCTGGATCAACAGCGCATCGCTGGCGACTTGTTCATTCAGCGCCGGACCGACCTCGCGCACAATCCCGTCGAACGGTGCCACGATGCTATGCTCCATTTTCATCGCTTCCAGAACCATGATTTTCTGTCCCGCGACGACCGTGTCGCCGGTCTGCACGTCCAGGGCGATCACCTTACCCGGCATCGGAGACAGGATGGCGCCGTCAGCCGCACTCGCAGTTGCTCCGCCTTCGTGCCGTTCCAACGCTATCCCGAAACTCTGTCCGTTTGCGGTCACCAGCGCCACGTCCTGGGCAGCCCGGGACACATAGATATCTCCGCCAAACTCAGCCGGCGCATTGGCCTGATAGGATTTGCCGCCAACGCTCATTCTCACAATATCGGATGGATTTGCGTTCAGGCGGAGGCCACTTAATCCCGCCCGATGACTATCCTGATATTGGAACACCAGTTCTTTTGCTGCCTGACGCAGCATCTCTTCACTCGGTTCGTCAATCGGCAGCAATGTCTCGCCATGATCCTCGATGAATGAAGTCGTTATATCTCCCGCTATAAATTCCGGGTGGGTGACGGCGTTGAAAAGAAAGCCTGCATTGGATTTTACCGGCCAGACGGCGAGCCCCTCCAGCTTCTCCGCCATCGCCATAAGGGCGTCGTCCCGGTTTCCGGCATGCACGATCACTTTGGCGATCATTGGATCGTAGAATGGCGAGACGACATCGCCCTGTTCGACACCCGTTTCGATCCGGACACCATCGTCCGGAAAATGGCATTGCGCCAGCATCCCGGTCGAAGGAAGAAATCCGCTCGTCGGGTCTTCGGCATAGAGACGGACTTCTGCGGCGTGACCGCTGATCGAGAGATCCGCCTGCTCCAGCGGCATCGCTTCACCGCTTGCTACACGCAATTGCCATTCGACGAGATCGACACCGGTTATTTCTTCGGTCACCGGATGCTCGACCTGCAGGCGAGTGTTCATTTCCATGAACCAGATCCGGTCGGCGCGGAGACCTTCGCTGGCATCTGCGATAAATTCTATCGTGCCTGCGCCTTCATAATCCACGGCTTTTGCTGCACGCACCGCTGCGTCGCAAAGCGCAGCGCGAGTGGTTTCGTCCATGCCCGGTGCCGGTGCTTCCTCGACCACCTTTTGGTGGCGACGCTGCAGCGAACAGTCGCGCTCAAACAGATGCACGACATTGCCGTGACTATCACCGAAGACCTGCACTTCTATGTGGCGTGGGCTTTCGATCCATTTCTCAATGAGCACCACATCGTTGCCAAAGTTCGCCTTTGCCTCGCGCTGACAGGAGGTTAAATCGTCGGCAAAGCTGTCCGCAGAATTGACTTTGCGCATGCCCTTGCCGCCACCGCCCGCAACCGCCTTGATCAAGACGGGGTAACCGATTTTTTCGGCCTGCTCCGCCAGATATTCCGGATCCTGATTGTCACCCATATAGCCCGGCGTCGTTGGCACGCCTGCATCATCCATCAGTTTCTTGGCTGCATCTTTCAATCCCATGGCGCGAATACTGTCGGGTTTTGGGCCAACCCAGATCAGACCAGCATCGATAACGGATTGTGCGAAATCGGCATTTTCGCTGAGGAAACCATAGCCGGGATGGATGGCTTCCGCGCCGCTTTGCTTGGCGGCGGCGATGATCTTTACGCCGACGAGATAGGATTCCGCCGCCGGTGACGGCCCGATATGAAGCGCTTCATCCGCCTGGCGCACATGCATCGCCTGGGCATCCGCTTCAGAATAAACTGCAACCGTGCGGACACCCATTTTGCGGGCGGTTTTCATTATCCGGCAAGCAATTTCGCCGCGATTGGCAATGAGAAGAGATTTGATCATGTCTCGCCCCTACATCCGGAACAGGCCGAATTGGGCTCTGTCCTCTATCGGTGCGTTCAGTGTCGCGGCAAAGGCCAGCCCCAGCACATCGCGGGTTTGCGCCGGGTCGATGATGCCGTCATCCCACAGTCTTGCGGTTGCAAAATAGGGATTGCCTTCGTCTTCGTAGAGCTGCCGAACCGGTGCCTTGAAGGCCTCGACCTCCTCGTCGCTCCACTTGCTCGCATCGCGATGGACGGTGGCCAAGACGCTTGCTGCCTGTTCTCCACCCATTACGCTGATTCGGCTGTTGGGCCAGCTGAACAGAAAGCGGGGGGAATATGCGCGGCCGCACATTCCGTAATTGCCCGCTCCAAAGCTGCCGCCGATCATGATCGTTACTTTGGGAACCTGCGCTGTCGCAACCGCGGTCACAAGTTTCGCGCCGTGCTTGGCGATGCCTTCCTGTTCATATTTCCCGCCGACCATGAAGCCCGAGATATTCTGCAAGAACAGCAGCGGGATTTTGCGCTGGCAGGCCAGTTCGATGAAATGCGCGCCTTTTTGGGCGCTTTCACTGAATAAAATGCCATTATTAGCGAGAATGGCGACCGGCATACCGTGGATATGGGCAAAGCCGCACACCAGGGTTGTACCATAAAGTGCCTTGAACTCGTGAAACTCGCTGCCATCCACCAAGTGAGCGATCACTTCCCGCACTTCATAAGGCGCGCGAACATCGTCGGGGATGATGCCGTATAAATCAGACGCTTCATATTTTGGCGCTCGACTATCCTTCAACGAGATGTCGGGTGCGCGGTTTTCCGGCAGAGTGGAAATAATATCACGGACGATCGTCAAGGCATGTGCATCGCTATCGGCAACATGATCGACGACGCCGGACTTCTTGCCGTGCATGTCGCCGCCACCCAAATCTTCAGCGCTGATCTCTTCTCCGGTGGCGGCTTTGACAAGCGGCGGGCCGGCGAGGAAAATCGTGCCTTGATTGCGCACGATGACGGTCTCTTCCGACATGGCGGGAACATAGGCACCGCCTGCGGTACAACTCCCCATGACACAGGCAATCTGCGGAATTTGCTTCGCGCTCATATTGGCCTGGTTGAAGAATATACGTCCGAAATGGTCCCGGTCCGGAAAAACTTCTGCCTGATTGGGCAGGTTCGCACCGCCACTGTCGACAAGATATATGCAGGGCAGCCGGTTCTCGAGCGCGACTTCCTGTGCCCGCAAATGCTTCTTCACGGTAAGTGGATAATAGGTACCACCCTTAACGGTAGCGTCATTGCAAACGATCATCACATGCCGACCGGACACCTGCCCCACGCCAGCAATCATTCCGGCGCCAGGAACGGCGTCATCATAAAGGCCATTGGCTGTGAGCTGGCCGATCTCCAAAAATGCGGAGCCAGGATCCAGTAATCGTTCCACACGATCCCGCGGCAGCAGCTTTCCGCGCGAAACGTGGCGGTCGCGGGATTTTTCAGAACCGCCAAGCGCATTGGTCGCAACCTTGGCGCGCAACTCCTCGACAAGCGCTTTGTTGTGCGCGGCATATTGCTGAAAAGTCTCGTTTTCAGCGCTTATTCTGGTCGGAATGATCGGCGCAGTCATGGCGTCTATGCTCCCCCGATTAATTCGCGGCCGATCAGCATGCGGCGGATTTCATTGGTGCCGGCGCCAATGTCCATAAGCTTGCTGTCGCGCCAGTAACGCTCCACCGGCCAGTCGGTGGTATAGCCTGCACCACCCAGCGCCTGGACCGACTCTTCCGCAACCCGTACGCTGTTCTCACTGGCCAGCATGATCGCGCCCGCCGCATCGAAGCGCGTGGTCTGCCCGGCATCGCAGGCCTTGTTGACATTATAGACATAGCTGCGCGCGCTGTTGAGCCGGACGTACATGTCGGCGATCTTGCCCTGCATCAGCTGGAAGCTGCCGATCGGCTTGCCGAACTGCTTGCGATCACGGACATAGGGGATAACCGTATCCAGACAGGCCTGCATCAGCCCGAGCGGGATCGCGGCCAATACGGCGCGTTCATAGTCGAGACCGGACATAAGCACGCTAACGCCGCCGTTGAGCGGTCCCATGACATTTTCTTCGGGAACCTCGCAATCGTCAAATACCAGCTCTGCGGTAGGGCTCCCTTTCATGCCGACTTTCTGGATTTTTTGCCCGATGGAGAGCCCCTTCATGCCTTTTTCAATCAGAAATGCAGTGATCCCGCCCGACCCGGCATCCGGGCGGGTCTTCGCGTAGACAACCAGTGTATCGGCGCAACTGCTATTGGTGATCCAGAATTTTGTCCCGTTCAGGACATAGCCGCCCTGCACGGCTTCGGCCTTGAGTTTCATCGAAACAACATCCGACCCCGCGCACGCTTCCGACATGGCCAGCGCGCCGACATGCTCGCCGGAAATAAGCTTCGGCAGATATTTGGCTTTTTGTTCCGGCGAGGCCCAACGACGGATCTGATTGACGCATAAATTACTATGCGCTCCGTAGGACAAGCCCAGAGCAGCACTAGCGCGGCTCACTTCTTCCACAGCAATTGCATGCTCTATATAGCCAAGACCCAACCCGCCGTCTTCTTCCTCGACCGTAATCCCGTGCAGGCCAAGATCGCCCATTTGTTCCCACAGCTCTCGCGGAAACCAGTCTTCCCGGTCCATTTTTTGCGCCAGGGGCATGATCTTCTCTTCCGCAAAACGACGCGTTGTATCGCGGATGTGATCGGCCATTTCGCCAAGCTGAAAATCAAATTGGGGAGTTGCGAGCATGGGATCCTCATCCTTTGGTTATTTTGGGCAATTTCTCAAACCCGTCACATAGTGCCTGTTTAGTCATGCATAAAATTGATTTTATGAGAATTTGGTATAGGATAATTTTATGATAACACGCACCCAGGTTCGGCAATTCCTCGCTGTCGTCGACGGCGGTAGCTTCACGCGAGCGGCCGCGCTGATCAATGTCACGCAACCGACATTGTCCACCGGTGTCGGCGAGTTGGAAAAGCATCTCGGTACAAAGCTTTTCATTCGCGAAAAGCGGCGCATTCAATTGACCGAAGCCGGAGCCAAGTTTCTGGTTCACGCCCGCAAAATCCAGCGCGAGTTCAGGCTTGCCGAAGACGAGACCGTGAAATCCATTCCTCCGCAAAAGGCAATCAAGCTGGGCGTGCTGGAGAGCATCGCTTCGCACATATTGGAACCGATAATCGCGGATTACCAAAGCCAGGAGCATGATAATCCGCTTTCCCTATTGGAAGGCAGTGTCTCCGAACTACAAAACGCTCTTGCAAAAGGAATGATCGATGCCGCCATCACTATTTCACCGGCAAATATCTCAACAGGCCGCATAATTCTCCTGTTCGAAGAGCCCTATTTGTTGATGGCGTCCAGCCGTCACAGGATTGCTGACCGGCCAATCGTATCACCGGAGGAAGTCAGCAGCGAGACAATGATTGCCCGACGTTCTTGCGAGCTCTTGTCCGAAACAAGCAAGTTTTTCACTTCGCACGGTGCCCGCCCGCCATTCAGTCTGCGATCGCCTCATGATGATAGAGTCATGACCATGGTGCGCGCCAACCTGGGAATTACCGTAGCACCGCGTTCACATCAGATCAAAGGTGTCTCCGCTATCCAGCTCGAGGGATTTTTATACGATCGTACCATCGCATTGGTCCTGGGAGTCACTTGGACGCGGAAATTTGGATCGGGCCATATTTTAATTCAGTCAATTCAGCAGAACCTCGAACTTTCACTAGCCAGTACGTGAAAAAAGCGCGCCGTCCTCGGGAGAGAAGGACGACGCGCTTTTGCTCAGTTTTGAGCTATCTCGAGTTGAGCAAGCTGGGACTACCTCCAGCGAACTGCTCGTTTCACCACTTGGATTAGAATTTAGTGCCGATGGTTACGCCATAGGTGCGAGGAGAAGACAGATGATTATAGTCAAAACCAAAGCCACCCAGCAGATCGACGCGGGACGTGAAGTAAAATTTGTTGGTCAAGTTTTTGCCCCAGACGGAAGCATTCCAGCGTCCGTCAGCCGACTCCCAGTCGATATGACCTGAAAGCACGGCGTAACCAGCTTGTTCAAGTCGAAGCGTATTTGATACATCGAAAAATTGCTCGGCAGTATATGCAATATCACCGGTCACATTCACTTTACCGCTCTCATTGTCGAATAATATCACGTCAGCGCCGGCATTGACGGTAGCTGATGGAGCATTGATCAGCTTGTTACCCGCTACATCGGTACCGCTAACAATACCCTCCTGGACCTTGGCATCCAGTAAGCCAAGGCTACCTCTGAATGTAATCCAGTCAGCAGGCCACGCGGTAAACTCAACTTCAGCACCCAGGATTCGGGAACGCGGAATGTTCAGCAATGTTTGTGCTGCTGTGGCGGGGTCGACATTGATAAATTGCTGATTGCGGTATTTATAATAAAATGCCGCCATGTTCAGCGTGAATGTGCGATCATCAAATTGGTTTTTCGACCCGATTTCGAATGAATCAACTTCTTCTTCGGTCGCGACGTTCAACTCTGATGGATCGAAAAACGCCTGCGCATTAAAGGACGGTGCCCGGAAGCCCCTCTATAAGTCAGATATATCAGATTATCCCGACCGGCCTGGAAATCGACGCCGATTTTGCCGGAAAGATTGCTTATTTTATATTCCAGCGGAGAGGCCGGAGTCGGTATAGTAATACCAAGCACTGCGCCGGATGGCCCAACCTGTTCCGCGATGAAATTGGACTGCGTGCCGGTATCCCGGGTAAATCGCAGACCACCTTTGAGTTTTATCGAGTCCGTTATTTCGAAACTGGCGTCCGAGTAGATCGCTATGCTCTTCTTGGTCTGGTTGAAGCTGTTGCGGAAATTGCATGCCTCACCTGCCGTAGTGGCGGCACAATCCGCATCATCCACGTCACCATCACCATCTACGTCACCGCCGGAAGCAACATCCTGGACGATCTTGAACGTCGACTGGTTGTAGACCTTTTCCCTATTATAATAGGCACCAAGAATGAAATTGAACGGGCCAGAAAAATCACTGGTCAACCGGATATCTTGAGCAATCTGGCTCGCGCGATCGACATAGGGTATTTCGAGGAGCTGAATTCCCTGACCATCTGTATCCTCGGTGAAATTCAGCGATCCCATGTCCCAAGAGGTGACACTTGTAATGCCGAGCGAGTCCGACAAATCAAAATTGGACGTCAGGGCAACCGAGTAAGTCCTCGCATGGCGCCTTGTCGTCTCGTTTGCAGCGATCTGTCGGTCAGAAAGCCCGGCCCGGTTTATTGCAGCAGGTTCAGCATAGATGCCGTAGTTGCGGGGATTTTGAAAGCTGGTGGAGCCGCGCAGGGTAAAGTCAACGGCACTCGATGCCTCGACGTAAAGTGAACCGCGAACACCATATTCGCGAACTTCCGCCAAATCCGGTTGCCCGGGAAGAACATTTTCGAACCAGCCATCTGCCCGCGAGAATGTGCCTGCAATGCGCGCAGCAGCAATGTCGCCGAGCGGGACGTTTACCGCGCCATTGACGTCGTAGCGATTATAATTGCCGTAACCCAGATTGACGTTGCTGGAGAACTCGCCCAGCTTGGGTGCGCGGCTGATAAGATTGACGCCCCCCCGGTCGTGTTCTTCCCGTATAGAGTTCCTTGCGGACCGCGGAGAACTTCGACTCGCTCAAGATCATAAAGCGCAACCCCGTAAAAGGCAAAATTGCCTTTATAGACTTCGTCATAATAAGTTGCGACGGGACCACTTTGATTGAGACTGTAATCGCTCAATGAAACGCCTCGCAATGCAAATATGGGTGTGTTGTCCCCGACAATCGAGGTCAGTTGCAGATTGGGAACCTTGTTTACTAGTTCGTCAACCTGCGTTGTCCGGCCCTTTTCGAGAGCGTCTCCACCTATTGCGGACATCGATATCGCAACATCCTGCAGGTTTTCAGAACGTTTGTTTGCGGTCACAACGATGACGTTTGAATCGTTTTGCGTGGCAGCTGCTTCATCTGCATTCTGGGCCAATGCAGGGTTCGCGGCGACCAAAAAACCAGCGATAAACAAAGATGTGCTCATTCGTTTCTGCTTTAAAATTTGTCTGCTATAAACTCTCATAATATAATCTCCCTCTTTAGGCCACCTCGAAAAATAGTCCTTCCCAACGCGATCAAAATCCGATTCAAGGATGCTGAGACAGCGAGGTATTTTGCATCATGAGCCAACCGGGATTTTTTGATTTGAGCCGCCGTTATGAAGGTCTGGATGCGTCGGGTGATCCGTTAGTGGCGATAGCAGCGTCAGTCCCCTTTGAGCTATTCCGGGGCAAGCTTCAGCGTTCACTGGTCAAAGGCGGGCTACGCAAGGCGGAACGGGACCGCAAGAGCGCGGCGAGCCGTAAGCCGTGGGACGAGGTGCTGATCTTCAAGGTCTTGGTGCTTCAGGCGCTCTACAATCTGTCGGACGATGCGATGGAATATCAGTTACGCGACCGGCTGTCGTTTATGCGGTTCGTCGGGCTGGGGCTGGAAGATGCGGTGCCCGATGCCAAAACGCTGTGGCTGTATCGGGAAGCTTTGGCCAAGGCTGGGTCGGTTGAGGGGCTGTTCAATCAGTTCGACACCTATCTCAAGGCCAAGGGCTATCTCGCAATGGGAGGCCAGATTATCGATGCGACCATCGTTCCGGCCCCGCGCCAGCGCAACTCGCGCGATGATAATAGCATGGTCAAAGCCGGGAAGACGCCGCCGGAATGGGAGGCTCACCCCGCCAAAAACCACCAAAAGGACAAGGATGCCCGCTGGACGAAGAAGCACGGCAAGTCGCATTTTGGCTATAAGAACCACATCAGCATCGACCGGAAGCACAAGCTGGTGCGGCGTTACGCGGTCAGCGCGGCCTCGGTGCATGACAGCCAGAAGCTGGAGGATGTGCTTGACCCGGATAACACCGCCAGCGGCGTGTGGGCCGATAGCGCCTATCGCAGCGCAGAGACCGAGGAGATGCTCGCCGACCGCGCGATGAAGAGCTACATCCATCGGCGCGGCAATCGGGGCAAGCCGCTCACGCCGCGTCAGGAAGCAGCCAACAAGACCCGCTCAAAAGTGCGCGCACGGGTCGAGCATGTGTTTGGCACCCAGCACACCAGCATGGGCGGAAAGTTCGTCCGCGCCATTGGCATCGTCCGGGCTACGACAAAGATCGGGATGCAGAACCTGGCCTACAACATGCGGCGTCTGGTGGTGCTGGAAAGGGCGGCAGCCATCGTAACCTGAGCCTCCTAACCCGAAGGAAAGGCTGCACCGACCCAAAAGAGACCAAGGAAAATCCCGAAATCACCCAACCTGCGAGAGAGAGTGCCGCAGTCGAATCGTCATGTCAGCCGTAAATCCGCATTGTTCGAGGTGGCCTTAACTTTATTATTTTAACCGAGCGCTATTTGACTTTATCGATCAGGTTTCTGCGAACCTGTTTCAATTCATCGACCAGCGGACGTTGTCGCAATGTCGCCACTTCTTCCTGAGAAAATTCCAATCGTTTATCGATTTGCGAAGACGATCCCATTGTCCGGACCATCCAGTTGAGTAAGTAAGTCAGATCTTCGTCGTTCAAAGGCGATCGCGATACGCCCGGAACCCGCACCAGAAATTCCCGTCCGTCCGGGATTTTCTGAAAGGCGGCAACGTCGACCATTGTCGGAACATCGCGGTCGGGATGTCCCTCGCCATTGGGACCGTGGCACCCCTGGCAATTCATCGCCCATTGAAACCCCGCCTTGTCTTCCAATGCTATGGCTCCAGAAGTAGCCGTCGCTGGTGCGTTCTGATCGGTCATCGTGGCCAAGGCTGGTGACGCTTGGCCACGCGGAGGACTGTTACCGTCGCCTCCCGAGAGCCCGAGCGAATAGGTCACCAGAACTCCAGTTATTGCCATGCAACTGAACACCATCCATCGAGTTGACGGTAGCGGCATGTATCAGGATCCCGCATCCTCAACTGCAACGCCTACAATGACAGCAGTTGAGCAGTTGTAGGCCTCTGTGGTCGATCCCAGACACCAGTTATAATCATTATTGGCCTGCGCACGCACCATGGGGCGGTCGTCTTCATTATTGTTGCAAAGACAGCGGCCGCAACTCGTGGTGCCGCAGCAGTCATTATAGGAAATAATATAGGAACGTCCATCGGCGGGGTTCTGGCAGGTCCCTATCCACGTAATCGGGGACATTTCTGTTCCGGGCGGGCAACTGGAAGTCGTTCCGCCACAACATGTGCACAGGAAACCGTCGATGCCGCAATAGCGCCAATAGTCACAGCTTGCCGGATCGCCCGGATCATTGTCTTTGCCGGTCGATTGCGGGGCTACTCCGGGATAACCGGGTGGTATTTTCGAAGCAGCTCTTGCAACCGGCAAGAGAGGAAATGCTGCCGCGCCAACGACCGCGCTGCCAAGCAGCGCAAATATACCGCGCCGCGATGTCCTTTGCGCCATTCTTCGGCTTGCGCCTTCGAACAGCTTGTCAATCTTCAATGTCATTAGCTGGCCTCCCGCTCGGGTGATGTCCTGAAGGACGGATCGCTTGCTGCGACAGGTGCGCGACCGAGATATTCCTGCAAAGATCCAACATCACGGTCATAAGCTTCGACGAGGCTTTCGAGATGCTCGCGGCTGTTCACCAGCCCGAAGGAAGCGACCTTTCCTTCACTAGTAAGCAGCACAGCATATGGAAGTTTGGCGACGCCCAGGCTCATGCCCAGCGGATCGGACAGAACATAGGGAAGCCGCGAAAGTCCTGTATGCGCGATAAACTCCAGATGCTCTTTACGCTCGCCCCCGGCGCTGGCTATGACAAGCTCCATGCGCGATTTTTCGGATTTCTCCATCGACAACAAGGCGGGCAATACGGACTTGCATACTGGACAATCCGGAGCGGCAAAGAATATCAGCTGAGCCTTTTCATTGGTGCGCTTACCGCCAATGATGACCTCGTTTCCCTTGATGTCCGTTTCTGACCGCGCGTCTATGATCGTGCCTTTTTCCAGAAGCGCGTTGGTCGCGAGCGCGCCCGCTGGCGCAACGCGCTCGAACAGGACGCCAATCTGCCGTACGAGCAAGAAATTAACGCCTGCCAATATCAGCACCACTATCCAAAGCGCGATCTGCGAAACAATCATACCGTCGGACATATTTATGCTCCCAATCGAATTAGTTTGATGCGATGTGAAATCGCAAAAATCTCGGCCAAAGAACTTTGGATAAGAAACAGGGCAAGCGCGGCTGCAGCAGCGTTGCCAATATCAAAAATGGTCGGGGCTACAGAAATGCTAGCCGAAGCCAAAAACAGAGCCAGCGCGGTAAACAGGAGGTTGCGAACCACCATCCACTTACGGATCGGCTGAGGACCCTCTCCCCACTCGCATCCGCAACCCATGTTGCCGCGTCCGGACATCAAAGCGTAAGCCAATAGCCCGCCATATGTGAAGAACAATACGGCGCCAGCAACGGCGGCAATTGCAACCGAGGCGCCGGAAAGCAACAAGACACCCACCAAAGCCTCAAACAGGGCTAATGCAATACTGACGGGTTTGAGCCAGCTCCTCGGAAGGATTTTATATCCAGCCAGGCTTTGTCTGAATTGCTGCCCACGCAATATCTTGTGTGCGGCAGCGACCAGAAGCAATGCTGCCAGGAAATAGATGATCGCAACATACAAGATTGGAGCCACAGTCATCGCTGCATTTCCACCGCATGAAGGACGAAGGCTTCCGAGGACATGAATCCGCCAATTTCACGCAAATGCTTGTCTGAAGACAAATCGTAGACGTCCAGTCCCATCGAAGCGTTCGTTACGATCAGAAGCGGCCGCTTGGCTCGCGTCGCTTCGATCGAAAAGCCACCATTTTTCAGCTCGATCTTCCGGACGATGGACTTTTTGACGGGGTCGAGCACCCAAACTTCGCTGCCACCGATTTTGTGATCGCCTTCTTTTACGGCCTCGCGCATCAACACGTAAACTAGGCGATTGGCGTCAGCAGTAACGACTTGCCAACCGGAGGGCGCCCAGCCGGTGTCCCCGGCAAAATGCCATTTCGGAGTGATGACGGGATCGCCCTCACCAAGGTTCACTGCCTGCAGACTGCCGCCGAATGTCGGAAAATAGAATGTGTTGCCGACTACGCCGGCCTTCATAAACATTGCGTCATTATCAATATCGTTGAAGGCTTTGGTTTCGAAAGTGTCAGCCACTTTGCCGCTGGCATCCAGCTGGAAGGCGACCATCTTCCCGTCGCCGCAAAGCGATGCAAAACCGCGGGCGCCCCTGGGATAAATCAGCGAGCAGCCAGGAATATCAATCTCGTTGACCAGTTTCTTGCTGTCGAGATCGATAACGGCCACGCCGGAAGACGGAGTGAATGTAAACACCAGCGCAAATTTTTGATCGTTGGTAAGACGAAACGCATTTTTCTGGGTAACCGACATGCCGCGATTATTGTTCGGCAGCAAAATTTCTCCGGTCGTTTTCAGCGTGCCCTGGTCATAGACCGTGACGACATCTGTGCGCTTTCCGCGAGACCCGCGCGAATAGAATGTCTCCGCGACGTAGAGTTCGTTCCGTTTCGAGGATTGCAAAAATGTGGCAAATTGGTCAGCATCGATCTGTCCGCGATAATTTCTGACATCCGCCCCGGCGTCGATGACCATTATTTTCCCGCGACCGAGCGTGTTGAAATTCAAGTCGTGAGCAAACACCCAACTGTCTTTGTACAGGCCCTGCAGATTCTCGCTCTTGCCAACTTCTTCGATATCCAGAGCAGGCATATTAGCAAAAGGAGCCGCCCCTGATCCTGAGCTATTCTCATCACCGGGCTGTGAAGAGCAACCCGACAAAAGCAATAATGCCGTGGCGGCAATCGATAGAAGTTTCTGATTAACTGGCATAAGCGAGTCTTCCTTCTAGTACGGATGTCCTAGTTAGTACATTTGTCCTATTATTGTAAAGGCCCGCCGGAATTTTTCTGCTATGAAGCTGCAAACACCTGATTTCATATGGATCTGAATAACTTCTGTGGTTGCCGCCCGTTGTGCAAGAAGTTTCTAAACCTATGTGCAAGTAATCGAGTGCGGTCTTCTGTAAGGCCTATATATGCGGCATTTTCGAGAAGCCGCTGGCCGGTATGGTGATCTGCGGATCAAGTGCAAATCTAACCGTCGAGCTCTAAGCTCTTGTCATTCACCTGGTTTTACTGATCCAGATCTGCTCGATCTTTTTGCCCATTCGGGTCGTCGCCTTCTTACACTCCCCTTATCCGGCGTCAGGTAGATTTCGCCGCATGTTGATCATGCTGCTACCGCCTGCGCCGGAGCTCGATAGTCCTCGTTTTTTGTCGTCAACGCCCAAATCGTCCGCGCCATCTTGTTGGCCAAAGCGATCGCCACGAGCATCCGAGGCTTGCGTGCTGCCATGCGTGCGAGCCACGAACCTTCCGGGATCGATTTACTGCCCAGCCAGTTCAAGCGCGACATCGCGCCGATAATCAGCAGCCTGCGGATATCAGACTGCCCTGCCTTGAAAATCCGCCCAAGTCGCTCTTTGCCGCCGGAGGAGAACTGTCGTGGGACGAGACCGAGCCAGGCGGCAAAGTCACGGCCGCACTGAAAGTTCTCCATTGGCGGAGCAAAAGCTTCCACCGCGAGCGCAGTCATTGGGCCAACTCCGGGTATGGTTTGCAAGCGCCGCGCTGTTGCAGCTTCGGCCGCCAGCGTTTTTATCTTCATGGTTCGGCTATTAATGCGGACCGTCTTTTCGGCAATCTGTTCCAATAAATCCTGACATTCTTCGCGCATTAAATCTGGCAAATCGCTGCCGGGCGCATCAAGTATCTCTGCAATCCGGTTGATCTGGCGGATCCCCTGCGGAACAACATGGCCATATTCATAGAGGCTCGCTCTCAAAGCATTGACCAGTTCGGTGCGCTGATGAACGAGTCGTTCGCGGGCACGAAATAAAATTGCTCTGCTTTGCTGCTCGGCGGACTTCGGCTCAACGAAACGCATCTCGGGCCGCTGCGCCGCGATTACGATCGCCTCGGCGTCCGCTGCATCATTCTTCTGCCGTTTCACAAATGGCCTCACATATTGGGCCGCAATCAGCTTCACTTCATGACCAAGCCGGATCATCTCGCGCGTCCAGTAATGCGCGCTGCCGCACGCCTCCATCACCACCACCGCCGGCGGCTGCTCAGCCATGAACCTGGTGAAACTCTGCCGCGACAGCTTCTTGCAGAACTGTGGCTGCCCCGTCATCGAGGCCGCGTGCAGTTGAAAAACATTCTTTGCCAGATCCACTCCAATCATTGTATCTTTCGTCATGGTTGCCGTCCTTTCCGCTCAGTGGCTGTAAACGCTACTATCTTGGCATATTATGATGCCGTCTGGGAGGGCGGCAACCACCCCATCTAACCGGCTGATGCCGGTCGTCTAATCGTGGGTCATAATGCAAGTCCTTTTTGTAATTGTAGGCCGTAAATGTGTTGGCTGATCATGATTGTGTATACCGGAAGCAGGGTCGTCTTCGCAGTCAGCATGAACCGCTGCATGATGGAGCTTCGCGGGAGGGGCCTTTCAATGTAGGTTACGCACTTCGCTAAAGCGCGGTGCAACCGGCATCGCGGAATGGCCCAGCTCACGTCCCCGGCAGGGACACGCCCATGCGTTCAGTGCATGAACGCTAGGTCGAGACAATCACGCTGCTGCGCCAATGCTCGGATTGAAAAACTCTCCAGATTTCAACATGGAATGCATTGTGACCACCAACTTGCGAGCTAAGGCAGTGGCTGCGCGCTTAAAACCGATCCGTTCCTTGAGCTTGAGTCCCCATGTTCGCAGGCCACTTTGGGCGAAGCTTCGGGTCAGGATCACCACTGCGGCCTCATAGAGCAATCCGCGTAGATGTTTGTCGCCGCGTCGCGAGATATGGCCCTCATAATCAACCTCACCGGATTGGTAGCGACGCGGTGTAAGACCAAGCCAGGCCGCTACTGATCGAGACTTTCGGAAATTATCTGGATCTTCAATAGCAGCCATGAATGCGGTGGCCGTGATGGTTCCAACCCCAGGGATAGACATCAGTATCTGACATGCTTCGCTTTGACGCGCATCAGCGACGAGCTTTCGACTGAGTTCAGCTGTTCGCTCACGTAGGCTGCGCCAGGCCGCTAGCACAGGTAAAATGATTGTTGCCAATTCGTCCTGATCGTCCAGCAGATGACTGACATTCTGATCGAACACATTGCCCCGGCCGGCTGGGACAGTAAGGCCGAATGTCTTCATTATCCCACGAATCTGATTGGACAACTCAACCGTCATCCGTACCAGTCGAGTACGCACCGTGATCAGTGTGCGCGTGAGCATGCTATCGAAACCCTTGACCCGCACCGCTTTGAAATAGCCGATCTCGGCAAGCTGAGCCAAGCCATCAGCATCATTGGCATCAGTCTTATTGGGTGCCATGTTCAGTACTCCGGCAGCATGACGTGCATCAATGCAGATCGCAGGGAACCCTTCTTGTATCAGCACGTGATAGAACCAAACCGAAAAGGGGCCTGTTTCGAAGACTATCCGTTCAGCTGCTGGCGCGCGTTTTCGAACGAGTTGCGCAATGATCTTCGGATCAGAGGCGCATTTACCGCGCCACTTCCGCTTACCATCGCAGCGAATAGAAACTGCGGTCTCTTTCAACGATACATCGAGTCCGATATACTCTTTCATAGCTGCTCTCCGTTAGATGTCTAGGCCCCACTTCCAGTCGTGGGCCCGTATCTTCATCGTATCGGGAAAAGCCACCTACTTACACGCATAACTGCCTTCGAGGCGACTCGCTCCCACGATTACTCCATGTAGGTTCATGGCTTGGGGCTGAAGCCAGCGTTGTTTGGTTTGGTATGCTTGTCCAGATAATTGAGGATCACGTCGTCGGTAATATTCCCGCTGGTGGTCGAGAAATAGCCTCGTTGCCAGAAGCGCTGTCCCCAATAGCGTTTGTGGATATGCTCGAACTCTTGCTGTATCTTGCGCGATGATCGTCTTTTTGCCCGGCGCACAAAGTCGCTGACCGCAATGTGAGGCGGGATCTCGACGAACATATGGACATGATCGCGCGACAGAACGCCATGAATGATCTTCACGCCCAGTTCACTGCAAACTTGTCGGATAATTTCACGCACCCGCAGACGGACCTCTCCGTGCAGCACCTTGAAGCGGTATTTCGGTGCCCACACCAAATGATAGCGATGATGAAAAGTCGTGTGACAACCGGTGCGATATCCCATAGCTGCTATCCTCAGAAAAGTGAGACTTCACGCCCTGCAGGCGGTCTCACTTTTCTGAGGATAGCAGCTATTGACCGAGTCTCAGGCTGAAGCCAGTATCCGACTGAAGTCGGAGGGGTTGCTCCCTAAAAGAGACTCTAAAAATGAGAAAGTTGTCCAACGGATTGGACTGCTGCACAATAGTCACTTATGAAGCCTTCAAACTGTATGATTGCCAACCAAAACCAAGAACGTCCGATTCAAACACAAACAACAAGGACTCCCCCACCCAAAATGAAAATCACTATTGTCCAGACGCGCCATGAAAAAGGAAATTCTAGCAAGGGCCAGGAGACGTTGCTGAAGATATTGTCAGCAGCGCGTTCTGTTTTAGTAGATGTTGGATATAATGCCTTTACGATGCGCAAGATCGCCGAAACGGCTGATATGTCTATCGGCAATTTGAGCTATTATTACAAAAGCAAGCAATTGCTTTTGTCGGATCTTCTGGACGCAGTGATCGAGCGTTATCTGCGAATATTTGACGACATCACCCGTGACAAGAATTTGACGGATGAGCAAAAAATGAAACAAGTCATTTGTTCCATCATTCTGGATTGCGAGAGGAAAGAAACAACCCATTTCTTCCCGGAACTTTGGGCATTAGCCAATCATAATGAAGAGGCTGCGGCCGGGATGGATCTATTATATGAACGTGCCAGATCCGTTATTGATCGTCTAATTCCCCGGCTCAATCCAAGCCTGTCCCAGGATCAATGCGTTTTAATCTCGCTGTTTATTTCAGCTTCGCTCGAAGGGCAGGCGATGTTTGTCGGCTATAATAAGAAGGGTGCCCATCATCGCGAAGCTATGGCAGAACTCGCCGCGGAAACGTTTCTAAACGTGGTGCTGGACGCCAAGCCATCGCAGGAAACAACCTCAGCCTCGGAAGCTGTCAGAGCATAAGCGGCGTGTCAATTCGCCACATTTATAACTTGAATTTGCGTAAATTCTGCCAGCCCCTCTTCAGCAAACTCGATTCCAATGCCGGAGTTTTTGGCACCTGCAAATGGTATATGCGGTGCGAAATAGAGATGCTGGTTTACCCAGACCGTTCCCGACTCCATTTCTCCGGCAAGTTCAATCGCCTTGTCTTTGTCAGCAGACCAGACTGATCCTCCCAGACCAAATTGACTCTGGTTGACGCGGGCGACAATATCTTCACCATCCTTATAGCGGATCACCGGTAATATTGGTCCAAATTGCTCTTCGTCGACGATACGCGTACCCTCGGCAACATCGCGAACAATGGTGGGACGCAGAAAATAGCCGGGCCGATCAACCTGTTCTCCCCCGGCAATGATAGTCCCGTCCTTTTTGGCCGATTCCAGAAAACCTAGCACCTTCTCATATTGCGCCTTATTCTGTAGCGGCCCAATTTCCGCACCCTGCTTCAATCCGTCGTCGACGATAGCCGCATCAGCCAGCTTCGCGAGTTCATCACACATTTCGTCATAGATGGAATCCGGAACGTAAGCGCGTTTCACGGCGAGGCAGACCTGCCCGCAATTCATAAAGGCAGCTGCGAATATTTTCTTTGCCGTCTCCTTAACATCGACATCGGGCAGGATTATTCCGGCGTCATTGCCGCCCAGTTCCAGGGTCAGTCGTTTCAGGGTCGACGATGCGGACGCCATAACCCTTTTGCCGGTCTCGACCGATCCAGTGAATGAAACTTTGGCAACGTCGGGATGCTCACTCAACACGGCGCCCAGGTCATTATCGTCAACGATGACATTCACCACACCAGCCGGGAACACTTCATTACAAATTTCGCCCAGAATCAAACCGCAAATCGGCGTTGTCGGGGACGGTTTGAGTATTACAGTATTGCCCGCAAGCGTGGCCATAGCCAGCTTGAAACCGGGAATAAGGATGGGGAAGTTCCAGGGTGTGATGGCCGCGACCACCCCCAGCGCCTTTCTACGCACTTCGACGTGAAACGCTTCGTCATCCTGCACAACATAGCTCGCGATATCCATACCGGCGAAATGACGAATAAAGGCTTCTGTATAGCTCACTTCAAATTGGGATTCCGCCAGCGGCTTGCCCTGCTCTTGCGTCATCACGCGCGCAATTTCCTCTGCGCGTGCATTCAGTTTGTCGGCAAAGGAAGCCAGTATTTTTTTCCGCTCTGCGATCGGCGTTCTGGACCATGAGGGAAATGCCGCTTTGGCGGCTGCAACAGCCGAATTCGCCTGGGCAACTGAAGCACGGGCGACTTGTGCGAAAACATCTCCCGTAGCCGGGTTGACCACATCCAGAACCATATCACCGTCAACATTTTGACCATTAATCGCTAGCTTATAGTCACTCATTTCGATCTCCTCTAAACTCTGTTGTTGCAGTCTTTACGTCCCGCGGATTCGGGCTGCGTCCTGATCCATGATTTCAATCATCATATCGCGCATGACAAATTTCTGGATCTTGCCAGTTACGGTCATCGGAAATTCGTCCACTACGCGCACAATTCGCGGCACCTTAAAGTGCGCGATCTTTCCTGCGCAAAATTCCTTTATGGTGGCTAAATCAACATCGTGACCTGGCTTTTTGAGAATCCAGGCGCAGATATCTTCACCATATTTTTCATCGGGAATACCGAATACCTGGACATCGGCAATTGCCGGATGCGTGTACAGAAATTCCTCAATTTCGCGCGGATAGATATTCTCTCCTCCACGAATAATCATGTCTTTCGACCTGCCCGTTATCTTGCAATAGCCTTCGTCATCGATGACCCCAAGATCCCCTGTATGCATCCACCCTTCGGCATCGCGGGCTTCGGCAGTACGCTCTTCATCATTCCAATAGCCTTTCATGACAGAATAGCCGCGAGATAAGATTTCACCCTGCACACCGCGCGGCACCACTTGTCCCTGCTTATTGACAATTTTGGTTTCGACAAACGGATGTGCGCGGCCAACCGTTGTCACGCTTTTTTCCAGACTGTCTTCCGGGCAAGTTTGAAAACTAAGCGGGCTCAGCTCTGTCATGCCATAGCCTATGGTAACGTCGACCATGTTCATATCGGATATCACTCGTTTCATGACTTCAATCGGGCACGGTGAACCGGCCATCACTCCGGTACGCAATGTAGACAGATCGTATTGCTCGAAATCCGGATGATCGAGCTCGGCAATAAACATCGTCGGAACACCGAACAGACCGGTGCATTTTTCATCTTGCACAGCTTGAAGCACCGACGCCGCCTCGAAGGCCTCATCCGGAAGCACCATCGTCGCGCCGAGGCTTACACAGGTCAAAACACCCAGCACCATCCCAAAGCAGTGATAGAGCGGCACGGGAATACAGAGACGGTCGCCGGACTGGAACTTCATCCGATCACCACAAAAGCGACCGTTATTGATGATATTATGATGGCTGAGCGTTGCACCTTTGGGAAAACCTGTGGTGCCGCTGGTAAACTGGATATTAATCGCATCATCCGCATCGAGCGATGGCTGAAGGTCGATTAGCTCCTGATGAGACTTTTTGGTGGCAGCGGCTGATATCGCTTCAAAATTCATAAATCCCGACGGCAAATCTTCATCGCCGCCGATAACCGCGACCAGCTTCAAATCGGGCAATTTTTCCGATTGCAACTGGCCCGGCTCGCATTGTTCGATTTCAGGGGCCAGTGATTGGACCATCCCGACATAATTGCTGGTCTTGAAGGATTTCGCCGAAACAAGCCCCTTGCAACCGGTTTTGTTCAAGGCATATTCCAGCTCATTCAATCTATAAGCCGGGTTGATATTCACAAGAATGAGCCCGGCTCTTGCCGTCGCAAACTGGGTGATTACCCATTCTGCGTTATTGGGCGACCAAATGCCGACACGATCACCCGGTTTCATCCCGCAGGCCAAAAAACCGGCCGCGTAGCTATTCACCAGGGCATCGAGCTCGGAATATGTATATCGCAATGACTGATGAATACTGACCAACGCCTCTCGGTCGGCATATTCTTCTGCTGCGGTAGATAGCAATTGGCCTATCGTTGCGTGAACAAGAGGCAAGTCACTGGTGCCGCTCACATAGCTCATTTCCATTTCGGCCGTTTCCTCTCGCTGCAAGGCGGTAATATCTTCCAAAACAGGTTCAGTTCAGAATAATGCCACTTGTCATTTCAACTCTCAATCAATATAGGACGTTTGTCCTAATGATGTCAAAGCGAATTTTTTGCATCAGAAAGAAACGGGTCAGAACATGTCGAGGGAGAGAGAAATATGCGCAGAAAGATTTATGGTCGTTCAATATCAAATGCGCTGACATTGGTGGTTGCAACGCCATGTTTCTTTTTCCTGGCAAGCTGCGGTCAAAATGCCGAGACCGATGAAGGACGTGCTGCTGCAACCGAACCGAATAGTCCCACATCTGCGCCCGAAACTGAGGCCATCGAGACCCCCTCATTCGCCTCTCTTCCAGCCCCCTATAACGAAGCTGACTATAGAAATGGCAAGTCGAAATTCAACCAGTGCATTGCCTGCCACGCCATAGCAGACGGTAAAAATGGCCTGGGCCCACATCTTTATGGAGTGGCCGATCGCAAAGCAGGCAGCCTTCCAAATTTCAGCTATTCTGATGCGTTGAAAGCATCCGGAATTGCCTGGGACAATAAGTCGCTCGATCACTGGATCGAAAATCCGATGAAGTTCATTTCTGGTACCAAAATGAACTATGCCGGGCTACGCAACGTAGATGATCGCCGAGACCTCATCGCATATATTCTCGTCTCCACAGCGACCCAGTAGCCAGTAGCCAATAGCCAGTATTACGCCGCGATATCCTGTACAATGGCGACAAGTTTCGCTTGCCCCCGCATCATCCAGGCCTGCGGTTCGATCAGCCGCGCCCAATCCGCAAACGAGGGGATGGTTCCCAAATCTTCGATCACATGCTGTTCGCCGATCAGGCGGACAGGAACCTCGCGTGCATCGCTATTGGTAATGGACACCCCGAACTGGACTTGTAACGGTCGTCTAATCGCATGTCTGTCAAGGGGGATTTTTGGCATATTTCTTTGATCTGCGATATATTGATCGCAGTGATATTAGTTTTGGTTTGCGCGTTCTGCTTCAGTTGCACCGGTCATAACCGTTTGTCGGGAACATGGTCGTCTACGCGGTCGAGACATTTGCGCCGCATGATATGTTTCGTGGATCGGATCTTCTAATGTTTAGTTCGCATTTTGCCGACATGGCAAATGCAGCCGTTACAACGGAATGATCCTGTCCGCGTCCCGACAGGGACGGCTCGGCGCGCTCAAAGCGTGGGCGCAAACGAGAAAGAAGTTTTTAACTCAGCGTGTTAGCCTTTCTATTTTGTTGCGCGTCTCGCCGCTGCGATATCAGGCGAACGATTGAACAGTTCGCCGGTTTTGAGCATAGTGTGCATGATGACCGCCAGCTTGCGTGCGACCGCGATGGCCGCCCGCTTGAACCCAATTTTCTCCCTGAGCTTCATGCCCCAAATACGCAAAGCACTCTCCGCCGCCGTCCGCGTTAGGATCACCATAGCTGCTTCATACAGCAATGAGCGTAAGTGATTGTCACCGCGCCGTGAGATATGGCCGGCATAGTCGACCTCACCCGACTGGTAGCGTCTGGTGGTCAAGCCGATCCAGGCACCGACTGAGCGTGACTTGGCAAAATTGGCTGGATCCTCAATTGCTGCAATAAAGGATGATGCTGTTACTACGCCGATACCGGGTATCGACATGAGCAGTTGGCATTGATCGCTCGCGCGTCCCGATGCGATGAGTTGCTTGCTCAACTCGGCAACACGCGCGCGCATGGATAGCCATGCCTCAAGCATTGGCAAAACGATCCGTTCAAGCTCCGCGTTAGTTGCCAGCAAATTGCGGATGTGACCTTCTAATACGCTCCCCGCACTTTGGGAACGACCAGCCCGAACGTTTTCATCAGGCCCCGTATCTGATTCGAGATCTGAACCGTCATCTTCAGCATCTGACGGCGCGCAGCCACCAGCGTGCGAACAAGCATAGCATCAAAGCTCTTCACACGAACCTCTCGGTAAAAGCCGACCTCAGCAAGATGCGCCAGCCCGTCTGCGTCGTTCACGTCGGTCTTGTTCGGAGCCATGTCGAGCGCGGCTTTGGCATGACGCGCATCAATACAAATCGCCGGTACGCGTTCAGCCGTCAGCGCATGATAGAACCAAACCGACAGCGGGCCTGTTTCAAAAACGACACGCTGCGCGTTCGGCGCATGCGTGCGGATAGTTTGCGTAATAGCCTTGGGGTCAGGCCACGCCAGATCCGTTTGCCGCCCTCGCGGACCGATATGAAAGTGTCTTTCAAAGATACATCTAGACCGATATACTGTTCCATGGTTGTCCTCCGTTCGATGTTTGGGCCCGGTCACAATCGTGAGCCCGTATTTTCATCCTATCGGGGACAACCAACTTGTAAACGCTTGCAGCATCGTGCGGCTGATAACAGCCCCGCGATTACCCTATGTTTTGTGCCGGTCGCTTAACTCATTATGCCACCTTGGCTTCGAATGCGAGCGGACTGATGCCGCCCAGATATGAATGACGTCGACGGGTTTTGTAGAAGCCGTTGATGTATTGGAAGATGGCAGCCTCAGCCTGTCGCCGTGTTGGCCAGCTTTGTCGCCAGATCACTTCTGCCTTCAATGATTTAAAGAACGTCTCGACGGACGCATTATCATAGCAATTACTTTCGCCGCTCATTGATGGCCGCAGGCCGTAGGCCTGCAACTTCTTCTGATAATCATAAGAACAATATTGGCTGCCACGATCAGAATGGAAAATGCAGCCTTGGGCGGGTTGCCGCAGGTTTACCGCCATATCCAAGGCGCGGATCGCCAGATCCTTCTTCGTTCAGTGCTCGGCAATGCCCCGCATTGCCTGTGCTGCTTCACCCTCCTGCTTAAAATCTTCCGTATGCCTTTTTATCTCGTAGGTCTCCTTGATCGAGTGCTAAACTCTCAAATGACCGGCGCAAAACCGTTACGGGTCCAGCCTGATGATCGCCTTACCCTCAGTTTCAAACTGCAACAGGGTACCGAGGATGTATTTTTGCTCTGCTTCCTCTGCATTGGCGAGCAGAAAATTCGAGACAGCCTCGCTTGCAATCTCGCCATGATACACATCGATGAGGTATTCCTTGAATTCTTTGCTGGCCATGTTCGGTCTCCTCCATCGAGTTTGATGCAATTGTATCGGCCCGTCAGTCATCGCCCAGAAAATTGCTGATCTGCTGAACCGCCTTGGCATCCGACCCTAAAGTTCATGCATTTGTCAGTTGTTCGTGCAGTGCGCTAGCATTGACTATGCCTTGCTCAATAGCACCATCAATTGAGCCAACCCAACCACTAGCCCAATCGGCACTAGAAAAATGCACACGTCCCTCCGGTTTCTGCAACTGTTCCAAGAATCGCGATTGCCCTGGGCGGTAAACGCACCAGACGCCTTTAGAATAGGGGTCTAGATTCCAGTCATAACCATAACACGCTGAAACTTTTGCATCAGGAATGAATTTTTTCATTGCCGCTTCCACGGCTTCAATGTCATTCACGTTCAATGTCTCGGGCGACGGGCCAAATGCGATCAAGGAAGTTTTCCCATCCTCGACCCCTTCCCAAAGAACAAAATTCAGTGGCGTGTCACCGCCTGGAGACCAAGCAGAAAAATTCGAATATTCCTTATCCAGCCTGATATGAACCTTTGTAGCAGTCCCTGCGTGCCCTTCTTTGGCAGCGGCCAGTTTTTGTGTATTTAAAGTTGGAGAGAACTTGACATCCTGCAAGACGTTCAAGGGAACAGTACAAATCGCTGCCTTGCAAGTTAGCTTGTCTCCACTTTCTGTGGTAATCGTAACATTGTTGCTGTCTTGTTCGACAGAAGACACCGCTGTCCCAATCCGTATATCGGCGTTGGTATCCTCTGCCATTCTGTCGAGTAGATTACGGGTCCCACCCTTAATTTTGAAACGAGCGGTTATGTCATTCATGTTGGTAATGTTATAGCCTGACAACGCGTACCACCGCATCAGATGAATCCAGGAAACGTTTGAAAGCTCAGAGGCGCCATAAAGGCCATACAACGTTTCCACTAATGCCTGAATTATCGGGTTGTCAGAGCTTGATTGAATCTTTTCTTTTGCAGCGACCCTATCCTCTTCCATCCAATCTGTGTCGACAAAAGGTTCAGCTGGTCGGGGAAGGGTCAGGTAAGCTTTGTTGTCAAAAAATTTTTCGGCGGCTGCGTTGAATTCTTCAAAAATCGACAAAAAATTGAGTTCATGGCGCTTCCCGTCATAGTCGAGAAGGATGACATCAGTAGCAGTGGCTCCATGCGTCTCTTCGAGCTCTACACCGTAACGTCCGATCTCCGCCCAAATATAGGGTTGCAGCCAATGCACCCATGTCCCACCAAAATCGACAGATTTTCCTTCGAATTCATTCGTAAAAGTGCGCCCGCCCAGGCGGTTCCTTGCTTCAAGTATTACCACCTTATAACCGTAGCGGCGCAATTCCCTAGCGGCAGTAATGCCACTGAAGCCGGCACCGATAATGACAACATCAGGGTCGGAAGTTGAATCAGATGACACAGAATCTATTTGGGAATTTTCGTTTAGAGCCGCAACGCCAGCAGCACCAGCAAGGGTAACACCTGCACCTAACGCACCGACAAACACATCTCGCCGGGATAAGCTTATACCCTCATCTTGTTCCTCTGTCATTTCAGTCAACTCCTCTAATTCGTATTACCAACGCTAAGCATGCAAATATTCATTCGCCGCTAACCACTCTATACGAGATAGGACACTGAGTATTTCCTGACTGGACCCTTTTGTATCCAGCGACCACAAAAACCTTTGGGGATTAGAAGGCTGTCTCCCGGGCCGTAGAATTTTGATTCCGATTGGGAACCTATTAGTTCTAACGAGCCGGAAATTATGGTTGCAAACTCGTCGGCGGGATAGCCCTCAATGTCGAGTTCAACCGCAGCATGACTTTCCCATATTTGAACCACAAATTTGTGATCATCGGAAGTGAACACTATCTTGCTCGCTTCTTCCACTCTTCCGCTTGTTACCCATTCTGGATCTATCGCCTGACTGGCCTCCAATTCGTCCCAGCTTAGCGCTTGGCCGTCAATCATATTTGTTCTCCTTCATTCAACTAGAATTAATACTGCCAGTAAAAACAGGCATCCGATCCAGATCACTGCAAAGTTTTTAAATATTCCACGATTGCGCTTCGTCTGTCTGGATCGTTCAGTCCGGCAAATGCCATTTTTGTTCCAGGCACCATTTTACCCGGCGATTCAAGAAATGCATCCAGCTCGGACCGACCCCAATTAATTTTGGCTTTTTTCAATGCCGGTGAATAGTTGTAACCTTTTTTATCTGCCGCGGATTTCCCAAAAATGCCATGAAGATTTGGTCCAACGCCAGCTGGTCCGTCTATTTCCACCGAATGACAAACCTTGCATTGGCCAAACCCACGGGGCTCTTTCGACGAAGTCGCGAGGTGTGTCTTATCAATATTTTTGGATGCTTGGGCGCCAAGTTGAACATTGCTTTGTGAAATTTCTGCATCACCGCTTGCCGTAGCTTGACCATCATTCCCATCCGTTCCGCCACATGAGGCGAGTGTCAACGTGAACATCCCGATCAAGGGAGAATAATGTGTTATTGCAACAAATTTCATCACCGTAATTCTTTCATTGTGGCACCAAACCTACCGACATGTGACATTAAAATTTTGATTTCGCGAAGGGCTATTTCCTGTCTGGCTAACCAGATTGCAAAGCTGAATTTCTTATATCGTAAAGCTCATGTGTGCTCTTTTATGAACGGAAATTTAATCCCCATTCTCATTCTAAAAATTCACTCCGGCAGTGATTCCATATGTTCGCGGCGTACCGACGTGGTTATAGTCAAAACCAAACCCTGCCAGCAAATCAATCCGTGATGTGAAATAGAATTTGTTGGTCAGATTTTTACCCCAAATTGAAGCGACGAATCGTCCGTTTGCGGACTTCCAATTAATATGACCGGAGAGTAAAGCATAACCGTTCTGTTCCAACCGCGGGACATTGACGATTTCGAAAAACTGGCTTGTGATATAACTCAAGTCCCCATGCAGGCTCAGTTTTCCAGAACCGTTGTCGAACGCTGTCACATCAAATCCACCGGAAAAGTTCAGGCTTGGTGCATTGACCAGATTGTTTCCAGAAATATCTATACCATTGACAATGCCTCTTTTAATTTTTGTATTAAGCAACCCAACTGCGCTACGTAGTGTAACACTGTCGTTTAGATAAGCGGTAAGTTCTGCCTCTCCACCAAAAATTCTTGATTTAGGAATGTTAAGCAAAGTTTGCGCACCTGTTAACTGGTCGACATTTATGGATTGTTGATCGCGATAGTCGTAGTAGAAGCCGGCTAGATTCAACGTTACAGAGTTGTTGGCGAATTGGCTCTTGGCCCCAATCTCATATGCATAAACCGTTTCTTTTTCTGCCACCGACACTTCCGATGGGTCAAAGAAGGCCTGAGCGTTAAAACTAGGTGCACGATATCCGCGACTGATACTTGCATATATCAAGTCATCTCCAGCTGTTTTGAAATCTATTCCAATTTTTCCAGATAGGTCGCTGTTGCGAAAACTCGGTGGTGTTGCTGGCGTCGGAATCGTTGCCCCGAGTACCGTTCCGGAAGGACCAAGTATTTCCGCAATAAAGTCGTTTTGTTGGCCTGTATCCCGGGTAAAACGCAAACCACCTCTTAAAGTGACATTGTCGGTAATCTCATAATTCAGGTCACTATAAATGGCAAAGCTCTTCTTAATCTGGGTGAAACTGTTACGGAATTGACAAGCCTCACCCACTGTGGTTAATGCGCAATCATCGTCATCAACATCTCCGTCCATATCAATATCACCACCGGATGCTACGTCCTGAAGAAGTCGGAAAGTTGTCTGGTTAAATACCTTTTCCCGGTTATAATAGGCGCCTAGGATAAAATTAAAGGGCCCGGCGAAATCACTTGCCAATCGCAAGTCTTGTGCAAATTGAGTGGCCCGGTCAAAATTTGGGATTTCAAGCAGCTGGATTGGCAGGCCATCGGTGTCTTCCACCAAATCTATCGTACCTTTGTCCCATGAAGTGATACTTGTCAGCGTCAGGGCATCATTCAACTCAGCGTTTGCTGTAAGCGAAACGGCATAGGTCCGGGCCTTTCGACGGCTCGTTTCGTTCGAAGCAATCTGGCGTCTGGTTAGCCCGGGGCGATTTATCGCTTCAGGTTCTGAAAAAACACCGAAATTTCTGGGGTTCTGGAAACTCGTGGAAGCTCGCAATACAAAGTCGATGCCGTCAGTCGGCTGAACTTTTAAGGAACCTCTCACAGCATATTGACGGATCCCGTTGAGATCGGGCTGATTAGGTAATACATTCTCAAACCAACCATTTGCCCGTGAAAAAGTACCTGCAATACGTAATGCGGCACTATTGCCTAATGGTAGATTAGCGGCAGCATCGAGATCGACACGATCGTAATTCCCATAACCCACTCTAGCATAACCGTTTGCATCATTGAGTTCCGGCGCTTTGCTAATTAGGTTTACAGCCCCCCCGGTTGTGTTTTTGCCATAAAGCGTACCTTGAGGGCCCCGAAGCACTTCAACTCGTTCAAGATCAAACATGGATATGCCAAGAAAAGCGACATTGCCTTTGTAGACTTCGTCGTAATAAGTGGCCACAGGACTCGATTGGTTCAGGCTGTAATCGAACATTGAGATACCGCGCAGAGCAAAGATCGGTACATTCTCACCAATGGTGCCGTTCATTTGCAGGTTCGGCACTTTTGCTGCAAGTTCATCTGCTAGTACGGTCTTCGATGCCGCTAAAGCATCGCCGGTTATAGCTGATAAAGATATCGGAACATCCTGCAGGTTTTCTGACCGCTTAGAAGCTGTGACAATAATTATATTGTCGTCATCCGCATTTGCCTCGCCACCAACTTGCTCGATGGTCTGCGCTTCGACGGAAGGTATAAAAGCAGCGATTGCCAAGGCGATGATCGCCGCATTTCCACCATATGTGCGCGGCGCCGTTTTTCGATTGAACATTTTGTGATCTCCCTCTTTAACTTTTTACGAACTTCATGAACATCGCCTTTTTGCCGATATCATTAAATTGTTTATTCTGATGTTTTTCGGTAATCTGACGTGTTTTGCTCAGATCAAAGGCAACCATCGAACCATCTTCGCACAATGAAGCGAATCCGCGCTGTCCACGCGGATGGATAAGTGTGCAGCTAGGAATATCGGTCTGGTTGACCAGCTTACGGCTGCCTAAGTCGACAAACGCCACACCTGTTGCTGGTGTAAAGGTATAGATCAGGACAAATTTTTCATCGTGAGTTAGCTGAAAGGAACCATTCTCGGTGGCGGACTGAGCACGATTGTTATCCGTTAGTAGGACTTCATCCTCGACCTTCAGCATGTCGTGATTATATATGGTAAGTTCGTTAGTTCGCTTTCCCCAGGAGTCGTTTGAATAGAAAGTCTCTGCCACCAGCAAATGATTGCGTTTGGATGGTTGCTGGAATGTCGCAAATTGGTCAGCATCAATCGCGCCGCGATACTTACTGTTTTCTGCAGCTCCATCCAATACCATGATTTTTGCGCGACCCAGCGTATTGAAATTCATGTCATGTGCAAAGAGCCAGCTATGGCCAAAAGCGCCTTCCAGCGTTTCCGACCGGCCAATTTCTTCAAACGGCTGCGCCTCACCGATAGTACCGGATTTCTCTGACTTGTCGGTGGTCAATTCACCCCCGGATTGCTGACAGCCGGAAACAACAAGTACCAGCACAACCAAACTGATATATTTCTTTATCATCGCCTTGACATCCCCCCCCCTCTCTATCTGAACGCTTGTCCAAATATAGACAAGGCCGTATAGGTCACTTGTCCTATTTTTGTAAAGAGATTTTTTTAAAAGGCGGATCAACAGGATATTACCGGCTGCTCTGAAATGGACCGATCAAAAATATTCCGTAGGAACACGAAAGTTAGATTGCGAGCATTACAGTTGCATTTTTATCAAACTCTTAGAGCCTGATTCAAAAATTCCTCAATGACTTGAGTGCCTTGCGATTCTGCGGGTGAACACTCGGATGCTGGCGATAGTGGCCCATGCGGTAGAGCTTTCGACGGATCTCTCCCAGTCTTTGGCGAGGCAGCGCCACCGGCCGAGCCATGCAATGTGTTTTCGACGACCCAGCGTCGTGGTAAAAACTCGAAGCCTCTTGTGGTATCGGAGCGTTTTATGATCTCCAAGGTCCAGCTTCCATGGCCCTGTAGCGCAGTCTTGAGTTTGTTCTCGGCATAGCCGCCATCGGCGAAGACATGGCGCCAGCCAAGTCTCAAGATCGCTCCGCCAATACCCATCCATCACCAGCCTCCATAATAGCTGGCTCCCTGTGAATCACCAAAATCCCTTCTTGGGAATCCCAAAAATTATAAATCTGCCGAAGTAGTGGTAGGACCTGTTAACAAATTGGCGCATCCACAACCGGATTGCGACGAGGTTGAAAAAGCCGAGATAGCTGTCGGCGGTCTTATCGTACCTGGTGGCGAGACGACGTGCATTTTTGAGTTTGTTGAAGCACCTTTCGACCATGTTGCGCAGGGCATAAGCGCGAACGGTTTGCCAATGGCGATGCGCCGAGGCGGACAAGCATTTGCCATTCCGCGCGCCGGTAATGACTGGCAGGCTTCGTAAAGCGCTGCAAAATCCTCTGCTTCTGTCGGACTAGCGATGCATTCTGCCGCCAGTTTCTCGAACACGACCATGCGAACGGTAATTCCTGTACCCCGCTGTGAAAAGGATCGGGTGATGCGCGCATCAAGCCGAAGCGTGCATGGTGAATCTGTTCCTTTTACAAATTGAGATGACTTGAACCCATCGGGCATGATTGCGACAAGCCGTCCGCCAGAGGCCAGGCGCCGCCAAGCTGAACGCAGGTGCCGTAGCGCCGAACGACCGTCGGTTCCCCGCTCGACACTGCGCGCGAAGGGTGGGTTCATGATGACAAGACCCGGATTATGGCGCGAAGGTAGCAATTCGTCGATCAGTTCGCCGTCATGGGATGACAGGCGTGCGTTCGGGAATAGGTCGGCGAGACATGCTGCACGTAAATCGTCGATTTCATTGAGGAGGAGCGTTGCGCCAGCCAAGTGGGACCAGAGAGCCAAAACTCCGGTTCCGCCGGAAGGTTCAAGAACGATGTCATTCTGTTTGATGCCTGCAGCAACGGCCAGCACCCATGCGAGACGCACCGGCGTAGAAAATTGCTGAAGCGATATTTGTTCGTCATGCCGGTTAACTGGGATGGAAGGGCTTGCTCCAGAATATCAAAGCATTTATCGGCTTCTGTAAAATCAGTGCCCGGCGTAATTCCGCTATGATCCCTGAGCCATAATAGTTCCGCCAGTTCAATGGCGCAGCCACTTTGCTTCACCGACCAACTTTGTGCAGCATTGCTGCTACCGGTTATTTCTTTGAAGATGGCATTAACGTGTTTTCGCGCGACGGACTTATCGGCGGCAAGGCGACTCGCGATCTCTTGCGCTGCGCGCCAGTTCCTTTCGATCTATTCCCAGATTTCGAGTATGATGTGCAGCAAAGATTTCCGGCGTGGCATTCATATTGGGATGATTATCAAGGAAGTTTCGAACATCGTCTGCTAGAGCCTGGTCCTCGGACTGTCCGGTTGCTCCGAGCGCCGCAGCAGCTTGCCCATAAGCTTCACGTATCTTCTGCCAGCGCGTTTTTCCTTTGGCGACAAACGGTGGAAGAACTGATTGGCCGCGCGCAACAGCAACGGCCTGTTCGTTGGTGCGCCGGTCTGCATCTGTCATTGCGGGGCTTGCCCCACTTGCTAATCGGGCGCGCAATTTGACGAGTGCCATACTTGACCCGGCAATACCGCGACCCCGCGCGCGCCTCGGTGTGGCTTCGGCGGCAACACCGCGCGCTCGCAGTTCATGAGCAAACCGCTCGCGAAACCGGCTAAGCTGAGCAGGACGGGGATTAAACCTGATCCGATCCAGCCCTTCGGCCTGCACTGACAGATGGACATGCGGACGCGGCGTATCTGTGTGCAATGCCAGGACGTAATCATGATTGTCGCTTAGCTCACTGTGCGCGAGCGCGCGGACAGCTCCCAGCACCTTTTCGGGGTCGGTTCCTGCTGGCATCGAGAACACCAATGACACCGATGATACGGTTGGCCGCGACCGCCATTTCAGCGTGTCGCTCCACTCTGCTGCGCGCTCGGCAACATCTTCCTTTGAGGTCAGGATCTCTCCATCGCGACTCTCAATATCGACGATCCCTTTCCGCCCGATATAATCGAGATGGGCTTTGACATGGCTACCGCCGCGCTGGCGGCCAGTAACCTTGACCAACACTTCTGGCGCACCCCGCACAATCCGCGCCAGCTTTGCTCTCGCAGTCTTGCCAGTGGCAGCACCATAACTACCATAAAGCGGGATATGGAGTGAGCCGTTCGGATCATGAATATAGCGCACCCGGTATGCGGGACGGGTCGCTTCCCATAAGACCAACTCCAGACCCATTAGTCAGCAACCTTCCAGTAGCTCACATCGCCGTGCATGGCTTCCCCGACGGCTGCAATCTGTTCGGAAATTTCCATCCGCATATCGGCGATCCGTCGAAGGTCGTTTTCGATTTTCTTGTCGCCATCATCCATCATTCTCAAGTTAGCGGCCTTCATCGCCTGATTGAGATTGCGGCCAATTCGGAGCAACTGCATTCTGATCGGAGCAAGCTCGTTAAGTAGGCCATCATCGACGCGAGATTTCAAAGCAAGGTGACGGCGCACCAATGCCTTGATCCAGCCTGACCGATTGGTCGAACGCTGTGACGCACGGTTTTCGATCACAGCAATTTCGGCATTGGTAAAGCGCAACGAGATACGATTATGCGCTATTCCTTCGCGGCGTTCTAACAGAGGACGACCACTATTATCCTTTAACATCTGTTCAATCATTTGCCGCAAGATCGCGCTTCGACCGCCCCGCCCTAGTGCGAAGCTGTCGAGTGCAGAAAGCGCTCTAGCATCTAGCCTTATGCTCAGCATCGCAGGTCTTGGATCGGTATTTGTCGCCATGAAATTGCCTCGTGAAACACGGGCATTGTAATACAACACGCGCCGCTAGGCATATCCTGCAATTAAGACAAATACCCTAAAACCCCCTAAGAAAAGCGCATCCAAAGCGGCAATCTTCATCACAGATGAAGGCCGCTTTGGATGCTCTTGGGGGTTAGGTCTTTAAGTAAGCCTGTGAAGCGAGGCTTCCCAAACGGGCAGAAGATCGCCGCACGATTTCGTGCTGGCGGCTGGCGGTCGCGCTCCCCCATTCGGCGATCTCGGCGACGGTGCGACCGCAGCCTGTGCAGACGCTGCCACTGGCGTCCAGCGCACAAATATCTTTGCAGGGAGATATTGGTCGTTCGGTCATTTACCAACAAAAGCACGATAGCAGACATCTCGCAACGCCGGATTCGACATATTCCGAATGGTCTCTGCTATGTCGCTATCCGACACGAAGCGAACACTTTTACTCATAGAATCGCACGTCTGAAATTGGGTGGGGTTGCCGCCATTTGATTGATCCGATTGAAACGGCAGGTTTTGGGCCGTAAGCCGACAGGCAGCTTTTGAACTGCGATAGAATTACAGCGGACACTTGTTCAGCAAGTTCGATGCGGAATTTGGGCATCTTGGTCGCTGGACCGATTGCCAATGCGGCATGATCAATGTTTAGCTTTCCGAGTTGCGCCGGGTACTCGGCTCGTAGTAAGATCTCCCACACGCGTGATTTATGGGCGCGAGGGGGCGCAAGAATGATGGTGACCACGTGCTAGCGCTTTCTAACCCGGAGATTGCACAAGAGCTAGTGCTTTTTCCCGGCGGCCTCATCCCGATTCGACCGGATGGCAAGCTGTCTCTAGCGATCAAGGCGTCGAAGGAGGCATTGCTCGCCGTCCAGCAGCAGCGCGGCTTCTCGGTCTACGTGGTCCCGATTCCAGCAAAGGATGGAGAAGCGATCAGCATCGTCACCGCATTTTTCGACGATGCGAACGAACCACTGGTTGTTCGGACGCCGCTATTCGGCAACGAGACCCTATCGGTTGAAACCGTCGCACTGCTGATGGCCGAAGAAATCGATGTCTATTTTTTCGACGAGCTCGGCTAGGAAAGAATGAGCCATCGCTGCATAGTCGACGATCCAGGCAGCTATTTCAAAACGAACGACGATGTCCGGCTGACGCCTTTCAGCGCCAAAAACTCGACCGCGATCCTGAACATATTGGGCGAATGGTTTGGCTTGCGAAAGCCAGAAGATGACGCGAGAGCGATCAAGGTTCGGCTTCAGGATGAGTTATGGCCCTCCGATCAAGTTATCCTCGACATGCGTGACGAGGATAACAATTATGTCGGCTCAGACGGATTTGTAATGTCCGCGTTAGAGCGCGACGCAACTCAACCCGGCTTCCATCAGGAGCGTGACATCGCCGCTTTGCTTCGCCGGTTCTTATCCTCGGAGCAGATTATTCTGAATCCCTTCAAGCGAAGCAGCGACAAGGAGTTTGCAGACATCGTGTGTGGGACCAACGAGCACGTTCTAATCATCCAGGCTAAGGACAGCCCGAATACCCCACAGTCCCTGGCTCGATCGATTGATCGTAAGCGGCGAACGTCGGAATCCCAACTTAAAGGCGCTTTGTCACAAGTGGCTGGTGCGCGTCGTTATATCGGCGACAGCGATCCCGTCATGCTGACTATCAGTGGGAAGGATGTCGACCTCTACATTGCGGGACGCGAGACGATTGGCATTGCGTTAATCAAAGAAGTCTTCCCCTCCCAGTCGCCTGACATCATAGTAGAACTGCAAGACCATAATGCCCGCGGTCAGCGCCTTGTGGTTCTCGATTTTCCGGGCTTTAGCGCCTTCGTGCACCACTTCCCAAGCGAAGACCGGTTCGCAGCAGAGCTCAACCACTATACCGATGCAATGCTCGCCGCAAATTCTTGGATCCCTGCGAAAACCTATCTCAACGAGCGATTTCTACAGGGCGAGTAACTAATCCTCGGCCGTTTACCGGTTGGCACGGTATTGCAAGAAAGGTGTGAAGCCGGACTTCGTTAAAACCGAATTGAAAGCGCGTCCAGAATGCGTGGTCGATAGTGGACAGTTGAATGTTAACGTCATTGATATCAAATGCAAATCGAGGATCGCTTATAAGTTGGACGATGTACGGACCAATTGTAAAGTCGTCGTCGGTTTAAAGCTTGCATAGCATCCGAAACATCGTCCAATAATGCGCTGGGAAACAATTGGCGCGTCAGCCTATGATTGCAGAGGGATTTTAATTGTGGCGGCACCGGGCCATCTAAGCTGGCTAGTTGATACCGGAGAACGCCAGGCGACGGCGTGCGGCCGCGAGATTGAGTTGTGGGAGCTAAATCCACAAGACGATGCTCAAATCCTTTCGGACTGGGCCAAGCATTTTCGAGAGCACTATATCGCAGATGCTGACCTACCGATCATGGCCGGAGGCACTGGGCTCGAGCATCCCGACTACCTGCGATCGATCCTGTTTCCTGATTCGAAGCTTGCTCCTGGACCTAGCCTTCGATCGGGAGACTTTGGCGAAATAATCGTCGCCGACTTTGTTGAGTATCTCCTAGGATACTGGTGTCCGCGTGAGCTGCGCTACCAAGATCGCTGGAACCGGAATGACTCGACCAAGGGATGTGATGTCATCGGGTTCAAATTCGCGAATGACGACAATCCAGGCCCGGCAGATGAACTTTTCATCTTCGAGTCCAAATCCGGCATGTCGGCGACCAATGCGAACCGGCTCCAAGATGCAATCGACGACAGCATCAAGGACAGGCTTCGCGAAGGAATGAGCCTTAATGCCATTAAACGGCGCTTCTTCGATCGAGGCGAGATGGATGGTGCACTCAAAGTCGAACGCTTTCAGAACCAAGCCGATCGACCTTTCCGTCGGATTAGCGGCGCGGCCGCGATTCTCGACGAAGTCGTCTTCGCCGAAATGGATCTCGCAGCGACCGACGGTGCGGCTCATTTCAACCAGGACAATCTGCGTCTTCTAGTGATTCGCGGACCGGCCCTCATGGAGCTCGTCCACGCGCTATACGAAAGGGCAGCCGATGAAGCCTGAAAACACTGCCCTAACAATCCTATCCACGGCTCGAGCGCGAGCAAAGATGCATGAATTTCGCGTCGCACCGGTGGACTTCAATGCACTGCCGCGCGATCCGTCGATGCTCTTCTCCTTGGCGATCGGCATCCTGGGCGACGTCGCCGCCGCTGTCGCCGACTCGCTTGAAGACGGGGTCTTCGCACCGGCTGCGCTTCCGCAGCCGCTTGGCTGGGACGAACTGGACGAAGACCCACAAGACGTCCTGCGCTTTGCTTCGGTATTCTTCGATGCATATCTGAACGCAGAGCTTGATACCGACTTGGATACCGAGTTTTCCCTATTGTGCGCCGCCGCCTATTACATCGCTGGCAACGTCGGCAGTGCGACCGTTATCATACGGCGTATGGCTGCGCCCGATCCCGACCTCGCGGGAGGTCTGGGTTATCTCGTGTATAACATTCTCAAGAACAGCTTCGTACCGATTGACGCGCCTCATCATCATCAAGCGGAAACAGTCGAGCTTCTTCAGGCGCTGGGGGGCTATTTCAGATTCGAGGCCGAGGTGGGTGGTGTCGCCGAGGTGTGCCGCAGACTTCGGGAGTATTTCCACCGATCCGGCTCGCCGCGTGAATTGCTCTACGCAGATATTTCCGGTGCCTTGTGTGCGCTAAAGCTTAGAAATGCGGCCCGCACCATCCTGCCGAGATCGTCAGGCTTGGAGCCGGACGCTTGGCGGCCGGCACTCACTAAGCCGCATTTTCCGATCGAACTTTGGCCCGCGCAACAGCGTATAGCAGATGCTGGCGTTTTCTCGGGACGCTCGGTGGTCATCCAGATGCCAACGAGTGCTGGGAAGACTCGCGCTACAGAAATTATCATTCGATCCGCCTTTCTTTCCGGGCGAACGCACCTCGCCATCATTGTCGCACCTTACCGCTCGCTTTGTCATGACATCCGCAGCGATTTGGTAACGGCCTTCGTCGGAGAGAACGTGCGTCTGGACGAGGCGTCGGACGCCTATCAGTTTGACCTAGCGCTAGATGCGCTGTTCGCCGAAGACTCAGTGCTTATCGTCACACCCGAAAAGCTCCTATATATGCTCCGACGGGCTCCCGAGCTCGCCCAGAGAATTGGATTGGTGATCTATGACGAGGGGCACCAATTCGACGGAATGACTCGCGGACCAACCTACGAACTCCTCCTCACCTCGCTGCGCATGTCATTACCCGCCGAGACACAAGTCGTTCTCATCTCCGCCGTGATCGGGAACGCGCCGGATGTCGCCGCTTGGCTGATCGACGATGCTGATGCTGTAGTCGGCGCCGAGGGTCTGCTGCCAACAACCAAGAGCATTGCGTTTGCGAGCTGGCAGGATCAGCGCGGACGGCTCGAATATGTGAAACCAGAGGATCCGGCTGAACGCGAATACTTCGTCCCGCGCATCATCGAAAGTATTGCATTGCCACTGCGGGGCAAGGAGACGGCTCAGCGTAGGTTTCCCGAGAAGACGGGCGGCGACGTCGGCCTTTTCCTCGGCCTGCACGTTGTTCTTAACGGCAGCGTCGCGATTTTTTGCGGACGAAAGACCAGTGTGACGAAAATCTGCTCGCGCGCCGTGGAGATCGTCGATCGTGGCGTTGCGCTCGAATGGCCGATCGAGAACTCGGACGCCGCCGAGGTGGAGAAGATCCGCGCGCTTTGCGAACTTGAGCTAGGGGCTGGCGCATCGGCGACCCGTGCGGCAGGGCTCGGGATATTTGCCCACCATGCTGACACGCCGCACGGCATCCGCCTTGCGATTGAACATGCCATGAAAGAGGGGCTGGTGAAGTTCGTCATTTGTACCTCGACCTTGGCTCAGGGCGTCAACTTACCGTTGAAATATCTTATCGTTACGTCGACGCGCCAAGGCAGTGAACAGATTCTGGTGCGGGACTTCCACAATCTGATGGGACGTGCCGGTCGCGCCGGTATGCACACCGAAGGCAGCGTCATCTTCTCGACTCCTTCAATTTATGACCAACGGCAGCAATTTGGTGGTCAGTGGACGTGGAACCGCGCCATCGAACTCCTCGATGCTCGAAACTCGGAACCATCTCGCAGCTCGATCTTGGCGCTATTCGATGCGTATCAGCAGCGACAGCCGCCGATCGTTCAGGAGATCCCACCGGATTGGCTCGATCTCGCCTTCGCCGATGCCGCAAGGATCGATGAGATCGTAGCTGCGGCAATCGCGGCGCAGCCCAATATTAGCGAACGCGAATTCCGTCGGTTCATCGAAGGCCGCGCCCGCGCTGTTCAAAATATCGCCGTTTTTCTTGTCGACAATATGACGTTTGCAGAGGGCGAGGACGCCACAGCACGGACCGGAGAACTAGCGGCAAATACCTTGGCACATCATCTTGCCGACGAAGAAACCCGGGTTCGTCTCGTGGAGGTGTTCCGGTCGATCGGGGAATCGATTGCGGCCAATACGGATGGCGATCAGCGTGGCCTCATTCGACGATCGCCCCTTCCACCATCGGCAGTTGCCGAACTTGAGATCTGGCTCACCGAAAATCTCCAAAACTTGCGGAAGGCGGTGGAGGAAAACCGGTTGTTCGCCGAAATATCTCCGTTGGCGATCCGTTTCGCTACGTCCCGCGCGATCCAAGCGATCAGCGTTCAGGATATTGTTCCGCGCGCTCTTCAAGAGTGGGTGGGAGGCAGATCCTATGCTGTAATCTTCGACACCTTGGCTGAGGCAAAAGTGCGGATTGGGCGTAACCATGTCACGGTCGAAGATGCGGTCTCGCTTTGCGAAAGCGGCTTTGGGTTTGATGTTGCGATGATCGCTGCATCGATAGCGGACCTGGCCGAGGGGCTAGACGAAGCACTGCACGCGGCAGCCAGCTTGCTGCAAAAGCAGATCAAATATGGCCTGACCGAACCAGCTGCGATTGCGTTTCATGAGGCCGGGTTCGCAGATAGGCATGTCGCCAGCCTTCTCGGCATCGCCTGGAGTAATGTTGTCGACCGGGCAGGTGCCCGCGCAGCCTGTCATCAAGAAGAGACCATGCGCGCCGTCCTCTCACATACTCCAAGCTATTTTGTCGGGGTCGCCGCTGAGCTGGGAGGATGGGCCTAATACGCCCCAAAACTAGATATCGTCGATCGGGACGTGCATTACCGTTCGCGACCGCGCCAGATACAACGTCCTAGTTGATAGATTTCAAGCGACGACCGCTTTTGAGATCATCAGTTGCGACCCTAAATGTCCGAAACTGGGGCGCAATGCGGACATAGAATCGGACCGCTGCGAAATTCCGAAACTGGGGCGAAAGCTGCCAAAAGATCGTGTCTGTGTCTGCTCTTTCAATACGTCGATTGCACCGAGCAAACACAGCGAAGCCCCGACCGGCAGAGCCGGTCGGGGCGCAGCCGTTTGGATCAGCTGCCGTTCGATGTGCGGGCGCGTGACCAGATGAGGTTGAAGGTCTTGCCATCTTCATCGGCAAACAGGCTGGCGAAGATCGGTGCGTTGAAGCTGGGATCGTCGAGCTTGATCGAAAGATAATCGCGATCTTCCTTGCTGGTCTTTGCCCAGGCTGCCCCGATTTCTGCCTTTGCCACGAACACCCGGTGGGTCGGTGCGTTTTCATTCTCGCTTGGTTCTTCGGCGACGATGGTAACGTTTTTCTTCTGCAACATCACGGTGACGATTTCGCCGCGATAGTCGTTGCCTGTCTTTTTGAATGTTCCGATATTAGCCATGATACTTCTCCTTGGTTTGGTCGAACCCGCGCTCATTCGCGGCCTCGATGGCTGATTTCAGGCAGGGGCTTGAACCGATGCACCCGCAGGGCCGAAACGAAGTGGAGGACGGGGCAGACCGGGGTTTCTTGTTTCCGCGAGGAATGCGCGTAGCGCAGGGGAAGAAACTTTGGGCTGCACCGTTGCAGCTAGGGGCAAGAGGCGCAGCCGTCCCCTGCCAATCAAAGCCATTGACGAGGACGTGGATGAGTGCGGCTGGCCAATAATGCCAAAGAGATTTGGCTAATACCTGCATGCGTTCAATGTCAGGCTCATAGACTCCGGCCGATAGGCGCTGTCTGTTTGCGGAACGGAGCGATCCCCATGCCGAAACAAGTTCGGTCACATGAAAGCGTTCTGACGCACTAGGCCTCGATGGACAGGGCCAATCGGGCACTCTGCCAAAAGCCACAACAAACGCAGCGACCATTTCGTGCGTCAAGAAGTTCCTAGCGCAATGCTTTTGGAAGACTGTTCGCCGGTGAAGATGGCGCTTCCCGCCAACAGATAAAGCGCAGCCTCGCCCAATGGCGGCTGCACCCACGCCGCTGCCCCGAACGGCTGTGCCGGTCGGGGCTTTGCGGTGATTTTGGAGCGGGCGGCTGAACAGCCGCCCGCCTATGCTTTAAGCCGCAATGCGTTCGGCCTCGCCCGTTGTGGACGCAGTTTCGTCGGCTTCCTGCGGTTCCGGCTCGGATGGCTCGTCCTCTTCCATTAACCACTTGGCTCTTTCAGCGGCGGCAACGGTTCCGACACCGCCGCGCTCGGTATAGGCGGATGGCGGAAACGCCATCCAGCGCGGAACCCATGCTTCCTGCTTATCGCGGCCATTCTCGCCGGTCAGGTGGTCACTGATAATTCCCTTCACAGTCTTGGCCTTTTCACTGGCGTTGGCAGCGGCAATGCTGGCTCCGCCAACGTCGTCCAAAAGCGCGGTCAAGACTTCACGGTCGCGCACAAGGTCCATGAACGCATCATCCGCCGTCCAGTAATCCGCCATCTCCACATCAAGATGGACACCCAAAGTTTCGACCAGTTCGCTGCCAGCGGCCAGCGTTTCGGCCATGACCACGCCCAATATCTCCATAACCACAGCATCCGGCACATCAAGCAAACGCAGCAACAGGCCGCTGATACCGTTACGGGTTTCATGGCCGAGCGTGACCGTCGGTTCATCCGCATCAAAACCAAGCACCGCCAACACGGCACGGCGGCGCTCGTCAAAACGAACCTCTGCCACACTGGTTTCGATGCTTTCGGTGATCGCTTCCTTGCGGCTGCGCTGCTCCTGCACCTTCACATTCCACAATGGCGAACCGCAAATCGCATGGGCGACCATGACGCGCAGCGCCACATAAGGACTGGCCGCAAGTTCGCAGCGCACGACAGCGTGGCGGTGGAGATTGACATATTCGGCCATTGGTCCGGTAATTTCAGGACGCTTGGGTTTTTCTGCGGTGCTATCAACTTGTCCGGTTTCCCGCACCCGCGCTTCCTTGGCGGTCAGATAACCTTCATGGAACGTCACCTCGCCTTTGGCGCTTACATCAATGTAGACGCGGCCACCTTTGCGCTTGGCGGTCTTTTCATGGTCCCATGTCTGAAAATAACTATCCTGCGGAATGATCTGCACATCGCTCCAGCCATTTTCGAGATATTCCGCTTTCTTCGCCTCAATCACGGCGCTCTGCGCTTCCCAGAACTGGTCGGCATCGGCGAAATAGCCATCCTCGGCAAATAGATCACTGACGATCTGCCCTTTGAACTCCGCCATATCAAAGATCGCGGCGGACGTGGAAATAGACGCCCCGCCAAATAGCCATGCTTTGAGTTGGCTTCCACGCGGCGCATAGGTGTCTTCATCCCTGAACAAAGCCAGCCACGCCTTTTGCTGCGCCTTGCTGGCCAAGGTCAGATGGCGCACGGTGGCAGCATCAATTTCTTCGCGGCGATAGGCGTTGCGGATGGGCGGCAAAAGATTGCCAAGCGCCAATATGCGCCCCACCATCTTCTCGTCCATCCCGAATGTATCGGCAATCTCGGACGCCTTGCGGCCCTTCTTCACCAGTTGCGTAAACTGCTCCCACTGCGTCACCTCGTCGGGATTTTCGCGGACAAGATTTTCAATCAAGGACGCTTCCAAGGCGGCGGCATCGTCGCCTTCTTCGAGTATCGCGCAAGGCAGTGGTCCATCGCTGCCGCCTTCTTCGGCAACCGTGGTTGCCGCATGATAGCGCCGCCGTCCCGCGACAATCTCAAAGCTATCGGCGCTGCCGTTCGGGCGAACCAAGAGCGGCACAAGAACGCCCCGCACCCGCACCGAGGGCAATATATCGCTAATGTCGGGCGGCTTCTTGGTGTTTCGCATATTGGCGGGTGACACCGAGAGTTTGGCGAGGTCTATATTTTCGAGTTGCATTGTCTTTCTCCTTCGTGAGTTTCAAGTGATTGGCCCCGCTCCCGTTGCATACGGGGGTGGCGGTGGAAGCGGGGCCGGTGGTCCGCACGGCGGGATTGCCGTGTGGGGTCTGCCGCGCCTTGACCGGAGGGGTGGGCAAGACGGCGGAAGCTGTGAAAGGGAAATGCGCGGTCATGCGCGGCGCTCTTGCGTTTGCGCCAAGGCAGCGGCTTCAAGCCGCATTTCATCCTCGGTGATGCGCCCGACCAGTCGGGCGGCATCGGCGTAAACGGTGAGCGGAAAGCGCGCTTCAAAATGCAGATCGCGCTCGATGGACAAGCCAAACGGCAAGGTCAGAGATGCAATCTCGGACAGGCTGACCGAACCGAGTTCAGCGCAGCCAAACCCCAGATCGGCCAGACCGAACAAAGTGTCGCCATCGCTATCGAGTTCGGAAAGCAGCCAAGTGGCAGCGCCAACCGGATTGAAAAATTTGACAACCGGAACATGATCGCCGCGATTCTGGCCGTTGGCGATCAGGCGCTTTTTGTGATATTGGGTCAGCAGCATCATGGCAAAAACTCCTTTCAGAACATCTCGATCTGGTTGCGGCTATTGGTGTCGAACAGGCCGTGATCGGCGGGTCGCTGGGCCTTTTTGGGTTCCATCGGCGCGTTGGCGCGCATCGCCAGCCTCTGGGCTGGCGTGATCGGCGCAACACCGGACACCAATGTCTGGACACCAATCGGCGTCTGCTCCGCTTCCAGCGGCGCGGCGGCATGATCTGGCGCTTCCCCGCTCATGCCGCACACTCCGAGCGCAGCGGCACTTGGTCGGTAAACGCCAGCAGATAATCCGCCGCCTTGCTGGCCTGACTGGCGGCTTTGAAAATGGCGCGATTGTCCTGCCGCAACACCGCCAGCCAAGAGCCGAGATAATCGGCATGGCGAACAGTGGGCACGATACCGAGCGCAGCGCAGAGGAAAGCCGAGGCCAGTTCAGCGCACAATTCTTCCCGCGCATAGAGCGCAGTTCCAAAATTGCCTGACTGGTCGCGGCCAAGGCGGGTCTTGTGGCCCGTCCAGTGGCCAAGTTCGTGTAGGGCCGTGCGGTAATAGTCGATCTGGTGAGTGAAGGCGGGTTGCGGGGGAACCTGCACAAAATCCGCGCCCACATTGTAAAAGGCCTTGGTCCCGCCTGTGCGAAAGTCCGCTGCGGTCGCCGCGATCAGAGCCTCCGCCTGATCGTGCAATTCGCGCTGCGGTAAGGGCGCGGGTTCGGCGATCAACCGCTCGGGCAAGCCATCGCACTGCGCGGCGTTGAACACGGTAAAGCGCTTGAGGAATGGAATGGAGCGAGGCTTGTCACCCTCGCCTTCGTGCTTCTTGTCATCATCGGGCGTGAAGCGGTCGGCATAGAAAATCGTCCGACCCTTCTCGCCTTTGCGGACGCATCCGCCAGCGGCCAAGGCTTGCCGGAATGTCAGCCAGTCCTGCGAGGGATAACCGCCATCAATGACTGCACCCCAGAGAATAAGAATATTGATGCCCGAATAGTGCCGTCCTGAAATCGCATTGCGCGGCAATCCGGTCACAGCGTTGCCAGCATTCCAAGGCTTCACCCAAGGAAAAACCCCTTCTTCCAATTGCGCGATAATCTGCGCGGTCACTTCATCATAAAGTGACACTTTCGGCGCTGCCCTGCCGCCTCGGCGGGTCTTGCGCGAAGCGCGCTTAGCCTTCGCTTTCCTGCCCTTGCCGCTATCCGAAACCCTAGAATTTTCATGCAACATAACCGCCTCCATCACCCCAAAACTGCCGCAACCGGCCCCGGAGAGGCGGGGTGGGCGGCAAGAGCGACCAGAAAGGCCCGCATCAAGCGGTCAGGCGCACCCGAAGGGATGGAACAAAGAGGAATACCCGGTCCTGAAAGGCCGGGTTGCGCCTGAGCGCGGCGGGCCTAGCCGGGAGCGCCGCCCACCCCGACTCTTCGGAGCCGGAAAACAACGCCGGCGCGTCCGCGCCGTCCATATCAATCGCAAGCAATCGCGATTGTCCCATCCGCGAAGCGGCCCAGAAAAGACGGCACCCTTGCACGGCGCGACGCCGACCGGTGGTGTGCGCGCGCAAATGTGCGCCAGCGCCCACCGGGCAAGGAGAGAGGCAAGAGTGCCTGCGGGTCAGAACAAAAACGCCGCACCCTCAAGGAGCGCAGCGGGAAAGAGTGCGTCCTTAAAAATCCCGCTCATCACCAGCGGTCCGCCAGGATTGCCCTTCCTTTTGCGCCATGCGATCGTCACCGGCAGGCCGAGACGCCAAAGGCGGCTCGGTGGAGTGAGCCCGCGAAGGCGGGATCGCGGAATAGAGCGCGGTGCGGACTTGTCCGCAGGCGTTCAATCTACGCTGAAAGGTTACAAGGCATTATAAATAGCTGCACCCATCCAACCTTCCTCGATTACTTGCAGTAAGAAGTTGCTCAAATGTCCTCAATAAGGCATCTATTTCAGCATGAAATCCACAAAAGCGAAGGCCGAACGAAATGGAAATTAGTCAATGGCACGCAATTTTAGACTAGCTGAGGCAGGCTAATATGGCAGAAACACAAATCGAATGGACGGATGCGACTTGGAATCCGGTAGCAGGCTGCACGATTATGTCGGCGGGTTGCACCAACTGCTATGCAATGCAAATGGCCAAGCGACTAGAGGCGATGCGCGTTGAGAAATATGCTGGCTTAACGAGAAAGAGCGGAAAGCGGACAATTTGGAACGGCGTCGTGAATGAAGACCGGTCGGCGCTCGACATTCCTCGCAAATGGAAAAAGTCGAGAAAGATTTTTGTAAATTCAATGTCCGATTTGTTTCACGAGCAAGTGAGTGACGAATTCATATTATCTGTCTGGCAAGTGATGCGGGACACACCCAGGCACAGCTATCAAATTCTGACGAAACGCCCTGACCGCATGGCGAAGCTGATTGCCGCCAAAGTTCCAGACATTTTGCCGAATGTGTGGCTGGGAACCAGCGTGGAAGATGCCGAAGTCATATCAAGGATTGATCATCTCCGCGCAGTTCCCGCCGCAATCCGTTTCATTTCATTCGAACCCCTTATCGGTCCGGTCGGCGAAATCGACCTGAATAGCATTGATTGGGCTATCGTCGGCGGAGAAAGCGGAAAAGACGCCCGGCCCATAAAGGAAGACTGGATTGACGAAATTCACGAGCAGTGCGCCGATAATAATACGGCGTTCTTTTTCAAACAGTGGGGAACTTGGGGCAAAGACAATAAACGTCGCTCAAAGAAGGCGAATGGCCGTGAGTATCGAGGCCGCACTTGGGATGAAATGCCCGCGCCGGTTGCAATGGCGCTATAGTCAAATCGGGTATTTCTCTTTAAGTTATTTGCGGGGGCGAGAGTGGTAGAAAAGCGGTATCAATGGGCTGACGGTGCAACACTGGATGACCATTCCAGACGAAAACATAAAATTCTACGAGAATATTTTTTCAAATATTTGGCCGTTCGCTGCCAAATTCCACAGCAGGCTAAGTTTCGTTTGGCTGTAATTGATGGCTTCGCTGGTGGAGGACGATACAAATGCGGTGCAGCTGGGTCTCCCATAATTTTTGTCGAAGAACTCAAAAATGCAGTTGCCGCTGTAAACTTGGAACGCGCAGCTCAAGGCCTTGGAGCCATTGAAATCGAGTGCCTGCTGCTTCTGAATGATGAGAGCCAAGAGGCAATCAATACACTGAAATCGAATGTCACACCGCTACTCGCCGAAATCAAAGAGAATCACGACAAGTTAAATTTGCAAGTGGAATATCTGAATCACCCCTTCGAAGTAGCTTATCCAACGGTTCAAAAATACCTTTCTCAGGGTAGCTACCGGAGTGTCATCTTTAATCTGGATCAGTGCGGGCATAGCCATGTCGCGCACGGGACAATTCTTGACATCATGCGCTCATATCCATCGGCTGAAATCTTCTACACCTTCGCAGTTGAATCCTTGTTGGCGTTCCTTCGAAAATCAGAGCCGGAGGCCTTTGCGAAGCAATTGGGCGCGGTTGGTGTCGATGATACAGCGCTGGAATCATTGCAAGGCACACTGAACAATAATGCTTGGCTCGGCGTCGCGGAACGACTGGTTTTCGAAGTTTACAAAAATTGTGCGCCTTTCGTCAGTCCCTTCTCCATCAACAATCCAAATGGCTGGAGATATTGGCTCATTCATTTTGCAAACAACTATCGAGCGCGCCAAGTTTACAATAACATTCTGCACGATAATAGCAGTTCGCAAGCTCATTTCGGGCGTTCAGGCCTCAATATGCTCGCCTACGATCCATCGCATGAAGAAGGCTCGCTGTATCTGTTTGGCGACAATGATCGAGCAGTTGCCAAAGGCCAATTGCTTGAAGATATTCCGCGCTTGGTTTCGGAGTCTGGCGACGCCCTACTCATTGGAGATTTTTACGCTGGCATTTACAATGCTACACCTGCCCATGCCGATGATGTTCATGCTGCGATGATTGAAAACCCGGACATTGAAGTCATAACTGCAAATGGTGGTGAACGGCGCAAGGCCAACACTATCGTCGTCGGCGATGTCATCAAAATTAAAAAGCAGCGCAGCTTTTTTCCGGTATTTCTCGATTCTGACAAACCCCAATAACGCAAGTCACGCCGCATACCGTCCGTCCGCAAGCCGCCGCGCCTGTCCGATTGCGGTTAGGGCGTCCAGCACGGGGGTTATGCCCTTGGCGTTTGTGCCTTTGATAGCGCGGGCGATGTCGCGGGGGTGTTGGGGTGATGGCGATGCGGCAAGAATATTGGCGACAGCGCTGACTTGTTCGGCAAGTGTTTTTGGCCACGGGATGATTGTTGCAACAACCGGCAAAGCAGGGGCATCGCCCAGATCGAGATCGCGGTTCACCGGCTTGGCGGTTTCGCCCGGCGATTGATATTCCGGGCGCAGCCAGCGGACGACGCCCTTGGCTTCTTCAGCGGCCCGCTCGCGGTTGAGCGCCACCAATCGGGTAAGGATTTCTTCATTACTCAGGTCTGCGGGCCATCCATAGGCCTCTGCAACGGCGGTATCTATGACATCGTGATGCTGGCGTACCATCGTCACAAGCCCGCGATCATGGATGTCGCGCTCCTTATCAGTTAATACGCGGCCTGCTTTCAGAGCCTCCAGCACATTGTATATGCCTGTCAAGGTCAGGTCGTCATGCGCGGTCAACACTTGCTTGCGTAAGCGGTCGAGTGCCTCGGCCTCGACGCGGATGCAGTCTTTGAGCGGTTCGGGTACGTCTGCGGGAAATGGAAATTGGTTGAAACAAACTGCATGATTGTAGTTTGAGTCGTTTCCAACACCGAGCCAGCCACCAGTACGAAATGCCCAAACTTGGTGAATGCTGCTTGTCAGGACACCAAGATCTAAGCCATCATCAAGTGCAATTCCTACAACCTTTGCATCGACGATATAGTTGGCGGGAACAAATCCGAAAATTCGATGCTTAGCGGTGCGGCATGTTCCAATCAGTCGAGATAATCCGGCCATACCGCGACGTAATGTTGGCGCATTTTCACCAAATAGCCACCAGTTATCGCGTCTTGTTGGACGACGATTCTGATCGCGTTCTGGCTTAACATGCGTCAACAGATGCTGGAAAAGAGTAGGATTGGCCGCTGCCGCATCCTTCTCTGACAGGCCGGTGAAATCAATGACCCACTTCGCTTCCGGGCGCTGAACTAGATCGCGGCCAATGATATACGGCTTCAAGTTGGCGGGTAGCGCCGCTGAATCGATTCCTTTGTCCGATAGATCATTTGAGGAAAGCCTAAACCCAAGGCCAAGCGGGTTCATTCCTTGGACCGCAATATCACTATTCGATTTGAGGTCCGATGCGCCTTGAACATCAACGCCGACTGTAAGGTCAGCGTTCAGTACGTCAGCGCTAATTCGGTCGAGCTTAACCCATCGCTCGCCATAGCCGTCCGGCATGTCACCTTCATCACCGACGGTTTCAAGGATTGCTGGTTCACGGCTCATCGACCCGCAAGTCATCGCGATCCTGACCGCCGCACCATCAACGCCATCGACCCAAGGATGATCCGGAATTGCAAATTTGATCTTCGGCTTGGCTGCTTCGACGACCACCCGATTGAACGGTTGCGAGATGGAATTGGTAGTGATGAAGCCGAACCGCTTGGCGGTGCCTTCTGCCGTCTTAGCGGCCGCCACTTCCCACCAATACATTACGAAATCGACAGTTTCTGGTGTTTTGGAGTAGGCTTTGCGGACCGCTTCCGTGTAGCCGTCTCCAAGACGTTCACGCATTCGCTTGTTGCCAATGAAGGGCGGGTTTCCAACGATAAAGTCGGCCCTTGGCCACTTCACCTGCCTCGGCTTCACATAGCGAAATAGCTCCATTCGTCCGCTGTCATCCGGCACGAGCTTATCTGTCACGGGATGACGCTTCATCGTTATGCCGTCCCAAATAGTGAGCGGCTTTCCATACTCGTCCCGCTCCAGGACTTTCTTGTCCCAAGTGATCAACGCATCACGGTTTTCGATGGTCTTTACGTCGCGCAGCACGGGTTCGGGCGGCATTCGTCCTTCGCCAGAAACTCGGAAATGCCATTGCAGGTAGCCGATCCACAAAACCAATTGTGCAATCGCCGCTGCGCGCGGGTTAATCTCGATACCAAGGAAATTTTCGGGAGTAATCGTGTGGCCGCTCATTTCCGCTACATATTGCTTGTCGCCCAGTTCGATCAGCAGCGAGACGACTTCGCCTTCAAGCTCTTTCATCCGTGCCAGCGCAACATAGAGGAAATTGCCCGTGCCGCAGGCAGGGTCAAGAACTTTGGTTTGCGCTAGCGTTCCATGAAATTTTTCGACAACCGCGCGCGCCTCATTGGCCTTGTCGGCCTCAATCAGGCTTGTCGCCGCCGCCTGCACACCCGCCCAATCAGCACGCAGCGGTTCGATGACGGTGGGCAATACCAACCGTTCGACATAGGCACGCGGGGTATAATGCGCGCCCAGCTTGGCGCGTTCTTTGCCGTCGAGCGCGCGTTCGAGCAAGGTGCCGAAAATCGCTGGCTCAACATCGTTCCATTTCTTTTCCGACGACTGGATTAAAAGCCCGATCTCATCTGCATCGAGAGGAATGACAGTCTGATCTTTGAACAGATAGCCATTGAATTTTCGGACGGTCTCTCCGGCATCACCCAGCGCGCCGACAAAACCGCCAGCGTCCATCTTCGCCCATAGATCGGTCAGTGCGGGTGTGAGATTATCCGGTCGCATCTGCATCTTTTTAAGGAGTGCGGTAAAACTGCCGTCCGGAATAAGGCCGACATCTTCGGCAAACATCGTGAAAAGGCAGCGCATCAGGAAATCAGCAACGCGTGTCGGGTTTTGCTCACGCGCCTCTAGCCGTTTGGACAATGCGGCAAGCCGGTCGGCAATTTCCCGCGTGACCTTGGCCGCTTCCTTGGAGGGGTCAAGGCTGAGTGGGGCAGTCCAGATGGTTGCCAAGCGGGCGCGGACATCCTCATGCCGTAGATCATCCAGTTTGATGCGGAAACGAGCCGCGTCGGGAAACTGGGTATATTGCTTTCCGGTTCCGCTGAAATCGGCATAGACATCAATGCAATGGCCAACATCGGTAATTAGCAGAAATGGCGGCCAGCCATGTTCGAGCGGCAATGCCTTGGCATAGCGTTCGGCCTGTCCTTTGGCTTTCAGCATCGCCGCAGCCCAGCCCGGAGTGCCGCGCTTGGCGGTGCCTTGCTTCAGCTTTTCGGCTGCGGGTTTGCCGAAAAAGTCAGCTTCTCCGCGTTTCGCAGCTTCACGGTCCGCATCCGTGCCTTGCTTTGCCTCCAGCACGAAACAATTACGCTTATAGGCGTCCAAGCGACCAAAGCTGGTTGTGCCGTCACCATTGTCCTGAAACACGCGGCGTTCAAAGACATAATCATTGTGAGCGTCATCAGGCTGGCTGCCATTGGGAGAATCAACTCCAATGAGAGCGCAAAGTCCGTTCACGAAGCTCTGCGTATTGGCAAGCTCCGAACCGCCGGTAATAGCCCAGTCCGCAATGAATGAATTTATCTGATTATTATTCTGCACGGATTATCTTTAGACGCCGGGGCACATTACTCGCAATCAACAAACGAAGGGTCGCTGTCATTTGTTATCGCCCCCAATATCCACCGCCAGTCGGTAGCGCGCATAGCGACGCTCACCGGTGCGGATCAGCGCATTTTTTGCAATCAAGTCATTCAAATCGCGCGTCGAAGTCGCTGTGGTTGCACCGGTAATCGTCCGATAGTTTCCAGCGCTTAACCCGCCTTCAAATCCATCTGGCCCTTCGCGGAACATTCGGATCAAGGCCTTTTCCTGCCTCTCGTTGAGTTCGCCGCGAAGGCGATCAAACAGGCGCGTCTTTTCAATCAGGAACCGTATGCGGGTAATCGTGCGAGCCTGCGCCTTGATGACAATATCGGCAAACCATGTCAGCCACGCATCGATGTCGTTGCTCTGGCTTCCGAGATGAAGCGCGGCATAATAGGCTTTGCGGTGGCGATGAATCGTCTCTGCAAGCGCGGTCAGCGTCGGGGTTGCGAGACTTTGTGCTAAAGCTTTTTCAGCAATCGCGCGCCCAATCCGGCCATTGCCGTCTTCAAAGGGATGAATGCTTTCAAACCAAAGGTGAGCGATAGCCGCCCGCGTGATCGCAGGAACTTGATTTGGTGATGACGGGGCGCTTTCGTTGAACCATGCAATAAAGCGAGACATCTCCATCGGCACATCTGTTGACGGCGGCGCTTCAAAATGCACGCGCGGTGCCTGGAGTGCGCCCGACACAATCTGCATCGGATCTTCGTGTGTCCGGTAGCGTCCGACATCAGCAATGTCGCGGCGACCATTCATTAGCATCGCGTGCCACGCAAACAGCGTCTGATCGTCAAGCGGCGCGGCATGGCTGCGATAGACATCGGCCATAAGCTCGGCAGCACCGGCCTCAGCGGCGCTTGCCCGGCGCTGGTCGGCAGCAAAGCCCAGATGCCGTGCCAGTGATGATTGGACGCTATCGCGGTCAAGGATTTCGCCTTCTATGGCAGAGCTATCGACAATTTCTTGGGAAATAAGTTCGATGGTCAAGCCGTTGCGTTCATCGTCGTCAAGATGATGCAATGCCCCGATTACAACACCGGAACCTTTTAAGAATTGTGCTTCTGACATGCGGATAGATTCCGCGTCGAAGCGAAAGTCAGGCCAGTCAGGAAGTTGCCAGTTCCAGCGCATGATCGATAAGAACCCTTTCTATCAATCATGATATAACAGTATTGTGATTGATAAGGCGAGTGCCAATCAATCATCAAAGGAAAAAATGTCGCTTCGCGTCGTTAAGTTGTGGCGATGGCCGAATCCCGTTCAGGATTCTGGTGGCCAGCATGACAATATCCTTCGATTGTCATTTCGCGAAAAGTTGAGGCGCTTCCCCTTTGGTCAGCTCGCCTCATTGGACATGGGAACACTGCTGTTCAGCGGTCTGTTCCATCCATGCCCGTAACAAGCCTATTCATCGTCAAGATCAACCTCGGCGCGAGGTGACGATTTCGAGGCTCTAAGGGGTTTGGGCCTACGGACGTTGATGGAGGCCGCATCAAGAGTGCTCTTGATGTGCGCGGCATAGAATTTCTCAATCATCTCGACGCTGGTGCGGCAGTTTTTGGCGATCTGGTAGATGTCGGCCCCCTCCATCAACCGCATACAAATATAGGTGTGACGCAGACTATAGGCAGTGCGGGGCTTCTCATCCCGGTCGCGCTTGAGGTTGGCCCGCTCCAAAATTCCGTTAAATAGCCTGACGTGGTTGCCTGGAAACACTGGGTCTCTAAGTTCGGGATATTCCGGTGCCGGTGGGTCTTCCGATAATGGCGGCAGGCCTTCTTTACGCCGTCGCTGCTTCTCACGGCGGCTTTCTGCTTGAACCGGTTTTGGCCGATTGAGCAATCGCTCATACGGCCTAACTGCACTCGGCATCGACTTACAATAGCCAACGCCGCGTTTACCTCGCACCTCAATTTCGAGGAGCGTCTCACCAGTTGC
>NVXM01000025.1 GCA_002733865.1 Sphingopyxis sp.
TGTTGGTATTACGGCAGGCGCTTCCGCCCCCGATGTGCTGGTGCGGCAGGTGATCCGTCATCTGCATGGGCTGGGCGCGACAGGTGAGGAAGAGCTGGCGGGGCAGGAAGAAAATATCGTCTTCAGTATGCCCAAAGAGTTGAGAGTCGTTTCTCTGGACTAACCTTGGGTCAATCAGGCCATAAGCCTGAAATGCCGGCAATGCCCTGAGCACCAGCCTGGAACGCCTGGTCCAGGTGCTGCGTCGAGAGACCTCCCAACAGATATACCGGCAGGTTGGTCAGGGCAATCAGCCTGGCTGCTTCCTGCCAACCCAGAGGTCGAGCGCCCGGATGGCTTCGTGTTGGCAGCACCGGAGACAGGGTGACAAAATCCGCGCCGATGCCAGCAGCCATTTCCAACTCCTGCTCATCATGGCAGGACGCCGCCAGCAAACCATGCCAAGGCTGCAGCTCTTCGCGGCCAGGCGGCCGCTCCCACCCGGATGTGGACCTATGCTCAAGGTAGGACGCTCGCACTGACTCAGGTGGGACCGGCGGCCCCGCTGCTTCTTCGCGGCCAGGCGGCTGCTCCCATCTGGATGTGGGCCTAGGCTTGAGATCTGGCGCTCGCACTGACCCCGGTAGGACCGGCGGCCCCGCCGGGAAAGGCTCTCCCTTCCGCCATCCTGCTCTATGCAGATCGCGGAGTTGCAGCGCCGTCAAATGCCACCCGTCCCCGGTCGCAGGCGGGGTCGAAGCTTTGAGAAGCCAGGTAAAGTCGTCGCCAAAGCGCTCCATCATCTCGCCTGCTAGCTGCGCGTACTGAGATTGCTTCAGCCCTGTCTGGCGCAACTGCACCATTGCAATCCCTTGTTCGCGCACGCGCCCAAGGCCGCTCGCCAGTTCCCCCGTCGTTGAGCAATCAGGCGTGACCAGATATCGCTCAGGCAACCGAGCGGCGGTAACGATAGGCACATTGGCCGATGGAAATTTGTATTGATCCAGCTCTGCCGGAGTCACCCAGCGGATGGGTTGACCCTCGGCACCGTGGGCTTCGCCATCGAAGGCTTCAACCAGCCAGACATCCAGGCGAACGGATTTGTCAGGGTAGTCGTGCCTGATATCGATCAGCGGGCGGGCATAGGTGATGTTGATGTCCAGCTCTTCCTGCAGCTCGCGCCGGAGCCCGGCATAGCGATCTTCCCCCGGCTCAAGCTTGCCGCCGGGGAACTCCCACAGCCCACCCTGGTGGGCTGTGGCGGGTCGCCTGGCGATGAGAATATGGCCTTTGCGGCGAATCACCGCGGCCATCACATGAATTCGTGATCTGGTCACCAGGTTACTGCTGCGGCAGGTCGCCGGAATACAGATCCTGCTCCAGCTCCTCGCCGGGCACGACATGCTCTTCGGCGGCCCAGGCCCCCAGGTCGATCAGACGGCAGCGGGGCGAGCAGAAAGGGCGATCCGGAAAGGCCTCGTCCCAGGTAACCGGGGCGCTACAGGTTGGACATTGCAGGTTCAGAGTCATTGTATTTCTCCCCTCGCCAGCTTCAGGTACTGCTGATGCAGCACGTCCACCTGCTTGTGCAGCGCGGCAAGATCCTGATCATTGCTGACGATATCGTGTGCGTGTTTGAGGCGCTCCTCCCTGGCGGCCTGGGCTTGCATGATGGCCTTGATCTGCTGCTGCGGTACGTTATCACGCAGGGCAGTGCGCATCAGCTGGGTTTCTTCGGATACGTCTACTACCAGAACGCGATCCGTCATTCTGTGCTGTCCTGATTCGACCAGCAGCGGTGATACCAGTAACGCGTATGGTGAGGTAGCAGAAGCCAGATCGGTGACGATCTCCTCCCGAATAAGCGGGTGTAACAGCCCTTCAAGCCAGAGGCGCTCCTGGGGCTCGCGAAATACCCGCTCCCTGAGCGCTGCGCGGTCCAGCTCGCCCGAGGATTGAACGACCGCATCGCCAAAACGATCGACGATCGCCTGCAAGGCAGGCCGACCGGGCTCCACCACGACGCGGGACTTGAGGTCAGCGTCCACTACATGAATGCCGTGCCTGACTGCAAAGCGCAGGGAGACGGCCGACTTGCCACTGCCGATGCCGCCGGTCAAACCTATGATCATCTATTCAGAATCCGGCAATTTGAAGATATTTGCCGGCTATTGTGTCACCCCAGATCAATGCAATCCACCCGGCAATGGCCAGGTAAGGGCCAAAGGGCAGGGGAGTGGCATTTGACTGCCCGCGGGTCTTGAGGATGATGATGCCGAGAATCGCTCCGACCAGGGATGACAGGAGGATGGTCAGGGGCAGGATCTGCCAGCCACCCCAGGCCCCCAGCATGGCCAGCAGCTTGAAATCGCCGTAACCCATGCCTTCCTTGCCGGTCGCCAGTTTGAACGCCCAGAACACCAGCCAGAGGCTCAGATAGCCGGCCACGGCGCCCCATAGGGCAGTCTGCAGGTCGGTGAACAGCGCGAAACTGTTGACGATCAGACCTAGCCAGATCAGGGGGAGCACGATCGCATCCGGCAGCAGCTGCGTATCCGCATCAATCAGGCTGAGGCTGATCAGTGCCCACGTCAGCAGCAACATGGCTCCCGCGTCCCAGCCAAAGCCGAACTGCCAGGCGACTACAGCAGATAGCGCAGCTGTAAGCAGCTCCACTGCTGGGTAGCGCATATTGATCTTTTCCCGACAATGCCCGCAACGACCACCGAGCAACAGGTAGCTGATAACGGGCAGATTCTGCCAGGCTTTGATTTCCGTTTGGCAGTGTGGGCAGTGGGAATGGGGAAGAATTAGATTGAACGTAGGCTCAATCGGCAGCTCCGCTTCTGGGGCAAGCATCTCGCGGCTCTGGCGCAGCCAGGCACGCTCCATCATGATCGGCAAGCGGTGGATCACCACGTTCAGAAAGCTGCCCACGATCAGGCCGAGCAAGCCAGCGAGCAAAATAAAGGGCAGCACGTGGCTGGCCAGATAATCGATGAGGGGCATGGTTTAGACGACGGCACCCAGCTGGAAGATAGGCAGATACATGGCAATGATCAGACCGCCGACGAGCACCCCGAGGACCACCATGATCATGGGCTCCATCAAGGTGGTGAGGTTGTCCACGGCGTTATCCACTTCAGCCTCATAATAGTCGGCTACTTTGTCCAACATGCCGTCCAGATTACCCGACTCTTCACCAATGCCAGCCATTTGCACTGCGAGGGATGGAAACACATTAGTGGTGCGCATGGAGAAGTTCAGCTGCGAGCCCGCGGACACGTCTTCCTTGATCTGGATAATTGCGTTGTAGAACACTACGTTGCCTGCTGCACCAGCCACCGAATCTAGAGCGTCGACCAGTGGCACGCCGGCGGCAAAGGTAGTGGACAAAGTGCGGGCGTATCGAGCCACCGCGGCTTTGTAGAGGATATCCCCAATAATCGGAGCTTTTAGCAGAATCCGATCCTGAGCATCACGAAATCTTTTGGATCTAAGATGTGCTTGTGTGTATGCATAACCAAGAACAATGAAGCCGATCAGGATGATAAACCACCAGGATTGTAGCCATTCAGACATGGCAATAACCATCAAGGTAAAGGCTGGCAGTTCCGCACCGAAGCTGGAGAAAACCTCCTTAAATTGGGGTACCACCTTAAGCAACAGAATAGTCGTTACAATGATCGCGACCACGACAACCGAGATGGGGTATGTCATGGCTTTTTTAATCTTGGCCTTTAGGGCTTCGGTTTTTTCTTTGTAGGTCGCGATACGATCCAGTAGCGACTCAAGGCGCCCCGATTGTTCGCCGGATTCAACTAGATTGCAAAATAAGTCATCGAAATATTTTGGATGTTGGCGCAATGAGTCTGCAAGTGTGTTACCGGCTGCGACATCAGCCTTGATCTCAAGGATCAGCTTCTGAAAATTCGGGTTCGCCGTGCCCTCGGCGATAATGTCAAAAGCCTGGATGATCGGAACACCGGACTTCATCATGGTGGCCAATTGGCGCGTGAAGAAGGCTACATCCAGAGGTTTGATTTTTTTGCCTTTTTTGGCAAAAAGAACGGACTTTTTGTTGACCTTGGTAACCAGCACGCCCTGCTTACGCAACTGAGCCTTAACTAGAGCCGAGTTAGTGCTCTGCATCTCGCCGGCAACCTTCGTCCCCTTGCGGTCTTTACCCTCCCATTTGAAGGTAGAAGGCTGCACTACTTTTGCCGCGGCCTTTCTCTTTGCCGGGGTTGCCTTGCTTTTCATTGCTGCTTGTTGCGCCATGACTTAATCCTTGGTCACACGGTTGACTTCCGCCAGGCTGGTCACGCCCTGCTCCACCTTCATCAAGGCAGATTGACGCAGGTTACGAAAACCTTCGCTCTGCGCGACGTCTGAAATCTCGATGGAGTTGCCATCTTCCATGATAATTCGCTGCATGGCTGGCGTGATCTTCACGACCTCATAAATCCCCACACGTCCTTTATAACCATCTTTACAACTTTCGCAACCCACGGGACCATAAATTGTGATTCCGGCATCAATTTTTTCAGGGCTGAAACCTTCCTCGAGGAGAACCTCTCGGGGTACTTCCATGGGCTGCTTGCATTGTTTGCAAAGGCGCCGTGCCAGTCGCTGAGCAATAATCAGGTTAACCGAGGTGGCAATGTTGAAGGAGGGCACGCCCATGTTCCGCAAGCGAGTCAGTGTTTCGGCAGCACTGTTGGTGTGCAGTGTAGACAGCACCATGTGACCGGTCTGCGCTGCCTTGACCGCAATTTCGGCTGTCTCCAGGTCTCGGATCTCGCCTACCATGATGATGTCCGGATCTTGACGCAGGAAAGCACGTAGCGCCTTGGAAAAATCCAATCCTTGTTTGAGGTTGACGTTTACCTGGTTGACGCCTTCGAGGTTGATCTCAACCGGGTCTTCTGCGGTGGATATATTGCGCTCCACCGTATTGAGGATGTTCAAGCCCGTGTACAGCGAAACTGTTTTGCCGGACCCGGTAGGCCCTGTGACTAGTATCATGCCCTGAGGCTTCGCCAGAGCAGACATGTACATTTCTTTCTGATCGTCCTCGTAGCCTAGGGCGTCGATGCCCATTTTGGCACTTTCGGAATCGAGGATCCGGAGTACGACCTTTTCCCCCCACAATGTCGGAAGCGTGTTGACCCGGAAGTCGATGGATTTGCTCTTGGAGATTTTCATCTTGATACGGCCGTCCTGCGGCTTTCGCCGTTCTGCCATATCCATAGCTGACATTACCTTAAGGCGTGCAGCAATACGCACACCCAATTGAACGGGGGGCTTGGCGATTTCATGGAGAATGCCGTCTGTGCGGAATCGTACCCGATACACCTTTTCATAGGGTTCGAAGTGAAGGTCGGACGAGCCCATGCGTACGGCGTCAAGGAGCATCTTATTCACGAAGCGCACAATGGGTGCGTCGTCGGTGTCTACGCCGGTGTCCTGCTTGTCTTCATCACTGATGCTTTGAACATCGAGCCCGTCGAGATCCTCGTCGGTCATGTCCCCAAGGCCACCGGTGGGACTGTCCAGAAACTTCTCTATTGCCGCCTGCAGCTTGTCATCTTCGACAATGACGGCATCGGTCATAAGGCCAGTATTAAACTGAATATCACTTAATGCTTGCTGGTTGGTAGGGTCTGACAGGCCGAGAAACAAACGAGACCCCCTTTTGAAAAGAGGTAAAACGCAGTGTTGGCGAATTAGCTTCTCGCTCACTAGATCACGAGGTTGGGCCTCACTATCAATAGCACCCAGATCACAGTACGGATAACCAAACTCTTCGGCACAGAGCATTGCCAGATCTTTAGCGTTAGCAAGCTTGTGTTGGACGAGGTAAGTGATGAAGGGGATTTTATCTTGCGAGGCCTGTTTGCTGGCCTTGCTGGCAGCCTGGGCATCCAGCAACTGATCCTGGACTATACGCCGGGCTAGGCCGGAGAGGGCGGGAGTTTCCATAGGCAGAGGCTGTCTCGATCCATTTTTGTTGGCAATGTCATTTCGACTATAGTACAGCAGCGCTCGACGGGACACATAGCTTAAGAAGAAAGTTCGTAAGGGTGACAAAAATGGTCATTCTGTGACGGATGTGGCGTGCTGTTTCGGGTAACACGCGGCATTTTTTTCTGTCGGGACCCATCCATACGGGAGTTTGAGGGTGTTGGCACAAAACGTGCTTTTGAATTATTAGCCTTAAGGCTAAATCACATACTGGAGTAGACTATGAAAACAGCTCAAAAAGGTTTTACATTGATCGAACTGATGATCGTAGTGGCGATTATTGGTATTTTGGCCGCTATCGCTTTGCCGGCTTACCAAGACTACACCGCGCGAGCCCAGGCGACTGAAGGGTTGACCTCAACAGCTGGGGTTCGTGCTGATGTGGGTGTTGACACTGCGGAAGCAGGCGGCAACGCAGCAGTCGCAAGTCCTGCTACGATTGCTTCTGCGGCACTGTTGGATGGTAAATACTTTAACGCGGGTGGAGCTACTGTGGCCGCTAACGGTCAGATATCCGTGGTGTATGCTGCAGGTGCGCTTAATGGTCAGACCCTCACGATCACTCCTACTGTAGCTAACGGCCAGATTACTGGTTGGACTTGTGCCGGTCTTACTAAAAACAGTCATATCCCTTCTGGTTGCCGCTAATCGCGCAATTGAATCTTAATCAGTATAAATATTGATTGGTTTTGATTTGTCTCATGCTTCGCCAACAAGCCCTGGTCCGCCGGGGTTTGTTGTTTTTAAGGGAATAACCTAGAACACCGAAGTATCGATTTTTTCCCTTACGACAAGACCCCCCCC
>NVXM01000006.1 GCA_002733865.1 Sphingopyxis sp.
GCCGTTTCATTTACTGCTCAATTTTGATAAATTGGAACGCGCTCAGGCTTGCGCAGGGGCAACTTTCTTCTTGGCCATTAACTCGCCAAGTTCACCCGCCTCGTACATTTCCATCATGATGTCGCTACCGCCAACAAACTCGCCTTTGACATAGAGTTGCGGGATGGTGGGCCAGTCGGAATAATCCTTGATGCCCTGACGAACTTCCATGTCCTGCAGCACGTCGAAGGAATCGAAACCGACTCCAAGATGCTCCAGGATGGCAACAGCCCGGCTGGAAAAGCCGCATTGCGGGAAGAGCGGGGTGCCCTTCATGAACAGCACCACATCATTGCTGTTTACCACTGCTTCGATTTTTTCGTTTACATCGGTCATATATATTCTCCTAGTCGGGGACTGCCGTCGTGAGTTGCAGCGCATGCAATTCACCGCCCATTTTCCCCTTTAGCGCAGCGTAAACCGCCTGATGCTGTTTCACCCGGCTCATATCTGCGAAAGCGGCGGACGTCACCTTTGCGGCATAATGGTCGCCGTCTCCAGCCAGATCGGTAATTTCTACCGAAGCATCTGGAAAGGCTGCCAGGATCATCGCCTCAATATCTGCACTTGCCATTGGCATAGGGGCTACTTCGCCTCTTCAATAAACTGGCGACGGGCTTCGATCGTCTTTTCGGCGAGAGCCGTGCGAATGCCAGCATCGTCCATGTCGACACCAGCCGAAGTCAGATCGCCCAGAAGCTTGCGAACGACGTCTTCATCGCCCGCTTCCTCAAAATCAGCGGCCACAACTTCTTTCGCGTAAGCATCGGTTTCCTCAGAAGTCAGGCCCATTTTTTCTGCTGCCCATTGCCCGAGCAGGCGATTCCGCCGCGCGGTAACCCGGAACAGCATCTCTTCATCGCGCGCATATTTCGCTTCAAACGCCTGTTCGCGATCTCTAAAATTCGTCATGAGCTTCCCTTGATCTGAGTTGATATGAAAATAGGCATAACCGGTGGCCGCCGCAAGTGGCGTTGGCCAATCAATTGGCGACCTTGACCACCAATTTGCCGATTGCACCGCGGTCCGCCATTTTCTGAATCGCCTTGCCGGCATCTGCAAAGGCAAAGGTTTCGGAGACGCGCGGCTGGATACGCCCCTGCTCCCACAGGTCGAACAGCCGGTCGATATGGGCCCGATTGCCCTTGGGATCGCGCATCGCATAAGCGCCCCAGAACACGCCGCACACATCGCAGGACTTGAGCAGGGTCAGGTTGAGCGGCAACTTGGCAATGCCGGCGGGAAAGCCCACCACCAAAAAACGGCCTTCCCAGGCGATGGAACGCACGGCTGGCTCGCTATAGTCGCCGCCAACCGCATCATAGATGACATCCGCGCCATTCGGACCAACAGCCGCCTTGAACTGCGCTGCCAAGGCCTTGGACTGGTCCTTGTCGAAGGGTGCACGTTCATAGACCACGGTTTCGTCCGCACCGGCGTCCTTGGCAAAGGCGGCCTTTTCTTCAGACGATACGGCTGCAACCACCCGCGCACCAAAAGCCTTTCCCAGTTCGACGGCAGCAATACCGACGCCGCCGGAGGCACCGAGCACCAGCAGGGTATCGCCTGCCTTGATGTGGCCGCGATCGACCAGTGCATGGATCGAGGTGCCATAGGTCAGCAGCAGAGCGGATGCGTCTTCAAAGCTGACGCTGTCCGGAATTTTGAAAACACTGTTGCGGTCGACAGTCACTTTCTCGACCAGCCCGCCATGGCCGGTGGTCGAGGCAACCCGGTCGCCGACCTTCAGATCTTCCACGCCTTCGCCGACTGCTGCAATGACGCCGGACACTTCGCCGCCCGGCGCAAAGGGCCGCTGCGGCTTGAACTGGTACATGTCCTGGATGATCAGCACATCGGGATAGTTGATCGAGCAGGCTTTGACATCGATCAGCACCTGACCCTTGCCGGCCACCGGATCATCGACATCCAGCATCTCCAGCGTGTCCGGTCCGCCCACTTTGGTTGACATCAATGCCTTCATATCATTCCCTTCCCTGAGATCTTTTTCGCGATTCTATGCCGCAACTGGCTTGAGCCAAGGCTGCGCAGAATCATTGTTCGTTTCGTGCCGCGTTATGGCATCGGCCTTCGCCAATGTCAGGTCAATTTCGTCCAGCCCCTCAACCAGGCACTGGTGCCGGAACGGATCCATCTCGAAAGAAAAGCGATCCTGAAACGGCGTGGTGACGCTCATGCTCTCCATGTCGATGGTGATCGAATCGGTTTTGGCAACCTCCATCAGCCGGTCGATCGCGTCCTGTGGCAAGGCAATCGCCAGTAACCCGTTCTTAAAAGCGTTGCCGGCAAAAATATCGGAAAAACTCGGTGCAACGACCGCCTTTATGCCCATGTCGTCGAGCGCCCAGGCAGCATGTTCCCGGCTCGAGCCACAGCCAAAATTATCACCGGCGATCAGGATCGGCGCACCGGCATATTCCGGATCGTCGAACACATTGCCTTCCTGCGCCCTGACCGATTCAAAAGCGCCTTCGCCAAGCCCTTCGCGCGAAATTGTCTTCAGCCATTCGGCGGAGATAATGACATCGGTATCGACATTTTTTTGACCGAACGGGATAGCGCGTCCCTCAACGCGGTTGACTGGATCCATATCTATTCTTCTTCGCTTTTGTCGTTCAGCTCTTCATCATCATAGTCCGGCTCATTCTCATATTTCGGCAGCGGCTTGTCCTTGACCGGCTTGAAATCGTCATGCTTTTTCATCTGGTGCCGTCCGGCATATAGCAAGGCAGCGGCAACCGCAGCCGAGCCGATCGCCGCGCCGACTTTTGCGCCTGTCGACCATGATCCGGATTCCGTGCCCTGTGGCACCTTGCTCTTCGCCGGCTTGGGGCCAGACGGTTTCTTCTGTTTTTTGTCGTCGCTCATATCAACCTCTTATCTTGTGAGTTCGCGTACGTCGGTCAGCTTGCCGGTAACGGCGGCAGCGGCGGCCATGGCGGGGGACATCAGATGCGTTCTGGCACCGGGCCCTTGCCGCCCGACGAAATTGCGATTGGATGTGGATGCGCAGCGCTCTCCCGCTGGCACTTTGTCCGGATTCATGCCGAGGCAGGCCGAACAACCAGGCTCGCGCCATTCAAAACCGGCATCAGTAAAAATCCGGTCGAGTCCTTCGGCCTCGGCCTGCGCCTTGACCAGTCCGGACCCCGGAACGACAATCGCCCATTTGACATTATCTGCCTTTTTGCGACCGTCAAGAACAGCAGCAGCGGCCCGCAGATCCTCGATCCGGCTGTTGGTGCAGCTGCCGATGAAGATATTCTCCACGGACACTTCGTTCAGGGCTTGTCCGGCCTCGAGTCCCATATAATCCAGAGACTTGCGGGCCGCATTCTGCTTGGATGCGTCGGCGAAGCTTTCCGGCGCAGGTACCGTCCCGTTGACCGGAACAACATCCTCTGGACTGGTGCCCCAAGTCACAGTCGGCGACACGTCGGCAGCGTTGATCGTCACGCTCTTGTCGAACTTGGCACCCTCATCCGTCGGCAGCGTTTTCCAGTAAGCGACCGCCGCATCCCAGTCCGCGCCTTTCGGAGCCATCGGGCGGCCGTTCAGATAGGCGAAAGTCTTCTCGTCCGGCGCGATCAGACCGGCGCGTGCGCCCGCCTCGATCGACATATTGGAGACCGTCAGACGCCCCTCAATCGACATTTGCTCGAACACTTCACCGCGATATTCAATCACATGCCCGGTACCGCCAGCGGTACCGATCACGCCTATGATATGCAGGATCAGGTCTTTCGGACTAATCCCGGGGCCAAGCAGCCCCTCAACCCGGATTTCCATGGATTTTGAGCGAGTCAGCTGCAGCGTCTGCGTCGCCAGCACATGTTCAACTTCGCTGGTGCCAATACCGAACGCCAACGACCCGAGCGCACCATGCGCCGCGGTGTGGCTGTCGCCGCACACCATCGTCGTACCCGGCAGGGTGAATCCCTGTTCCGGCCCGATCACATGGACAATGCCCTGATTGATATCGCTGGCGCCAATATATTTGATACCGAAAGCGGGCGCATTGGCCTCCAGCGCCTCCAGTTGCGCGGCGCTCTGCGGATCAGCGATCGGGATTTTATTGCCCTCGGCATCCAGCCGTGCGGTGGTCGGGAGGTTATGATCGGGAACCGCAAGCGTCAGATCCGGCCGCCGCACCTTGCGCCCTGCCAGACGCAGGCCTTCAAACGCCTGCGGGCTGGTGACTTCGTGCACCAGATGCCGGTCGATATAGATTAGCGCCGTGCCGTCATCGCGCTGGTCGACAACATGCGCATCCCAGATTTTCTCGTATAACGTCTTCGGTTCGGTCATAAGCTCCTGACTTTCAATATGGGCCTTCGTTTAGTCAGATCAATCAGCGGTGCAAGTCAGAATTGCCTTCAAAACCGTTCAAAGACCGCCTATCTTCGCTGCATGAGCCTTTTCGCCATCATCGCAACCGTCCTTGCTTCCGTCCTCGCGATGGAGTTTGTCGCGTGGGCGAGCCACAAATATATCATGCACGGTTTCGGCTGGGGCTGGCACCGCGACCATCACGAGCCGCATGACAACAAGCTCGAGAAAAACGACCTCTACGGCATCGTCGGCGCGGCGATGAGCATCTCGATGTTCGCCATCGGCAGCCCGCTGATCATGGGCGACAATTATTGGGAACCGGGCACCTGGGTCGGCCTTGGCATAATGTTCTACGGCATCATCTACACCCTGATCCACGACGGCCTGGTGCACCAGCGCTATTTCGAATACGTGCCCCGCGGCGGCTATGCCAAGCGACTGGTCCAGGCGCACAAGCTGCACCATGCGACCATCGGCAAGGAAGGCGGCGTCAGTTTCGGCTTTGTCTTCGCTCGCGATCCGGCAAAGCTGAAGGCGGAACTCAAGCAGCAGCGCGAAGCCGGCACCGCTGTCGTCCGCGACGCCGTCGGCTAAGCCAGCGGCTTGACCAAAATCTGCATATTGACGGCGGCCCCCGATTATTTCGAGGATCTCGGCCCGGCGCGCGCCACCTATAAGCGGCTATTGGGCGATGACATCAGCTTCCGCCACTGGACCGATCCCGGAGACCTGACCGGCTTCGATCTGGTCTTGCCGCTGCTGGTCTGGGGCTATCAAAGGGACTCCCCGCGCTGGTTCACGCTACTCGACCAGCTGGAGCAACAGCAGATCAAATGCGCCAATCCGGTTTCGGTGCTGCGCTGGAACAGCGATAAATCCTATTTGCTGGAACTGGAACAAGCGGGACTAGCGATTGTCCCGACCGTGATCAGCGCAGCCCTGACGCATGATGATTTTGCCCGCGTCACCGAGAAATTCGGAAGCGATGAGCTGGTGGTCAAGCCTCCCATTTCCGGCGGAGCGGACGGAACCTATCGGCTAAGACCGGGCGACCCTCTGCCCGACTCCATCGCCGGCAAGCAAATGCTGATCCAGCCCTTCCAGCCCGCGATCGCCGCGGAAGGCGAATATTCGGTCTTCTATTTCGGCGGCACCTTCAGCCACGCCATCCTCAAGCGCCCCGCCAAAGGCAATTTCCGCGTCCAGGAATTTCTCGGCGGATCGGAAAGCGGCACAGACTGCCCCGCAGGCGCGCAAGAACTGTCGGTGCAGGCGCGCCAGGCCGCCGAGCAGATCCTCGGCATCGAAACCCTGCTCTATGCCCGCATCGACATGCTCCGCGGTGCAGATGACCGATTCCGCCTGATGGAACTGGAACTGATCGAGCCGTCGCTGTTTTTTGGTCATGCGGCGGATGGTGGGGATTTATTTGCCACCGGGGTTAACGCAGCTTTGCCTCGCTAGACTTTCGTCATTGCGAGCGAAGCGCGGCAATCCAGAGCGGCACTCACAGACGCTCTGGATTGCCGCGTCGCTCCGCTCCTCGCAATGACGCTAGCTAGGTTTCGCCAACAAAACCGGCCCGCCCAGCTCCACCGTCTTCTGATAGCCCGGCCGTGCCACCAGCGTTTCGAAATAGCGTTTGCAGTTCGCCCGACTGTCCAGCTGCCCCAGCGCCGCGCGGCCTTCCAGCATATAGTGCAGGTTGATATCGGCGCCGGTAAACTTGTCCGCGACCAGGAAATCCTTGCCATCCAGCTCGATCTCCAGATGGTCGAGCAGCTTGTCGACCTCCGCCTGCAGGAAGCCGTTCAGTATCTCGGGCAGGCCGCCCAGCATCGGCGCGATGCCGGTGATGATGAAGCTCATCCCCATCGTGCCCTCGGCAAAATGGAGCCATTCGAGATATTTCGCGCGCGCCGGATGATCGGGGGCCACGCCAAGCGCGCCGTCGCTGTGCCGCTCGATCAGATATTCGATAATCGCGCCGGATTCGACCATGGTGACGCCGTCCACCTCGACCGTCGGTGCCTTGGCCAGCCGATGTATCTCGCCCAGTTCCGGCGGCGACCGCTTGGTCACCGGATCGCGGTGATAGGTCACCATCTCATAGTCAATCCCGCCCTCCTCGCACAGCCAGATGATGCGGGACGAACGGGAATAGTCGAGATGGTGCAGCTTGATCATGATGGTCTCCTGTAAACTTTGGAGCAAATGTGCGGCAAAGGCACCACAGCGTCAACAGGACAATGTGCTCCGCACCCGATGGGGAGCTCTGGCGGCAGACGATGGCGCTACGACCGTAGGGCTCCGGATCGAGTGCGGAGCACAACTCTGATACCGAAAGCAGCAGTTCCCTGCCGAAGGGCAGGGCCCAGAATGATCCCGGGCAATCGTCTGGACTCCGGCCTGCGCCGGAGCACTGTAATGCCAGCGCCCATGTTCCCCGGCGCAGGCCGGGGCACTCCCTACCTCACCGTCCAAGACTAATGCCCGACAACCCCCAGACTCTCGAACGGCTTCTCATTCTCGCTATATTTCTCGACCAGTGTCGCGCTGGCCGCATTCAGGCCGATGATCTCGACCCTCTTGCCCTCGTTCTTCAATCGGTCGACGATCTTGTCCAATATGCCGGTCGCGCTGATGTCCCAGAAATGCGCGTCATGGACATCGATGATCACGCTGTCGATGCCATCCTCGTTAAACTCGATCGCTTCATACAGCATATCGACCGAACCGAAGAAAACCTCGCCGGCGAAGACATAGCGATGTGTCGTTATCTCGACAAAATCCTGGATCCGCACCAGCTGGCGCACCTTCCAGGCGAAGAATATGCCCGACAGCAGCACCCCGGTCAGCACGCCGATCGACAGGTCGTGCGTCGCTACCACCATCACCACGGTGGCGATCATCACGACATTGGACGGCCAGGGATGATGGGTGATTTCGGTAAAGCTCTGCCAGCGGAAGGTCGAAACGGAGACAAAGATCATCACCGCAACCAGCGCCGGCATCGGGATCTGCGCAACCCACTGGCCGAGCCCGACGATCAGCACCAGTAGCATCACACCAGCGACAAAGGTCGACAGACGCCGCCGTCCGCCCGACTTGATATTGATCACCGACTGCCCGATCATCGCGCAGCCGCCCATGCCGCCGATCCAGCCAGTGACAAAATTGGCAATGCCCTGCCCGTAGGTTTCGCGCCGCTTGTCGCTGCGCGTCTCGGTCAGGTCGTCGACGATCGAAGCGGTCAGCAGCGATTCAAGCAGGCCCACGGCGGCCATCGCCAGCGAATAGGGAGCGATGATCTGCAAAGTTTCCCAGGTAAAAGGGATTTCCGGGATATGCAGCCAGGGCAGGCTGTCGGGCAACGCGCCCATGTCGCCGACGGTGAACACATCGGCCCGGAAATAGATGCTGATCCCCGCGAGCACGACGATCGCCGCCAGCGGCGACGGCACCAGCTTGGTGATCCGCGGCAGGCCGTAGATGATCGCCAGACCGGCAGCGATCATGACATAGGTCTGCACGGTAAAGGCTTCGCCCGTCATCTGCGGAATCTGCGCCATGAAGATCAGGATCGCCAGCGCGTTGACAAAGCCGGTAATCACCGAACGCGAGACAAAGCGCATCAGCAGGTCGAGCCGCAGCAAGGCGGCAATGCCCTGAAACACGCCCATCAAGATCGTCGCGGCAAACAGATATTCGACACCATAATCGCGCACCAGCGGCACCACCAGCACCGCCACTGCGGCAGTCGCCGCGCTGATCATCCCCGGTCGGCCGCCGACCAGCGAGATAATCACGGCGATCGAGAAACTGGCATAAAGCCCGACCCGCGGATCGACACCAGCGATGATCGAGAACCCGATCGCCTCCGGAATCAGCGCCAGCGCCACCACCAGACCGGCGAGAAATTCGGTTTTGGGATTCGACAGCCAGTCGCGCCTGAAATCGCTGTGTATTGCCATGGGCAGCCTCCATCGGTCAAAAAAATGCTGCGCCGCAACATCCGAAATGATGGGCCTTTGCCGTAAGGGCCGGATGCAGTCAAGTTTAGCGGGCCGTGCTATGTGGATACAGAAAGGGAAACCTGAACTCCGCGCTTGCAGACTGTGCTCCGCACCCGATGCGGAGCCCTGCCCTCGCAACGCCACCTCCAGCCGCCAGAGCTCCGCATCAAATACGGAGCACAAACCTCAGGCCGACCGCACCCGTTCCCTGCCGAAGGGCAGGGCCCAGAATGTTCCTGTCCGATCGTCTGGACTCTGGCCTGCGCCAGAGCACATCAATGCCCGTCTACCCGTGCCCCTGCGCAGGGCGCAGGCGACGAAAGTTTCCCCAAAGCTTTCTAAAGCCGAGCGGCCCATCTCTGCTTTTGTGTCCGGAGGGCAAGCAAGGATGACGCGCCAACGCCCGTCTGGCGGCGAAACATCCATTCAGTGGGCTGTAACCTTCTGGAGATGGGCCCCCGCCTTCGCAGGGGAACACCAGCGCTGACCGCCAGAGCTCCGCATCAAGTGCGGAGCACAAACCTCAGGCGACCGCACTCGTTCCCTGCCGAAGGGCAGGGCCCAGAATATTCCCGCCCAATCGTCTGGACGCCGGCCTGCGCCGGAGCACTAACCCGCCCGATAATCCGCAGCAACCGCCGCCACCGCCGCAATCTCCTCTTCATGCCCCACCTCGCGCTGCGGCTCGGCCAGCGCCTGCCGCTCCCATTCCTGCATTGCGGGGTACGCGATGATGCGCTCGACCCACCCTTGCCCGGCGGCACCGATGTTCAGATCAAAGCACCGCACCCGATAGGCAACCGGCGCATAAAAGGCGTCGACAATCGTGAACCGCTCGCCAGCCAGCCACGGCCCGCCAAAGCGATCCAGCCCTTCCGCAAACAGCTCGCCGATCCGGTCGATATTGCGTTGCAGGGGTAGTGTAATCTCGTGCAGTCGCGCCCGCACACCAACATTCATCGGACAGATATTCCGCAGCGGCGCGAATCCGCCGTGCATTTCCGCCGCCGCACAGCGCGCCCATGCCCGCGTCGCGTCCTCCTCCGGCCAGCAGCCGGGATGCCGCTCCGCCAGATATTCCGCGATAGCCAGCGAATCCCAGACCGTGCGATCGCCGTCCTTCAGGCAAGGCACCTGCCCGTTCGGCGCAAATGCCCGAAAACGCTCGTAATTTTCTTCCTCGAAATAGATAATCTCATCTGCAAACGGGATATCCAGCGCCTTCATCAGCACCCAGGGGCGCAGCGACCAGCTGGAATAGTTGCGATTGGCAGTGATCAGGGTGTAGGTCATAATTCTGTTTTCTTTCGCCGCTAGGCGCTGGGATCAATCGAACCATAGACCGATAACAGGAATATTGAACCATGACTTTATCCCGAAGAGATTTCATGCGCTCCGCCCACGCCGTTGGCCTCTTCTACGCGTCTTTCTCTCTCGCCGGATGCGCCAGCGCCCGCAGCGCCAACAGCTCGTTCCGCCTGATCCCGGACCCGGCGAAGCGGCTCGATCTGCCGGAAGGCTTTTCCTACACTCTGGTCAGCGAGACCGGCGGCACCATGTCCGACGGTTTTTTCCGGCCCGGTCGCCCTGACGGCATGGCCTGCTTTGCCCATCCCGACGATACCGACAAATGCATATTGATGCGCAACCACGAAAACTGGAACAGCACCCCCGTCGGCAGTCCCTTCGGCAAGGGTGCCGAGCTGCTGGACCGCGTATCGGAAAGTCAGCTCTATGACCGGAAAGCCGACGGCTCGCCCTTTTTCGGCGGCGTCACAAAAGTCGTCTATGATCTGAAAAACAAGCGGATGGAACGGGACTTTCTCGTCCTCACCGGCACCGCTGCCAATTGCGCGGGCGGCAGAACCCCATGGGGCAGCTGGCTGAGCTGCGAAGAGGAAGTGCTCACTGCGGGCAAAGAGTCGGGCAAATATCATGGCTTCGTCTTCGAGAACCCGTCCAGTGCGACCGGCCTGATCGATGCCGTCCCGCTCAAGGCGATGGGCCGCTTTGCCCACGAAGCCGCCGCCGTCGATCCCGAAAGCGGCATCGTCTATATGACCGAAGATGACCGCAGCGGCCTGATCTATCGCTTCATTCCCAATGTGAAGGGCGATCTTGCCAGAGGCGGCCAGCTACAGGCGCTGGCGATCAAGGGCTGGAAATCGGCGCTCACCAACAATTGGCCGGAAGACTGGGGCGGCGGCGGTGCCGGGCGCATCAAGCAGGGCCAACAATTTGACATCGAATGGCTCGATCTTGACGATGTCGAATCTCCCGAAGCCGATCTCGCGGCGCGCGGTCATGCGGCCGGCGCGGCCTATTTCTGTCGTGGCGAGGGCATGGATTACGGCCTGCGTCCCGGCAGCGCCAGCGGCGAGATATTTTTCACCTGCACCCAGGGCGGCGCCCAGCGAACCGGGCAGGTGTGGAGCTATGCGCCGGATAATTCGGGAGCGGATGTCGGCAAGCTGACCCTGCTCTATGAATCCGGAAGCGCCGATACGCTCGACCTGTGCGACAATCTCGCGCTGGCACCCTGGGGCGACCTGATCCTCTGCGAAGACGGCAGCGGCAGCAACTATCTGCGCGGCCTGACCCCGGACGGCAAGATCTACGACTTCGCCAGAAATGCCCACAAGGACGAAGCCGAATTCTGCGGCGCTTGCTTTTCGCCCGATGGAACGACGATGTTCGTCAATGTGCAGGAGCCGGGCTTCACCTATGCGATTACCGGGCCTTGGGAGACTCTGCGGGTCTGATATTAGCGAGAATTCTCTCAGCTTTCTTCTTGGGCTAGAACCGTGGGAAGGGGGTTGGAACGCTTTCCCCGCTTGTCCCTTTTTCTGTATTTACTCTGATATTCTCGCCGTTGGGTGGTGATCTCGTAAAGGACGATGCCCGATGATGTGCCAAGGTTGAGACTTTCGATCATGCCGAACATCGGTATCGCCACGCACATGTCACTTCTCTGGACTGCCATATCGCTTATACCGCGTTTCTCATTCCCAAACCAGACTGCAAGCTTAGCGTGTTCGGTGAACTCTCCTTCATGCAGATAGACATTGGTCATGCCCTTCACATGAGGCGAGGTAACGATCGAGTGAAAGTTTTTCCGCTCCAAATGGTCGAGACAGTCTTCAGTGTTGTCAAACCGCTTCACGAAGCTCCATTTCACCGCCGAAACCGATGTTTTGGACAGTGATTTTTTCTCCCGCATATCCTGCCAATCATCAGGCAACGCCTTTCGAGGATCGACGATATAGACCTTCTCGACACCGAGCGCGTTGACATTCCGAATGACAGTGCCGATGTTCTTAATATCCGAAGGATCCTCAATCACGGCAATCAAGTTCTTGCAGACAAAGGGTTTGATTGCTTTGGCACGAGCCCGAACGGTGGGTTTAGAATGGTTCTTCTTTTCGGCCTTATCTTCTCCGGGTTCGCTCATCTATCCCGCCCCGATCAGTTCCCGCCCGATCAGCATCCGGCGGATTTCATTGGTGCCCGCGCCGATATCGAGCAGCTTGCTGTCCCGCCAATAGCGCTCGACCGGCCAGTCGGTGGTATAGCCCGCGCCGCCCAGCGCCTGGATCGATTCCTCGGCAACCCGCACACTGTTCTCGCTGGCCAGCATCACCGCGCCCGCTGCGTCGAAGCGCGTCGTCTGTCCGGCATCGCAGGCCTTGTTGACATTATAGACATAGCTGCGGGCGCTGTTCAGGCGGACATACATGTCGGCGATCTTGCCCTGCATCAGCTGGAACGTGCCGATCGGCTTGCCGAATTGCTTGCGCTCGCGGACATAGGGGATGACCGTGTCGAGACAGGCCTGCATCAGACCGAGCGGGATAGCGGCGAGCACGGCGCGCTCGTAATCCAGCCCGCTCATCAGCACGCCGACGCCGCCGTTCAGCGGGCCCATGACATTTTCCTCCGGCACTTCGCAATCGTCAAAAACCAGCTCGGCAGTCGGGCTGCCCTTCATGCCGACTTTCTCGATCTTCTGGCCGATGGAGAAACCCTTCATGCCCTTTTCGATCAGGAAAGCGGTGATTCCGCCCGACCCCGCATCGGGCCGGGTCTTCGCATAGACCACCAGAGTATCGGCATCGGTCGAATTGGTGATCCAGAATTTGGTGCCGTTGAGCACATAGCCCCCCTGCACCGCTTCCGCCTTGAGCTTCATCGAGACCACGTCGGACCCGGCTCCCGCTTCCGACATCGCCAGCGATCCGACATGTTCGCCCGAGATCAGCTTCGGGAGATATTTCGCCTTCTGCTCGGCATTCCCCCAGCGGCGGATCTGGTTGACGCACAAGTTGCTGTGCGCGCCATAGCTGAGCCCCAGCGCGGCGCTGCCGCGGCTGACTTCTTCGACCGCAATCGCATGTTCCAGATAGCCCAGTCCCAGCCCGCCGTCTTCCTCGTCGACGGTAATGCCGTGCAGTCCGAGATCACCCATCTGCGTCCACAGCTCCCGCGGAAACCAGTCCTCGCGGTCCATCTTCTCGGCCAGCGGCATGATCTTCTCCTCGGCAAAGCGCCGGGTTGTATCGCGGATCTGGTCGGCCATTTCGCCAAGCTGGAAATCAAATTCTGGGGTAGCAATCATCATGGGTCCTCTGTGTGGTTGCTGATCGTGTAGCAGAAATTATCGCCGTTTCCAGTCCTGTGCTCCGCACTCGATGCGGAGCTCTGGAGACAGAGAACTGCCCTCGCCAAAAGCTCCGCATCGAGTGCGGAGCACCATTGCGCGGCAACCTGTCCAATGCCATAGCCCACCCATGCTCTACAATCTCGCCAAACCCTTCATCTTCCAGCTCGAGGCGGAACGCGCCCACGGCCTGACCATCGCCGGTCTAAAGACGCTGCCGATGGGACCTGCCCCGAAATCCGATCCGGTTCTGGCCAGCACCGTCGCCGGGCTGGACTTCGTCAATCCGGTCGGCATGGCCCCCGGCTTCGACAAGAATGGCGAGGTGCCCGACGCGCTGATCCGCATGGGCTTCGGCTTTGCCGAGGTCGGCACGCTGACGCCGCTGGCGCAGGCAGGCAATCCGAAACCGCGCATCTTCCGGCTGGTCGAGGACAAGGCAGTGATCAACCGGCTCGGCTTCAACAATCACGGCCAGCAGGACGCCCTCCCCCGTCTTGAGCGCATGCGCAGCCGCATGGGCAAGGGCGTGCTCGGCATCAATATCGGCGCCAACAAGGACAGCGACGACCGAATCGCAGACTATGTCACCGGCGCAAAGAATATGGCGCCGCTGGCCGACTATCTGACCGTGAATATCAGCTCGCCCAACACGCCGGGCCTGCGCGCGCTGCAGGACAAGGGCGCACTGGCGGAACTGCTCGCCGCGGTGATGGCAGCGATGGGCCAGTCAAAAACCCCCGTCTTCCTGAAAGTCGCCCCTGATCTCGAGCCCGCCGATATCGATGATATTGTCGATGTCGCAATGGCAGAGAAGATCGCCGCGCTGATCATTTCCAACACCACGATCACCCGGCCCGATCTTCAATCCAACAACCAGTCCGAAACCGGCGGGCTGTCGGGTGCGCCGCTGAAGGATCTGGCGCTGCAGCGGCTCAAGGATTTCCGGCAGGCCAGCGGCGGGAAGATTCCGCTACTCGGGGTTGGCGGGATCGCCACCGCTGAAGATGCCTATGAACGGATCCGCGCCGGGGCCTCGCTGGTCCAGCTCTATACGGCGATGATCTACGAAGGGCCGACGATTGCGGCTTCAATAAGTTGCCAGTTGGCCAAGTTGCTCAAGCGCGACGGCTTTGCATCGGTCAGCGAAGCCGTCGGCACTGCGTAGCGTTTCGCTAGTCGCCCGTACCGACCAGCACGAGACCTTCGCGCCGCGGATCATAACCGCCATCCACCTTGCCATCGCGAATTATCACCGCGTGGACGCCGCTATCTTCGCCCTGGCCCGGCTTGAGATCGATCCCGCGCTCGGCGAGACCGGCCACAACCCCCGGCGCGAACTCGTCGACTTCGCCGCCAATGGCCGCGCCCCGCGCAACCAGATTGGGCAGCGCCAGCGCTTCCTGCATCGACAGGTCCCAGTCGATCGCACCGACCAGCGATTTGCCAACATAGGCGAGAATCGAGTTGCCGCCCGCTGAGCCGATCGCCCCGGCAAACTTGCCGTCGCGGTCGAGCAGGATCGCCGGTGTCATCGATGACCGGGGCCGCTTGCCCGGTGCGACCGCATTGGCCGCCGGGTTGCCAGCTGCATCGACCGGGCTGAACGAGAAATCGGTCAGCTGGTTGTTGAGAAAGAAACCGTCGACCATCCGGCCGCTGCCGAAGATCGATTCCACCGTGGTGGTGATCGACACGACATTGCCCTGCCCGTCGCGGACAATGAAATGCGAGGTACCCGCGGGTTCCTTGGTATTGTCCTTCGCCGCTGGCACCGCTCCCGGCGGAACACCGGCCTGCGGAGGCGCCGAGGCAGTCTCGCCGATCAGGGCCGCCCGCGATTTAACATAGACCGGATCCAGCAAACCCCGGACCGGTACCGAAGCGAAAGCGGGATCGCCAACATATTGGTCGCGGTCAGCGTACATCAGCCGGCTGGCTTCAGCGAACAGGAACCAGGCCTGCGGGTCATCCGGGCCGCGATCGGCGATATCGGTTTTCTCGAGCATCGACAGCAGCTGCAGCAGGCCGACGCCGCTCGACGGCGGTGGCGGCACGCAGACCAGATAGACACGATAGGGATTGCACAACGCTTCGCGTTTGATCGGCTTGTAATTCGCGATATCGGCCAGCGTCATCCGGCCTTCCAGCGGCGCTGCCCGGGTCCTGGCGACGATCTTGGCAGCGGTTGAACCGCCATAGAGCGCTGCCGGACCATTGGCCGCAAGCCGTCTCAGAAAGTCGGCATATTCCGGGTTTTTGATCCGGTCACCGGTGGTCAGCCTGTTGCCGTCGGCATCGCTAAAATAGGCCGAGGCGTCCGGAGTCTCCAGCTGCGGGAAACCCCGCTGCAGAAAACGGCCCAGCCGTGGCGTGATCACAAAACCTTCCTCAGCGGTGCGTTCGGCCGCTCCGAACAGGCTGCTCCAGTCGAGCGTGCCATGATCTTCATGCACCATCGCCAGCATCGCAACCGCACCCGGTACACCGGTCGCGCGTCCGCTGGTCACCGCCTCGCGATAACCCAATGGCTGGCCGTCGGGGTCAAGAAACATCGTCGGGCTGGCCTGCGCCGGTGCGGTTTCCCGCCCGTCATAGACCGTCAGTTTCCCGGTGCCGCCGTCATAATAGGTCAGGAAAGCCCCTCCGCCCATGCCGGAGCTTTGTGGCTCGACCAGCGACAGCATCGCCTGCACGGCAATCGCCGCATCGATCGCGCTGCCGCCGCGCGCCAGAACGTCCTGCCCGGCCTTGGCGGCCAGCGGGTTGGCAGCGATCACGAACGGCTCCACCTTCTGGGTGACAGCAGCTTCCGGCGCAGAAGCAGAAGCCGGTTCGGGCATGCTGGTCTGGGTACAGGAAGCGGTGAGCAGCGCTGCGACGGCAGCGACGAGACGGGACATTTTCATGGGGCAAAGCTATAGACCAGGTCGAACGGCGATGTCCATCGACAGTGCGGCCGCCGCTGACAACCGGCACGCCGGGCTCCTTTGCACCAAAATATTTGCCCGCTCGTTCGAACCGCGCTAGTCCCCCTGCTAATGATCCAAGCCCGGCGACATCCGGAGTATTGAGAGAGGAAGCATCGCGTGGCCCGGAAAAAGGCAAAAAATCGTTACCTGGAAATCGACCATTATCAAAATCTGGTATCGATGTTTTTCGATCGCGCCCGTCAGGGCGGCGACAAACCGTTTCTGCACGCCAAGATCGATGGCGCCTGGCAGGCGACCAGCTGGGCCGATGCCGCGCGGCAAGTCGCGGCGCTGGCCAAATCGCTGCAGCGGATCGGCCTGAAAAAGGGCGACCGGGTGATGCTGGTCTCCGAAAACCGCCCCGAATGGTGCATCGCCGATCTCGGCATCATGGCCGCCGGCTGCATCACCGTGCCGACCTACACCACCAACACCGCAACCGATCACCAGCATATTCTCGACAATAGCGGTGCCCATGCAGTGATCGTCTCCGACAGCAAGCTGGCGAAAAATCTGCTGCCTTCGGTGATCAGCTCCTCGGATGCCAATATCATCATCGGCATCGCCGACCTGCGCATCGGCCAGTCCGGCGATTTCGACCTCTACCGCTGGGCCGATCTGGTCCAGGGCAGCGACGCCGATGTCGCCGAGGTCACCGAACAGGTCGCCGGCATCACCCGCGAGGAAACCGCCTGCATCATCTACACCAGCGGCACCGGCGGCAAGCCGCGCGGCGTCATGCAGCATCACGGCGCGATCCTGCACAATACCAAGGGCCCTGCCGAGGTGATCGAGACCGACTTCGGCTGGGATGACGAAGTCTTCCTCTCCTTCCTGCCGCTCAGTCACGCCTATGAGCACAGCGCCGGCCAGTTTTTCCCGATGGGGATCGGCGCCCAGATCTATTATTCCGAAGGGCTGGAAAAGCTCGCCTCCAATATAGAGGAAGTCCGCCCGACGATCATGGTCGTCGTCCCGCGCCTCTTCGAAGTGCTGCGCGCCCGGTTGATCAAAACGGTCGAGAAACAGGGCAAGATGCCCAATTATCTGCTCGGCAAGGCGCTGGCGCTCGGCGAACGCGAAGCCGAAGGCAAGCGCCGCAAGCGCGACAAGCTGATGGACCTGTTGCTCGACAGGACACTGCGCCCCAAGGTGCAGCAGCGCTTCGGCGGCCGAATCAAGGCGATGGTCTCCGGCGGTGCTCCGCTCAATCCGGAGATCGGCACTTTCTTCCAGTCACTCGGCCTGACGCTGTTGCAGGGCTATGGCCAGACCGAATCCGGCCCGATCATCGCCTGCAACCGCCCGAGCACCGGCCTGAAAATGGACACCGTCGGCCCACCGATGATCGACACCGAAGTCCGGATCGCCGAAGACGGCGAAATCCTGGTCCGCGGCGAGCTGGTCATGCACGGCTATTGGCGCAACCAGGAAGAGACCGACAAGGTGCTCAAGGACGGCTGGCTGCACACCGGCGATATCGGCCATATCGACGAAGCCGGCCGGCTGGCGATCACCGACCGCAAGAAGGACCTGATCGTCAACGACAAGGGCGACAATGTCGCGCCGCAAAAGGTCGAGGGCATGCTGACCCTGCAACCGGAAATCCTGCAGGCGATGATCACCGGCGACCGCAAGCCCTATATGGTCGGCCTGATCGTCCCCGACCCGGAATGGGCGCTGGAATGGTCGCGCGAACAGGACGTGCCCTATGACTTTATCGAACTACAGGACAATCCGGCGTTCAAGACCGCGGTCCGCGAAGCGATCGACCGGGTCAACCAGGACCTGTCCGTAATCGAAAAAGTCCGCCGCTTCGCCTTTGCCGACGAGCCGTTTGCGATCGAGAATGAAGAGCTGACGCCGAGCATGAAGATCCGGCGGCATGTGATCCGGGAGCGGTATTTGGAGCGGATGGATGCGCTTTATAAGAAGTGAGGGTTGGGGTCAGAATGGCGGCTAGACGGTGATTTGGTATATTTGGTAACCCGGCCCCGTAGTTCCATAATTCGGTACCGTAATTTTGCATTGGAAACGGTATTACCCGACGCCGCATGCAATAACAACGGAGGTTAAAACATGCGGATTAGAAATTCATTGTTACTATTTTTATCTACATTTTTTATATTTGGCATCTGTTGCACAGCAATTTATTTTTATAGCGATATGATTTCCGAGAGCGAAATTGCAACATATTCTTTGATTGTAATCGCTGTGCTTTCTATATTTTTTGGGGCAATTTTCTTCGTTAGATTATTAAATGATCTGGTTAGGAATGCAGGTAGGAATTAAGGTGACAGTGGGAATTACGGACTACCGAATCACGGTGACAGTGCACTCAATTTCCTAGTTAATGCTCAGTAATTACGGTGACGGTGCACTTTAATAACGGTGACATTCCCTCTCCCTCAAGGGAGAGGGTTGTGCAGACTTGGCAGCTTGCTGCCTAGTCGGAGCTGGGTGAGGGTTTACAATCGCAACGCTTATCCGTTAGTCCTGAGCTTGTCGAAGGACGCTTCTGGGACGAGAGGCGTGGTTCGACAGGCTCACCACTGACGGATAATGAACAGCGGAACACCCTCATCCAACTGCGCCTAATTCGCTTCGCGAACAAGGCTTCGTATCCTTCTCCCTCACGGGAGAAGGATGAAATTACGGTAACGTTTCGTAATTCCGTCCACTATGAAGCCAAAATATAGCCTCTGAGCTATTGACAATTATATAGCCTTTAAGCTATAAGACGCCATGCCTTGGGTCGTTGAGCTTTATAGCGATTTCGAAAGCGAGTTTGCGAAGCTTGACGATGCGGTTCAGGATGAACTGCTCGCGATCGCGGGATTGCTGGAAATCTATGGTCCACAACTTGGCAGGCCGCATGCCGACACTTTGTCGGGTTCAAGACATGCCAACATGAAAGAGTTGCGCTTCAATGCCGCTGACGGAGTGTGGCGCGTGGCCTTTGCATTCGATCCGGAGCGAAAAGCCGTGATCCTGATCGCAGGAGACAAGACCGGAGGCAGCCAGCAGCGCTTTTATAAAAATCTGATCCGCAAGGCAGACAAGAGATTTGACAATCATTTGGCGGCAATCGCCAGCAAGGAGAAGTGACGATGGGACAGAATATCAAGGCCATTCGGGATGCTTTGCCGGCTGCACGTCGCCGGAAGATTGCCGCGCGCACCGAAGCCCTGGTTGCCGAGGTGGAAGGGCTGAAAGCGTTTCGCAAACTGGCCGATCGCAGCCAAGTGCAAATGGCCAAGGCACTCGGTGTCAAACAGCCGTCGGTGCACAAGATTGAGCATCAAACCGACCTCTATCTTTCGACCTTGCGCAAATTTGTGGAAGCAGCGGGAGGCACGCTGGAGTTGCGTGTGGAACTGCCGGGCAAAGGGGTGGTGAATATCACCAGTGTTGGTGATGTTGGGTCGTGAAGTTTCAAGATTAAAGCCTGCCCGTTAGTCCTGAGCTTGTCCAAGGGCGCTTCTCGGACGAGAGTCGTGGTTCGACAGGCTCGCCGCTAACGGATCATCACCATCGCCCCCTCACCAGGCGGCCGCCAGCATCAACGATCCGCTTGGCCCGCTGCATCCCTGGCGGCGATATAGCCGTAGGTCATCGCCGCGCCGATGGTACCGCCAGCGCCCGGATAGAAATTGCCAACCACACAGGCCGAGCTGTTCCCCGCTGCATATAGTCCCGGTATCACCGAGCTGTCGTCACGCAGCACCTGGGCGTGCTCATTGGTCAAAAGACCGCCCTTGGTGCCCAGGTCGCCCGCCTGGATTTCCATGGCGTAGAAAGGCGCCTTTGTGACAGGGCCAAGGCACGGGTTCGGTTTATTTGCCGGATCGCCAGCATAGCGGTCGAACGCGCTTTCGCCCTTGTGGAAATCCTCGTCCTGTCCCGCTTCCGCCATGATGTTAAACCGCTCGACCGTCCGTTTCAGCCCGGCCGGATCGATTCCGGTCTGAGCAGCCAGCGCTTCGAGCGTCTCGGCGCGCTTGATATAGCCCGCTTCGATGAAGCGCTCCGGGGTGATCCCGGGCAGCATCGTGCCCATGGCGTATCGGTTGCGATATTCCTGATCGAATATCATGAAGGCGGGCGGATCGGTTTCTTCATAGATGATGCGGCCCAGTTCATTATAGGGCCGGGCCTCGTTGGCAAAGCGCTTGCCGCTAGCATTGACGATCAGGAAGTGCGGCAGGCCGCGCTCGAACACATGGATGGTCGGCGTTTCCGCCCCCGGTTCCACCGAAGACGGCATCCACCACATGTCATCCATCAGATCGAGCGCCGCGCCTGCTGCCAGGCCCGCTTTGATGCCGTCGCCGACATTGCCGGGCGAGCCCGATGTAAAGGCGCCGGATCGCCATTGTTCGGCTACGTCGGCGCCGAAATATTCTTTGCGCATCGATCCATTATGCTCAAATCCCCCGGCGGCGATCATCACCCCGCGGCGAGCGCGGATATTGAGCGGCTTGCCCTCCCGCATAACCCGCGCGCCGATCACCGCGCCATCCTCGAGCAGCAATTCATCAAGACCGGTGTTCAGCCACAGCGGCACGTCCCTTTGCTGCAAAGAATAGCGCAACCGGGCCGCCAGGGCGCGGCCACTCGACATATGCTGACGGGACGCGATCTTGTTCCACAGATTCCGCGGAAACATCTTCCAGACCGCCAGCAGCCCCTTCGGATTGGACCGAAAAAAGGCCAAGCGCCGCAGTTCCTTGACCGAACCGACAATGCCGCCGGGGATTTCGGTATTTTGCTTGCGCAGGTGCGCGTAGTCAGCGAGCTTGCGGCCGGAAAAGACCTTTGGGTCGATGGAGCGGCCGCCGTTGCTGCCGCCGGGCGTCTCGGGCCGGTAATCGGGGAAGTCTTCCATCATCTGGAATTGCACCGCGCTGTTCGTCTGCATATACTCGGCCATCTGCGGTGCATGCTCGACCAGCGCTTCCAGCTTGGCGGGGGCAACGCGGTTGCCGACATTGTGCTTCAGATAGGCAAGAGCATCATCGGGGGTGTCCGGGATGCCGGCCGCTTTCATCAACGGGTTGTTGGGAATCCAGGCCACCCCGCCAGAGAGGGCCGTGGTGCCGCCGTAAAATTCGGTCTTTTCGATCACCAGGACCTTCAGGCCCTCGACCGCGCCGACAACTGCAGTGGTCAGGCCCGCCGCGCCGGTGCCCACCACCAGAAGATCAGTTTCATGGTCCCACGTCAGGTTGGTCAAATCCGCCTCCTTGCCAGTTTTTCAGGCGGCCCGTATTTGGATCGGACGGACAATCTGAATTCTTGGGTCGCAGCGACCGGTTCAGGTAGCTACTTTATCATTTCCTTCCATTTTGCAGCTTTGCTTGGCAGTTCGAACTATCATATCTAGCCATGGACTATTTAGGCTACGGGCAGGCGCTCCGGGGAACTTTCCCCTCCCCCACCCGTTAAACCACAGAGTCCCCCAAACCGGAGAGACAGTCTGCCCCCCGCGTCCAGCAAAGCCCTACCCAACGCCACTCCCCCTGAACGGCCGCGCCGATGCGCCTGATCCTCTTTGTCATCCTGCTCGCTCTTCTCCTGCGCGGCTATGAATGGGTTGCGCATGACAGCCGCATGCCCTGGACGCCGCTGTCGCTGGCCGCGCCGATCGGGCCGTTCACTACCCGCAAGATCGGCGCGCTCGCCGATGACACACCGCGCTGCCACCAGCTGCTTGAGCAAGCCAGCATCGGCTATTCGCCCCTGCCGCCGGTCACCGCTGGCCCGAATTGCAGCTATGACAACGGCGTCACCCTCGCCCGCGATCAGCCGCAATCGATCGCCTACCGCCCCGCCGCCAGGACCAGCTGTCCGGTGGCGATCAGTCTGGTCCTGTGGGAAAAACAGATCGTCGACGCCGCCGCGCGCGAGTATCTGGGTACCACGGTCGAGGCGATCACCACCTTTGGCAGCTACAGCTGCCGCCGGATCGGCGGCGGGCAGAGCGGCAATTTCAGCGAACATGCCACCGCCAACGCGATCGATATCGCCGCCTTCCGCCTCGCCGACGGCCGCACCGTCTCGGTCGCCGGACACTGGGACGCCGACGACGAGCGCTCGCGTTTTCTGAAGGCGGTGCGCGATGGCGGCTGCGAGATTTTTGCGACAACCCTGTCGCCCGATTATAACAAGGCCCACGCCGACCATCTGCATTTTGACCAGGCCCCCCGCGGCGGCTACCAATATTGCCGCTAGCGCTGGAGACCTGTCGGGAAATCATGCTGCGAAAAGGCAGCGCGGAAAGGAGAAGAGATCATGTTCGTTGCAGCCTATTGGTGGAAAGTCCATCCCGGTAAGGAGGAACAATTCCGCACCGCCTGGCGGCGCGGCACCGAGCTGATCCGGGAGAAATATGGCAGCCTCGGGTCCCGGCTGCACCGCGACCGCGACGGGCGCTTTGTCGGGGTCGCCGAATGGCCGGACGAAGCGACCTGGCAGAAAGCGTTTGATGCGAAAATGGCCTATGATGACCCGGAAACCCGCGCCGCCTTTGTCGACGCGATCGCCGACACCGCTGACGAGCCGGTGCTACTGATGGCGGTGACCGACGACCTGCTCGACCGGGATTGAGCGCGGCCGGTCCGCCAGCTCGCCGGCCTGGCCGGCGCAGGGGATATTATCTGCGGTTTTCCGGGTGCTGTTGGAACAGGATCCCGTCTCGCACGTTGGTTGAACAGAACAGAAACAGAAAAGGAGTTCGACATGGTAGATAAGAGCCAGATCAAGGAACATATGGAAGTCATCGGAGCCGACGGCGTGCATGTTGGCGTGGTCGACCATCTCGACGACAGCGGCGAGCGCATCAAGCTGACCAAGAAGGACAGCCCGCAGACCGAAGGCGGCAAAGGCGCGTCGCACCATTATCTGCCGCTCGGACTGGTGGCGGAGATCGAAGGCGACAAGGTCCGTCTGTCGGCAACCGGCGAAAATGCGGTCAATATGTTCGAAGAAGACAAATAGGCTAGCTCCTGTCCCGACACAAAAAAGCCCCGGCCTCGCATCGCGCGGCCGGGGCTTTTGTTTTGTCGGCTAACGAAGGCTCAGTCGGCGTTCTTCGTATAGGGGACGAACTCGCCAAAGGCACAGCTGCCAACCGACATTCCGATGGTGTTGTCGACCAGCGTGATCGGTTCGCCACGGCACAGCTGCGAGGTCGGCCGGCTGTAGGACAGAATATTGCGGCTGGCGTCCCGACAGCCACCATAGGGCTTGTTGACATAGATCGTCTTGGCATGGCGGCTCGACGAGAAGATCAGGATGTCATCGCTGACCACCGTCATATTGCGTTGATCGTTGCGCCCGATGCAGGACGTCGGTTCGCCAGCGGTCCGGACTTCCAAATGTTGGTCGAGCTTGGCCTGCTGTTTCTCGTTGAGCGTGTTGGCCTCGCTGCCGATAGCGGGGGCCGCGAGCAGCATCGCTGCCGGCAGTGCAAAAAGCAGTTTGTTCATAACCTGTCTCCTGTTCCCAGTCGTCTATTGAGAGCGATTATAGCATGGAACAGGCTGAACCGGCCATGAAGCAAAGCCGCTGCTTCAGAAATTGTCTTTCGCGGTCCGGCGTTCGGCCAGTTCTTCCGCCGAAGACGCCCGCATGAACGGGTTGGTGGCGCGCTCCTGATCGATCGTCGTCGGCACCGTCGCTTCGCCACGCGCGCGCAGGGTCAGCACCTCGGCCATCCGCTCCTTCAGCGCAACATTGTCCGGCTCGGCGACCAGCGCATATTCGCCGTTTGCCTGTGTATATTCGTGGGCGCAATAGACCTTGGTGCTGCCGGGCAGCGCCTCCAGCTTGCGCATATTGTCGTACATCTGCTCGGCCGTTCCTTCAAACAACCGGCCACAGCCCATCGCGAACAACGTGTCGCCGACAAAAGCGACGTTTTCGGACGGAATGTGAAACGCAATATGACCGGCAGTATGAGCGGGCACATCGATGACCTCCGCGGTCACTTCGCCAAGTTTCACCGTGTCGCCTTCCTTGACCAGCGTATCGAGGGTCGGGATGCGCTCCCGCTCCGCTTCCGGACCGGTGATGTGACAACCGGTCGCCTCCTTGATCGCGGCATTTCCGTCAGTGTGGTCGGGGTGCCAGTGGGTGTTCCAGATCTGGGTGATGGTCCAGCCGCGCTGTTCGGCTTCGGCCAGCACCGGTTCTGCCACTGCCGGATCAACGACCATCGTCTCCTGCGACTGCGGCTCGTGCACCAGCCAGACATAATTGTCGGACAATACGGGAATTCGGATGATTTCAAGCATGGCAGGTAAATTACTCCCCTAATATATTGCTGTCGATGGTTAACCGCAAAATAACGTTTCTCCCCTAACCGAACAGCCTCTGCAGCAGGGTTTTTGAAAAGGGTTCGTCTTTTGCGTTTGTTCGTCGCGTTTCTGGTCTATTTGTGCCTCGCTTCTCCGGCTTTTGCAAATGTCAAAATGTCGGACCAACTGTGCACGCAAAGCAGCGGCAAGAATATGACGATCTCGGCGCTGTTGAAAACCGGCAAATCGTTCGACTGCTCCTCCAGCAAATATGACGTCGACGGCCCCAGGACGTGGGTCAGAATTCCGTTTCTGGACGGCGGCCTGCCCGACGGGCCGGTCGAAGTGCAGGCCGACAATAACGGGCTGACCACCATGCGGGTGCATAGCGTTCTCGATGACGGGCAAATCCTGACCTCGCATTTCTCGGCGCAGGACGTACAAGCCCACTGGCGACCGAAGGGGCGCTATGGCTTGCCGGTCCCGGGCACCGACAAACCGGGAATTCGCAGCCATATCCAGACCGTCTATGTCGCGATTGATGATATGAAGGTCACGCCGTCGATCTCGCTGCTCGAACTGGCATCGACCGAGAAGTGGGATGCGCTGCAGCTGCCGCTTCTCGTCATGTTCGCAGCGCTGTGCGGAATGGCGATCATGCCATTGATCTACCACATGTTCTTTTACGGCGCGCTCGGATACAGTTTCATGCCGTGGCACAGCCTGATGATCGGTGCCGCCGTGACCTACACTTTCAGTTCATCCGGCCTGATTTTCGTCGCTTTTCCGGAGACGAGCCTGGCCACAAAAATGCTGATCAACTACTGGGCGCCTGCCGTAGCCGTCGCTGCCTGCGGTTTTTTTCTGGTCAGCTTCATTGAACGGGACAAAATAGAACGCTGGCTGCAGATAACGATCTATTGGACCGCGATGCTGCCGATCATCGTCACCGCGCTCGCGATACGAGTCGACGAGACGTCCACTCTGGAGGCGAGAAACTATTATCACGCGGCGTTTTTGCCAATCGCTGTCGTCATTTCCTATACGATGGGGCATGCTCTGCGCAGGGGCAGCAAAGCGATCTGGTTCCAGATTGCCGGATGGACACCCATTCTGTGTTTCGTGATGGACCGGGTGGCCCGGGGCGTGGATCTCTATATCGGCTGGGCGATGCTCGATTATGGGATGTATTTTCTGCTGGTGGTCGAATCCATTGTCCTGGCCCTCGGCGTTGCGTACCGGATCCTGCGCTTGCGGCAAAATCATGAAGTCACATTGCGCAAACAGACAGAGCTCACTTTGCTCGCTGATACCGACGGCTTGACGATGATGAACAATCGCCGCTCATTCGAACGGGAGTTTCGACGCAATCAAAAAGACTTGCGCTACAGCCACCTTGCCCTGTTCGACATTGATTTCTTCAAACGGGTCAATGACCGCTACGGGCATGAGATAGGCGACAAGGTGTTGCGGGTCGTCGGCAGAGAGCTTGATGCCACCCCGCATTTTGCTGCCCGTATCGGCGGCGAGGAATTCACGCTGCTGATCCAGAATGACGCTGCCGAAGACCAGATAAATTATCCGGTCAACGCACTGACCGAAATTTGCGAACATCTGATCAAGACGGTGCACGAAAAAGTGCCGCAAATTCAGGAGGCCGTGACATTTTCCGTGGGTGTCGCAGCGATATCCAGGCGGGACTCTCTCCGCACCGTAATGGCGATTGCCGACGGGCGGCTTTATCACGCGAAGCACAAAGGCCGTAACCAGATTGTCTGGATCGACCTGTCGGATCCGCTAGCGGATAAACCGGCAGGCATGATGCCTGGCTAGCAATCTATAGGCGCTACCACTCGCCGATATTCTCCATGCTCGCCCAGGGTTCCTGAGCCGGCAGTCGGTCGCCCTTCTGCAGCAGCTCGACCGAAATATTGTCGGGCGAGCGGACGAAAGCCATATGACCGTCGCGCGGTGGCCTGTTGATCGTCACCCCCGCATCCATCAATGTCTGGCACAGGGCGTAAATGTCGTCGACCGCATAGGCGAGATGCCCGAAATTGCGACCACCGTCATAGACTTCGGGCGCACTGCCATCTTCCGGCGGCCAGTTGTAGGTCAATTCCACCTCGGCAACATCCTTCTGCCCCGGAGCAGCCAGAAAAATCAGCGTGAAGCGCCCCTGCTCGCTGTCATAGCGCCGCACCTCTTCCAGACCCAGAAGACCGAAAAAGGCCACGGTCGCCTCGGGATCGCTGACTCTCAGCATGGTGTGCAGATATTTTATAGTCACAGAGGATCTCCATTCGTCGCTATTCAGAAACGGTTCATCGCAGGTGTTGCAATGCCGGACCGGGTCATTTGCAAGCAGCCTAAGCGGCTTTTGAACTGAGGGAAAGAGTATGAGCCAGAAATTTATCGAAAGCAAAAACAAGGTGTGGCTGGCAAGCGCCGGCCTGCTGATGATCGGCCTGATTGTCGGTGGCTATCTGCTCGGCGATGGCTTGCTGCGGGCGAAAATGGCGGATCGCAGCGTCACTGTGCGCGGGCTTGCCGAGCGCGAAGTCACAGCCGATCTGGCCACCTGGACGATTGCCTACAGCGCGCAATCCACCAACCTGCAAAGCGCACAGACCGATATCGATCGCGACACGGCTGCCATTACCGCCTTTTTCAAGGAACTTGGTTTCAAGGCGGATGCGCTCAAGCCGACCGGGGCGAACGTGAACCAATATAGCAACAACGGCATCCCTCAATATACCATTCGCCAGCGGCTCAGCCTGCGCACCAATGATATTGACAAGGCCCAGGCCGCCGTCGCTCGCCAGTTCGACCTGGTCCGCCGCGGCGTTGTGCTGGAGGACGGTTCCGGCATGAGCTACACCTTCACCAAGCTGGACGAGATCAAACCCGAAATGGTTGCCGAGGCCACCAAGGATGCCCGCAAATCGGCCGAGCAATTTGCCGAAGACAGCGGCACTGACGTTGGCGGGATCAAATCCGCTACCCAGGGCTATTTCAGCATCGACAGCCGGGACGGTGACGCGGGCGGCTATGGCGTAACGGACACGCCGTACAAGAAGGTCCGCGTGGTCACGACGGTGAATTTCTATCTGGATTAGGTCGGTGCCGCCAATCAGTGCGGCCACATCACCGACGCGCTAAAATCAATCCTCAACCCCGTCGACCAACTGCGCGAGATACCGGGCAGCGGCCTTCCCCGGCTCGCTGTCCGGTCCAAATTTGACGGCCTGTTCCCAATTGCTCTTGGCGTTCACAATATCGCCTGCTTGATAGGCGATATTGCCGGCTTCCAGAGCGATAGCCGGATCGGTCGCGACCAGTTTCGCAGCGACCGCGATATCCGATTTGGCCAGCGCAAGATCCCCCATCCGGCGCGCGAGCGTCGCCGACAATAGCCAGCCAAGCGGATCTTCCGGAACAATCTCATGGACCCAGGCGAATTGCGCCTTCGCCTGATCATATTGATCCAGAGCGACAAAGGCGCGCGCCATATCCAGATGAATTTCGCCTTTCAGCAGTCCGTCCAGCGTTCCCTGTTCCAGCGCCGCGCGAAGATAGTCCAGGGCAAGCGGATAATCGGCTTTCGCCAGCGCCGCATTGCCGGCCTGCGACCAGAAGATTGCGGCGCGATCATCAGCGGCGGTCTGGGCGCCCTCTGCTGACTGGACAAATTCCGGGATCGCCTTGTCCCATTGCTGCAGCTCCGCATAAGCAAAACCCAGGCAATTGCGTGCCAGATGCCCGCCGCCCTCGATCTGCCATTTATTGGCAGCCAGCAAACCGCGGCCAGGATCATCCGCCGCTTGATCAATGCACTGGTCAAACCGGATATCCTCCGCCCTCTTTGGTTTGGGCGCGACCTTTTGCGGCGGTGGCGGTACTTCAGATGCCTCCGGCTTTGGCTCGGATGGGCGAAGCACCGGGTCGATTGGCGACCCATAAGGCGTTGCCGACTGGATCAACAGGGGAAAGAGGAGCGACGAAATCATGGATGAATGTCCGTTCTAGACTATGTATTAGCGAGACCAGAGCTCACCCCAGTCGCGAAACCACGTCAATCAGCAAGGCAATATCGTGATCCCGGGAAAGGCGGTGGTCGCCGTCTTTTACCAGATGGACCTGCACATCATCTGAACGGATTTTTTTCGCTGTTTCCAGACTATATTCCCATGGCACATCGGCATCCTTTTGCCCGTGCAGCAGCCGCACCGCGCCATCAAAGGCAATCTCCTTCTGGAGCAGGCGGCTCGCTTCACCGGACTGCCAGAAAATCTGCGTGGTGACATAGGGCTCGTCGGAATATTCGCTGTCCTCTTCCAGCTTGCCGTCGCGCAGGATGGTCATTTTCTGCTCCTGCGTGAAGCCCCAGTCGGTAAAATCGGGCGCAGCGGCAATGCCGACCAGATTCTTGACCCGCATCGGACGCGACAGCGCCACCAGCAGCATCAGCCACCCGCCCATCGACGAACCGACCAGCGTGATCGAACCGGAGGTAACCTTGTCGATCAGGAACATCACGTCCTCGCGCCAGGAGGTCAGGCTCTGGTCCTCAAATGCGCCGCCGCTGGCGCCGCATCCGGCATAATCAAATCGCAGGATCGCTCGCCCCTGCGCTTTCGCCCAGGCATCCAGCGCCAGCGCCTTGCCGCCTTCCATGTCCGACATATAGCCGGGCAGAAAGACCAGCGTGGTCCCCTTCACGCCCGCTTTCGGCGGCGTGTAGCAATAAGCCAGCGAAGCGCCGCCCGGCCGGTCAAGATAAAGAATCTCGTCTTCCATATAGTCACCCAATTGTGCCCCCGCGAAGGCGGGGGTCCATCTCCTGCCCTATACTTCAAAATCGAGTGATGAGAAGGCACGTTGACGCGAGTGCAGTAGCTCGACAACCTGTGTCTATGGAAAATTGTTAGCGAGATGGCCACTTGCCTGCGCAAGTGCACTAGCGATTGCGCCACTCATCAGGCCGCAGCAAAATAGACAATGCCCAGACAAAGAAAGGCAATGATCAACATGCCGATATTGGAAAGCAAAGGCGATTTGGGCGGCGGCAGCAGCGCCGAAATTTCGGGAGGAATATCACCCCTGAAACCCAGCTTCCATTTCGGCCGGCCCTTGATCCCGTCCTCCAGTCCAAAGACATGCGACTGGCCTTCCTTGCCGCGATACACCAGATCTTCGAGATAGAAGGCATCGCTGCGCCATTGCGGCTCATAGAGCAAAAAGGTGCTGCCAATCACCTCGATCCGCACCGGCCGTTTGAGGGCGCTTTTGTCATCGATAAGCCAGACGTTCGCAGGATCAGACATGGAGCGAACCTAAATCAACTTTTAACCAAGAGCACCATAATCTTTTTCAATCGTGCAGGAATATCTGCTCGATACTGAGCTCGAACAGTTCGGCGATTTTGAAGGCCAGCGGCAGCGACGGGTCATATTTCCCGGTCTCAATCGCATTGACGCTCTGCCGGGAGACCTTGAGCCGTTCGGCGAGGTCGGCCTGTGACCAGTCCCGTTCGGCGCGGAGAACCTTGAGCCGGTTTTTCATGCTTTCCACCGGACCAGCCCGCCAGCGATGCCGAACATCACCAGCCAGATGACGCCGATCCACTGCGGCCCCTGGACCAGCACGTCATAGACGTTGAGAAATTGCCATACGGTCACGATCGCCAATGTGACGGCCGTTGCGACGACAATTTGTTTGGTCATCAGAAACCGTTGATATTCATCGTCCATTTCCACCAGCAGGCGAAAAATGGTCCAGAACACGCCCAATATCGGCAATGCCGTCAGCACCGCCAGAACCGCTGGCATCGGGTCACCGGGGGGATTGGTGCTGTTCATCCAGTTCAGTCCCCCGACTAGAATCACCATATAGAGCGACAGAAATATCACCAAGCGGATGAAGTAGCGCTTCATATAGGATGGCATCTGATTCATTCGTTCACTCCCCTGATCCGATAGAAGAAATAGCCGAGACTCCAGCTGGCCATCATCACTGCGACCAAGTCGTTTCTGGTGATAGGTGGCAATAGATCAGAACCGATTTCCCAAACCATATTGACCAGAATCGTCGTGATGATGGCGATCACCGCACCGTTGGCAACCATCTGGAACATATAATCGTCCAGGTGCCGCCGATCGAGCTTGGCGCCGAGGGTCGCAAGCGCGGAAAACAGGATCATTGTTCCCGTCAACAGCGCCAGCTTCGGGAACAGAGGCGGTGGCACAAATTGGTAAACATCCGTCTGCAAACCGTTCGATACCGCCAGGAAGACGCTGGCAAACAGCATGATCACGAACACCCAGTCCGGCTTGAGCCAGCCGCTCGCGCGAGACCAGATATTTTTGTGTGGTTCCTTTTTCACGGGTTTCACAATGCCGACAGGAACAGGATAGCGAGCGCCGCCCACATCGCGATATTTTCATGGGGCGTCATTGCCCGGCCCGAACAGCGTTTGAATTTCATCATCATCAATCTCCATCAAGCTACATAGACACAATGTCATGTTTACTTGACTTTAATGATCGATTCGCCCCGCTATGTCAAGCGTCCATTACATAATGTCGCTATAGCTTTCCTCCCGCATATGATCCCGCTGCTGATTTGGTTGACTTGAAACCCCAAAAGACTAAGTCCAATCCACCTCGCACTGGCCGGATCAAGGCCTTGCCTGGCCGCAACTTTGACAAATTTTGAGAATGACCTGAACCCATGACCGAGATGATTAAAATCACCCTTCCCGACGGCAGCGCGCGCGAAGTGGCCATGGGCACTACCCCCGCACAGATCGCCGCCGATATCGGACCGGGTCTGGCAAAGGCCGCGCTTGCCGCGAAAATTGACGGTGAGCTGCGTGACATCATGCGGCCGCTGGAGCAGGACACCAACCTTGCTCTGGTGACCTCCCGCGACGAGGAAGACGCGCTCGAACTGGCGCGCCACGACTATGCGCATGTGCTCGCCGAGGCGGTGCAGAATCTGTTCCCCGGCACGCAGATCACCTTTGGCCCGTCGACCGAGGACGGCTTCTATTATGATTTCGCACCCGCCGGTGACCCGTTCACCGACGAAGACCTGCCCCGCATCGAAGAGGAGATGAAGCGGATCATCGCCGCCGACAAGCCGCTGCGCCGCGAAGTCTGGGAACGCGATGACCTGATCGCCCGCTGGCAGAAGGATGGCGAGACGTTCAAGGCCGAATGGGCCGCCGAACTGCCGGAAGGCGACGAGATCACGGTCTACTGGTCGGGTGACGACTGGATGGACATGTGCCGCGGGCCACATCTCGCCTCGACCGGCAAGCTCGATCCGCAGGCCTTCAAGCTGATGCGCGTGTCCGGTGCCTATTGGCGCGGCGACCAGCGCAATCCGCAGCTCTCGCGCATCTACGGCACCGGCTGGCTCAACAAGAAACAGCTGAACGCCCATCTGGTGCGACTCGAGGAAGCGGCGAAACGCGATCATCGCAAGCTCGGTCAGGAGATGGATCTGTACCATATCCAGTCCGAGGCGCAGGGCAGCATTTTCTGGCATGCCAAGGGCTTTGTCATCTGGCGCGAGCTGGAGGCCTATATGCGCCGCGCGATCGATGGCGCCGGCTATGACGAGATCAAGACGCCGCAGCTGATGGACGTCGAACAGTGGGAACAATCCGGCCACTGGGGCAAATATAGCGAAAATATGTTCGCGGTCCCCGACGAAGTGCCCGACGCCGAGAGCGACGGACCGGTCGTCACCGGAACCGAAGGCATGATGGCGATCAAGCCGATGAACTGCCCCGCCCATGTGCTGGTCTTCCGTCAGGGCATCAAAAGCTATCGCGACCTGCCCTTGCGCCTGTTCGAACATGGCTGCTGCCACCGCAACGAGCCGCATGGCGCGCTGCATGGCCTGATGCGCGTGCGCCAGTTCACCCAGGACGACGCCCATATTTTCTGCCGCGAAGACCAGATCGTCGACGAGGTACGCGCGTTCTGCGCGCTGGCCGAGCGCGTCTACAAGGAAATGGGCTTTGAGGGCTTTGCCATCAAACTGGCGCTGCGCCCGGAGAAACGTTTCGGTTCGGACGCCGACTGGGACAAGGCCGAGGCCGAGCTGCGCCAGGCCGTGGTCGATGCAGGCATGGCGACCGAAGAATATGGCTGGGAAGAACTGCCCGGCGAAGGCGCCTTCTATGCGCCCAAGCTCGAATGGCATCTGACCGACGCGATTGGCCGCACCTGGCAGGTCGGCACGATCCAGTCGGACCGCGTGTTGCCCGAACGGCTCGACGCCAGCTATGTCGGCGAAGATGGCGACCGCCATCGCCCGGTCATGCTGCACCGGGCGATTTTCGGGAGCTATGAACGGTTCATCGGCATATTGATCGAGCATTTCGCCGGCAAAATGCCGCTCTGGCTGGCCCCGACTCAGGCGGTGGTCGCGACGATTGTCACCGACGCCAATCCCTATGCGGAACAGGTGGTGGCACGGCTGAAGGCCGCCGGCATCCGCGTCGAGGCGGATCTGCGCAACGAAAAGATCAACTACAAGGTCCGCGAGCATTCGGTCGGCAAGGTGCCGAATATCCTCGTCGTCGGCATGCGCGAGGCGGAAGAAGGCAAGATTGCCCTGCGCCGGCTTGGCCAGAAGGAGCAGGAATTTCTGACGCTGGACGAAGTCGTCGCCAAGCTGCAGGAAGAGGCGCTCCCGCCGGACTTGAAATCAACCGCTCAATGACGATATAGGTTGCGGAATGTTGCATTCACACCACGGCTTTCGGGGCTTATGTCCCTTTCGCTGTCAAGAAGGCTTTATTCCCGCAGGCTTTGCGTCTAATGAGCCAGCATAAACAAACACTCAGGAGTATTTAACATAGCTGCACCCCCTCGCCGCCCCATGCCACCCGTCAAAGGTGGCCCGCGCTTCAACGAACTGATCAATTCCGATTCCGTCAGGGTTATCGACGACAAGGGCGAGAACCTTGGCGTCATGAATACGCGAGAAGCGATCGAGCGAGCCAAGGAAGTTGGCCTTGATCTGGTGGAAGTGTCGCCCAATGCGCAGCCTCCTGTCGCCAAATATCTCGACGTCGGCAAATTCAAATATGAGGCCCAGAAAAAGGCCAATGCGGCGCGCAAGACCCAGAAGGTCCAGGACGTCAAGGAAATCAAGATGCGTCCGAATATCGACGATCATGATTATGACGTGAAAATGCGCAACGTGAACAAGTTCATCGACAATGGCGACAAGGTGAAGGTCACCCTGCGCTTCCGCGGCCGCGAAATGTCGCATCAGCAACTGGGCATGCAATTGCTCGTCCGGGTGCAGGAAGACATGAAGGAAACAGCGAAGGTCGAAGCCTATCCGAAGCTGGAAGGCCGTCAGATGTTGATGGTACTCAGCCCGAAATAGGAAAATCGCCTAGCGCGCGTCGATTCGGGCTATCCACAAAAACACGATCCCGACCACGAATGCGGATAACGCGATCAACAGTTCAAAATCGTGGTTGAGCATGTGTGCCTCTGCCGTTGCTCACGTCTTGTAGCAAGGCAAAGCTAAGGTTCGGTAAAGCCCGCTCCGATTCAGGTTACCGGCTGCGCCCGATATTCCGATGGATAGAGACGCTTCAAATTGGCAATTTTGGGCTTGTCCCAGCGGACGATATAACCCTGGCGCGGGTTTTTCTGCATGAAGTTCTGATGATAGGCTTCGGCGGGGTAGAAGGCCTTGTACGGCTCAACCCGAGTGACGATCGGGCGCGACCAGTAGCGGCCCTTTGACAGCTGTGCGATATAGGCACGGGCCGCTTTCGCCTGAGCCGCATTCATCGGCACCAGCGCGCTGCGATATTGCTTCCCGCGATCGGGACCCTGCGCGTTGAGCATCGTCGGATCCGCGACAACCGAAAAGAAAATCTGCATCAGCTTGCCATAGCTGACCTTCTGCGGATCATAGACAACCCGCACCGCTTCGGCATGATCGGTGATACCGGCGCTGACCATCGGGTAAGACGCACTCCGTTTCGTGCCGCCATGATAACCGGACGAAGCGCTGATAACGCCCTTGGTATGTTGAAAAACGCCCTCCACGCCCCAGAAGCAGCCGCCCGCAAAAATGGCGACGGCGCGCTTGCCCTTTTCGGCAGCATCCAGACGAGGCATCGGGATGACGGTGGCTTTTTCTGCGGCATGGGCTTCGCTGACAAAGGCCGATACCGGAGCCTGTTCACCGGGTGCCGTCAACTGAACACCAGCCCAGACGGCACCAAAGGCAGCAAAAGCTGCGCCAAATGCTATCGTGCGGGAGAGGAGCGGCTTCATCCTGGACTAGCCCAGCAAATGACTCGCGGCGCTAACCGTGGCCGACAGACTGTTACCGAAGTCAGCACGTTGCTCAGCGGGTTGCATGCAAAACAGCATCAACGCGCCGACGATGAAGCCGCCGCCGAGGCTGTAAGTCAAATCGGATTTGAATATTTTTCTCATACTCTGTTCCTTGGGGGTCACTAGCTGTTCGCGCCATCCCGCCTGTTGGTTACAGCCATAATATAGTTTTCCTGTCGCCTTTGTGAACCTGATCACAGGGGCATATTCCCTTCGCTGGCGAATAGCTTTTCTATTAAGAAATATTTATTTAACCGCAGGCGCCGGGCGCGGGTGTTTTTGTTTTCAACCTCAAGCGCCGGGCGGGCGCATCCGCGCCCTTGGCTTTCGCGCCATAAGGCGCGGCGGCCGGTCGGCCTTGCCTCGGCTGCGCCTCGGTTAGAAACCAACCACGATTGCGATCGCCAAACCGACGCGAAGCGGAGGCAAGCGCGACTGCGCGCCCGCAGCGCAAGCGAGGATAGCCAAGGGCGCGGATGCGCCCGCCCGGCACCTGAGGCCTAAGTCAACGCCGCACAGGCCCGCTGGATTCGCGTGCAGGCCTCGGTCAGCTGCTCTTCGGACGTCGCATAGCTGATCCGGAAAGCCGGTGACAGACCGAAGGCCGCGCCATGGACAGCGGCGACCTGAGCCTCTTCCAGAAAATAGGCGATCAGATCTTCGTCGGTCTTAATCACCTGCCCCTTTGGCGTGGTCTTCCCGATCACGCCGCTGGCGTCAGGATAGACATAAAAGGCACCTTCCGGTGTCGGGCATTCGAGACCCGGCGTATCGTTCAGCATCGACACCACCAGATCCCGGCGCCGTTCGAACGCGGCATTGCGTTCGATCAGAAACTCCTGCGGACCGTTGAGCGCAGCAACCGCAGCCGCCTGCGAAATCGAGCTCGGGTTGGAGGTCGACTGCGACTGCAACTTGGCCATCGCCTTGATCAGCCAGGCCGGACCACCCGCATAGCCGATCCGCCAGCCGGTCATCGCATAGGCCTTGGAAACGCCGTTGACGGTCAGCGTGCGGTCATACAGGTCCGGGCAGACCTGCGCGATGGTCGCGAACGGGAAGTCCGCATACCAGATATGTTCGTACATATCGTCGGTCATCACCATCAGATCCTGGTGCGGCAGGATTACGTCCGCCAGCGCCTTCAGTTCCTCGGCGCTATAGGCAGCGCCGGTCGGGTTCGACGGCGAGTTGAGGATCAGCCATTTCGTTTTGGGCGTGATCGCTGCTTCCAGCTGTTCCGGCGTAATCTTGTATCGCTGGTCGGCTCCGGCCTCAATAAATACGGGCGTACCGCCGGCGAAATTGACGATATCGGGGTAGCTGACCCAGTAAGGCGCCGGAATGATCACTTCGTCGCCCTCGTCCAGCGTCGCCACCAGCGCGTTGAACAGCGTGTGCTTGCCGCCATTGCTCACGGTAATCTGGTTCGTCTCATAGGCCAGATCGTTGTCGCGCTTGAACTTGCCGATGATCGCCGCCTTCAGCGCGGCTGTCCCGTCCACCACCGTATAATTGGTGTCGCCGTCCCGAATCGCCTGGATCGCTGCATCCTTGACGAAGTCCGGCGTATCAAAATCGGGCTCGCCTGCCGACAGGCCGATAACATCCACGCCCTGCCCCTTCAGTTCAGAAACCTTCGCCGACATGGCAAGAGTCGCGGAAGGCTGGATACGGCCGAGAGCTTTGGAAATATTGGTCATCGAAAATCCTGTTGCAAGGAGTTAGCGGGGGCTTGCCTAATCAGAAACGTGTTGCACTGCAACAGCACTATTGGCCGCTGCCGCGTTTTTTCACAAATTCAGCCCGCAGCACGAGGCCTTTGATGCCCTCATGCTTGCAGTCAATCTCCTGCGCGTCGCCGGTGAGGCGGATCGACTTGATCAACGTTCCGCGCTTCAGCGTCTGTCCCGCACCCTTCACCTTCAGGTCCTTGATCAGCGTAACCGCGTCGCCATCCGCCAGGACATTACCAACCGCGTCGAGCACCTCCGGTCCCGCCGAACGCGCCGCCGCATCCTCCGGGCTCAGCCATTCGCCGCTCTCTTCATCATAGACATAATCGCCTGCACCTTCGCTCATCACAGTGACTCCAGCGCTTGCTTCATATCGCCGATAATATCGTCGATATGTTCGATCCCGACCGACAGCCGCACCACATCCGGCCCCGCACCGGCCGCCACCAGTTCTTCGCCCGAGAGCTGGCTGTGGGTGGTCGAGGCGGGATGGATGATCAGCGACCGCGTGTCGCCGATATTGGCGAGATGGCTGAACAATTTCACCGCGCTGACCAGCTTGACGCCCGCGTCATAGCCGCCCTTCAGGCCAAAGGTGAACACCGCCCCGCCCTTGCCGCCAAGATATTTCTGCGCCAGCGCATGATAGTCGCTGTCCGGCAGCCCGGCGTAGGACACCCACTCGACCTCGTCGCGGCCCTGCAACCATTTTGCGAGCGCCAGCGCATTGTCGCAATGCCGCTCCATGCGCAGCGCCAGCGTTTCCATGCCGGTCAGGATGTAGAAGGCATTTTGCGGAGACAGCGCCGGTCCCAGATCACGCAGCGACAGGGCGCGCGCCGCGAGGATGAAGGCCAGTTCGCCAAAGGCCTCGGTGAAAACCTTGCCATGATAGGACGGGTTGGGCTGGTTGAGGAAGGCGTATTTCTCGCTCTTCGTCCAGTCGAACTTGCCGCTGTCGACGATCAGGCCGGCGAGGCTGTTGCCATGGCCGCCAAGGAATTTGGTTCCGCTTTCGACGACGATATCCGCACCATGCTCGATCGGGCGGCACAGCACTGGCGAGGCCATCGTATTGTCGACGACCAGCGGGATGCCTGCCGCGTGCGCGACATCAGCGATCGCCGCAATATCCTGGACGACGCCACCGGGATTGGCGAGGCTTTCGATGAACACGCAGCGGGTGTCGTCGGTGAGCGCATCCTTGACCGCACCGACATCATCGGCATCGACAAAAGTCACATTCCAGCCAAATTTCTTGACGCTGTGGGCAAGCTGGTTGAGCGAGCCGCCGTAAAGTTTTTTGGCGGCAACGATATGCGCACCGGGATCCATCAATACGTGGAACACGATCAATTGCGCAGCGTGACCGGAAGCCACAGCAAGCGCCGCAACGCCGCCCTCCATCGCCGCAATCTTGCCTTCCAGCGCGCCGTTGGTCGGGTTCATGATCCGCGTATAAATATTGCCGAACGCATCGAGATTGAACAGGTCCGCCGCATGATCGACATCATCGAACACATAGGACGCCGTCTGGTAGATCGGCGTGATCCGGGCATTGGTCGTCGGATCCGGCTCGGTTCCGGCATGCACAGCCATTGTTTCTAGGCGGGGGGGTTCGACAGGATCGGTCATTGAAAGGCTCCGTTGATGATTGCCGTCCGCCTATGCGATCGGCAGGCATTTTTCCAGCAACTTTGGCTCGCTTCCAGTGAAAATCTGCTTTGGCTTATACAGTTGCCCGCACTGCGTAGGCTCGGAAATGATCCTAGCCGTCGGTGAATGTGTCCGGTGCTACCCTGGTCTTGAGGATGATCACCGCGGCGATCGCCAGCAGCAGAATCGCGCCGGCCTCGAACAGGATATTCTCAGGCGCCATATCCTTGCCCTGCAGCACGATCAGCCGCGCCAGCGCGGTCATCGCGATGAAAATCGGATACACAAAAGGCGAGCCGCGACCGGTATAGAAAACCGCGATCATGCCAATGACCTCGGTGTAGAGAAACATCAGCAGGATATCGGCAAGGCTGATATCGCGCGCCACAAACGCGCCCCACAGTTCTAGCCCGGCGGCGATCACCGTCATCACCGCGATGATCACCAGCAGCACGCGCTCGACCCCGTGAAACGCCTTGCTGGGGATCGTCTCCTCCGGATCTTTGGCTGGCGGGCGGCTGCTTTGGGTCATAGCAGTGCGTATAGCCTAAATCGGTCGCCGGGGGAATGCTGGCTTGTTCGCCGAAAATCATGGCTTGTGGCCATGGATGCATCTATGATCCGCCACTGGTTAACCACAAGGCAACCAGCGGAACTCTATCAATATTCGGTTCGATTTGCCCCGCAAACTGCCCCGCCCTATGGGAGAATAGTCATGATCTTTCGCAAAACTGCGCTGTTTCTGTCCCTGGCCGCCTGTTCCCTGGCGCCTATCGCTGCGCCCTCGGCGATGGCAGCGCTCAAGAACGGAGCGAAGGCGATGGACTTCACCACGCAGGCCGTGCTCGCCGGCAAGCCGTTTACCTTCCATCTGAAAGAGGCGCTGAAAAAAGGTCCCGTGGTTCTCTATTTCTATCCCAAGGCGTTCACCTCGGGCTGCACGATCGAAGCCAACCAGTTTGCCGAGGCGACCCCGGAATTCAACGCGATGGGCGCGACCGTCATCGGCATCAGCGCCGACGACATCGATACGCTGAAGAAATTCTCCGTGGAAGAATGCCGCAACAAATTTGCCGTCGCGGTTGGCAGCAAGAAGGTGATCAAGGCTTATGACGCCAATCTGCCGGTCAGGGGCGGCTCCAACCGCACCACCTATATCATCGCCCCCGATGGCAGGATCATCTGGAGCCATGCGTCGCCGAACGTGAAGGGCCATGTGCCGGGCGCTTTGGCCGGCGTAAAGGCGTGGCAGGCGGCGATGGCGGGAAAATAGAGCAGAGACCAGGTTCCGACAGGAAGGGTTGTCAATCGGATCACTGCGTGTTATCGATATAATACAGTAATACAAGCTGGATAGATAGCACGGGGATTGAAGATGACCGCATTGCGCAAAGCTGTCGTGGGATGTGTGCTGCCGACATTGGTTGCCATCGCTCCTGCGGCGACCGCTCAGACCCAGTCCACCGCCAGGCCGGAGACGGAAAAAGCGGTGGAGCAACCGGTCGACCTGACAGAAATTCCCGGCGCGATTTCGCGGTTGATGCGGCAATATCATTATGATCCGTCGGTACAGTCGGATCCGGAATATCTCGCCATCGAACAGAAAGTGGGGGATATTGCCAATTCCGTTGCCACCCGATCCGAATTTGTTGCCGCGTTCAACAAGGCCTGGCGAGAGGGGCCATTTTCCCACGTTCGCCTGTCGGTTGCCCGGATGAATGCCGCAGAGATGGCTGCCTATGTCGACACTATCCGGATCGGCGGCGGCGGCGCGATATTGGACTGGCGAGACGATATCGCGGTCCTGACCGTCAAGACGATGATGGGTCTGGATACGATCGAGGAAATTGACGCCGCCTTTCTGGAGATCGCGAAACGGCCAACCCGTGCGCTGATCATTGATCTGCGTGAGAATGAGGGCGGCGCATTTGCGGTCAGACCGCTAGTTGGTCATGTGATCGACACGGCAGTGCTGGGCGGCGTATTCGTGTCGCGAAAATGGTCGAGCGAGCATGAGAGCTATCCGACCCGACAGGAAGTGGAAGCGGTGGAACCCTGGCGGGGCTGGTCGGTGAAGGCCTTCTGGCATGACTTGCAGACCGATCCGATGATCCGGATGCAGATCGAGCCATCGGAACCCGGTTTTGAGGGTCCGGTCTACGTACTGACAAGCTCCAAAACCGCCAGCGCCGCTGAACTAGCCACCGATGCCCTTGCCGCATCCGGCAGAGCGATCATTGTCGGCGAACAGACGGCAGGCGAGATGCTGTCGCAAACCATGTTTGATCTTCCCCAAGGCTTGCAACTGGCGCTGCCGATTGGCGACTATTATGCTTTCCATTCCGGCAGAATAGAAGGCAACGGTGTGCCACCGCACATCAGCGTCAAGGCCGAGGAAGCAATGGAAAAGGCGCTCAGCCTGATACGCAAGTCCCACAACGAATAGCCGGAGTCCCTTTCCCGTCTCGGGCGGAAAACGCGCGCAGATTTTTGTTGGACAGAACCAAGGCGAATCCGGTCGGGCCGGCCACCCCGTCGCCTTATCCGACCGTTCTGCGCTTTACTTGCCGATCACCCGCTTCAGCACATTGGACATGCGCGCGCATTCCTTGCTGAACTTGACCGATTCATTCTGCTCCGTTGTCATCGGCTTGCCGGCCATGATCGCTGCGCGTCTGGCGACACCGTCCTGGACGAGCATTTGGGCAAAGTCCTTCTGCCCCTTCATGATCCCCGACTGTTTCTGCGCCGGGGTCAGGTCGGGGCGATAGTGGTCGATGATCGGACTATAGTCGGCGGACTTGCCATAAAGATCCGTGGCGAGAATATTGTCGATATCTTCATAATGGCGCGCCATGCCGGCACAGGCAAGCGCCCGCTCACCATTGGCCCGGTCGCGGTCGCTGATCACCGGCGGTGCCTTGGCCGAAGGGGCCTTGGATATCGCGGCTGACCGGGAGGCAGGCAATGCCTCACAATCAGAATAACCGGCGGCGAAGCTCTGCATCGCATTGCTGTCCCCTGCGAAATCGCGCACCTGCTGGCCCAGCGCCGGACCATTGGCATCGAGGATGCGATTGGCCTCGCTTTCGCCGATTTGAGTGACCGCAAGCGCCAGCCACTGGTTCTTGCGCTCGGCCATCTGGTCATGGGCGGGGCTGCCCGCTGGGGCGGCCCGGGTCATCCCGCTCCAGAAGGCCGCACAGCGGGCCGCCGGATTGATCGGCCCGAGGATCGACTTGGCATGGATCGAGGCGGTGGGGAGCGTGGACAGAAGTGCGAGCGATGCCGCTGGCAGCAGAAGTTTGTGCATGGCGCGCTTCCCTGGTTGACTGCGGAAGGCTAATCGATTGTGGGAAGATGTCAATTGGGGGAAGGGCCGGGCGGGCTGGCCGACGTGAGGCGTGAAGCGAGGCACCGCCCCTGCCCGTGCAACAAATTCTCCTTCTGCGCGTTCTCCGCATATGGCGGATATCTTCACTGGACCGGACAGCATATCATGGACCGAAGCGCTGCTGCGACTTGGTGCGGCGACTTTGCTGCCGTTCCTGATCGGGCTGGAACGCTTCCTGCGCACCAAGCCGATCGATTTCCGTCCCTTCGTGATCATCTCGGTCGCTGCCTGCGGGCTGGCGATCGGCGCGCTGGAATTGCTCGTGGCGACGGCGGATCCGCATATCCAGATCGACCCCAGCCGCGTCTTCGAGGGTGTGATCACCGGCATCGGCTTTCTCGGCGCCGGCGCGATCTTTCGCGAGGGCAGTTTCGTCCAGGGGGCCGGCTCCGCCGCGTCGATCTGGGCGGCCGGCGCGATCGGCCTGGTCTGCGGCTTCGGCGAAATCTGGCTGGCCGCGATCATCACCGGCATCGTGCTGACCGTGCTGATCGCCAGCGCGCCGTTTACGTCGCCCTGGGACCCGGCCGAACAGGAGGGACCGCCCGCCTCGTGACCATCCGCCATTGATATCAACCCAAGGCAAAAAGGAGATAACCCATGCCAGCCAAATCAAAAGCCCAGCAAAAAGCCGCCGGAGCGGCGCTCTCCGCCAAGCGCGGCGAAACCAAGGTCAGCGAACTGCAGGGCGCGTCGAAGCAGATGTATGACAGCATGACCGAAGACGAGCTGGAGGACTTTGCCAGCACCGACCGCGAGGGCCTGCCCGACAAGGTCGAGGACGACGACTAGGGGCTTCCTGCCCCGGCCCGCGCACAAAAAAGCCGGGCGAAAATCCATTCGCCCGGCTTTTGTCATCTGCTTAATCGGATCGACTTACCAGTAAGGTGCAACCGTCCAATAATCATAGACAGTGGTCTGATATTTGCGATCATAGGCACGATCCGGCTCATCACCACTGAAGCGCGGTGCGTCCATCAGCTGCTCCTTGGTCACGTCGATGCGATAGCCACCGAGGTTGGTGTCATAATCGAGTTTCGACCAGGGGATGCTGTGCTTCTCGTCGCCGATGCCCAGAAAACCGCCAGCGGAAATGATCACGTCGGTGACATTGCCGCGGCGCTTGTCGATCAGCAATTTGTCGACCTTGCCGATCTTGTCCTTGTCGATGCCAAATACGGTGGTGCCATCCACGCGATCACTGCCGATAACCAGTTGGTTCTGTTCTTCTTCCAATAACATATGTCTCTCCTCTCGGGTTCAGGGGGAGTGCCATGGTGGCCTGTTAGAAAGGGGGAAGACCAATTCCGTGTCACTCTACAAAACCAACCGCTGACCGCGCATTTTGTTCCAAAAAAATACCAGATAATTCATCCGGCCACGATAATCGTCCGGTCCGCGCCAAAGCCCGTGGCGCAATCGGTGATCCGCCCGAAATTTTACCGATTTTTCAATATTTATGAAACTTTCCCGGAGCTGTGCGTTGATGGAGTCAATAGAGAAAAAGGAATCCCCCATGAGCAACAAAGATATGACCCACACCGCTGACACCGATGAAATCCGCGAAGAATTCTGGGAGACCTTCGCCGACAGCCCGTTCGTGATGATCGCGCTCGACAGCGACCACCGCCATGCGATCCCGATGCGGGCGCAGCTCGACAAGGACGCCAACAGCTCGATCTGGTTCTACACGTCGCGCGACAACCGCCTCGCCAAGGGCGGTCCCGCGATGATGCAATTCGTCGCCAAGGGCCACGACATGTTTGCCTGCATATCGGGCCACCTGAGCGAAGAGACCAGCGAAGAACGCAAGGACAAGCACTGGAGCAACGCTGTCGAAGCCTGGTACGAACAGGGCCGGCAGGATCCCAGCCTGCTGATGCTGCGCATGGATCTGCACGATGCAGAGGTCTGGGAAGCCGATCCCGGCGTCGTCGGCATGTTCAAGATGATGACCGGCATGACGATGAAGGGCGACGAAATGGGCGACCATGCAAAGGTCGCGCTGTAACGCCTGACCGGGCCGCCGACAAGCGACACAAGATAAATACAGAAAAGCCGGACGAAAGCAGTTTCGCCCGGCTTTTCTGTATCTGGCAAAGCAAAGTCAGGCCTGCCGACAGCGCGTTGCAAGCCCCGATCAGCTACCGTCCGCAATCAGCCCGGCAAAGCGATTCTCCCCCACCCGCAACCCGGTAATAGAGGCGCTCCCGCTGTCGATCATCGCCACCCGCTCCGCCGCCCCCATCTCTATCAGATCGAAAACCGCCGGATGCACATAGCTCTTGCGGCAGATCGCCGGCGTGTTGCGCAGGGTCGCGGCAGCCGCTTCGCAGGCCCCCTTGATCGTCGGCTTCTCCTCGCTCGCGATCGCGTCCATCGCGGCGACGCTGCCGTGCCAGGTGCGGAACATCTTGGCGCTCAGCATGTCCATGCCCGACACGTCTTTCAGCCACTCGTTGACATCGCCGCTGTCCAGCGGATGCACCGCGCCGTCGCTGCCGATATATTGGAACAGCCGCTTGCCGGGCAGATCGTCGATCTGCTCCAGGATCTTCTGCAGCCGACTGTCGCGCAGACTGCAGTTCACCCGCTTCCCACCCTTGGCGCGATAGCGCAGCCGCATCCTATCCTCACCATAAGTGACATTCTTCCTGTCCAGCGTCGTCGCCCCCTTGCTCATCTTCGAGCTGCCGCCGACCCGGATCGCGGTGCGGTCGATCAGGCGGACCAGCGCCGCAATCGCCACTTCCTTGCTCTGCACATCGGGTTTCTGGTCCGGGGCGAGCAGCGCGTTCACCTTGCGCCGGATGCGCGGCAGTATGGTGGCAAATTCCGCCAGCTGGTCAAATTTCTGCTGGTCGCGAAACACCCGCCACTGGTCATGATAGCGATATTGCTTGCGCGTCGCGGCATCAAAGCCGGTCGCCTGAATATGGCCATTGGCCTGCACGCAGATCCACACATCGGTATAGGCGGGCGGCACGCCCAGCTTCCTGATCCGCGCCAGCTCCACCCGGTCTTTCAGATGGCTCTTGTCGGGCAGCAGATATTGAAAGCCCCGGCCCCGCCTGACCCGCGAGATACCCGGCTGCTCGTCGCTGGTATAGACGAGGCGGGGGATGCGGAGTTCGGTGCCGTTGTGGGTGGTGCGGATCAAGATTTTGGTCCTGAGGGCACCAGGGTTACGGCAGGCATTTGCGTAAGATTTATCATATGTGAAAAACCCGGATCGGGGTGATCGGTTCCCGGGTTGATGGCGAATTGTCGGTTGGAAAATTATTCAGGACGGGGGCGACAGGAAACCGTTATCCCGGCGAAGGCCGGGATCCGAACCAAGTGTCGGTCTGGGAAGGAATGATCAGGATAGGCCTTAAGAAAGCTTTGGGGGAAGCTTTCTTAAGGCCTGCGCCCTGCGCTGGGGCGAAGGCGTGTCTGGACCAGGCTGGATATTAGTGCAGCGTCACCATGATTCCTGCAATCACGGTTTATCGGACCAAATCTGTCATCTCGCTCAGGTTCTTGGCCGTCTTACTTTTGCATAGACAATTCGCACGGCTGCACGGTCATTGTGATAGATGACGTCATTGTCACGAATTTCCAGATTATCAGTTGCCACCAAGCGATTGTCGCTCAATCTGACAGCCGCAACATGCTCCTTCTCTTTATCGACCAGCATGTCTTCAACGGTTCCATAGTCGTTACCATTGGGGGATAGGACCGGCCACCCCCGGATATCCTGGTCATCATTCACCAGCTCCCATGAGCTAAGCTCTTCGAGTTCTCCGAAACGGTCATCATTAGCCATCATAAATTCCTTTTTTTAGTTTGAAGGGCGTTCAAGGATTTCGATATTGTCCTCATTGACGATCATGAATACCGCCTGGTCATTGATGACCATCTTCGTGTCCTCATCAAGTGGGACCCCTTCGATGTTCGAAATATCATCTGCATCGCGGATCACCCCGCCACTAACCTGCAACCGTTGGCCCGCATTGATGTCGAGAGGCACTTCCCTGGGTTCGTCAATGATAATTGCGAACATGCGCGCTCCATCATTCTCGATCCAGAAACCGCGATCAGTCAACGGACCACCAACATCAACCTCACCGCTAAACTGTTGCCCGACATAAGACTGTGGTTGTGCCAGAATGGCAGCCAGTGTCATTGGAAGTTCGCCTGTTTCTGGCCCCGTCACCGGTTCGACTTGTTCAACTACCGTGGAATCTATCACGTCGGTTTCAACTTCATCGTCATCAGCGAGCAGCCACCAGATTATCAGTGCAACAAGGAGGAGACCCAGGAGCAGCCAAAGCCAACTCATTGATGATTTTTTCTGTACTGGAATCTCTGCCATAGCTTATTCTCCTGTATTTAATTTCAGTTGCCACTCGGACTGTCTGTTCAAATTCAATGCAGAGTTGCGCAAAAGGTTCCAAATTGTCCGTCAGATAATTTGGAACCTTTTGCGGTTTGCAAGTAAGCGAGTATTTTAATTACGATGATACTACGGTGACGTTGCGCAATTCAGGAGGCAGCGCAGGCGCTGGCAGGTTTTTGCGTTAGGTTGACCATGAGGGAAGAGCTGGGGCGTCGTGATCGGCTCCCGGTTGGTAGGGATGTTCTGTCACCTGGTTATGGTGATGAGACGACAGAAAATTGTTATTCCGGCGGTGGCCGGGATCCAAGCCGAATTTCGGTCTGCGAAGGAAAGGTCGCGCTAGGCCGCTCGGCTTAAGAAAGCTTTGGGGAAGCCTTCGACGCCTGCGCCCTACGCTGGGGCGACGGGGGTAGAATTGAGTGCACTGTCACGGTAATTGGATATTAAAAACGAACGTTTTGAATCACTTCAACGAATGATCGAAGTTATTGTGAAACAAGGGATTCACACGAGACTTCGAATGATGTAGCCAAAGCAGAGTTTTACAAAGGGCTGCATATGCAAAACACTTCGCACGCTGTGATGTCGCAACGAAAAGAACCCAAGGATAGCCCAGACGATTTTCCAACGCCGCCATGGGCAACGCGCGCACTTCTTAAGCATATTATTTCGGACTATGATTTGAAAAATTCGACGTGCCTAGAACCTGCATGTGGGGCGGGACACATGGTTAGAGTATTGCGTGAGGAATTTGCCGATGTGAAATATTCGGACGCATTTCATTATGGCTTCGGTCCCGTCCGTGACTATTTGGCTTCACCGTATGAAGCAAATGCTGTCGATTGGGTCGTTACAAACCCACCTTTTCGACTTGCCGAAGAATTCGTTCTAAAATCGTTTAATGTTGCAAGACAGGGGGTAGCCATCCTGGCGCGGACCGTTTTTTTAGAAAGTGCCGGTCGCTACAACAGAATTTTTTCTGAGTTTCCGCCCTCACGATTTGCGCAATTCGTTGAACGAGTTCCGATGGTCAAAGGCAGGCTCGACATAAAGGCCTCTACAGCTACAGGTTACGCTTGGCTAATATGGGAAAAGAATGCGACGGGTGAGCCAAAGTTGATGTGGGTGCCGCCTTGCAGGAAGGCTTTGGAAAAAAGAGCAGACTACCCATAGAATTAATGCGGCTTTTGCAAAAATCAACCTTCGTTGGCGTCGTAGGCCTCAGAAGATTTTTGCAAAACAGCCTTAACCTTGTTCAGTGCGTCAGGGGCTCCTGAGTCGATGCAATTAATTGCTTCTTGAACTCGCTCGCGCAATTTTCGGCCCTTTACGCCTGGTGGGCCTTGAGGTGGCAATTCGTCGGCAGGAGCCGCTTCTAGAGTGCCGTATTCGCCATTTTTTGCCTCGGCAATTCTTCCTTGATTTACCCCAAACCAAGCAGCGATATCATGATTACGATCCCCCCGAGCATCCATGCCTAGAACAATTCTAACGTCATCCTTATCCAAACTAATACCACTGGGTTTTCCTCGAGACATAAGTATTCTCCAATAACAAGACATCTATCTTGCTATATTCTACATATGGAGTCGAGTCCTGACATTGAGCTGAAGCCTTATAGCTTCAAAAACCTATCGATTGGTCGCTATTGTGCACAGCACAATACTGCTGTCTGATACTTGTTAATCTATGATAAACTCTGGAATTCAACCCACCTCACCCCACCCAATTCAACACAATCAGATAAACCGCCGACAGCACAATCCACGTCCCGTCCAGCGTCTTCAATCTCTTCGCCCCCAGCCACAGCGCGATCGGGCGGGCCAGGAAGGCGCCGAACACCGCGCCCGGTCCGGCCAGCAGCACGATCTCCCAAGGCATCGTGCCCGCCTCGATATGCCAGATGCTGCCGACCAGCGCGCTGACCGAGGAGATCACGCAAGCGGTGCCGGTGCACAGCAGCACCGGATAGTGGCGGATGAACAGATAGAGCGCGACCAGCTCGCCGATGCCGACCGAAAACAGCGCGGTCAGCGCGCCGCCGGGGATCGCGATCAGCAGCAGGACCGCGATATCGACCGGCTCCAGCCGGGCGCGTTCCGGGCGCTTGTGATTGATCGTCCAGGTAGTGATGATCAGCGCCAGCCCCAGAAAAATCGAAAAAGCCTTGTAGCCCAGCAATATCATATGCCCGTCGACGATGGTCAGCCGCTGCATCGCCCATAGCGCGGGCAGCGCCAGCGCCAGCACCGCCCCGATGACCAGCGCATAGTCGCGCGGACGCACCGCCGCCTGCCCGGAGGAAGCCGCTGCGGCTGGCTGATGCAGCAAACGGTCGGTCCAGCGCAGGCCGCCGATGGTCATGCCAAAGCTCTGGATCGCCATCGACGCCGCAGTGACGCGCAGCGGATCGAGCGTCATCACGCCATGTTCGCGCAGCGCATTGAACACCGGCACAAACACCACGCCGCCGCCGGTGCCCGATGTATTGGCGATCACCGCCGCCAGCATGCCGATACCCGGCAGAAACCACAGCTGCCCGATCAGCGCCGGATCATAGGTCGCAAACAGCAGGATGGCGGCATAGAGCAGCAGCAGAACCGCGCCGCCCGCCATGACCAGGCGGCCCGGCGCTGGTCTTGTCAATCGGTGGCCGGCGATGGTCATGACTGATCGTTGGCCAAATCCGCGCGCTGACGCAACCGCTAATCATCCGCAAGAACAGAGCCCCCCTCCGGTAGTGCCCTGCTGGAACCCTTGCGACCCTCACGGGTTCTGCAGATATGACCCGCCGCAACATCTCCACCGCCCTTTTGCTCGCCCTTATCCTGTCGGGCTGTGGCCAGACGCAAACCACCCCCGATGACCAACAGGCCGCAACGGACCCATCGACCGAAACGGAGCCGAGCGCGAACGCCCTGCCCTCACCAGATCGCGCGTCCACCGACCCGGCCACAGCGGCCAGTGATCGCACTTCCGACCTGATGCCAGCCCAGCTGACCGCGGAGGCCGAACGCGGCGAAAAAGGCGCGCGCAATCTGCTGCTGTCTTTCGGACGAGCGATTGAGCTGGGGAAATTCGAGCAGGCCTGGGCGATGCTCAGCCCGGCGGACCAGAAAAAGTGGAGCAAGACCGACTTTGCGGCCCTGTTTGCGGATATGTCCAAAATCACGGTCTCGCTCCCCGACGGCACCATCGAAGGCGCCGCCGGCTCGCTCTATTACAGCGCGCCCGTCACCATCACCGGCGAAAGCAAGGACGGCCGCCCACTGCGCATCGAAGGCAAAGCCGTGCTGCGCCGCGTCAATGATGTCGACGGCGCCACCCCGGCGCAGCTGCGCTGGCATTTCCAGACCCTGACGCTCGACTGGACCCACTAGCCCGAGCGGGAATTAGGCTGACACGGCACTCCTGACCGAATTAGACCCAGCTTCACCCAACCCCAATTTCCTTCAACGCTGCATTCTCCAGAAAGGCGCTGCGGGTCATCTTGCTAGGCACGTTTGTTTTTCGTGGCCGCGCCACGCTTCCGGGGAGCTTTTCCGTGCCGTTCCGTGATAAATTTCCCGGATTTGCTGTCCCTGACTATTGTAGAACTCATGCGAGCAGCTTTACTCGACGCAGCGCTCAATATTCTGCCCGCAACCGGATCGGCGCTGGTGTTGTAGATTTTCCGGCCAAGCTTCTCCCGGGGGCTTTCCTCCGCTCGCGGTTCAAACACCCAGCGCGGCATGGCCAGTGCCTCGGCGATGGAATCGATGGTCTCAGCTCGACCGATACCGGGCGCAGACGCCTCCAGACGCGCAATACCCGCCTGAGTCATGCCGATGGCATCCGCGAGATGGGTCTGGGTCATCTTGCGATAGGCGCGTGCGGCGGCGATCGGGTGTTTACCTTGGCGAATGGCGCGCGCCACCTCAGCCGGAATGGCTCCGTCCTCTTGCAGCGATTTCAGTCCTTCATAGGCATCAGCAAGATCGGCTGCATCTTCTGCCTGCTCGATCAGCCAGTCGAATTCTGCGCGAGTCAGCGTCACGGTTTCGGTGCCGTCGCCGCTCTTTTCAAATTTGGGTTCAAGTTCCATTTTTGCTTCCCATTCTGCTCGCCATTCATCAGCACTTCGTGCTGCGGATTGTCACTACTCCTTGTAAATGGCTTTGCGGTGGCCGATGGCGAGAACGTTCAACACCACCAGTTCCTCGTTAAATATGACCCGGTAGTTGCCGACACGCAGGCGCCGTGCATCCGTGCCCTGAAGCGCCTTCACCTGTCCGGAAAGGCTTTCCGGGTCCCGGGCATATTGTTCGATTTTTTCTTCCACAGCTTCAGCTTGCTTGCGCGGCATTTTGGCCAGTGCACGATCCGCCCGAGCCGTATAGCTGATCGTCTTCATTGCCCCGAATATAATGAATTATAACAAAATGGCAAGACGAATATAACGAATTATAACAAGGCCTTCTCGGTTGCTATGGAGCAGGCTGGCAAATCCCCTTAACCAACCCCCGCACACTATTCCCCAGCCAAAACCCGTCCGCCAGATCCTCGGCGCGCAGATCCGCCTCGACCGCCTCGCCATTTGCCAGCAGTTCCGCTCGCAACACGCCCGCCAGCACGCCGCGCGCCAGCGGCGGGGTCAGCAGCTTGCCATCGCGCTCGACAAAGACATTCCAGATCGCGCCCTCGGTGACAAAGCCGTCGTCGTCGACGAAGATCGGGTGCACGCCGTCGGCCAGTCCCTCCACCTGATAGACGCGCCGGTCGCTGGTCTTGTGGTGCAGTCGGAAATCCTGCGGCTCGGCCTGCATCGGCACCAGCTGGCAGCGGGCCGGGCCGTCCGGCGTCTTGGGCAGCGGCTTCAGCTCGATCGCCAGCGCGCCCGACTGGCCGAGGTGCAGCCGGACCATCGCAGCGCTGTCCTGGTGAAAGGTAATCGCCTGGATCGCGTTGCGCGCGGCGTGGCGGTCGAATTCAAATTGCAGGGCGCGGGCGCTCGCCTTCATCCGCTCCAGATGCGCCTCAAGCCGCCCGATGCCGCTGGCGGGGGCAAAAGCCATCGTCTCGATCAGGTCGACCGCGTGGCCATCCTGTGCGTTGACATCCACCTTCGCAAACCTCCCCTTGGCGAGGCACTCCCGCCACTCATCATCCCCGTTTGAGTCCGCCACTATGCCAGAGCCGAGGCCGATGAAAAGCGTTTCTTTGCTAGGGGGGAGGAAGAAAGTGCGGATCGCGACATTGAAGGCGGCGTCGGAGCGGCCCAGGTCGTCCGGCGCATCGATCCGGCCGATCGAGCCGCAATAGAGGCCGCGCGGATCCGGTTCCAGTTCGTCGATAATCTCCATCGCCCGGATTTTCGGCGCGCCGGTGATCGAACCGCAGGGAAAAATCTGCCGGATGATATCGACCGCATCGAGCCCGTTCCGGAGCGCGGCGGTCACGGTCGAGGTCATCTGGTGGATCGTCGGATAGCTCTCGACATGGAACAGCTCCGGCACATGCACGCTGCCTTGCTCTGCCACCCGCGACAGGTCGTTGCGCAGCAGGTCGACGATCATCAGATTTTCCGCGCGCTGCTTCGGGTCGCTCTGCAACCGTGCCTGGACCGCCGCATCGGCTTCCGGATCGGCGAGCCGCGCCGCCGTACCCTTCATCGGCTTGGCCGTGATCCGGCCGTCTTTCAGCGCAAAGAACAGTTCCGGCGAAAAGGACAGCATCCAGTTTTGGCCGTCAAAGACGACGCCGCCATAGCCGGCCTGCGCCCGACCCCGGATCGCGGCATAAAGCGCCAGAGGATGGGCAGAAAAGTCCATTTCTGCCCGAAAGGTGAGATTGGCCTGATAAATGTCGCCGGAAATGATATAATTTTGTACCTTCCGGAACGCCGCATCATAGTCTGCGCGCGCCACCTGCGGCCGCAGCCGCCCCAGCCACGCCCCATTCCGGTCGGGCAGCGCTTCAGCGACTTCTTCTTGACTTAACTCTTTGTAATCCTTGAATATTCCGAACCACACCAGCGGCGTCGTCAAATCGCCCGGCACTTTGCCCCGCAACCGCTCTTCCAGCCCCAGCCCCGCCTCATAGGCCAGATAGCCCGCCACATGCTGCCCTGCCAATCGCGCCCGCGACAGATCAGCAAAACATGCTTCCAATTCTTCCACTCTGTCGGCCCGGATCACCCCCACCGGATCCCGGTAAAGCCGCGCCGGAGCGGCATCACAGGCCCGCGCATCATCGAGCAGAACAAAGGGACGATCGGTAGAAAACATGCTCCCCTCTAATTGCTTTTGTCCCGCTTCGTCCATAAACATCGTACAACTGAAACAGGGGAATGACTGCATGATACGCAAATGGTGGGCCGGACTGACATTGGCAGCAGCGATGATCGCCGGGCCTTCGCCAGCGCTGGCGCAGGACGCTGCCGCCAAACCGGCGGCACTGGTCGCTGACCAGATCCCCGCCGTGCCGCTGGACATGGTGGAGCGGACTCGCCCCTATATGGAATATCGTACCGCCAGCTTTGTCGACTGGGACCCGAAAACCCGGGCCATGCTGGTCTCCACGCGCTTTGGCGACACCAATCAGCTGCACCGCGTCGCGACCCCGATGGGCCAGCGGGAACAGCTGACCTTTGGCAGCGAGCCGGTCTACTCGGCCCGCTACGCACCGGATGGTTCGTCGCTGCTGTTTGAGAAGGATAGCGGCGGCAACGAGGTCGACCAGATCTATGCGCTGACCAATGGTCGCCCCAAGATACTCACCGATGGTACCAGCCGAAACAGCTTGGGGCCGTGGTCGAGCAGCGGCAAGCTGGTTGCCTTTGGATCAAACAAGCGGACCGGGCTTTACAATGACATCTATCTGATGAATCCGGCGAACCCGGACAGCGCCAGGATGCTGATCGCATCGACCGGAGGCGGCTGGTTCCCGATCGACTTTGCCCCGGATGACAAACAGTTGCTGGTGTTCAACTATGTCTCGGTGTCCGACAATCAACTCTATCTGGTCGATATCGAACAGGGCACTTCGCGCAAGCTGACCGACAGCAACAAGCCGGTCGCCTATGAAGGGCTGAAATTTGCGCCCGACGGCAGGCTGTGGGCCGCTTCGGACGATGGCAGCGATGTCAAGCGGCTCGGCGTTTTCGACCTGGAAACCTCACTATTCGAACCGATAATCGATGAGAAAATATGGGATATCACCGGTTTTGATATCAGCAAGGATGGCCGCTGGATTGCCTTTGAAGTCAATCAGGCCGGTCGGTCGGTGCTCAAATTCTACGACCTACAAAACGGTTCGGTGCGCCGTATTGATGCGCTGCCTGCCGGAGTGATCAGCGGTATTAAATTTGCGCCCTGGGGCGAGCTCGGGATCACCCTGAACAGCAACCGGACCGGCACCGACGCCTATAGCATCAACCCGGAAACGCTGGCGGTCACCCGCTGGACAAAGAGCGAGACCGGCGGGCTGGATGCCGCTGACAATGTCGCCCCGGAACTGGTGGAAATCCCCAGCTTTGACGGCGAGACAATGTCCGGATTTCTATACCGCCCCGATCCCGCAAAGCATAAGGGGAAACGGCCACTGATCATCAGCATCCACGGCGGTCCGGAAGGCCAGGCGAAGCCCGTGTTTCTCGGCCGCAACAATTATCTGGTCAATGAACTGGGTATTGCGCTCTTCTATCCCAATGTCCGCGGATCGACCGGCTTTGGCAAACGGTTCGTTGCGCTCGACAACGGTCCGTGGCTGCGCGAGAATAGCGTGCTTGATATTGGCGCTTTTCTCGATCACCTGCGCGGCGACCGGATGATCGACCGGAAGCGGATCGCCGTCACCGGGGGCAGCTATGGCGGCTATATGACGCTGGCGACCATGCTGCGTTATGGCAAACAGCTGCAGGCAGGCCTCGAAGTTGTCGGCATTTCCAATTTCGTCACGTTTCTGGAAAATACGCAAGCCTATCGCCGTGATCTTCGCCGCGTGGAATATGGCGATGAGCGCGATCCCCAGCAACGGGCCAAGCTGGAAGAAATCAGCCCGCTGGTTCGCGCCAGCGAGATTGGGATACCGTTGATGGTCGTCACAGGAGCCAATGACCCGCGCGTCCCTGCCAGCGAAGCGGATCAGATCGTCGCCGCCGTTCGCGCCAATGACCGACCCGCCTGGCACTTGCTGGCAGAGAACGAAGGCCATGGCTTCCGCAAGAAAGCCAATGCCGACTACCAGTTCTGGGCGAGCCTGCTATTCTGGCAGAAATATTTGCTGGGCAAGACGCAATGATGATGCGGTCACTGGTCCAGTGATTATCCGGGGCCATATCTGCCTTGCAGCCTGCGGTGTGACCTGATCGTGCCGCGCGCGATGGCCCGGACGATTATCCTTTCGGCCGTCGCTTTGGCAGCCGCCAGCTTTGCGCTGGAATGGCTAGAATATGAATATTTTACCAAGGCCTGTTCGGTTGAAATCTATGGCGTGCTGATCGCTCTGGGCTTTGCCCCGCTCAGTCTCTGGGTCGGACGTCGGCTGACCCTGCAAAACCCGCCCGGCCCTTTACCGTGCGCTACCTCAATCGCCCACCCGTCAATAACATTTCGCAAAGGAGAGAAATCATGAAACTTGGCGCTTTTTCGATCAGCCTCACGGTCAAGGATATCACCCGTTCCAGAGCCTTTTACGAAAAACTTGGCTTTGAAAAATTTCACGGTGACGAGGATCAGAAATGGCTTGTCCTGAAAAATGGAGAGACCCTGATCGGTCTGTTCGAGGGCATGTTTCCCAAGAATCTGCTCACGTTCAACCCAGGCTGGGATCAGGACGCCCAAAATCAGGACGATTTTGACGATGTCCGCGCTATTCAGAAATCATTGCTGGCTGCTGGAGTGGAGCTCGACAGTCAAGCAGAGGGCAAAGAAGGTCCGGGCAGCATCATGTTGACCGACCCGGACGGGCATCCAATCCTCATCGACCAGCATCGTTGAGCGGCTGATTCCACAAAATAAGCATGGCTGCCAATGAGCGGATCCACCATCAGCAGCGGGTCGGTCAGACCAACTCAGCCAATATCCTTATCAACCGCGTAACATCTTCAGGATCATGGTAGAGCGCAAAGCCGATGCGCAGAACGTCACCCCTAACGTCGGTCGTGACATTTTGCTCGGCCAGCGATCGGTGGAGCATCGCTGCCCGCTCCCCCTTAAAGGCAAGAAAGCGTGCATGCGGCAGTTGCCCCGTCGGATTGAGCAACACAAAATCCGGTAGCGGTTGCGCTGCGAGAAACTGCTCTTGCAAATTCGCAACATGATCTGAAATCACGGTTGTTGTCAGCCCCTCATCACGCAGCATGTTCTGCACCGCATTGAACCGGTAGAGGCCGGAAGGATCGAAGGTACTGCCCAGAAACCGTCGGCCATCGGGCGCATAGCCCACCTCACCGGGCGGTAGCGCAAGATCGTCAAACGCAGCATACCATCCCGTCACCACAGGCCGCTCGGCATAGCCCGGAGGTGCATGAAGGAAGCATACACCTTCTCCGGCCATCGCATATTTATAGCCACCGGCCAGATAAAACGCGCGGTCCGCTATGGCTGACAGATCCGTCTCCATCGCCATGAAACCATGATAGCCGTCGATCACCAACCACGGCCCTTCCGGACGGGCCAGTGCCGCCAATTTGTCCAGATCAGAGATGACGGTGCCGGAATTGAAAAGAACATGGCTGGTATAAATGAGATCAAATTGCGCGGTGCGCGCGGTTTCGAGCAAGGCCTCTGGCGGGACCGTTTCCAGCACCACCTTCCCCGCCTCCACCCAGCGGGCCATTTGTCGGCCAAAGCTGTGAAACTCGCCTTCGGTTGCCAGCACGCGCACAGGATGCGCCGTGATCGTGGAAACCAGCGGCACCAGAAAGTCATGGGTGTTTGGCGCAAAACATATTGTCGTCGGGTCCGGCAGATTAAGCTCATCTGCAACATGCTGCTGAGCCTCGGACCAGACCGGCCCCATGATTTTTTCCCATTTATGATCCGCCAGCACCCCAGCATCCTGCCAGGCAGCCATTTGCCCCTTCTGGCTGGCATCAGGCCACAAATGATGACTATGCGCGGCGAAATGCAGACGCTCGCTATTTGCCGCCAGAGATTGTGAGAACAGGTATTTCCAGTTCATAATTGGGTTCGCAGCGACCACAGTTCAGGAAAAGCGCGTTTGCCAAGGGTGGTTTGCAGGTAAGAAACGCCGGCCGTTCCCCCAGTGCCCATCTTCCCGCCGATGATCCGCTCGACCGTCAGCACATGTTTGTGCCGCCAGGTCGCCATGGCGTCGTCGAGATCGACGAGCTTCTCGGCCAGCTGATACAGCTCCCAATATTGTTCGGGATTGCGGTATACTTCCAGAAAGGCCGCCTCGACCTGCTCGGATGGCTGATGAGGCTTGGCGAAATCCCGGTCCAGCAGGTCCGGCGAAATATCAAAACCGGCGCGCGCCAACGCTGCGATCGCGTCGTCCCAGATGCTAGGATGATCCAGAGCCGCCTGCATCGCTGCCTGCGCCTCCGGACGATCCTCCTGATATTTCAGAAACCCCTTGTCCTTGAGGCCAAGCATATATTCCACAGTCCGGAACTGATCAGACTGAAAGCCGGAACTGGGACCCAAAACGTGGCGGAATCGCGTATAATCGCTCGGCGTCATCGTCGACAGCACGTCCCAGCTAAGCGTCATCACCGCCTGAATCCGGCTGATCCGCGCCAGCGCCTTATAGGCTGGAACGAGGGCGTCTGCGGTGATCTGCTGTTTGGCGAAGCGCATCTCGCGAATGATCTGTTTGAGCCACAGTTCCTTGGTCTGGTGGATGATGATGAACAACATTTCGTCGTCCAGATCGGATCGGGGATGCTGCGCGTCCAGCAATGTGTCGAGCGCCAGATAGCGCGCATAGGTCATGGTAGATTGATCGGTCATGCAGAAGTGTAACGCTGCAATCGGTTGATGGGAAGAGCTAGCCGATCAGCCCTTCACTTTCGCGGCGGGAGATTCTGATCCCTTCTTCGGCGGTGGTCAGTCCTTCGCGGACAAGCGCTCTGGCGGCCGAGCCGAGATTGGGCTGGCGCAAGAAGGCATGGGATGCGATGCGGGCTTCATCGCCGCCATCATTGATAAGCTTGCGCAGGCTGTCATCGATGCGGATGGCCTCGAACACGCCGATCCGGCCCTGAAAGCCGGTCTGGTTGCAATGTTCGCAGCCGGTCTCGCGGTAGACCACCGTGCCATTGTCAAAGCCGAGCAGCGACGCCAGAGAGCCATCGGCCTGAATCGGGGTGCGGCAATGTTCGCACAGCTTGCGGACCAGACGCTGCGCAACCACGGCCCGCAGGGTCGAGGCCAGCAGAAATGGCTCCACCTTCATATCGCGCATCCGGGTGATCGCACCTACTGCGTCATTGGTGTGCACGGTCGAGAGCACCAGATGCCCGGTGAGGCTCGCCTGCACGGCAATCTCGGCTGTCTCTCTATCCCGGATCTCGCCGATCATCACCACGTCCGGGTCCTGGCGCAGGATGGCGCGCAAGCCTGCGGCAAAGGTCAGCCCGACCTTGCTGTTGACCTGTGTCTGGCCAATGCCCTCGATCGCATATTCCACCGGGTCCTCGACGGTCAGAATATTGCGGCTGCCGTCATTAAGCTGCTTGAGGCCTGCATAGAGCGTAGTAGTCTTGCCCGAGCCCGTGGGGCCGGTGACCAGAATGATGCCATTGGGTTCGGAGAGCGCGTCGGTCAGGATTGCATGCGTGCTTTGCGACATGCCCAGCAGATCGAGCGAGATACCGGCGCTCTCCTTGTCGAGGATCCGCATCACCACCCGTTCGCTGGCTCTATTGGGCAAGGTGGATACGCGCACATCGAGCAGCTTGCCGCCCAGCGTCAGGCTGATCCGGCCATCTTGCGGGATTCTTCTCTCGGCGATATCGAGCCGTGCCATCACCTTGATCCGGTTGACGATTACGCCTGCCACATGCGGCGGCATCCTCAGCTTTTCCGTGAGCACGCCATCGACCCGCATTCGCACAACCAGGCCTGTTTCATAGGGTTCGATATGAATATCCGACGCGCCCTGGCGGGCCGCCTCTGCGATGATACCGTTGATCAGCCTTATGGTCGGTGCATCATCGGCGCTGTCGAGCAGATCTTCTGCGCTTGGAATATCCCCGGCAATATCATCCAGCCCTTCTCCGGCCAGCGCCATATCGCCCGCCATCGCTGCCGCCGATCCGTCCATCGCGTAATGAGCGCTCAGCAGCTTCTCGAACGCCGGGCCATCCACCAGTTCCACATCAAAAGGCAGCGCCAGATAGCGCCGGACCTCCAGCAAAGCCGATGGATCGGAACCGGCACGCAGGGCGAGCGCCGCGCGGTCGCCATCCATCGAAAGCAGCAGAACGCCGTTGTCGCGGGCATAGCTGTAGGGCAAATCCAGCAACGGCAGCGGAGGTCGTAAAGCAACCGTATCGTCCGACGGGCTGTTCGCCGTTGAGAAATTGTCCGCGTTCACTGTGAAATGATCTGGCTGGCGCCAACCCGTTGCTTGCCTGAATTTGGTCGGCACGAGACGAAAGTCTCGGGAAATCCGCCGTGCATCACGATTACCTTCCCGCTGCTATCCTGAGACGGAATAGGAAAATAATGTGACGCTACGGCGACTCCTGTTTGACAGATAGATTACAACGTTCGTCCTAGAAATTCAGACCGATGCTCATCGAGAAACGGGTTCCGACATCATAGGCATTGTTCAGGATTTCCGTGGCACCCAGCGTTTGCGATTCACGATAGTCGGTGCCGAGCAGATTCCGAGCCTCGAATTTCAGTTCGAAGTCCTGGCCCCCGATATTCATCTCTTCACGCAGCACCACGTCCAGCTTCCAACCGGTACGTTCGACAAGATCGGGCTGATCCTGAGGACCACGCGCCGTAACGCGCGGGCTGTTATAGGTAAGAAGAACGGTTTGCTGAGAAAGGCCTTCCTCTTTTTCCATTCCGAACTGGAGGTTCGCAACATGAGTGGACTGGCCGGTCAGCCGGTCACCGTCATTGAAGAGATTGGAAGCATCGGTTGGCGTCAAGGTCACCGGGTTGATGGCCTGATCGCCAGCCGCGACCTCGATTTTTGACTTGGTATAGGTATAGTTCGCCGCGAGCATGATGCGCCGGTCTTCGAAGAAGCTGCCGCCCAGATCGTAAAGCGGGAAATATTTCACCAGCTCGATTTCACCGCCGTAGAGCGTAGCAGTGGGCGCATTGGAGAAACCGGTAAACAACGTTCCGCCGCCCTGCACAAACGCTACATTCTCGATCGGATTGTCAATTTTCTTGTAAAAACCGGCAAGCGTGATGCGTTCGCCGCGACCAATATAATATTCGTAGCGTCCTTCAAAGTTGAGCAGTTCGCTGTCGGTGAGCAACGGGTTGCCGATAAAGGTGCGGTCGGTGTCGAGATCGAGGAACTGCTGCGGTGCCAGTTCGCGAAACTGGGGTCTCGCGACGGTTTTCGATGCGGCAAAACGGAGCTGCATGTCGTCGGCAAAATTCCAGGTCAGCGTTCCTGCAGGCAACCAATAGTCGTTGCTGATGCCGGTCGCTACCGATGCAGAGCCACCCTGCAACAATATCGGCAGGACGGACTGTTTGGCATCTTCGTAACGAACACCGACATTCAGCCTGAGACCCTCTGCCAGCTCGGCATCAAACTGGCCGTAGCCGCCATGTATTTTCAACTGCGCCTCATAGGCAGGCACCGACGTCTGGGCAGCAACTTCACGCAGTTCGATCTCGTGGGTAAAGATGTTGTAATCGGAGAGCAGGAAATCAATCCGTTCCTGTTCGATCGGATTGGGCAAGCCGTTGACGGGAACGAAACGGAAATCGCGCCGCTGGGCCTGACGGTCGTTGAGATAATAGCTGTAGCCAACGGTAAAATTGATGGGCACCCCGATATTGGTTTCATAGCCCAGATCAACACCGGCCCCGTATACATCATCATTGAGATCACTAAACTGCACGCGAGCGGACTGGCCCGGTGATGTCAAATCGTTGACGAAATCTTTCGCGATAATATTGTCAAACGCATAGCTGTAGGTCCGTTGATACGGCGCATCGCGCTGTGAATTGGCCCACGAACCGCGGACATCCAGTGACAGTTCGTCAAACTTGAACTCGCCCACAAATTGCGTGGTAAACAACTGCCGCTCGAACCAGCTCGTCCGCCCCTGATTCAGCAGCGTCTCTTCGTCAACATTGATCGCGTCAATACCCGCCTTGATCGACGCTTCTTTCGAAGTGTCGTGAATGTAGAGGTTGGTGAAGCGAAGCTTGTGCTCGCCAATTTCTGCGGAAAGGCCGAGGAGGCCATTGACGACGATCCGGTTTTCCGTCGTAACGAAATTGAAATTCTGGTCCGGACGAAGGCCAGGTTGGCCATCAATATTGACGATCCCCTGCGTTGTCTGCTGGACCCCGCCGCGGGTGCGCCAGCTGTTTTCAAAACCGGCAGTAGCGACAATCCCGACAAATGCGTCGCCAACATCAAAACTGGTTCCGCCGGTAATGTCCGCAGAGAAATTCGCCGGGATATCTCCATTACGCTGAATCAGGTTGGTTTCGGCGTTGTTGAGACCTGCTGCAAATTGCTGCAAATCCTGGCTGGTAAATTCCGTACCGACCGAAATCGGGATATTTTTGGCGATCGCCGTCGCCAAGCCAGCAGGAATGTCGCGGACCCCATCGTCATAGCCGATGATATCCGTGTCCGAGCCATCGTAAGTATAGCCAAGCTTACCGGTGGTTTCGCTATCGCCGCTGACACCGAAATTGATCTTGAGAAACGGTTCTTCTGGCGTGGACTTGGTGGTCAGGTTGATCACTCCGCCTCCAAATTCACCCGGGTAGTTGACCGAATAGCTCTTCTGGACCACCGTTGAGGCAATCACGCTGGTTGGGAAGAGGTCTAGCGGGACAACGCGCCGCAGAGGCTCTGGCGACGGCAAGGGAAGACCGTTAAGCAGAGCCAGAGAATAGCGTTCGCCGAGGCCGCGGACGAAAACAAAGCGTCCGCCGACCACGCTGAGGCCGGTCACTCGCTGCAATGAACCGGCAATATCTCCATCGGCTGCCCGGGCAATTTCTGCTTCGCCAAGCACCGAGACGACTTCCGAGGTAGCGCGGATTGGATTGGGGATATATTTTCCGCGAACGATGATCTCGCCGCTGAAGTCACCGCCGGGAGCGGAAATATCTACGTCATCTTCGATGATATCGTCGTCGGGCTGCGCGGTTTCAGTCGGCGGGTCATCCGTCGCTGTGGTTTGTGCATATGCCGCAGGCGACACCAGCGCGGTGCCGAGGAGCAGGCTGGTGATTATCGCTGTCCGCTTCGTCATCGGATCTTCCTTCATAATGGTAAAAATGGGATGGCGACCGGAACCGGTCACCATCCCATGAAATATTGCTGCTCAGCCGATGGTGGGTGAGGTCACGCAATCATTTGCATAAAGTCCGCAGGTCCAGCCCTGGAAGCGCGTGTCGTTCGCGTCCCGGACGGCGCCAATATAGGCAACATCTTCAAAGAAGCTGTTGATGCTGTTGACGGCCGTTGGCGTCACGCCATTCTCATTTGCTCCGTTGATGAACGGGAATGCGGCAGAAACATTGGCCAGGGTGGATGTGCCGGCGGAAGTATTGTTGCTGCCGGCGTTGAAGATCGTCTGGATCTGGGCAACCGTGATATTGTTATCGTCAACAAACGGGGTCGCACAGCTCATGAACACCGATTCGAAGACTGGTGGTCCATTTTCGTCCGCTGCTGCACTTGCGGCTTGGACGGTCGTGGCGCTATCGATATCGATACAGGCCGCCGGGCTGTTGAAGACCGTGTTGTAGAAGGCATAATCACCGCCACCGCGCAACAGGATGACGTGATCGCCGCCGTTGGAAACAAAGGTAACGTTTGCAAGCTTGTGATCCTGGCGTGGTTCGGCATCTTCATCGCCGTTGGAATCCGCTTCCATAACATGGTCACCGCCATTGGCGCGCTGGACAGCCAACACGAACTGGTTGTGGCCCTTGAACCCGGAGTCGGAGTCGACCGAGTCATCGTCGATACCGGTCATGACCAGATTCTTGCCGTTGACCCGGCCACCAAACCATTCGACGCCATCGTCGGAGCTGTTGTGAACCTGAACGTTCTGGAAGAATGTTCCACGACCGACGCCGGCCATGGTGATGCCGTTCAGCTCATTGCCGGGAGAAACTTCGAAGCCGGGATAGCGAACCTGCACGTAGGAAAGACGGCCACTGGAATCATTCGGCAGAGTTCCGCCATAAACGGCATTGGATGGGCCTTCGACAATCGCTTCGCAATCGGTCCGGGTTCCACCTGGATTGGATGCACCGCCGGTTGCGCAGTCAGAAATCGGCGCGCGGCCCAGAATGACAATGCCGCCCCACTGGCCGATGCTGTCTACACCCGCCGTCCCCAAAATGTTCTGGCGCGACGTGAAAATGATCGGAGCGGACGCATTGCCTTCAGCAAAAAGCTGGGATCCGCGATTGACGAGCAGAAAGTCACCACCCGAAGAACCGAATATCGTCACGCCGGGTTCGATGGTCAGAATACCCTGAGCACCGCCATCAACGCCGACTTCAACGCCGCCCGAAAGCGAATAGACAGTATTTGCAGTATTTGGTCGCTTGGGCAGTACAAGATTGCCCTGAATGATTCCGGATACCTGACAATTGCGGGCCTGCTCACCATTGCCTGTCGTGATCGTCCCGACATTTGCCGTACCCGTGGGACAATCGGCTGCTGGCGTACCGGCAGGTGTTGGTGTCGGCGTTGGTGTCGGTGCTGGGGCCGGAGCCGGAGTTGGCAATACAACGATATTGCCCTCGCCTGGCGATGCGACATCATCAGCGCCACAGGCCGTCACCGCAAGGGCAGCGACGCCTGCAAACAGTACAGAACGGGTTTGCTTATTCAACATGGGATTGGTCTCCGCAAAAATAACTGGTTTGAAACGTTCGAATCAAACGATGCGGAATCGAATCAAAAGCTCCCCATCGCCCTCAGCGAAGGGCTCTAGGGATGGGAGGTGACCTTGCGATGCCGTTTGCATGACGCTTTGGAGACTCAAATATTACACATATTTTTCACTGTCGGCCGGAACCGCGAAGAAGCTTGGATTACAGCGGCAAAAATGAGCGAAGCGGTTCGAAAAACACAAAAAAAGGCGGCCGCTATATGGGCCACCTTCTAAATTCTAAACGTTCCGGAAATGATTTTCCGGCTGCAATCAAAGCCTACCGACCGGCATACTGGCTGTTGAGCTTCTGCAAAGCCCGGTCCGCCGCGTCTCTGGAATCGACGACGGTGCCGTTGGCCAACACCAGATCGAAATTGGTATCGCTTTTCATCGCGGCCATGAACATGCGAGCTGCGTCGCCGGTGCGTCCCATCCTCGCATAGACCTGACCCAGATTGATCAGCCGAGCGGGATCATTGGCATCGACCTTTTCAGCCGCTTCCAGTTGCTGAAGAGCAACATCATTTTGACCAGCCATCAAGGCGTCATAGCCCAAGGCACCTTTTGCATATCCGATTTCACCTGAATCCTGGGCGAGTGCCGGTGTGCCCATCAGCATTAATCCGGCTGCGATTCCGACAATTTTAGCGGTTTTCATAGCATGTTCTCCTAATTCGATATCCATTTATTACACTTATATGACATCATATGCAACATAACTGTAACATAAGTGTCAAATATCTGTATTGGTTAAAAAATATGCTATTTTTATCAGGATCTTGCGCGAGAAGCCCGCGCTCGCCTTTCGGGTCAGAAAGGCACAAATGCATTGCACAGCTGCTAACCGGAGCAGGATAGCATAATATTTCTATAGCGGATCTTGAGAGATGTCTGGAGGCCCGACCCGGAATCGAACCGGGGTGCGCGGATTTGCAATCCGCTGCGTCACCACTCCGCCATCGGGCCGGAGAGAGGGCGCGAATTGCTTCGGTTTGTAACGAAAGTCAACCCAAAGTTGCGTCGTCGGGAGCTGACCTCGCCTCTGGTGATAAATCGCTAGCTGTCGCGCAAAAGACGCAATCGGGACAAATTCGCCGGAATCCATCTTGGCGCAGGTCACAAGGCGAGCTAGAAGCACAAATTCTCCGCCATAGTGTATTGTATTCATAATACAGAAGTGGCATGGACGACAGACTATATCATTGCGAGGATCGACGCTTGGGCCAAGAAAATTTCAGACAGATGCGCAAAGCCATGGTAGTCAGCCAGTTGCGGACAACCGAAGTCAGCGATCCACGCGTCATTGCGGTAATGAGCCATATTGCTCGCGAAGATTTTGTCCCGGCTGCGCAACGGAGCTTTGCCTATGCCGATCGCGGCGTCCAGATAGGGGACGGTCGAGCACTGAATCCGCCGCTCACGACAGGACGACTGTTGAACGTGGCCCGTATCACGAAATCGGACAAGGTCCTTCTGATCGGCGCAGCTACCGGTTATACGGCAGCATTGCTCGCTCAACTGGCCGGGTCCGTCACAGCGGTCGAGCAAAATGCCAAGCTCGCAAAAACAGCCGTCAAGAATCTGGCGGATTTCGACAACGTGGAGATCGAGACTGGCAATCACGCAGACGGTTGGCCGACAGCGGCCCCCTATTCTGTCATCGTGATCGACGGATTGGTTGAGCAGATTCCGCAGGCCTTGATCGATCAGCTCGCACCGGATGGAAGAATCGTCGCGTCGATAATGCATGACGGGGTTGCCCGCCTCGCGCTGGGCAGGACGGCCGGCGGTCATGTCGGCTATCAATATTTTGCCGACGGCGGTGGATGCCCCCTGCCCGGCTTCGAAATGGCAAAAAGCTTCAAATTTTAAGGCGCCCTGGAGAGTAATGAAATGACTAGACGCAGCCTTTCCCTTGGAACAGCGATTGTTGCGTTGCTGTCCGCTCCGGTGCAAGCCGAAACACTGCGCGATGCGCTGGAAGCCGCTTATCAAACCAATCCGACTCTGTCTGGCGCCCGTTCCGCTCAGCGGGCAATCGACGAAAATGTGCCTATCGCAAAAGCCGACGGCCGTCCCAGCGCTACGAGCGACTTTGGCTATCAAGAAAACTTCCTGCGCAGTGCCAACAGCTTCACCGCACCGCTGCGCCAGTCGACCGCAGGCGGATCGATCAATGTTCCGATCTATTCCGGCGGGGCCGTCAAAAATGCAATCCGCGCCGCCAGGACGAGAGTGGAAGCCGGCCAGTTCGATCTGCGCGCGACCGAAGCCAGCGTCTTCAGCAATGTCGTTGCCACCTATATGGATGTCATCCGCGATTCGGCGGTCGTCAGACTGAACCGCGCCAATGTGGGTGTTCTGTCCGTCAATCTCGAAGCAACCAGCGACCGGTTTGAAATCGGTGATTTGACTCGCACCGATGTCGCCCAATCGGAAGCTCGGCTTGAAATCGCCAAAAGTGACCTGGAAACCGCACGTGCCAGCCTGATTCGCAGCAAGGAAAATTATATTGCGCTGGTGGGCAACGAGCCAGGCGATTTAGAGCCGCCGCCGCCATTGCCGAATCTGCCGGAAACACCTGACCGGGCGGTTGATCTGGCGCTGAACTATAACCCGGACTTGCTGGCCGCCAAGGAGCGCAGCGATGCTGCCGAGTTTGATATCAAGACAGCGCGCGCGGCCAATAAACCGCGGGTTTCGACCTATGCCGAAGGGCGTTATCTGAATTATCATGGGACACTAGGCGGCAGTGTCGCCGGTACGACGTTCATTCAGGAACAATCCACCGCTCAAGTCGGCATTCGAGCAACCATGCCGATCTATCAGGGTGGCGGTCCGGCCGCTCGCATCCGGCAGGCACAAGCGCGATCCGGGCAGGCTTACGAGCAACTGATTGCAGTCGAGCGGGATGTCATTTCCCAGACTCGCGCGGCCTATTCGAGCTGGCGCGCATCGGAACGGGTGATCCAGTCTTCGGAGCGAGCTGTCGCCGCCGCAAGCCTGTCGCTAGAGGGCGTACGTGCGGAGAATTCCGTTGGCAACCGCACAATATTGGACATTTTGAACGCCGAGCAAGAATTGCTAAACGCTCAGGTCCAGCTGGTGACGGCGCGCCGCAACAGCTACGTCGCGGGATTTTCCCTGCTCGCGGCGATGGGCCGAGCGGAAGCCCGGGATCTGGGTCTGGAAGGCGGACCGCTTTATGACCCCGACGTCAATTACGAGCGGGTCGACGATATGTTCTATGACTATCAGAGCGATCCCAATCCGGAGCCGCAAGCGACCAGGACCGTTGACACTCAGGCGCAAAAAGCGGACATAGAGCCATTGCCGGTGACACCGTCGCGCCGATAAGGCGAACGGGATTGATCGGACCGGCAACGGGGTACAGCGTTTAAGGGGTTCGGATATGGCTGAGCAAAACAGGGAATCGTCGATGGAAGAAATTCTCTCGTCGATCAAACGCATCATTGCCGAGGACAAGGCGATTGATGAGGACCGTCCGCTGCAACGCCGCAAACCTGCGCTAAAACCGGCATTGCAGGCTGTTCCCGATGTAACACCCGACGATCAGAATGACGAAATCCTCGAACTAACCGACGAATTGCGAGAGCAGCGCAACGCCTCTGCCCGCAGTCGCCTTGGCGATCGCGACGAAGACGAGCGATTGATCGACGACGACAAGCTGGACAGCATGCGCCAGTCGCTTTCGGCATTAGTGGAAAAAGAAGCGATGGAGCGTGGACCGACGGCCATACCAGTTAATGGCACGTCGCTCGAGGATCTGGCTCGGGAGTTGATGCGTCCGATGATCAAGCAGTGGCTGGATGACAATCTGCCAGATCTTGTCGAGAAACTCGTAGCGCGGGAAATCCAGCGATTGCACGAGAAATAGGCGTTCAAACCTAAACTGAATTGCCTTGTCGGACATGCGTGCTAAGCTGTTGTCCATGACAAAAATTTTCAAAAGACTCACCGCCGCGCTGTTCGTTACAGCCGCCATTTTCCCAACAGTATCCGCGGCAAGACCGATGACGGCGGAGGATCTTGCGACACTGAAACGAATGGGGTCGGTGACGGTGTCTCCTGACGAGAAATGGGCGGCTTTTGATGTCACCGAAACCGAAGCGGACAGTTATGAAAGATCGAACGCACTCTATCTGTTAGCGCTCGACGATCCTGCAGCTACCCCGGTGCAGGTCGCAGACATGCCGGGAAAAAGCGAACATAGCCCCGCGTTTTCCGAAGACGGCAGCCTTTACTATCTCAGCGACGCGAGCGGTTCGGAACAGCTTTGGCATGTCGATATTGCGCCAAATGGCGAAAGCGGCACGCCTGTTCAGGCCAGTGATCTGAAGGCGGATATTGCCGGCTTCAAACTGTCGCCAACCGGCGAAAAGATTGCGCTGTGGGGCGATATTGCCAGAGACTGCCCGACATTTGGCTGCGACAAAGACGGAAACCGCGCAGAACCGGGCCCCGGCACCGGTCGTGAATATGACGAACTGTTCATCCGGCACTGGTCGAGTTGGGAAACCCCGGGCAATTACAGCCGTATATTCGCTTTTGATCTCAATGACGGAAAAATCACGGGCGACGGTGCCGCGCTCGATGGCGATCTGGTGGGTGACAGCCCGTCCAAGCCGTTTGGCGGCGGTGAAGAAATTGCCTGGGTGCCGGGCGAAGACGGTGTTTTCTTCACCCTCCGCATCGCTGACCGGAACGAACCCAAGTCCACCAATCTGGATATTTATGGTGCAAAAGCGGACGGTCAGGAAACGGTCAATTTTACTGCCACCAACAAGGCGACCGATACCCTGCCGGCCTTTTCTTCGGATGGTGAATGGCTGGCCTGGGCCGCGATGGAACGCCCCGGCTATGAATCCGACCGACTGGTGGTCAAGTTGCGCAAACAGGGCAGCGACGAGGACACCGCCATCGCATTAACCAAGGACTGGGACCGATCGGTGGGTTCGATCGTCTGGACGCCCGATAATCAAAAGCTGATTGTCACCGCGCAGGAGGTGCTGGATCATCCCGCTTTCGAGATCGAAGTGGCAACCGGCAAGGTCACTCGCCTGACTCAAGGCGGCAACGTCGGTGCGACCATCCCTCTGCGGGATGGCTCGTTGATTTACACGTTGAACAGCCTGCAGGCCCCAACCGATCTTTATCGCCGCGCACCAGACGGCACGGTGACGCAACTCACCAACATCAACGGACCCGAACTGAACGAGATTGATACCGTCGATGTTCAGCGCTTTGAATTTACCGGAGCGGACGACGATCAAGTGTGGGGGCAGATTATCAAGCCGACAGGAGCGACCGGCAAACTGCCGATGGCGTTTCTGGTCCACGGCGGCCCGCAGGGCAGTTTTGGCAACAGCTGGTCGACTCGCTGGAATCCCAAAGTCATGGCAGCCCAGGGCTATGCGGTGGTCACTGTCGATTTTCACGGCTCGACCGGATACGGGCAGGAATTCACCGACAGCATCAATCTGGACTGGGGCGGCAAGCCGTTGCAGGATCTGAAGTTTGGTTATGACGCAGCATTGGCAGCAGATAGCCAAATCGATGGCGAGCAGTCCTGTGCGCTGGGCGGCTCTTATGGCGGCTATATGATGAACTGGATCGCCGGCAACTGGCCAGACCGGTTTGACTGCCTGGTCAACCATGCCGGTGTCTTCGACTTGCGCGCCATGGCGCTCAGCACCGAGGAGCTCTGGTTCGATCAATGGGACCAGGGCGGGCCATGGTGGACGCGGCCCCATCCGGAAAAATGGAACCCGGTGAATCAGATCACCAACTGGAAAACGCCTACGCTTTTCATCCATGGCGAGAAGGATTTCCGGATCCCCTATACCCAGAGCATCATGCCGTTCACGGTGGCTCAGGAAATGGATATTCCATCGAAATTGCTGATCTTCCCGGACGAAAACCACTGGGTGCTGAAAGGCAAGAACAGCGTGCAATGGTATCGGACGGTGTTCGACTGGATGGGCAAATGGACGCGTATCGAATCAGGCAAGGGAGAGAGTGAATGATATTTGCGCTCCTGCTGCTGGCCGCCGCGGCGCAAGCAGCAGACGAAGCCCCTGCGACCCCCGCCAGCGCAAGCCTGTCCGGAAGCTGGACCGTGGACTTGCGGCCTGCCGACGACAGTCCCGTCTATACCCAGCCGATGGAACTAACGATCGCAGCGGATGGCAGCGTTACCGGCGCATTTTACAATAGCGAGATTAGCGCGGGCCGCTTTGGCAAGGCCCGCGGACGGCAGTGTGTAGCGTTCGTCACCAGCGATGGGCAAGGCGATTACCAGCACAGCGCCTGTCTGGTGGATGGCAAGATGATCGGCCAAAGCTGGGCCGAACATCGCGAATTCCTGCTGCCTTGGGCAGCCAGCCGAACACCCGAAGAAAAATGACCTTTTTCCCGACCGAAGAACGCAACGGCACGATCATCATCACGCTGACCAATGGCGAGCGCAACACGCTCAACCCGGATCTGCTGGAGGAAGGCGCAGCGGCGCTGCAGGCACTGGCCGCCAATCCGCCGGAAGCGGGCGTCGTCCTGACCGGTGCCGGCGCGCATTTCACATGCGGCATGGATACCAAGATTGCCGCATCGCTCGACAAGGCGGGCCAGAAGCGAGCGGTAGCGGGGATCAATGAATTTGCCGCGGCGCTTCACCGCCTGCCCTGCGCGGTCGTTGCAGCGGTCAATGGCAATGCGATCGGCGCGGGCGGGATCATGATGCTGACCTGCGACTGGGTGCTGGCCGCACAGGGCGACTACATGATCGGCCTGCCCGAGGCGAAGGCGGGCCTGCCCTTCCCGGCGGTGCCGCAGGCGATCCTGGATCACTGGCTCGATCCGGTCTGGCGGCGGCGGCTCACGCTTTCCTCGCACCTGCTCAACCCGGCAGAGGCCCTGACTGCAGGGCTGGCCGACGAACTATGCATGCCCGACCAGTTGATCGACGAAGCTGTCCTGCGGGTGAAGGCGCTGAATGCGCAACCGGCGTTCAAGGCTTGCAAGCGGCAGCTGCGCGCCAAGGCCAATGCCGAAATTGACGGGATATTATCTTCGTCATCCTGAACTTGTTTCAGGATCTCCACCGGCAATTTACAATCTCACGGGATCCTGAAACAAGTTCAGGATGACGCACTATACCCGATTAGGGTGTTGTCTCTCTCCACATCCAGTGCCAAAGACCCTGCCATGACCTTAGACAAAAATTTTGACCCAGCGGCTATCGAAGCGCGCTGGTATGAGCATTGGGAAAGCAAGGGCCTGTTCCGTCCCGAACGCGATGACCGCGAACCGTTCACTATCGTGAACCCGCCGCCGAACGTGACAGGTTCACTGCATATCGGCCATGCGCTGGACAATACGCTGCAGGATATCGTCATCCGGCATGAGCGGCTGAAGGGCAAGGATGCGTTGTGGGTCGTCGGCATGGACCATGCCGGGATCGCGACGCAAATGGTTGTTGAGCGGCAGATGAACGAGCGCCAGCAAAAGCGTACGGACTTCACCCGCGAGGAATTTGTCGCAAAAGTATGGGAATGGAAAGAGGAAAGCGGCGGCACGATTACCGGGCAGCTGCGCCGCCTCGGCTGTTCGATGGACTGGTCGAACGAGCGCTTCACCATGGACGACGGCATGAACGAGGCCGTGCTCAAGGTATTTGTCGATCTCTACAATGACGGTTTGATCTATCGGGACAAAAGGCTGGTCAACTGGGACCCGGCGCTGAAAACCGCTATTTCCGATCTGGAGGTGGAGACGGTCGATACCAAGGGCAGCTTCTGGCATTTCAAATATCCGCTGGCCGATGGCGTAACGCTGGATGACGGGCGCGACTATATTGAGGTCGCGACGACCCGGCCGGAAACGATGCTGGCCGACATGGCGGTGGCCGTGCATCCGAGCGATGACCGCTACAAGAGCGTAATTGGCAAGGCAGTTGTTCTGCCGATTACCGGACGTCGCGTGCCGATCATTGCCGACGAGCACGCCGATCCTGAGCTGGGTTCCGGAGCGGTGAAGATCACGCCGGGCCATGACTTCAACGATTTCGAGGTTGGCAAGCGCGCGGGATTTGCGGCTGGTGACATGCTCAATATGCTGGATGGCGAGGCCAATGTTTGCCAGACCGCCGACGCTTTGGTGCCGGATGAATATATCGGGCTGCACCGCTTCAAGAAGGATGGCGTCGACGGTGCCCGCGAGCTTGTCGTGCAGCAGCTAAAGGAACAAGGCCTCCTGATCCCGCATGTCTCCAAGAACAAAGATGGCGAAGTGATCGAGCATGATGCCGAGCCCCGCACCATCGCGACGCCATTCGGCGATCGCGGCGGCGTGGTGATCGAGCCATGGTTGACCGATCAATGGTATGTCGATGCGGAGACGCTCGCCCAGCCAGCGATCGAGGCGGTCAAATCGGGCGCAATCGAGATCGTCCCAAAAAGCTGGGAAAAGACATATTTCAACTGGATGGAGAATATCCAGCCATGGTGCGTGTCGAGGCAACTTTGGTGGGGGCACCGGATACCCGTATGGTACGGGCCTGCGGTGGATGACGTAGATGTCGATCCGAACAATCCACGCCCTATCGCATTTGCCGCGCTTGATGAGGATGATTTGCTTCGCCAGGCAAGAGAATTTTATCCTGAAGAAATCGGTGAAATCGCGATCTATTCCGACGCGGCGCAATATTTGGAAAAGTCATTTGAAAATGAGACCCCGGTTACCGACGAATTTCTGAAAATCACGCTGGTGAGGGATGATGACGTCCTCGACACCTGGTTCTCTTCGGCGCTCTGGCCGTTCGGAACGCTTGGATGGCCCGAAAAGACCAAGGATCTTGAACGTCACTATCCCAACGACCTGCTGATCTCCGGCTTTGATATCCTGTTCTTCTGGGACGCCCGGATGGCGATGCAGGGGATCCAGTTCATGAAGGAAGTGCCGTGGAAGCGGCTCTATTTGCACGGGCTGGTGCGTGCCGAAGATGGCTCGAAAATGTCCAAGTCCAAGGGCAATGTTGTCGATCCGCTGGGGCTGATCGATCAATATGGCGCGGATGCGCTGCGTTTCTTCATGGCAGCGATGGAAAGCCAGGGCCGCGACATCAAGATGGATGACAAGCGCGTCGAAGGCTATCGCAATTTCGCCACCAAGCTTTGGAATGCCTCACGCTTCTGTGAGGCCAATGGCATCGGAGCGAGCAAGACGCTCGCGGCTCCGGAAGCCGCCCTGCCCGTCAACCGCTGGATCATCAGCGAGGTGGTGGAAACGCAGCGGGCGCTTGATAAGGCGCTGGCCGATCTGCGCTTCGATGCGGCAGCGAACAGCATCTATCATTTCACCTGGGACCGGTTCTGCGACTGGTATCTGGAGTTGATCAAGCCGGTTTTGCAGGGCGAGGATAGCAGCGCGGCAGATGAAACCCGGACGGTTGCAGGCTGGGTACTCGACCAGATCATCGTAATGCTCCACCCGTTCATGCCATTTATCACGGAAGAACTGTGGCATGCGATGGCTGCCGAGACCGGCGGACGCGATTACGATTTGATCGTCGCAAAATGGCCGGTGCCGAACGCAGCAATCGACGCAGCGGCCAAAGCTGAAGTCGACTGGTTGATCAAATTTATACAGGAATTGCGCTCAAGCCGAAGCGAGTTGAATGTGTCTCCCGGTGCCAGAACTGACCTGTTCGTTATGAACGACCAAAAATTCGATGGCGACAAAGTGGTCATAGGTCAAAGAACTGACTTGGTTGAACGATTTAGAACTTTCGGCCCGATGCTGAATAAAGTCGCAAGGATGGACGTGGTTCAATTTTCAATGACTGGAACAGCATTTAATCTAGCAACTGGCGAGAATGTCGATCGAACAAAGTATGATCCTGATTACAGCGCTAATTTTCAGCTCATTATCGATAATACTTCGTATTATGTACCTTTGGATGGCGTAATTGATGTCGAAGCGGAAAAAGCCAGGCTGAACAAGGCCCTCGAAGCGGCGCAGAAGGAAGCGAAATCGCTGTCCGGTCGTCTGGGCAACCCCAATTTCGTCGAGAAAGCGAAGCCGGAAGCGGTTGCAAAGGCACGGGCGGATCTGGCCGACAAGGAAGCGGAAGCCGGGCGGCTGCAAGCGGCTATTGATCGGCTAGGATAAGGGCCCGCACGTATCGGCCCCGTCCATATCGACCATGACAGGATCCGGCTCCATCAGGAAAATGGCCCTCGCTCTGGCGGGGACGCCGCCTCTTGATATCTCCTAGCTGTCGTCACCGCGCCGCATTTTTTCCGCACCGTCGCGCATTTTCTCGGCTCCTTCGCGCATCTTTTCTGCGCCACGCCGCATTTTGGGAACGCTTTCCAGCAATTGGTCGGCAGTGACTTTCTCGCCCTGCCGAGCAGTTTGCCGTAACGCTTCCCTCTCCCGAAATTCAGCATCCCGCTCTAGCCGATATGCATAGGCCTCCATTTTATCCGCCCCGCGCCGCATCTCTGCCGCGCCCTTTTCCATTCCTATGGCGCCTTGGGCCAGACCAGCTTTGACTTGCGCTTTGACACTCCGGGCAAGCGCTTCGCTCCACTCCACATCTTTATCCGAATGCTTGGCGTCGTGCGCACGAATAGCCATGGCTGGTAAAAAAGAGCCTGCCACCAGACCCAATCCCGCGAGCAACGGGACGATATGACGATCAATCATGAAATGCTCCATATCAGTTGGCCCCGCCCTCTGCGCGGCCCTCTGACTACGGACGTAATCGAAACCGGATAATTTATAAGCCGGGATCGATCAACCGCCGAAACCCGTGGACAAACGGGCGCGCCTTTATCGCCCTTGCGCTCTCCAGCGCTTGATGACCCGCTGGACACTCTCTTCTTCTTCACCATGTTCGCGCCACAGGTCGGTGAAAATCGGATCTTCGGAAGCCGGTCGGCGTTCCTCGACCAGTGTATCCAACGAGACGCGGATCGGGATAGCAACGCCTTCGCCGCAACAGATCACTTCGCGATTCCGCAACGCCGGGATCGAGTCGAGGAAGCCCCGCGCACCTTCCGGCATGGCTGCTTTCACGAAGGATTGGTCACGGTCATTGTTGAGCCGCATCGCCAGGATAGTACCGCATTGTGAAAGCACCCCCTCTGCGAGGTCGGATGGACGCTGTGTAATCAGGCCCAATGAAACCCCGTATTTCCGGCCTTCCTTGGCAATACGGCTGAGAATGTCGCGGACGCTGCTTTCCTCGGCGAAATCGTCATTGGGGATATAGCGATGCGCTTCCTCACAGACCAGGAGCATCGGGCGCTGTTTTTCTTCGCGGGCCCAGATCGCATAGTCAAACACCAGACGGCTCAGTACCGATACCACGGTAGGGGTAATTTCGGATGGCATGGCGGACACATCGATAATCGAAATCGGTTTGCCTTCTGACGGCAGCCTGAAAATCTTGGTAAGAAAGGCCGCCATCGTGTCCCCTACCAGCATGCCGGAGAACATGAAGCTGTACCGCGGATCAGCTTTTATCTCCTCAATCTTGCTTTTCAGACGCTGATAGGGCGCGCTGTTGGTCGCCTTGTCGAGCTTGCCCATTTCATTCTGCAGGATCGAAGTCAGATCGGACAATAAATAGGGCACTGGCGAATCTACGGTCAGTTTACCCGTTCCCGACGAACCCTGACTTTTGACTTTTGCGGCAAGCAGACATTTTGCGAGAATATCACAATCCATCTGCTTGGCATCGCCTTTCGACTGGACAAACACTTCGCAATGTTCACGAAAGTTCATCAGCCAATAGGGCAGGTTCAGATTGTTGATGTCAAAAAGCTTGCCATTATCCTTGAAAGCCGATGCATATTCGCCGTGTGGGTCGATCATCAAGATGTGACCTTCAGGCGCAAGATCGCAGATTTTGTGAAGAATCAGCGCCGCCGCGGTCGACTTGCCGGTACCGGTCGAACCGAGCAGAGCGAAATGCTTGCCCAGCATAGCGTCAACATAGAGTGCGCCGCGAATATCCTTTGTGGGATAGACCATACCGACCTCGACATTGGCTCGGCCGTCTGACGCGTAAACCTGCTTCAGGTCCGCGGTTGTCACTGCGTAGACATCCGATCCGGGTGTCGGATAGCGCGTGACACCACGACGAAACTGGTAAATTTTGCCGGTCAGTTTTTCTTCATCGCCTTCGCCAAGGAAATCGATTTCGGCAACCACCAATCCGGACTGCCCTTCATAAAGTCTCTGCGTCCGGATGTTCGCCAGCAACCAGGTCTGGCCAACCCGAATTTTCACCTGGCTGCCGACCTGACCAGCCATTTGAACGGTCACGTCCGGATGGTCGAGCAATCCAGCAAGCACCTTCACGTCCATGACGACTTTGGAACTCGATCCGGCGATTTCGATGATTTCGCCAATTTTATGGCCTTCCCGGCGCGTTGGCGTCGGCACACCGCCCGTATCGAGTTGCTTCTCTGCTTGAGGAGCCGTCAGCGGTCTCGCGTCAGAGAAGTTATGAGAACTCATATCGGACATTACCGTTTTCCTGTTTCACGTTCCAAAGTGCAGGATTAACGGGGCATGGTTAAGGAAGATTTACTGCACCAGCACCAGGACGAGACAAGTCGCCCGGCGGGACACAGCGGTCACATTTTCCGGAAGAGATAACCAGCGGACCAGCCGAGGAAAACCGAAATGAATACAGCGATCAGGCCATAGAGAAAGCCATTCTTCTGCGAAAGATTAGTAATGAAACGGCCCATTCCGATCTTCTCGATCGTAATATCCTTGACTTCAGCAGCTTCTACCCGACCATCAATAATCAGGAAGGTTTCTGCGGTATAATCACCGACTGGAACACTGGCGGGAAGATTGATGCGCGCCTGATACAATACACTGTTGGTGATCTTTACGCTGTTGGGCAAATTTTTGAAAAGATTGCTGCGGGAATTGACATCGACCAATCCGTCGACAAAGCGAGCCAGTTCCCGACTGTCAATCGCGCCGGTAGGCGAAAGTTGCAAATGATGCAGTCCCAATTCGTAGATATCAGCTGTCTTGCCATCGACGATATCATCGATCGGTTTGGAGGAAGCCACCGCGTAGAAGCCCGGAGCAGACCGGAATTCACTGCTTGCCGCATTGATCCAAATGCCGGCAATCTTCTGTTTTTCGCGTACGACAATCGATTCCACGGGCCCTTTGAGCACGACGACGATATCGGCCTGATCGGTATTTTGAGTTCCCGGTGGATAGGTAATTGCGCCAAAAAGCAGCAATTGTGCACCGTTAAAATCGCCGCGGATGCTGATCCGGTCCTGCGAGACCTCCGGAACCAGAACCGGCGTCGCACCGATGGTCAGGGTGGCGATGGCGAACATCGCGAACAGTCTGCAAAAAAAGATTCGATACCGCGTCACAGTGGCTGCACCGTGTAAATTTCGTCCGGCTGAAAGCCCAATCCGAGCGCCATTCGGATCGCCACAATCAGCACCATGCTTGCCAAAGCCAGCCGCAGATACTCCGGCCGCATCCGCTGGGCGAATTTCGCACCGAGCTGGGCCCCGGTTACGCTTCCCACCAGCAGCAGCGAGGCCAGAACAATATCGACCGCGCGCGTGGTCATGCTGTGCATCATCGTCGACGCAATAGTGACAAAGAGAATTTGGAACAGAGAAGTACCAACAACCACCTGCGCGCCCATCCCGAGCAGATAGAGCATCGCCGGCACCATGATAAAGCCGCCACCGACCCCGAGCAACATGGTCAGAATGCCAGTAAGCAGGCCGAGTATGAACGGTGCGATCGGCGAAATATATAGACCAGAACGATAAAATCGATATCGGAATGGCAGGTTGGCGACCAAGGGGTGATGCCGCCTTTTCCGCGCCGGCAGAGGCTTCCCGGAACGCACGGCGCGGACGCTCTGTAGTGATTCCTTGAACATCAAGCCACCAATGCTCGAAAGCATCAAAACATAAAGAACGTTGATTACGGTATCAATCTGCCCCCAGCTTTGCAGGATCTGGAAAAGCCCGGTTCCGATCATGGCGCCGAAGATGCCGCCGATGACCAAGATACCGCCCATGCGGAAATCAACTCCCTTGCGACGCATATGGGCGGCAACGCCCGAAATGCTGGATCCGGTGACCTGAGTGGAGGCAGAAGCGGCCGCGACGGTTGGCGGGATGCCGTAAAAAATCAGCAATGGCGTGGTCAGAAACCCGCCACCAACGCCAAACATGCCCGACAAGATGCCCACCAGTCCACCGAGCAGAATGATGACGAAAGCGTTAACCGAGAGATTGGCGATTGGCAGGTATATGTCCATATGACCACCCGACTAATCTCTTTTTGTTGCGGGATAAAGAGCGTTGCCTTATGCAGAGCCAGAAAAGAACGCACCGGTTCCAAACACCCAATATTGCGGCCTCTCAGAAGCCTGTGGAAACGGTTATGGCCGGGCCGCTGGCGGGTCGGGCATTACCCGCAATTCGAAGCCGCCAGTCAACCGCGACACGCGCTGACATCTTGCCAATCGGAACGGCAATGGTGGCTCGTGGTCCAATATCAATGCGGCTAATCTCCCTTTGACCGCCAGCCCAGACCCCGGAGCCAATGAACAATCTGGTTTTGCCGATGTCCGCTATCGGGCGCTGGAGAACCGCCGATCCGTCAAAAAAATAGGTCTGATTTTGTCCCAGAACATAGCCGGCTTGCGCATAGGTTTCGAGCGAGAATCGTTCGATGACCTGACCCGGTCCGCTACCACCAGTCAGATAGAAGGCAGTGCCGGTATCATTGCCGGTGCCGAGATCAAACCGTTGCTCGGCATGCACGGCAAGCGGCATGGCCGGAACGGGAAGAATCCGCGTTCCCACCGCGATTTCCTGCTGGCTCCATGGCGCCAGCGCGGAGGAGAAGCGCGTGTAGACCGATAGGTCAGGATGGAGCCGGTCCAGTAACCGATAGGACAATATTGCACCCGCTTGACTGCCGCCATATTGCCCGTTTGATATGGAGCGCCCGTCCATCGAATTGGCTCGAGCATATAGCCAGAAATAGGCGTCTATCCTGTTGCTAGGGTCTGGGTTACCGGAATTGGGCAAAGACATGATGGTTCGGATAGGCTGTTTTACCGGCAGGCCTGATTTCACGGCCTTGGTCTGAAGGGAAAAATCCGGTTCGTTTCCGCTAATCTGCCACTCCAAGCCGGGTTGTTCGGACGCCGATAAGGCGGACATAAGGAAGCGACGCCGAGCAACCGGCATGGATTGATAGCTGTCTTTTGCACCGACCATGTGCGGATGTTGCTCTGCTGCCCGGAAAAGCTGCCTTTCCAGTGTTTGTCGCTTGTTATTCAGATCATCGCGCGCAGTTACGTTAGCAATCGAATTGAGGGGATTCGGCTGATCATCAGCTGCACTGTTCCATGAGATTATCCGGCCCACTATCCATATCGCCGCCAGGATTGCGATTGCCCGCAAGGGCGCACCTGCGGAGGTCCCCAGCAAGGGCTCAGCCTTTTCCGTCGCGAAGATATTGCGGCCTGAGCTGTTTTATATTGTGCGCGTCTGGATAGAAATGGCTTGTTTTGTCCCAATGCGCGGGATGACCGGCCAGCTGATCCACATATTGGCCGAGAGCGCGCCAAACCGCCATTATATTGATCAGATTGGCTACAATTGTTCGCGGCAATGACAAGAAGGCCTCGCGCAGACCGTAAAGAGCAAAAACAAAATAGAATTTCATCAACAGCCGCCAGGTCAGAAAGCCGGCGTTGAGATACAGCAACATGGTCAGAAATTCAGAAATCGGCTGAGGATGATAAAAGCCTCCAATGTCTGCGATCGCAATCACGCCGGTCAAAATGAAAGCAAGATAGGCGATCGTCAGGACAAGCGCGGCAAAACTGGCCTTACGATCACGCAGCCGCATCCAATTCTCTCGCCAGCTATTTTGCCAGCCGAGCCGGTCCCATCCGGACAAGGATATGCCAGCCATCCAACGGCTTTTCTGACGAATCGCATCTTCTAGTTTGTCCGGAAAGAATTCCTGCGTCGCGACCATTTGCCCGTGCCGGTCCTTCAGCCGGGCAAAAATGCCGCGAGATCTCCCGCTCGTCAGATTGAGACCCAATTCATAGTCTTCAGTGAGACTGTTGGCGTCAAAGGGTTTCCCCTGTGTCCGAACCGCCAGTCTTCGCAAAGCGTTCCGCGCGAAAGCGCAGCCTACGCCAGCGGACGGTATCGAGGCGCCGAGCGCCTCCCGCATCACCATTTGCTTGCCGTGTAGCTCTGCGAATTCGTCACAATAATGCCCGGCGATCCAGCGTGATCCTTTCGCTCGTCGCGGAATCACCGGCAATTGAACCAAAGCGGCCCGACCAATCAGATGCTGGAACAATCTCAATGCATCGGGATGAACGATATCTTCTGCGTCGTGCAGAATGATCGCGGCATAATTGCTGTGCTCTTCCATTTCATCGCGACACAAGGCATCCCAGAGATGATTCAGGCAATCGGCCTTCGTCGTGGGCCCGGGTCGTTGACAGATGACGAGCCGCACTCTGTCGCTACCCGCCGATGCCGCCGCGACGGCCGCCACGGTTTCGTCATCATTGGGGTAGCAACCGACATAAATTCGATAGTCGGTTGCTGCCCATTGCTGCAAACAGCGACGCAACATCGCGCCGATCACCGGCGCCTCTTGCCACGCGGGTACGAAGATCGCCATCCGGCATTCGGCGGGAGACGGTCTCAGGCTTTCGACGGTGGCCCGCTGGTAGCGGGTATAAACCAGCAACCTGCGTTTTAAACTGTGGAAAATCCACAGACCGTCAAACAGCAAGTCATCGGCGGAGCCGACCAGGAAACAGAGGCTGGCAAATAGCAGCAATTCCTTTTGCAGAAAGTCCATGAAAGACATAATTACTTCGCTCGGCATGGCAATACTCCGCGGTTCCGCAGAAAGCGGTTTCTGCGATGATTTGAACCAAGATGATGAAACTCAGCGGCTCGTAAAGCCGATACTATCCGGCCCTGACTCTTCGATCAGGTGCCAAAACTACGTTTTCACCGGAACCGATCGCTAGCGCCAACAACATCGGATAAGCCCAGAAAAGGGCTCCGGTTGCGAATGCCCATGGCGTGATCGTTGGGTCCACCATCGTTGCGGTGTGGACAGTGACGGCAAGCAAGTGAAACGCTGTGGCCCACATTGGCCAGAAACGATCAGATTTTAAAGCGAGGGTAAAGAGCGCCATGAGTGCCACAAGGTCTATCGCGAATATTTCGGCCTCAACGCCTGTCCATGGCGTACCTAATACCTTGCCGACAGCAAGTGATGCCAATGATCCAATAGCCATAATCGTGGCCCCGATGTATTCAGACCGGGCACCGCGAATGATCGCATATCCGCAACAGCTAATAAGATATATATAGTAGACCTGCGCCCCAACTGTATCAAACATCACGGCCTCTTCAATTAGCTTCATCCAATCGATAGATCATGAGACCTTCAAAATTGAATCCTATCAAGCCGCATGATCAGCCATCTCAATGATATTCTTTTTCCGCTCTTCGGCCTGCAGCGGTGGCTTCATATCACCGCTTCCCATAGCAAGGGCCTGCAAACCAATTTGATCGCGCGTTTCTGCCAGTCGGTTATGCGTTGCAACGAGGCTTCGTCTGGCCTCGACCATTGCATTGAGTGATTCCGCTGCCTGCGAAATCGCGTCCTGCCCCACAACGGCTGACAAGCGCGCATTGGCTCTGGCGATCGGCAGATAGCCGATTAGATCCGCCATTTTGGTGATAGCGTCATCTATCGCTTGCTCGGTTGCAAATAGTTTTTCTGCCACATTTTCGGCGGCCCCGCGTCTGTCCTTTAGCATCCTGTTTCCTTTCTCAAGCGTTTGAAAACCCCCGTCGCCTCCGTCCTCTCTATCGAACCAGAGACATGCTGATCCGGAAACACGGCGCTCAGCCTTTGAGCCGAGACAGCGCTTCCAGCCCCGCAACCAGTCCACCGAAAGACAAGGCAGCCCCGATCGCAATGGCGAATATCCAACCCAATCGTTCGACCGCAGCGAGCCTGTTTTTCTCACCATGATAGCGGGGAACGGGAAGCGGTCGGCGCCTGACTCGGGACTCCTCCCTAATCGTGCTGGCGCCGCCGCTCTCCTCATTACCACCATCATCCATCACCCCGAGCTTTTCGCTGCTTGGCCTTCCGGATGCGACCTGCTGTTCCGCGATTTTGCTGGCCGGCTCAACAGCCGCCATTTGATATATCAATGGCTGATATGTGTTGTGCTGATCGAAGCTGGCGAATATGCGCGCCGCCTCGAACCGCGAGTTCGCGTTGAGAATGCGCATCGCGGTTCGCAGCCGCTGATCCACTGTGTGGGGAGATACGTCGAGTTCCCGCGCAATTTCTTTGGAATTGAGATGTGCTAAAACCAGTCGCAAACATGCGCGCTGTCCGTCGTTCAACTTTTTGACCGCCGCCCTTGTCATGTCGGGCTTAGCCAATCCACTTCGATGATCAGCCTTGGAAGATAAGAATTTCGAGCTGCAGAATTACAGCATGAAGCTGGCGAATATCGCAAGAATTGCGCTCTCGGCACCATATCTACCCCCTGATTTCCATGGTCTGAGCGATTGATACGAAGTGCTACTTTAACAGAAATCCACTCTTTCGTGAAATTAATCATTTATTGGGACGAGCGCGCCTTGGATCGATTGCAATTTTCCATTGCTCCAAAGTCCGCTGGACTTGCAACGAAGTTCAGGCCATCAACCTGAAAAAAGGAGAGAGCATGAACGCAACACAAGCTGCGGCATCAGTGACGAACACCGGGCAAGCCTTTCGGTCGGGTGGCTATCGAAACTACGTGATTATCTCGTTGATGCTCCTGTACACCTTGAACTTCATCGACCGCATATTAATCGGCGTGGTTGCTCAGCCGATAATCGAAGAGTTCAAGCTCCAGGACTGGCAATTCGGCTTGTTGTCGGGCTTTGGCTTTGCCCTCATGTACACGGTTCTGGGCATCCCGATTGCCCGACTTGCAGAGCATATGAACCGCGTCAGGATCATTGCCGCCAGCGTCATCTTATGGTCGCTGATGACCGCCTTGTGCGGGATCGCTGGCAGCTTTGTCGCGCTGCTCGTCTTTCGGATCGGTGTCGGCATCGGAGAAGCCGGCCTCACGCCAGCGGCCAATTCGATCATTTCCGACTATTTCCCGCCGCGGAGCCGCGCCCGCGCGATTGCCATATACACGATGGGGATCACGCTCGGCGGCGTACTGGCTAACGCCTTTGGCGGGCCAATTACCGAAATATTTTCTTGGCGCGAGGCGTTTCTGGCGCTCGGCGTGCCGGGGATAATTTTCGGTGTGATTTTTCTGTTCACCGTCGAGGAGCCACCGCGCGGCTATGCCGACCCTCCGACCGCAACCAAGCCTAAAAAAATGAGCATAGGGGATACGGTCAGAGAATTGTCGGCAAAGCGCAGTTTCTGGATCAACATGTTCGCTGCCGCGTTAGTGGCATTCGTCGGCTATGGAGTCAGCAATTTTCAGGTCGCGTTTTTCCAGCGTGCGCATGAAATGTCGATCTCGGAAGTAACGCTGCAAATCGCTGTCCCACTCGGGCTGGCAGCCTCTTTCGGCGCTTTTTTTACCGGCTATCTGACCGAGAAAATGAGTGGCCGCTATCCCAATGTCGTTGCCTGGCTCCCCGGCATCATGCTCATCATGTGCGTGCCGCTCTACTGGCTGGGTTTGACCACCGGCAGCGTTCCGCTCGCCCTGACGGCGTTACTCTTTGCGGCTGTCCTGCATTATGGCTATCTTGGTGCCCAATATACGATTTGCCAAGGTGTCGCCAGTCCGCAAGCGCGGGCAACCGCCGTTGCGCTGTTCCTGTTTGTCGTCAACCTGATCGGCTATGGCTGCGGCCCGCTGATCATGGGCATTGTCAGCGACATGCTGATGAATGCCCATCTTGCCAGCTCCCAATTTGCGGCAGAATTGAGCGGCCAAATCTGCAAAGGCAGGCCGGAAGATCTGGTCGCAACGCTGGGGGCGACCAAGGCCGGCGTCTGCATGAGCGCCAGCGCGGAAGGCCTGCGCTGGGCGATGATCTATATCGTCGGCATATTCCTGGTCGCGGGCGGCATGTATATCTATATCTGCAAGACCCTGCAGAAAGATCTCGTTGCGAAGATGAGCTGAGCACAGATGGCGCGCCCTGAACCCTGGCGGCTGATCGCTGCAAATTATCCGGTATCGGTCGTCATGCAGACACGGTTTCAGGATATTGATCCGAACCGGCATCTCAACAATGTGGCGTTTGCGTCGATGTTCGAGAATGCCCGTGTCCGGCTGAACCGCAATCTGCGCCCGTGGGCCGACCGGCCGAAGAATGAGCGGAGCATGGTTGCGGCAGTGACGATCAACTATCTGCGCGAAGGCCATTACCCCGACGATGTCGAGGTCAGCTCGGGCGTCAGCACGATCGGCACGTCGAGCTATGTGATCGCGCAGGCGATGTTCCAGAACGGCCAGTGTATCGCCACCTGCGATTCGGTTATCGTCTGCCGCACCGATGGCGAAGGCAAGCCGCTGCGGGCAGAGGTGCTGGCCGAACTGGAGAAGATGCGGACGACTGGATAGCGAAATAGCGTTCGCACTGAGCTTGTCGCAGCGCTGCTACAGACGCGAGCTGTCCTTCGACAAGCTCAGGACGAACGGCATTCAGCGTCAGATTCCGTTCAATCCGTAAAATTCGCGGTCCGCTTCTCCATGAAAGCCATTACCGCCTCGACCTGATTGGGTGTGCGGCTGACCTTTTCCTGGCCGACCGATTCCATCATCAGGATCTCGTCCTCGTTCATGTCCGGGAGCTTGTTGATCAGGTCCTTGGCGATCTGCACCGCCTGCGGATGCTTGCTGGCGATTTCGCGGGCGATTTCCATCGCCTTGGCATGCGGATTGTCCGACAGGTGGGTGACGAAGCCCAGCTCCTTGCCTTCCTCGCCGGTAAAAATCCGGTTGGTATAGGTCAGTTCGCGCAGAATATCGTCGCGGACAAAGTTGCGCCAGGTGGTGTAACTGCCCATGTCAGGGATCAGGCCCCAGCGCATCTCCATGATCGACATTTTGGCATCCGGCGCGACCACGCGAATATCGGCTGCGCTGGCAAATTGTAACCCGCCGCCGATACAGGGGCCATGAATGGCCGCAATCACCGGTGCTTTCAGTTTCCGCCACAGCAGCACGATATGCTGATATTTGTTGGCATTGCCGAAGCTGCGATCGGTCAGCGTCGAGGCGAGCGGCGATTTGTCACCATCCTCGCTGGCTTCGCTTGCGGCGGCGGCAGAGGCGGCAAAAGTCCCCATATCGAGCCCGGCGCAAAAGGCCCTGCCCTCACCAGACAGAACAATCGCTCTTATGCCCTCCATCGCCGCCAGTTTCTCGCCTGCCTCGACGATCGCGTCGATCTGTTCTGCATCCAGCGCGTTCATCTTGTCCGGCCGGTTGAACCGGACATCGGCGATATGATCCTGGACGGAAATGGTGACGCGTTCTGACATTTTATATCCTTTGCTCTTCCCTTCGCTGCGGGCGAAATCGGGAAGCCTGATATTTCCACTATGTCTCGACTGCGCTCGACACGAACGGAAATAAAGATTCGGTTTCTTCTATTTCTCTTGTTTAATCGCCCAGTTAACAAGGGGCAACTGATCATTACCAAAATACATTCTCTCGCCCTCACCAAAAGGCACGAAAATGCTAGGCGAGCCAAAAGCACCGCGGGCGATCGCCTCTTCGGTATTGGCGCGCAGCCGGTCCTTGATCGCCTGCTCCTGCGTCTTGGCCGCGAGCGCCGAACCGTCCAGACCAACTTCATCGGCGATTGCGATCAGCACCTCTGGGTCATCGAGATTGCGCTGCTCGCCATAATAGGCGTGAAACGCAGCGGTCGCAAATTTGTGAAGGGCAGCATGATCGTCCTCAAGCGCGCAACACAGTCGCATCGCGTGCACCGACTTGACCGGATGATGCTCGCTCGGGAAATTCATCGGCAGGCCTGCCAGTTTTGCCCAATCCTTGAGCACGCGGAAGCTGTGGACAAATTTGCGATTGTCGGGATTTTCGCGTGCTGCATAGACGTCCTGATTGACGGCGTTAAACACCCCGCCGACCAGAAACGGCTTCCAGATAATCGCAGCATCATTTTCTTTGATGATCGGCTGGATGTTGTGGAAAGCGAGAAAGGTCCAGGGGGACGAGAGATCGAAGTAGAAATCGACTGTTTTCATATATCACTTCTCCTAATTCATTGCCGTGTTCCGCGCTTGATGCGGAAACCCTGGCGGTCAGCACATTGGCTCCAGAGCTCCGCATCGAGTGCGGAGCACAGTGCGCGTTTTCGTTACTCTTCCAATCCGAACAGGGTCTTGCGCGTCTGCGCATCGTCTTGCGGGTTGCGGTTAATCTTGTCGCGCCCGATTGCCATGCCGCGCCGCAGGCCCTCGCGCTGTTTAAGCGTTTCGTACCAGCGCTTCACATGTGCGAAATCATCAAGATCAATCTCCTGTCTTTTGTAAGTCTGCACCCAGGGGAAGCAGGACATGTCGGCGATGCTGTACTCCTCACCAGCCAGATAGTCATTGTCCGCCAGCCGTCGATCCATCACGCCGAACAGCCGCAGGACTTCCTTGCGATAGCGCTCGGTAGCATAGGCAATCCGATCGGGAGCATAGAGTTTGAAATGGCCGTGCTGGCCCATCATCGGACCCAGCCCGCCCATCTGCCACATCAGCCATTCGGTCGCCGCGATCTGGCCGCGCAGATCGTGCGGCAGAAATTGCTCCGCCTTGTCGGCCAAATAGATCAGAATCGCGCCGGTCTCGAAGACGCTGACGGGTTCGCCGCCATCCGCCGGGTCGTGGTCGACGATCGCCGGGATCCGGTTGTTCGGACTGATTGCAAGAAATTCAGGAGTGAACTGCTCCCCTGCCCCGATATTCACCCATTTGATATTATAGTCGAGCCCGCACTCCTCGAGCATGACGGAGATTTTCCAGCCATTGGGCGTTGGAGCAAAATAGAGGTCGATCATGTGTGTCTAGCTTTCTGGACGAACTTTACAAACTTTACAGGGTTAAAATATAAACTTCGGTCTGGGGCGATCAACCGCGCTAACAGCTTGAAAAACGGATATATCGCGTTGTTCCACATCATGCCGCAACTTGGCATAAAAGCATGGCAGTAGGACAGTAAAATATGCCAATATGAAGGACCGGACAGTTTTCTGAAGGAACGCGATCACGCAGGAGGCGTAATGCAATGATGAACCTGCGGCATCTGCCCTCCCTGCCGCACTGGCTCGTCCCTTCCGCCCGTTTGCGGATATATATCATCTATCTCTGGTGCCACCGCCGGTGGCCGGACTTGCGCGCGCCGCGTCGTTTCACCGAGCTGGTCCAGTGGCGCAAACTTTATGATCACGATCCGAGGATGCCGGTCATGGCTGACAAGATCGTGGCAAAGCGACATGTCGAACAGAAACTTAGCCGCGAATGGATCATCCCCACCTACTGGAGCGGCCGGGTTTTGCCCGACCAGCCTTTCTGGCCCTACCCCTTCATTCTGAAGGCGAGCCATGGCTGCAACCAGAATTTCATCTGCCGCAATCCGGCGGACTGGAAGAAAGCGCAGCGAGCATCCGGCAAATGGCTGCGCGCACCTTACGGGCTTTGGCTGGACGAATGGGCCTACCGCGCCATTCCGCGAAGCTATATCGTGGAACCCTATCTCGGTACTGATCACGCCGTACCTGTCGACTATAAAATCTACGTGTTTGGCGGTAAGGCGGCGTTTGTTCAGGTCCATCTGAACCGCTATTCCGACCATCGGTGGATATCATTTGACCGGCAATGGCAACAGCTATCGCGACTGGACGGCGACAGCTTTCCTTCGGCTCCCGCCAGCCTGGCGAAAATCCTTGATGGCGCCGAAAAGATCGCCGCCGATTTTGATTTCGCACGCATAGATTTCTATGAAATCGCCGGGGAGCCAAAATTCGGCGAAGTCACATTCTATCCCGGCTCCGGGCTGGATCCGTTCGATCCCCCCGAGCTCGATCGCAAGATTGGCGCGTTGTGGCTGAGCGGGTCATCCAGCCGCGCTGACCGTCCATATCCCACGGGCCAGTGGAAGCCGAAAATGGTCTGAACACTGGTATTCGTTCCATCGGGGCAGATGACGCTGCACGCGTGAAACGGCCTAGCCCTTGCTGAGAAACTTCTTGATGTTCCGCGCGGCCTGGCGAATGCGCTGTTCATTCTCGACCAGCGCCAGCCGGACAAAACCCTCGCCCTCATCACCAAAGCCGGGTCCCGGCGCGACCGCCACTCCCGCTTCGGCGATCAGGCGTTTCGAAAATTCCATCGCCCCCAGATGCCTGAACTGTTCCGGAATCGGGGCCCAGGCGAACATGCTGGCTTCCGGAGGCGGAATGTCCCATCCGGCGCGGCCAAAGCTTTCGACCATGATGTCGCGCCGCTTTTTGTAGAGCGCGCGATTTTCTTCGATAATGTCCTGAGGGCCGTTGAGCGCCGCGGTAGCCGCCACCTGTATCGGCGTGAAAGCACCATAATCCAGATAGGATTTCACGCGCGTCAGCGCCCCGATCAGTTGCTGGTTGCCGACCGCAAAACCCATCCGCCAGCCGGGCATAGAATAGGTTTTCGACATGCTGGTAAATTCGACCACGCAATCCTTGGCCCCCTCAATCTGCAGCATCGAAGGTGTCGGCGTGTCGCCGAAATAGATCTCCGCATAGGCCAGATCGCTGATCACCCACAGCTTGTGCTCGCGCGCGAAATCAACGACTTTCTGGTAAAAGTCGAGATCGGCTACATAGGCGGTCGGATTGCTCGGATAACCCATCACCAGCACCGAAGGTTTTGGTACGGAATAGCTCATCGCATATTCCAGCCGGGTGAAGAAATCCGGACCCGGCGCGGCGGGAATCGAGCGGATCGCGGCCCCGGCGATGATGAAGCCGAACGTGTGAATCGGATAGGAAGGATTGGGGGCCAGAACGACATCGCCCGGTGCGGTGATTGCCTGCGCCAGGTTGGCCAGGCCCTCCTTGGAACCGAGCGTCACGATGACTTCGCTTTCCGGGTCCAGATCCACGTCAAAGCGGCGCTTGTAATAGGCGGCCTGTGCCTTGCGCAGACCCTTGATGCCCTTCGACGCGGAATAGCGATGCGCGGTCGGATCGTTGGCGGTTTCGCACAGTTTGTCGATTACATGTTTCGCGGGCATGCCGTCGGGATTGCCCATGCCAAGATCAATAATATCCTCGCCCCGCGCCCGCGCCTCTGCCTTCATCGCGTTCACTTCAGCGAAGACATAGGGCGGCAGGCGTTTTATGCGGTAAAATTCTTCGGACATTATCGGTCGTTTCTTACGCTAAGTTATCAGGAGTGGTGCCTTTGCGTAATTTTAGTGCGAATGTCGAGACCTGCCGTGCTCCAAAAAATTTTGCGCAGCCATCAGGTGAGCTTGTTCGCACCCCGCAAGACCGTCTGACTGCTGCTGCCTCGCAAAGCCGTCGACTTGGCCCGGATCGTGTCCAGAAAATGCCAGGTCGATGTCGCTTTCTCGGGTGTAAGCGCCACCGCCATATAGCCACGATTCGACGTATCTGCCCATTGCAACTGGCCATTGGTCTCCTGCAGGGCCTTGGCTGCCACATCCGGCTTTGCCCCCGACAGATAAGATTCAAGGCCCGGCGACGTCACGCTGTGCCCGCCAAATTCCACGCCAGCTTTGCCATCAGCGGTTTCCAGATTGAAGGCCCATCCATTGTGACTGTCGCCGGACAGGACAATCAGGTCAGCATCGGCACCCTGCGCTGCCTTCAGCGCGCGTTCGCGGGCCTGCGGATATCCATCCCAACTGTCGAAATTTATCGGCAGTCCGATTTTGGCAGCCAGTGCGCCAACGGCCAGCCGATCCTTGGCATAGGCCGGTGCATCGGGAGCAACCCAGTTGGTCGCTTCCTGCGGCAGCTTCAATTCACCCATCACGCATTGCTGGGACCAGACTTGCCATTTGGTGCCGGCAGCCTTCGAATTCTGCATCGCGGTTCCCAGCCATGCTTCCTGTTCGCCGCCGATCATTTGCCGGTTGGGGTCCTGCCAGACATTGTCGCGGAAAGATTCGAGCGCCATCTGGATATCTTCTTGCCCCTTCAGGGCTGCGCCCAGATCAAGCTGTTCGCTACGCGCGGTAATCCGACTTTCGGTCAGGAACAGGGTAGCAAGATCACCAATTTGATATTCGCTCCAGCGCGGGCTGCCATAAGGCTTGTCGCTGACCGGCATCCATTCCCTGTAGACCCGCTCGGCGATCCGCTTGCGCACGTCCCAGTCGCCCTCGCCGGCATTGTGGTTTTGCGCGCCGTCCCGGTAGGCATCGTTGGTGAATTCATGGTCATCCCACATCGCGATCATCGGCAGCACCTGATGCAGACGCTGCAGGTCGGGATCCTTGCGATAGGCGGCGTAGCGCAGGCGGTAATCGGCGAGCTGGATGATCTCAGTCATCGGTTCCGGTGCCCGTCCGGACAAGGCCTGTTCCTTGGAGGGATAGGTTCCGACCGGATATTCATAGATATAGTCGCCGGTATGAATCATCAGATCGAGGGCGGCGTTCTGCGCTGCGTGGGCGTAAGCGTTAAAATAGCCGAACGGCATGTTCGAGCAGCCGACCACACCGATGTTGAATCGTTGGGTGGGGCCCTCCGGTAGGGTCCGAGTGCGGCCGACCGCTGATTTGGAGCCGTCGGGAGCAATGAAGCGGTAGAAATACCAGCTGTTCGGTGTGAGGCCCTGCGCGGTGATCTTGGCGATATGATCGCGGTCGGCCAAGGCCTCGACTTCACCGGCGATCCTGGCGCCCGAAAACTCGGCATTCGCCGAGATTTCCGCCGTCAGCTTTACATCGCCATTACCAACATAACGGGTCCATAACAGCACCGAGCCGGACGAGGGTTCGCCGCTGGCGACACCGTGTGTAAATCCCCTGGCCGCCATCATGGATGCCGATGCCGGGACGCTAAGCGCGCCAAGGCCGAATGTTCCCAGCGCCATCAACTGGCGGCGGTCGATATTCATTGTCATGATCTTATCCCAAAATGCCTAGAGCGAGCAAAATAACGAAGAATAAAGACAGGCTGATGACGGTGAACAGCAATAAGAAAAATGTGCGGACCAGAGCCTCGAAGCGCGACATTGCATAAGCGTGGCGCATCTGGCGGTACATGTGAAATGGCGGATAAAGGAACAGGAGCAAGCCCCACAGATTTATCGGAACGCCGATCGCAGCCAGCACCGCGCACGTGATAAACAACAGCGACATGAAGCTGATCGAATAGGTTGTGAAAACGGCGTGGTCGTAAAAATGGTGACCACGGCGACCGATCAACGTCAGCCAGACGAATGGCAAGGACAGTGGAATCAGTAGCCAAGCAAATTTATAGCCATTGGCCTTGAGCTTGTAGAGCAGCAGGTCGGGATTGGCGGTGACCTTTTTTACCACCTGCTTCAGCCATCGGTCGGCTTCAGGGGAGCCGGTATTGATATTGCCTTCGCCATCAGGTTGATTCGCCCCGGAATCATCGCTCAGCTTCACATGGGGATATGGTGGTTCCTGCCCCACCATATTGGCCATCATATTGCGGGCCTTTTGCAAATTCCGGATATCGTCTTCCAGCTCGGCCTTCTTCGCCCCTTGCGCTTGTGGCAATTGCGCTGTCTTGGCATCGATCTGGCCGTCCAGCTGTTCAGCTTCGGTGATGATCGCTGCTCTTTCATTACCGTCAACCGCGTCGGCATCCGCTGCCGAGAACGGATCGCCCAGAAAAGAAAACACGGCGAACATCATGAATACCGAAAACAGGAACAGTGCCATCGGCGAAATGAAGCGGGCGCGCTCACCATGGATGTAACGCCGGGTCAGGTCACCCGGCCGCCAGGCAAGCAACGGCAGTGTGCGCCAGAATTTTCCTTCAAAATGGAGCACACCGTGCAGAATGTCGTGCCAGAAGGTGCCGATCGAGCGGTGAACATGCAACGGCTGCCCGCAATTGCCACAATAATTCCCTGTTACAATAGCACCGCAGTTGAGACAGGTTCCGTCTTTCCCGAGAGCAGCCCCATAGCTCTCGTCTTCCAATGCCTTGGCAATCATACCGCCTTCGACAGCGGTCCCCAATGCGTCCATTTCCTCCGACATGCCATGCATGTTTTGGCCTAATCAATCAATAAGGCAAGCGGCTTTTTGCAAACCCCGATTGTTAAGCCCGATGGCCAAAACGCCGGTAATGGGCGGCTAGGAAGCGACAAGGGCGATAAGCGCCAAAGGGAGGTACCGAAGAACGCTTGCCGATCATTACGGAGAATCTGAACGCGTCGCTTCGGGACTGAGTGACACATGGCGGATGGCGCCATTCTGGTGCGCGCATCTTAACGTTCTGCGATATTGGACAAAGACCAGACCGCAGCGAGAAAAGCCCGGATGGGTTGGCCCGCTATCAATATTGGCCATGCCTGTTGCGTGGATCGGCCTGATTATCGCTATACATCCGCGCGCCGTTCCGCCAAATATGGAACCATGGAACTGAAACTGAAAAACAGGGTGGTGCTGGTTACGGCTGGCAGCAAGGGCATTGGACTGGCGACAGCGATGGGATTCCATGCGTGTGGCGCAAAAGTGGCGATCTGCAGCCGGTCTCAGGACAAGCTTGATGCCGCTGCAGCCCAAATGCCGGGCTGTTTGGCGCTGATCGGTGATGTATCCCAGGCGCAAGATATCGAACGGGTCGTCGATGCGGTGACCAAGGAATTTGGCGGAATCGATATATTGGTGAACAACGCCGGCGGACCGCCACCAGGACTGTTTGCCGAGCTGGCTGATGACGACTGGGAAAAGGCAGTAGAACTGACTTTGATGTCTGTCGTCCGCGCGACCCGACTGGTGCTGCCCCATATGCGGTCTCAAAAATGGGGCCGGATTGTCAATATTTCGTCCTCCGGGGTCAAACAGCCAGTGCCGGGACTGACTCTCTCCAACAGCATCAGAATGGCTGTATTGGGCTGGGCCAAGACGCTCGCCAATCAGGTGGCCGCTGACAATGTGCTCGTGAATACGGTCTGCCCGGGCTTTACCCAGACCGATCGCGTCGCCCAAATCCTGGAGCAGCAATCTGCGGCTTCCGGCAAGAGCGTCGATGAAATTGCAGCAGGCATGGCCGCACAGATCCCGATGCAGCGAATCGGCCAGCCTGAAGAAATCGCCAATCTCGCAGTTTTTCTGGGGTCCGAGGCCGCGAGCTATATGACGGGTACCGCAATTCAGGTCGATGGTGGTTCCGTCCAGGGATATTAGTCCCGTCCAATATTGAGGGGGTGGCTGATTCGTCAAAGCCGCGGTTTTAAACATGCCGCTGTTCAGGCGAGCCCGTTCCGGGTGGCGGCAGTCCGCCAGGCAACATTGGTCACAACAAATCTTTCCCGCGGGTCAAAAGGCGGCTAATGGGCCCGCATGACCGCAGAAAAACCAAAACTTATCATCCGCATGGCGGAACTCGAAGATGCCAGAAAAATCTCGGCCCTGTCGCGCAAGGTCTATGGCAAGGGCGAGAATTATTCGACCGAGGAAATCCGGGGCCAGATCAACAATTTTGCCGAGGGCCAGCTGGTCGCGGAATATGAAGGCAAGATTGTCGGTCATTGCGCAACCTTCCAGATTGCCGAAAAAACCGCCCGCGCAGCCCACAGCTGGGCCGAAATCACCGGTGGCGGTTTTGCCGCACGGCATAATCCCGATGGCGAGATCCTCTATGGCATGGAGGTCAGCGTCGATCCGGATTACCGGCGATTGCGCATCGGACTGCGTTTCTACAAGGTGCGCCGCGAACTCTGTCAGCATCTGGGCCTGAAAGGCATTATCTTTGGCGGGCGCCTGCCTGGATATGCCAGGCGCAAGCGCAAATATCCCGATCCGGCGGACTATCTGGCCGCGGTCATGGACAAGCAGTTTCGCGATCCGGTGATCAATTTTCAACTCAACCAGGGTTTTGAGCCGATCGGGATTTTGAAAGACTATATGCCAAGCGACGCGCCGTCAGGCGGCCATGCCGTGCATATGTTCTGGGAGAATCCGCTGGCCGCAGAGGCCAAGATTGAGACACAGACGCCGCATGACCGGCTACCGCAATCGGTACGCGTGGCAACCGTACAGTTCCAGATGCGCAAGATTGCTTCGCAGACAGAATTTGAAGAACAGGTGGAATATTTTGTCGATGTTGCCGCGGACTATGGCGCGGACTTCGTCACTTTCCCGGAACTGTTCACGCTGCAACTGCTTTCGCTCGAAGGGGAAAAGCTGGAGCCGGCTCAGGCGATCGAAAAAATTGCGGAATATACCGAGCGGTTCACGGAGTTTATGGAGCAGCTGGCGGTCTCCTATCATATCAACATCATCGGCGGCTCCCATCCGACGCGGATGGACAATGGCGATATCCGCAACATTTCCTATGTCTTCCTGCGCAACGGTGCGGTTTATACGCAGGACAAGCTGCATCCGACTCCCAGCGAAGTGCGCTGGTGGAACATCAAGGGTGGCTATGGCGCGGAAGCCATTCCAACCGATTGCGGGCCGATCGGCGTGATGATCTGCTACGATAGCGAATTCCCGGAAATGGCCCGGCATCTGGTCGATCAGGGCGCGATGATCCTTTTCGTGCCGTTCTGTACAGATGAACGGCGTGGCTATCTGCGGGTACGCTATTGCTGTCAGGCCCGTGCCGTGGAAAATCAGTGCTATGTCGTGATGTCTGGCGTCGTGGGAAACCTGCCCAATGTCGAGAATATGGACATTCACTATGCCGAAAGCGCGATCTTGACACCATCTGACTTCCCGTTTGCGCGCGATGGCGTGGCAGCCGACACCGCGCCAAATACCGAGACCATCGCGCTGGCAGACCTGTCGATGACAAGCCTGCTGACCAGCCGACAATCCGGGGCCGTACAGAATTTGAAAGACCGCCGCTTTGATCTGTATCGGGTAACGTGGAAGGGCTAGAACGCCCGTGTGTCCGGTCTAAACCTGGCCTTTCAACGACCGCTTGACTGCTTTGCGCGATCCGGCAGCGGCCGGTTTTATAGCGAATGAGCCGGACTGAAATGCCGCATCGCTATCCGCAATTCGCGGCGCGGCTGGCCAAGACGCAACCTTTCCAGCGACCAATCGTAAATCCAGCGCCGCTATATTATGAGCGGTACAGCGATCAAGCAGCACAGATAAAATGTTCCGCTGATGATATCGATGTTCAGCGTAGGAAGTTCATAGTGCGAAAATTGATCATATCCCCGGTTACGGCCCCCATCGGCGGCGATCGCCCCGCGCTCACAGCGGCGGGGTGCTGAACGATGGCGGACATGGACGGGCAGACCAATTTTTTTGCAACAAAACGGGTCCGCAATATTGTTGCCGTTATCGTCGCTATTCTGGTGCTGATACTGTTATTTCTGGGCGCCGTGCCAGCCAGCCTGATGCGAACCGCGATCAGCAATGAATTGCGAGGCGCGTCAGACCGCGATGTCGAGATAGGTGCCGTTACCAGAGACAGTTTCTTTTCCTACTCTCCCGTCATCACCGTCCATGATTTGCGGGTGGCCCAACCAGACTGGGTGGGTGAAGGCGATTTTCTGACATTGCAAAAAATATCGGCACGCATGTCTATACTGGACGTCATCCTGGGCGACGCGAGACCGGACCGTGTCTCGATCGACGGGCTCGACATTGCCCTCGTCCGCAACGAAGAGGGCCGCGCAAACTGGAATGATGACGAGTCCGACGATGATGATGACAAAAAGAGCCGCGGCCCCGGGCTCACCGATCTCGATATCGTCAATTCACATTTCAGTTTTATCGATCGCAAACGGGAGCTAGCTGTAGATGGCCCGGTCTCGGTGAATTCAGAAGACGGCCTGCGCGCTGAGGCAAGCGGCACCTTTTTGAAAACCAAAGCTCGGCTGGTTTTTACCGGCGGCGCCATTACCGGCATTGATCCCGAAGCGGAATATCCTTTTGAAATGTCCCTGCAATCGCCAGCTTTGAAACTGACGGCCAACGGAAAAATGCAGGGCGTGCTGAACACCGACCGCTTCACCGCAACACTGTCAGCCCAAGCGCCAACGCTCAAAAATCTGGATCAGGTCATCGAAGCCGGGCTATTCGGAACCCAGCCGATCGATTTGCGCGCCAATGTCCGGCACGAAGAGAAAGACTGGTTCATCAGAAAGTTGAGCGGCTCTATCGGCCGCTCGAAATTATCTGGCCAAGCGGATGTGCTCAAGCGCGAAGGGCGGACAAAAATCGATGCAAAGATCAATGCCGCGACCCTGGATTTCGATGACCTCGCTGATGATGCAGGGCTGGCAAAGGCGGCGGCGCTAACCCGCCGGATTGGCCCGCGCGTCATTCCCAACACACGCATCAACCTGTCCAAAATGGGGGCAACCGATGGCCAGATAGACTTTACCGTCGATCGCCTTCTGTCACGCCGAGAAACCGTGTTCAGGAGCCTCAAAGGCCAACTGGCGATGGATCATCGCGTGATAAAGGTCACCGGGCTAGTTGTCGGGTTGAAGAGCGGGCAAATGACCGGCAGTGTGCAGGTTGACCATCGCAGCGGCGCGCCGAAATTTTCGACCGACCTGACGCTGAAAGGTGCTTCGCTTGCGGACCTGATAGGCAATGGCGACGTTGTGACCGCCACCATGCGCGGCCGCGTCAAATTGTCAGGGTCCGGCGATACCATCAGGGCTGCGCTTGAAAAAGCAGACGGCAAGGCGGCAATGGTGGCATCGGGTGGCAGCGTACGCGCCACCGTCGCGCATGTTCTGGGCCAGAATTTGAGCGGCGCCGTTAAAGAAATTATCGACGACCCTAAGGCACGGGTGCCGCTTCGCTGTCTGGTCGCCAATTTCAAGGCAAAAAATGGCGTGCTGACCCCTTCCCCGCTGGCGGTTGATACCGCGACATCGATCGGACGCGGCGAAGGCCGAATCAATCTGGACGGAGAAAAAATCTCTCTCACCTTGCGCGGTGGTGCCAAGGGCAAAAGTGCATTGCATATTGTCGACCCGATCAGGATTGGCGGAACGCTGAACGCACCAGAAGTGTCGGTCGCCGGTCTCGGCAAGGCAGAAGATGCAGAAAAACCCTCGCTCGGCGATGTGCTGAAAGTCGCGACCAAATCGATTGGCAGTGCTTTGGGCATTGGATCAAGCAAGAAACAGGACGAAGCGTTCATTCAAAAACCAAAGTCACTGGACTGCGAAGCGGTGGTCGCGGCGGCAATGCGTTAAGAACTGCGGGGTCCAGTGAGCTGCCAACGGCGGCGCACAGAACGAGTCTACAAACGCTTCCATTGACGGAAGACGCGGAACATCAGCAAAACAGATATGCGTACAAGCAAGGCTGCGGCCCGTTTTCAATTGATGTTCTTTTGACGCACTTTTTGCTACCAACGGATCGATCTGATCCTGGAAACGAGAAGAAGCAATATCGCGGCAGAAACATCTTTCATGACCGATGAACTGGCACTCTACGGCTTGGCCTGTTCCGTGCTTCTTTTCGTGCTTTTGGTGGTGCTGGAGACGGTTTTTCCGCGGAAGAAACGATCAATGGCGCGCAGCGTGCGCTGGCGGACGAATATCATCATCATCCTCGTCGGCACCGTTGCCGTCCGGCTGATGGGACCGGTCGTCGCCATTTCTGCCGCAGTGTTTGCCGCGCAAAATGATTTCGGCCTGTTCAACTGGACCAGCTTGCCCGGCTGGCTGGAGTTCGCTTTGGCTCTGATATTTTTGGACCTGTCGCTCTATCTGCAGCATGTGATGACCCACAGAATCGCATTGCTCTGGGCGATCCACAAGGTCCATCATGCCGACCGCGATATCGATGTGACCACCGGAGTGCGCTTTCACCCGGTCGAGATCATATTGTCGATGCTGTATAAAAGCGCTCTGGTGCTGCTGCTCGGGCCCACCCCCCTTGCAGTTTTCACCTTTGCGCTGATCCTTAACCTGTGTGCGTTGTTCAACCATAGCAACCTGAGGTTGCCGGAGCCGATCGACGCCATCCTGCGGCGGTTGCTCGTGACACCCGATATGCACCGCGTTCATCATTCGACGCTCACCGAAGAGACCAACAGCAATTTCGGTTTCAGCATTGCGTTATGGGACCGATTATTCAGAACCTACAAGGCGCAGCCGATCGCGGGACATGATGATATGGTCATCGGCCTGCCCGAATATCAGTCGGAGCATCCAGCGGAACTATGGTGGAGTCTGGTGCTTCCCTTCGCTGATCCGCATAAGAAGAAGCAGTTTGCTGATCGCCGATAGATCCCATCGGCGATCGTTCAATTGCGCCGATTGCAAAACCCGCTAGAAGATCATGACAGGTGGCCCCGTGCAACGGCGCGCCGAACGGGCAGAAAGCAGCATATGAAAAAATTACTGATACTTGTCCTTTTCGCCGTCGCCATTGCATGCTTTTTCTATTTTGATCTCGGGTCGCAGCTCACGCTGGCCAATCTGAAGGAACAGCAAGCGGCTTTTGACGCGCAATATCAGGCGAATCCGGTATTAGTCATCGCGATCTTCTTTCTCGTTTACGTTGTGACAACGGCAGCGTCCTTACCGGGTGCCCTCATTCTTACGCTTGCGGCCGGAGCGCTGTTCGGGGTGGTCACTGGCACAATCCTTGTGTCCTTCGCATCGTCGATCGGCGCAACCATCGCCTTTCTTTCATCGCGCTATCTGTTTCGGGATGCCGTCAAATCCCGGTTCGGGGACCGGCTGAGGGCGATCGACAAGGGTGTCGACAAGGATGGCCCCTTCTACCTGCTCACGCTCCGTCTGGTCCCGGTTTTCCCTTTCTTCCTGATCAATCTGCTGATGGGACTGACGCCGATCAAGGCCCGGACCTTCTATATCGTGAGCCAGATCGGCATGTTTCTGGGGACGTTGGTCTATGTAAATGCCGGTACCCAGCTGGCCAATATCGATGAAGTCAGCGATATCGGCTCACCGGCTTTGCTGCTTTCTTTCGCTGCGCTCGGCGTAACTCCCTGGATCGGGAAATGGATCGTGTCAGGAATGAAGCGGCGAAAAGTCTATGCGCGCTGGACCAAGCCGAAAAAATATGACCGGAATTTGGTGGTTATCGGCGCGGGCGCCGCCGGTCTGGTCTCTGCCTATATTGCCGCAACGGTGAAGGCCAAGGTGACGCTTGTTGAAAGTTCCAAAATGGGCGGCGATTGCCTTAACTACGGCTGCATCCCCAGCAAGGCACTGATCAAAAGCGCGAAAGTCGCCGAGCAGATGCGCAACGGGGACGTCTACGGACTGAACAAGGTCGAGCCCGAATATAGCTTCAAGGCGGTTATGCAGCGCGTGCACGATATCATTGCCACCATTGAGCCCCATGACAGCGTTGAGCGCTATACCGATCTCGGGGTCGATGTGGTGAAGGGCTATGCAACGATCGTCGATCCATGGACGGTCGAAATCAAGCGCGAAGATGGCGAGACACAACGGCTGACCACCCGCTCCATTGTGATCGCTACCGGCGGCCGGCCCTTTATACCCGATCTCCCCGGTCTTGAAGATGTCGGCTATGTAACCAGCGACACCCTGTGGGAGGAATTCGGCCAGATGGACGATATTCCCGAACGCATGATCGTTCTCGGCGGCGGCCCGATTGGTTGCGAGCTGAGCCAGGCCTTTGCCCGGCTCGGTGCCAAGGTCGTGCAGATCGAACGGGCTGACCGTTTGCTGGCGCGGGAAGACGATGAAGTGGCGCAACTCGCTCTCGAAGCACAGCAAAGCTCGGGCGTCGAAATATTGACCGGCCATGATGCGGTCGGCTGCGAGCTGGTCGACGGCGAGAAACGCCTGATCCTGTCTGCAGATGGCGAAGAGAAGAGTATCGCCTTCGACGCCCTGGTCATCGCGATTGGCCGCAGCGCCCGATTGTCTGGATTTGGCCTTGAAGAACTGGGTATCGAAACCGACCGCACCGTCGTCACCGACGAACATCTGGCAACTCTTTATCCCAATATTTTTGCCGCAGGCGACGTCGCGGGCCCCTATCAATTCACCCATGTCGCCTCACACCAGGCCTGGTATGCATCGGTAAACGCCCTGTTCGGGCAGTTCCGCAAGTTCAAGGCTGACTATCGGGTCATTCCCTGGACCACATTCATTGATCCGGAAATCGCCCGGGTTGGCCTCAACGAGCAGGACGCGAAAGCGCAGGGCGTTGCCTATGAAGTCACAACCTATCAGTTGCACGAACTGGACCGGGCGATCGCGGACAGCGCTACACAGGGATTTGTCAAAATACTGACCCCGCCAGGCAAGGACAAGATTCTCGGAGTGACCATCGTTGGTGATCATGCCGGAGAATTGCTCGCCGAATATGTACTGGCCATGAAATACAAGCTTGGTCTGAACAAGATATTGGGGACCATTCACACCTATCCGACCATGGCCGAAGCCAATAAATATGCCGCTGGCGAATGGAAACGAGACCATGCGCCGGAGGGTCTGTTGCGCTGGGTCGAGCGCTACCATGGATGGAGGCGCGGATGATCAGCGCCCTGCAGCAAGTTCAGGGCCTGATCGGTCTCTCGCTGATTCTGCTGTTTGTCTGGCTGCTATCTGAAAACCGGCGGGCGCGGCCGAGCTGGAAGTGGATCGGCGGCGCGCTGTTGCTGCAGTTCACCATCGCGCTGGTGATCGTCCGGGTGCCCTTCGTCTGGGATTTCATCGGTCTCGCCAATCAGGGCGTGATGGCAATCGAGAAAGCCACCCTGGTCGGATCATCCTATATGTTCGGCTATGCCGGCGGGGCAGAATTGCCGTTCGTGTTGAAAGAGGGCGCGCAGCCACCGCTGATCATCGCTTTCCAGATATTGCCTTTGGTCATTGTCTTCTCGGCGCTGTCAGCCCTGCTCTGGCACTGGGGCGTGCTGGCATGGATCGTCCGCGGTCTGTCCTGGGCGTTGCGCAAGACCATGGGAGTCAGCGGCGTGGTGGGTCTCAGCGGCGGGGCAAATATCTTCCTAGGCGTCGTGGAATCCCCGCTCGTATTGCGCGCCTATTTCGACAAGATGAGCCGGGCGGAACTGTTCATGATAATGGTGCTGGCGATGTCGACCATTTCCGGTGCGATCCTCGTCCTTTATGCTTCGACCCTTTCCGCCACCGTTTCAAACGCCGTCGGCCATATGATCTCCGCTTCGCTTATCTCGCTGCCGGCCGCCATATTATTGGCGCGGCTGATGGTGCCGGGCGATGACAAGACCGAGACCAGCGACGAGGAAGAAACGGGCCTCAAATATGATGGCAGCATCGACGCCATTGTCCGCGGAACCATGGAAGGCGTGCAGGTTTTTCTGGCGGTGATCGGAATCATTCTCGTGGTGTTCGCGCTGGTCGCGTTGATGGATCAGATATTGACGATATTGCCATATGTTGACGGTCAGGCGGTGACCGTCAGACGCGCCTTTGGCTGGCTGTTCGCGCCGGTGATGTGGACATTGGGTGTGCCTTGGGACCAGGCGCCCGCTGCCGGTGCGCTAATGGGCACCAAGACGATCCTCAACGAATATGTCGCCTATCTCGATCTCTCTTCGCTGCCGGAAGGCACGTTCGATCCGCGCAGCCAGCTGATTGTCGTGTACGCGCTTTGCGGCTTTGCCAATCTCGCCAGCATCGGATTGCTGGTCTCCACGATTGGCACCTTGTCGCCATCGCGCCGCGTCGAAGTTGCGGGGCTGGGAATGAAAAGCTGGATCGCCGGCAATTGTGCCACCGCGATGACCGGCGCGGTCATCGGTATCGTCACCCTTGTCTGATGATCGGCGATCGGGAAAGATGAAAGATGCTTGATTCCCGTCTCCGTCCGATCATTGATCCGCCGCTCAATGCGCTCGGTGCCCGGTTGGCGCGGGTCGGCGTGACCGCCAACCAGATCACCCTGGCTGGCGCTCTGGTCGGCATCGGTGCGGGCGTGGCAATCGGATTTCGCTATTATCTGCTTGGTCTGGCACTGCTGTTGCTCAGCCGACTGTTCGACGGACTGGACGGCGCGGTTGCGCGGGCAACCACGCAATCCAATTTTGGCGGCTATCTCGATATCGTCAGCGATTTCGCCTTTTACATTGCGGTTCCGATTGGCTTTGGCTTTGCCGCACCGGGCAACCTGCCCTTCGCACTGATACTGGTTGGCAGCTTCACGCTGACCGGCATCAGTTTCCTCGCCTATGCGGTCATGGCGGCCAAAGAGGGCCGGGTGACGGAAGCGCATGGCAAAAAGAGCTTTTTCTACAATACCGGACTCGCCGAGGGAACCGAGACCATCATCACCTTCGTTCTGATGTGCATCCTGCCGCAATATTTTGCCATGATCGCCATGATTTACGCGGCAATGTGCGTCGTCACCGTTATCCAGCGCACCCTTGCCGCGAAAATTGACTTTCCCTGAACGGCTTTGAACGCGCTGGATACGGTCGATACAATCCCGGCGCAAATCGATGCCGAACTATTCGCCCAAAAAAGCGGGATTCCGTTACCTAGAACCGGTACCCAACCGAGAACCCGTAGGTTCGAGGCGTGTTATACCAGACATTCTGATATCCAAAGAGGCCCACTTCCACCACGTCGATTATATTGACTTCGTTGGTGAGATTTTTGGCCCAAAGTGCAACTTCGATCGCTTCATCCTTGCTCGTCCAGGCAAGCCGGGCGTCGAGATTGACCGTGGAGCCTTCACTGCTGAGTTCGAACAGTTCACGCTCGTCGTAATAGCGATTGCCCGTGTAGGTAAAATCACCTCTGAGGACGAAATCGCCGATTTCCGTCGGAATCGTATAGCGGCCATAGAGATTGAACTGCGAATTCGGCGCACCGATCAAGCGGTTGCCGCTCAGATCCTCGGTGACGCCTGCATTGGAACGGATGAAATTTTTATATTCGCTATCGAGAAGGCCGACACTGCCGCCCACTTCAAAATTGTCTGTCACCAGCGCCTGCAACTCAAATTCCAGGCCCATGATGCTGGCGTCAGAAGCATTTTCGATGAACTGGAGACCGCCGGCTGTAAAGGTGAAAACCTGCAGGTCGCTATGGTCATAGAGGAAGCTCGTCACGTTAAACTGGACCCGCTTGTCAAACAGCGAGGTCCGCAGGCCCGCCTCATAGCTGATCACAATTTCAGGATCATAGATCTTAAGCGCGCCGACCGGATCGTTGAATGCACCGGTATTGAAGCCGCCGCTGGTGAAGCCACGGTTGATGCTGACAAAGCCCATGATATCATCGCTGAAATCGAAGCTGAGGGCTGCCCTTCCCGACCATTCGGTCCAGCTTTCCTGCAAATTAATGTCAAACAGCGGTCCGGGCAGCAGATTGTTGCCATTGCGATCCGTGCCAAAGCTGCTGTGGTCGAGATCGCGCTTCTCATGGTTTATGCGACCGCCGACGGTAAGGTTCAATCGGTCTGTAATCTCCAGTTCTGCTTGCGCAAAGGCCGCATAGGTATCGGTCGACTGGACATAAAATTGATCAAAGGCTTCGATCCCTCCCAAGGCGAAGCTGGCGTCAGTAAGGTTGTAGAAATTATCAACCTCGCCGCGCTCATGGAAGAGGAAGCCACCAATGACCCAGCTAAAGGCATCGCCGGATGGCGAGGACAGGCGCAACTCCTGAGAGATGGACTCGAAGTCGGATGGCCCCCAGTTGATGGTGAAGATAGTGCTCGGTGCACCATTGCCTTCCTGCAAAACACTCCGCTGCGATGTTTCATAGCCGGTGACCGAGGTCAGCGTATAACCGCTGCCAAAGGTGAAATCACCGACCAGCGAAACACCGAAAAGATCGATATTCGCGAACGTCGGGCCTTCATAGGTATTTACATAGGGATCCGGATTGGGATCACGATAGCCAAATATATCGACACCCTGGCCGTCAACGATCGCATCGCCAGGAAGCTTTACGGTATTGCCGAGCGCAAGCTGCGCAGGGTCAAAAATACCGCGGTGAACACTGTTGTTATGCGTGGTGTCGGAACCGCCGCCGTGCACATTCAGCCGAATATCGACGTCAGAACTCGGCTGCCAGCGCAGGATGGCGCGGGCTGCCCACTGGTCGATATTGTTGACCTTTTCGCCTGTTCCGAGATCTGTCACATAGCCGTCGCGCCGCTGATAGGTGCCCGCAACGCGCATGGACAGCGTATCGCCCATCGGCACTGTTACCGCGCCCTCGGTTTCAAACGCATCGTAGTTCCCGTAGCCCGCGCGGACATAGCCTTCGAGATAGTCCTCGGGCAGCTTTGAATAGACGGAAATCGCGCCACCGGTGGCGTTCTTGCCATAAAGCGTCCCCTGCGGACCGCGCAGCACTTCAATCCGCTCTAGATCATACATCTGGAATAACTGGCCGGACGGTGCCGACAGATAGACCTGGTCAAGATAGATCGCGACCTTGCTCTCGGCCGTCTGATTGAAATTGTTATTGCCAATCCCGCGCATGAAGACTTTCGGGCTGGACGTTCCCAGAGCGCACTGATGTTCAGATTGGGGACCGCTGAAGAAAGATCCTCGACGTCATTGAAACCGCTTTCGGTAATCCGCTGGGAATCAAGAGCAGAAATTGCCAGGGGCACATCCTGAAGCGATTCCTCGCGGCGCTGGGCCGTTACGATGATCGGACGGAGGCCACCGGTTTCCGTCTCCTGCCCAGCATCTGTTGCTGGAGCGTCTTCGACCTGGGCATGTGCTGCCGCAGGCATGAAAACCAAAGCTGTGCCGACCAGAAGTGCTGCGCGAATAGTGCTCATTGCTAATAATCCTCCCTAATAATCCAGCCCCTAGAAGGGCTCTGTTGCACCATGTGGCGGTGCCGCATTTGTTCATTGAAACAGTAGCGGGAGGAATAACCCACCCCGATGGGTAGGCATTTGCAATCCATCAGGTTGTGCGCTGGACAACCTGCCGCATCATTTCCTCAGCCACTATCCGACAGACCTTTCGCTATCGCCCCAATAGGGTTTGCGTAATTCCTGTTTCAGAACCTTGCCGCTGGCATTGCGCGGCAGCTCCTTTACGCAGCTGATCTGGCGCGGCACCTTGTAACCGCCCAATTTTGTCCTGCAGAAAGCAATGACCTCGGCGGTCGAAAGCGCTTCGCCCGTGTCGGTGACGATGACCGCATGCAGGGCTTCACCGAATTTCTCGTCCGGCACACCGATCACGGCAGCATCGACGATCCGGGGATGATCGAAAAGCGCGTTTTCGACTTCGCGCGGATAGATATTCTCGCCACCGCTGACGACCATGTCCTTGATCCGGTCGCGGATATAGAGATAACCTTCCGGGTCAATTTCTCCCGCATCGCCGGTGTGGGCCCAGCCGTCCTTGAGGAAATCCGCCGTCGCTTTTTCCAGCGCCCAATAGCCGGGAACGATCTGCGGCCCGCGCGCCAGGATCTGGCCAATCTGGCCCGCTGGGCAGGGCCTGTCTTCGTCATCGGCAATGCGCATCTCGGTGCCCGGCAGCGGGCGCCCGGCGGCGAGCAGCAAATGGGTTTCTCCGGCCAGTGCCCGGCGGTGCTCATCGGCCCCCAACAGGGTCAGGATCGCGGTTGTCTCGGTCAGGCCATAGGCCTGATAGACATCGCATCCGAAACAGGAGACAGCCCGCCGCAACACATCTTCGGCGATGGGTGAAGCTCCATACATCAGCAGTTTGAGCGCCGACCAGTCGCACTCTGCAACGTCCGGTACGCTGGTAAGGCAGGCCTGGATCATCGCGGGGACAAGGAAGGTGAAGGCAACGCGTTCCCGGTCCAGCGTCTCGACCACATCGACCGGATCGAAATCGGTCTTCAGGATGATCGACATGCCGCGCGCCGTGCAAAAGGCCGCAATCCACACCGCCGCAGCGTGGTAGAGCGGCGTCACCACCAGCGCCGTGTCTCCGGCATCGGGCAGCCGGGTGATCATATTCGTCGTCTGGACGATATTCGCCGCATAATTGGCATGATTGACGATCACGCCCTTGGGCAGACCGGTCGTCCCGCTGGTATACATCTGGTAGAAAATATCGTCAGACTGGATGGTGCACGCCACAGGCGAAGCATCTTGTTCGGCCAGCCAATCGTGATAACCCTGTGCGCCATCCAACCCGCCATCGAAAGAAATAAACCGCTCGACCGTCGCAAGCTCGGCCGCAACCTCGCCCATCGCCGCATCATAGCCTGGCCCGACAAAGACCAGCTTCGCTTCGGCATTGTCCAAAATGAACGTCCATTCAGCCGGTGCAAGGCGATAGTTTAGCGGGACCGGCACCGCGCCGCTCCGCGATGCGGCCAGATACATCAGCCACATATCCGCCGAGTTGCGCGACAGATAGCCGAACCGGTCCCCCTTTTTCAGGCCCAGCCCGATCAACCCATTGGCAATCCGGTTCACTTCCTGGGCCGCATCGGCAAAGTTCAGCGCCCGTGTCCCGTCGTCGATGCATATCTGCTCCGGACGACTGGCGACGTGAAAATCAAACATGTCGTGAAAGAGCAGGCCCGATTGCATCACTACGCCTCCATAGCTCGCAAAGAGGAAAGCCGCGTCAGGACAAACTCTGGCGGCACGTCCGCTGCAATCTGGACCCTCACATGATCGGCCGAAGGATCGGGCATAGCGTCTCCGGAAAACCCTTCGCTGCCGATGGTCTGGCACCCTGCCTTGCCGAGCGCCGAGGCTGTATCGGATGCCGGGAAGCAATAGGTGGCGCTTTCGTGCTCGGCTTGTCCGAGAAGCATGATTGCACATCCCGCATGCTCGGCGATTCGGAACAGCGAGCCTGATTCTTCAAGACCTGCCTGATCGGGTTCATCCAAGCCCACGATCCCGGACTGGATTGCCGCAACCGCCCGGAGAATATCACCCAGCGCCATCGATGCGATGTCGAGCGCATCCTCATTATCCCCGCCAATAGCGGCTGGACCCGGCAAGACGGGAACGATTTTGGCAGCACCGGAAGCCACCGCCAACGCGGTCATGACCCGCTTGATCGTATCGAGCAATTGGCCCTCGCCTACCGCTTCATCGAGAGCGTCTGCCCGCGCTTCCCCGTCATCGCCCGCCTCACCAAGATAGCGTTCCAGCAATGCCGCGAGCGGCAGGAGCAGATAGTCGGCGCCGAGCAATTTGATCGCCTCGTCGCAGAATATCCCGATCGAATCCGGCTGCTGCCAAGGGTCCTCGCCGCTGCGCAGCAAGGCGACCGCATAGTCATAAGCATCCAGCCACAGCATCGGCGCCATCGATCAACCCTGACGCGCTTCGGCGAGTTCACGCTCCAGCTTGGCGATCTTCACCTCGAGAGGATTGGGCATCACCACCGGTGGATTGACCTGCCCCGCAGGATAATAGCGGTCAGGCGATCCGGCATAGACCATCGCCGGGTCTTCCCAGGATCCGTAATAGGGCAGGCTCGCAGGCGGCTTTTCCGTCACATAGTCAGCGCAATACTCCTCAAAGGACATACTCTCATCCAGCCGCTCCTTGCGCGCTTCGTCCCGGGCCGATCGCGTCGCCTCTTCATCGACAATCCGCGTTTCCGGATCGAAGACCACGCGATAGATGCGCCAGGCCACGTCCTCCGACACAAGATCTTCATGGAAATCGCGCATCACTTCCTCGGGATCACGCTCCAGCGGGTCGCCAAAGCCGCCGCCGGTTCCCTGCGCGATCATGTAGAGCTCGCCGCGTTCGGCCAGCGAATAGGGCATGAACATCGGGTGCGTGCTATATTCGCCTTCTGGGAAAGGCCGATCGTTCATCAGCTCCTCGATCGAGAAGCGGAACTGGGACGGATCGCTTTTCATCGTTTCGAACACATCGACATTCGAAATCCGGCACAGTGGATAGGTCGGGCAGCCATAGCCGCCAAATAGACCCGGCACGTTGGGGAATTTCGCGCCAATCGCTGTCAGCATGAAACCCCAGACAGGACTGTCGCGCAGCGCCAGGATCATCTGATAGCCCATGCCACCGCGCTGGCGGCCAAAGCCCTGATTATCCTTCATCAGTTTCTTGGAGACGAGCTGCACGAAGGGCATTTCCTCTTCCATGAATTCCTGTTCGCCAAGATCGGCCATGGTCGCGAAGATCGGCGCACAGCTATGTTGCCCGTCGCGATCAGCGAGTGCTCCGCCACCCATGCCATTGATGTCCGCACAGACATTGCCAACCATCTCGCCATGCTGGGTCACGCCGCCAAACAGGAAGGTGTTGATCATGTTGAACCAGGGCGCAATCACCCGGGTATATTTGTCGGGCACCGAATAGAGGTATTTCATCACGCAGACCTGCGCGACGCTCCACGACGTAAAGACCGACATCATGCTCTGCGCATTGGGCGTACCGAAATCCGGCTTGATGATCGAGCGTTCGTCAAAGATGAACTCAATCGGCGCGAGCACACCCTGATTACGAGGCAGATCAGGCCAGATATAGGTCAGGAACAGCTGCGCCAGCATGCCCTTGAGCGTGATATCGAGCGAATTGTTGGACCGGTTGGTGAACTCCGGTGAAGAGCCGCGATAATCGAAGATCAGCCGGTCACCCTTCTTGGTGAGCGCCAGGTTGATCTTGATCATCGCATTTTCGCGCAATGTGCCGTCGGTCCACCAGCTGTGGCGGACCGTGCCGTCTGGCCATTCCTTGAGCCGCTTGCGCACCTCGACATCGGTGTCCTCGAGGTTGGATCGCAGACAGGCGACAACCGCCTCCAGCCCGAATTCGCTGATCGCCTCATGCATCCGCTGTTCGAGGCGGCGGCAGGTGAACATTTTCACCTTCATATCGGCATATTGCAGCTTGGGTTCGCGCACCGAATTTTGCAGGAAGGTCACGATATCGCGGCGCAGCGTGTAATTCTCTGCAACGCGGAAAGGCGACATTTTCAGCCCCTCATCCCAGACCTGTTCAGCCATGGACGGCATCCCGCCCGGCTCGATTGCGCCATTCTCGCCCTCATGGACGGTCGCCCCGACCCATGCGACGAGCTTGCCTTCCCAGAAGACCGGCATCATCATCGACTGGTCGGTATTATGCGCCTGCCCATAGCGGGCATCGTTGACCAGAAAGGCGTCGCCCTCGCGCACGCCGACCGTGGGTTCGTTGGTCCAATATTTGTTGATGAACTTGATCGGATATTGGACGAGGTTGCAGAAGATCACGACGCCGCCGGTGCTGGCGAGGCTGAGATCGCCGCTGGCGGTAAAGATCGCCGAGACGCAATCGCCCCATTTGGCCCCTGGCGCTGCGCCCATGCTTTCCAGCATATCGAAGCTCTCATTGGCCCCGGCGAGCAGGCGTTCGCGGACGATTTCGAGCCGCGCCTGATCTTTTTCCGCCGCCAGACTTTCCTCCTCCAGCGGTGTCCGATCTTCGACCCCGTGATTGTTCATGATCAGCGGGTCGGGCGCGAGGAACAGGCTCGTGTCGCGCAAAAATTCGCTGACGCCTTCATCCCCGGTTTCGGGAGTTTTGCCGCTCTGCGGTTCGTTCGGGTCGAGGGTCATTCTGCTTCTCCAACTATGTCCTGACGTTCCAGCCAGCCTGCGCCATATTCGCCGACCGACAGCCGCCAGCCGGGCTCCACGAGGAAGGTCGTCGATTCCGAGATCACGACCGATGGCCCTTCCACGACATGACCGGGCTCGAGCGATTCAAGCCGATAAAATCCGGTCTCGGTCGGTTCATCGCGGCCGATAAAGTGGCAGATCTTGCGTTCCGCCGGTTCTGGCGCGGGGCGCAGTGTGTCCGGGTCCGGCAGTACTTTCGAGAAAGCCAGCTTCGGTGCACGGACAAAGCTGGCCACGCGCACGGTATTGATGCGGATGCCGGCTTCCGGTGCCTGGCTGCCTTCGCCAAATCGCTTTCCATAGTCGCGGCCGAACAGAGCTATCAGCTCCAGCAATTCGCTGCTGCGCGTAATCCGGTTCTGGCCGACAACAACGGCGGTCTGCGCAAGCTGGTTGCCGTAGCGCATATCCAGTTCGAGGCGGTGCTCGATCTCGTCCTCGCCATAGCCCTGCCGCTTGAGATCGAGACGGCCGCGCTCTTCCAGCTGTTCGACAATGGCGTTGAAGCCATCGAAATCGGACATCAGCTCGCGTGTCACGCTGTCATAGATCTGCTGATAGACGGAACGTTCGTGGATATGGAGCTGGTCCATATTGCCTGCGCCCACCGCCGAGAAAATGGCGCTGAACGGGGGAACCAGAACCTTCTTGATCCCGATCGCATCGGCGATCCCGCAGGCATGCAGGGCCCCGTTTCCGCCATAAGCCAGCAGCGTAAAATTGGCTGGTTCATAGCCGCGCGCGCGCAATTCCTGCGCAATGCCATTGGCCATGTCGTTGTCGACCTTCTGCTTGACCAGCTTCGCAGCCGCCACCGCGTCAATATCAAGCGGCTTGCCGATATTGCGCTTGAACATATTGGTCGCGCGCTTCTCACTCAGGGCGATCTGCCCACCCGCATAATTGTCGGGCTCAAGATAGCCGAGCACCAGATCAGCATCGGTTACCGTCACATCGCGCCCGCCCTTGTCGTAACAAGCCGGCCCCGGATCGGAGCCCGCGCTTTCGGGGCCGACCGCAACGGTCCTGCGCAACCGGTCATAACGCGCGACAGAGCCTCCGCCCGCACCCAGCGTTACCAGATGAACCATCGGGATATTGACCATCCAGCGGTCGATCACCGGGTTGAAATCATAGAATTTCACGCCGCCCTCGACGACGAGACCGATATCGAAAGAGGTGCCGCCCATATCGCTGCACACGACATTGCCCAGATCAGTCTCCGCGGCGAGATGCTCGGACGCGCCGATCCCGGCGACCGGGCCAGAATGCAGAGTCTGCAGTGCATCGGTGGAATTGAGTTGCGCCATGCCGCCCGAATTATGAACGACCTGCATCGGCCGTTCATGGCCATTGTCCCGCAGGTTCAGCTCAAGCGTCGAAAGACCAAGATACATGGCCTTGTGCAGAAAGGCATCGACGATCGCCGAGGAGGTTCGCGCATACTCGCCCTTCCGCCCTGCCACAAGATGAGCGAGGATGATCGGCGCGGAACCGAGCATATGTTCGGGATATTCGCTGCGGATCAGTTCCTCGACGCGCAGTTCATGGGCTGGATTGACGACCGAATTGACGAGACTGACAACAAAGGCCTGCGCTCCGCGATCAACGAGCTTGCGTACCTGGGCACGGACATCTTCCTCGTCCAGCGCCATGATGACCTCGCCCTTTTCCGACAGACGTTCGCGCACCCCGGCGATCAGCGGAATGGGCACAATCGGCTCAGGACGCTGCGCCATCGGCAGATCCTTGCGGAAGCGGTCGGGCAAGCCCTCGCCATAGCCGCGCCCACGGCTGAGCGGGACACTGCTCTCAAAGCCCGCGGTGGTGATGACCCCGATCGTCGGCCCGCGGCGCTCGATCAGGGCATTGGTGCCAAGCGTGGTGGCGTAGCGGACGCTGTCTACCTCGCCCATCACCTGTTCCAGCGTGAGGTCCAGCTGCTCGATCGCCTGTCCCAGCGCGGCGTTAAAGCCGAGCGCCAGATTCTGATGCGTGGTAAGCGCCTTGGCGGACACATAATGATCGCCCCAGACGAGGAAACAATCGGTAAAGGTACCGCCAATGTCGACCGAAACCCGCTCCATTATTCGCCCCCCTTGCGATGATGATGCTGCGGCGGGACAAAGGCCGGCCCAATGGCCGGCTCGGTCAGCGCTTCGCGGTCAGCCCATTGCGCCTTCAACGCGTCTATATCGAGTTCGATATCATAGGCGGGCGGATGGCCGGGTGGCAGATACTCCGCCTCCATCTGACGGGCGCAGTGCGGGCAATAATATTCAACGATCCGCGTCCATTCCGGGTCTGGCGCGAAGGTGAATTCATAGCGATCCTTGTCGATGATCGGCGCATGAATATCCTGCGGGTTGCGCGGACGCACGCGCAGGAAGGATTTGTAATTTTCCCGCGCCGAACCAAGCTCGGCCTCGCAGCCCCGGCACTGCCAGGTTTCTTTTTCAAGATCGATGACCAGCGCGTCTGTGATAAAAACATGCATATTCAAGCTCCCTTGCGCTCAATGAGCAGGTCGTGATTGCCGGTGATGGTGAAATGCCAGCCGGCGCGGACCCAGGCGGTGAAAAACTGCTCTTCGACCAGACAGGGGCCGGCTGCCGTCGCTCCCGGTTCAAGCTCTTCCAATCGATAGAGAGGCATCCCGCCCATCGCTTCGCGGCTGTTTGCGCTGGTTGCGTCATGGCTGTTATCGCCAGAGACGGCGCCAAGGCCGATAGAAGGCATGTCGCACACCACATTCATCTCGACAAAACCGGCTGCATCGGCGGGAACGTCGGTCAGCGGCAGCGTTTTTGCGTCATCGCCCTCGCCGACCACCGCCTGCCATTCGATCTGACAATCTTGCAGTGCAAAGCCTTCGCTTTCCATCGCGCGGCCCGCCCGCTCTTCCAGCAGCCGTTTCGCTTCATCCACCGCATCGGAACTGAACGCAGGCACGGCCTGGCTATGGGTGTGCCGGATCGGGCTGAAGCCGATCCCGAATGCGCTGAACACAGCGGCGAAACGCGGTACGAGAACGCGATCGATGCCCGCTTTTTCAGCGATTCCGCAAGCGCTCATCGGCCCGGCGCCGCCAAACGCCAGCATGGCATCCAGCGCCTGCTCCCCCGCGAGTCCGGTGATGGCACTGGCGACCTTCGCCTCATAGGCATCAATCGCGGCTACAATTGCGGCATCCAGATCTATGTCGAGCGGCTCGGCGATATGGGTACGCACCGCATTTTGCGCACGCTCCACGTCAAGCCTCAGCTTGCCTCCAAAGAAGCTGTGAGGATCGAGGATACCGGCAAGCAACATGATATCGGTCAGCGTTGCATTGGTACCTCCGCGACCGAAACAGGCCGGACCCGGCAATGCCCCCATGCTCTCGGGCCCGACCTGAATCGCGCCTTCCACGACCCGAAGTATTGAGCCGCCCCCTGCGGCAACGCTTGGTACATCGGCGAGCGGAAAGGCGATGGGTGCACCTTCGACATCGCCAAAACGATGTTCGGCCACCTCGCCATCCTCAAACAGGGCTAGGTCTGTCGTAGTGCCGCCAATATCGATCGAGGTGAACCGGTCAAAGCCATAATGGCCGGCCAGGATTGCCGCCCCGACCGCCCCACCGCGCGGGCCGGACGAATAGGTGTGCAACGCGATGGTCCGCGACACTCGGGTCGACCCGCCATCGTTACGGAAAACCAGTAGAGGATTGCGGGTCCGATGCTGGCGCAACCGATCCTCCGCATGGTGCAAAAACTGTTCCATCGAAGGATGGAGAAAGGCGTTGATCAGGCCCGACCAGATGCGCCGCTCCGACGATGCGCCTGGCGCGAGATCGGTCGAGAAGAGCAAGGGCACGGCCCCGAGCAGATGGCGCGGGAAAGCGGTGTAGAGCGCACGGCGCAACGCGCCTTCGTCTTGCGCTGCGCTCGCGCCATCGAGACACAGGACCAGTCGGCTCGCGCCCTTGGCGATCAGCGTGCGGACAGCCTGGATAACCTCGGCATCCGTTGCGCCGCCCAGTGTCGCAACACGGTCCCCGACCAATGCCTCAAACAGGTCCGGGGCCGAAGTCCGGGCTGCATCAATCTGCCCGTCGCTGGACACGAGCAACCCGAGGCGCGGCCCCTTGCGCTGCACAATCGCGTTGGTACCCTGCGTCGTGGAATAGCGCAGATGATCGATCGAAGCGATCAAACGGGTCAAATCGTCGTTGTGACCAAGCTGCTCGCCAAGCGCCTGAAGACCGTTCATCAGACATTCGGTGAGATCGTGGGGCGTCGTCACGGTTTTGGCGTGAACCACCTTTTCCCCATCAAAAGCACAGATATCGGTTAATGTACCGCCATTGTCGATATTGACCAGCAGACCCATGCACTCATCCTCCCTTGCGGCTCCGGTGAGTCATCCCACCCTTTTCTGCCGTTCGAGAGCATCCCTAGGCCGAAGCTACTACCCCCCACCCCACCCGAGTGGGTAGGTTTCGCTTATTCAATCAATTTGAAATGCCGGGCCGCCTGGACCGCCTGCATGCGATTGCCGACATCAAGTTTGGCAAAAACGTTCCGCAGATGAAACTTTACCGTATTCTGGGATACCGCCAGCCGATCAGCCAGGTCCTTATTCGAATGCCCCTTGGCCAGGAAATGCAGGATATCGATCTCGCGCGGGGTCAGATTTTCATGTGGTCGCGCCGGGACCATAGCCTCCTCTTCGTCCGGATCGGACAGAGCGCCATCTTCCCTGCCTCCCCCCTCTGCGGCTTTGACGAGCAGTTTTACATAGCGCGCAACATCATCCACGGCCCAATCGGGATCATGGGTAAAATTGTCGCTCGCCAGATGGTTGAGCATACGGATGGCCGCAGGACCTTCGTCGAGGAAAATCCGGTACATTCGGGCTGGTGCGGCGAGCGCAACAGCCTCCATCATCACGCGCCTGGCATGGCCAAGCTGTCCGTCCATCTCCAGACTGATCGCCAGCAATGTCTTGAGACGGATCAACCGGCGGACTCTGTGCTTGACCGTGGCTGTGCGAATTTCCGACTGGATCATCGCCCGGGCTTCGGCATGCTCTCCCTTGTGGACGAGCAGACGTATATAGGTGATGCGCTGCACCTCAAGCTCACCGCTGGAATAAATCAGCTGGCCCTCGGTCGGCAGTCGCGCTTCTTGACCCAGCGCTCCAAAGCGGCGTTCGGCAGTGCTGATGTCGCCCAGCAAAACGGCTTCGCGAACCAGTTCTGCCCGGCCACAATCGACAAGCCGGCTCAAACCATATTTGTGGCCCGAATCAATCAGATACTCATAAAGCTCATGGGCATATTCCGGCTTTCCTTTCAGTCTGGCTATCCGAGCCAGCGTCACGACGCCCGAACAGAGCGGATCAACAATGCACTGCTGCTGAATCAGAGGAAGATAGTCGGTAATCACCCGTTCGGCTTCGTCTATTTCGTTGCGCTCATATAAAGCTTCGCCCAGCGGCGCAGCGACGACACCACCCGCCATGATCCCGCCCGGCCCTTCGACATCCAGCTCCCGCAAGGCGCGGCGCAGGTCATCAATCGCTTCACCCAAAAGCCCTTGCGAAATTTTTAAACTTGCATGGATGGCGTTTGCGTAGGAGCGGCCGAAATAGTTGCGCGCTTTCTCATGGAGCGGGCGGGCGCGCAGGAGCAGTTCATGCGCTTCCGGAAACGCGCTCTGCGCGCCGAGCCAAAACGCATAAGCGTTAAAGGCCACCGCCTTCGAAAAGGATTGATCATCGCCCAGCCACTTTTCGGCATCCCGGGCGCGCTCGCCCATCTCGACGACCCGGTCTTCAGCCGCAAGCACGAAACACCTACGAACCTCCAGTTCCGCCGCAACCACCGGATCCGCATCGGATTCGGCAAGCGCTGTCTCACAGTGATTGAGCAGCCGGTGGGCCTTGGCGAACTGGCGGCGGAAGCCATAGGCGATCACCGCTGCGTCGAGCAGCTTTGTGCTGCCCATCAGCACGTCCTGGTCGAGCTGCTCAAACAGCGAAACCAGGAGGCCCAGCCGTTCTTCCCGGACAAGCTGCTCGGCCACTTGCTCCAGACAGGCAGCAGCGCTCTCCTGCTGCCCCGCCGCGAGATAGTGGCTGATCGCAACCTCGCGCATATCTTTCGCCGCGAACCAGTCCGCAATCCGGACATGGCGCTTCGTCAAGGCATCGGAGCTGTTTTCCTGCTGCACCTGGGTTCGCAGAAAATCGCCGAAAAGCGGGTGAAATCGGAACCAGTACCGGTCTCCGTCGACCGGATCGAGGAACAGCCCCCCCTCTGACAGACGATTAAGCAGGGCACGACCTTTCGTGCCGCCCAGCTTGTGGTTGACCAATTCTGCACAGAGCCGATCGGCGAGGCAGATACCGAGCAACGCCTTGCGCGTTTCGGAATTCTGCAAAAGATAGACTTCCTGCGCAAGGTAATCGACAACCTCTTGCGTCATGCCGCTTCTCAGCGCCTTTGCCGCGCCCTGTTTCTGTGAGGCGAGCGAAAGGTTGATGAACTGGAGCGCTGCCGGCCAGCCGTCAATCCGGCTATGCAGTTCGCGCACTTCCTCGAGTCCCAATCGACAGCGCTCCGACAGGAACTGATAGGACTCACCCAGATCAAAGCGCAAATCAATGCTTCCCAGAACAATGGCCCGGCCAGATAGTTTGAGCCGTGCACTGGAAAGATCGGGCATCGTCCGCGTCGCAACCGCGATTCGCTTGCCCGGCGGCAGTTGCTCGATAATCTTGCCAAGCAGCGCGTCGGCCTGGCCATGGGCGAACTGGTCATATTCGTCCAGCAGCAGCAAAGCGGGGCCATTGATGGCGGAAATCAGGGTCGGAATATCGCGGGTGGTCCGCCGCAGCTTGCCGCCCGTGTCTTCGATCAGGCGTTCGCAGGTCCTGATAAACATCTGCACGAAGCGCGACAGATCGCCATCCTGCGAAACCGGCGTAATCCAGCCGACCGCGCCGCCGGATTCCACTTCGGTTGCCGCCAATTGGCGCAAAAGGGACGATTTTCCATAGCCGGCCGGTGCCTGCGCAAGAATCAGTTGCGCGCTGCTCGACTGGATACGATCAAGAAGGCTCTCACGCCGCAGATCCACCGGCCCACTCTCCATTTCCGGCCATTTTTGGCCGATTGTGTTGTCTTTCCTACCCATATTAGCGGTCAACCCGATCTGCACCCCACCCTTTTGGGTGGTGTGATGGCTTAGGTCCGGTCACAGGCAAGGGTCAAGGTCGCCATAAAGTCCGGCCATAGTTTAAAGACCCAGTTTGACAGGAGAGCATGATGTCCCGGTCCGTGATCATTGCCGGCGTAGCGATGACCCCCTTTGCCACGCCGGGCAAAGCCCGTGACTATCGCGCGATGGCGACCGACGCGGTCGCAGACGCGCTGGCGGACGCAGCCATCGCTTACCCGCTGATCGAACAGGCCTATGTTGGCTATGTCTATGGCGACAGCACGTCCGGTCAGGCCGCGCTCTATCCGAACGGATTGAGCGGCATCCCGATCATCAACGTCAACAATAATTGCGCGACTGGCTCGACGGCCCTGTGGCTGGCTCGTCAGGCGATCGCCAGCGGCGCCGCGGACTGCGTCATTGCGCTGGGCTTCGAACAGATGAAGCGCGGCGCCTTGGTCAGCATATATGATGACCGGCCAGACCCGCTGGACGATTTTCTCGATACGTGCGAAGCGCGGCTGGGCGCTTCCGACAGCCCGATGGCGCTGCGTCTGTTCGGCGGTGCTGCTCTGGAATATCAGGAGCGATATGGCGCGGAAGACCGGACTTTTGCGCTGATCGCTGAAAAGGCGCGCCGCCATGCAGCAAATAATCCTCTCGCCGTATTTCGGGAGGCGCTGTCCGCCGATGAGATCTTGGAATCGCCTCTTATGTATGGCCCTCTCACCCGTCTGCAATGTTGCCCGCCAACCTGCGGCGCGGCAGCCGCCATCCTCTGCAGCGAGTCTTTCGCCGCCCGTCAGGGCATTAGCACCGACATCGTCATAGCCGGTCAGGCAATGACCACGGACCGGCCGGATTCATTCGACGGCGAGAATCTAGCCGCAACCGTTGGTGCAACCATGTCGCGCGACGCGGCAAACCATGTGTATGAAGCAGCCGGAATCGGTCCGGATGATCTCGATGTGGTCGAATTGCACGACTGCTTCACGGCCAACGAACTGCTCAGCTACGAATCGCTGGGATTGACGGACACTGGCACAGCGGAACGGTTCATCCGCGACGGCAACAACAGTTATGGTGGGAAAGTGGTCACCAATCCTTCCGGCGGGCTACTATCGAAAGGCCACCCGCTGGGCGCCACTGGCCTCGCACAATGTTTCGAGCTAACCACGCAATTGCGCGGCGACGCCGGTGCACGACAGGTAGAGGATGCGCGCCTGGCGCTGCAGCACAATATCGGACTGGGCGGCGCCTGCGTCGTCACATTATATGAAAACCGGGCCGGACGTTAAATCCGGCCAAAAGGATCAGGAGAGCAGAGATGAGCGGAATGACGGCGCGGCGCTGGTATTTCAATGAACGCCCCGAAGAGATGATCGAAGACAACACCCTCGTCCTGCGCGAAGAGCCGGTGCCTGACCTGAAAGAGGGCGAAATCCTCTTTCGCACCCTCTATCTCTCGCTTGATGCAACCAATCGCGTCTGGCTGAGCGACTGGGACATTTATATGGAGCCCGTGCGCATTGGCGAACCGATGCGCGGCTTTGTCTTCGGCGAGATCGTCGAGAGCAGAAACAGCGCATTTCCGGTCGGCGCGCACGCCGCAGGGCTGCACAGCTGGTCGGACTATATCGTCACGGATGGAGCGGGATTTTCTGTATTTCCCTCACTTGACGGCATCGACCTTGCAGAAGCCTTTGCCATCCTCAGCGTCGCCGGACCCACAGCCTATGTCGGTCTGCACGATATCGGAAATCTCAAAAGCGGTGACACGGTCGTTGTCAGCGGTGCGGCCGGCGCGGTCGGTACGATGGTAGGCCAGATTGCGAAGAATGAAGGATGCACGGTCATCGGCATTGCCGGAAGCGACGAGAAATGCGCGATGCTGACCGACGATCTCGGTTTTGACGGCGCAATCAATTACAAAAGCGAGAATGTCACCGAACGGCTGGGCGCGCTGTGCCCCGACGGCATCGACCTGTGCTTTGAAAATGTTGGCGGCGACATATTGGACGCATCGCTGACCCACATGAAGGATTTCGGCCATGTCGTCATCTGCGGGCTGATTTCATCCTATAACAGCAACGAACCGATCCCCGGCCCTTATATGTTTCGCAACCTGATCATGCGCCGGCTCACCGTTCGCGGCTTCGTGATCCTCGACCATGAAGACCGTTTTCCGGATGCCATGGCCGCACTTGCGGGATGGCTTGCCGAAGGGAAACTGACCATGCCGCTGAATATTGTGGATGGGCTGGAGGCGGCTCCCAAAGCACTCAACCTGCTCTACACCGGCGGCAATACCGGCAAGCTATTGGTCAGGATTTAGCCTGCTCACAGACGAGCTCCGCTCAACCTGTTCGTTCATCTATTGCTGACGGCGAACAAACACCTTGCAGTCAAAAACCAATGTAAAAGTGCTTTCAGCGCCCAAGATACTGACCCTCAACAACGAACCGGCAACCTTGCAAGTGGGTGATCAGGTGCCGATTGTGACGCAGCAGTCGCAAAGCGTCACATCACCCGGCGCGCCGATTGTGAACAATATCGAGCTGCGCGATACCGGCGTCATATTGCAGGTGACCCCGCGCGTGAATGACAGCGGCACGATCATTCTCGATATATCGCAGGAAGTCAGCGATGTCGCGACAACCACCACGTCCGGCATTAATTCGCCGACGATCCAACAGCGCCGCCTGGCGAGCACAGTTGCCACGCGCTCGGGGCAGATGATTGCTCTCGGCGGGCTTATTCGCAATCGCCAGACGCGCCAGAAATCCGGCATACCCCTTCTCAGCCAGATACCTATTGTTGGTGGCCTGTTCGGGCGCAAGGTGGATACGGGCAGCCGCACGGAACTGATCATTCTGATCACACCGACGGTCATCAGGTCACCGGAAGAGATCAAGAATACCGTCGATGCGCTGATTGATGGGCTGGATTTGACCCGGCCGCTGATTGATGAGGCCAAGGCAGGACTGGTCGGGCCAAGACTGGTGCCGGCTGTACCCGACCCTATTCCACCGGTCCCCCGATGAGTTGCCCTGATCCGATTTCTTGTCGCGCGCAGCCAAAGCGATCGGAGCAAGGTTATATCCTGATCACGGCGATGTGGCTGCTGATGCTTGGCGGTTCGATTGTCGCGCTGCTGATGCTCAGGAATTTGCATGCGGCGGAAGCCTATTCTGATGATCGCGAGCGGGTGCAGCTGCGCTATGCTCAGGAAAGCGCGGTTGAGACGGTGGTGGCCGACATATTGTTCAACGGCCCGCGCAGCGAATTTGCGCGGTTGCCGGCAGACACGATCTATAGATTTGGTGATAACACGCTGAAGGTCAGCGTTACCGGTGAAGGCGGGAAGATTGATGTCAATCAGGCAGATAGCAATTTGATCGAACGGGCGCTGCGTGGGCTTGGGGTTGCCGCACTGCCCCGGCAGACTTTTGTAAGCCGCGTGAAGGAACGGCAGCGCTCTGGCCAGCTGTTCCGGTCGATCGCGGATGTCGAGGAAGCGATGAGCCAGGCAGGCTTCGATGGAACAGGTGACCTTTGTGCGGAAGAGGTTTTTACAGTCTATTCAGGCCTTGCGCTGCCGAAAGCCAGCCAGATGGAGCCGAAATTGGCTAGAGCTCTGGGGCGGGCGAGTTTGGAAGCGGACGCGCGGACCAGCATCGGTTCGGCAATGCGGATAAAGGTGCAGGGTGAACAGGGATTGCCGCTGGTGGCAGTGGTGCGTGTCAGCGGGTTGATTGGTCAGTCGCACAAGGTGCTAGATTGGCGATATGGAGCGGCATGTGGTTTGCGTAATTCTAATGGGGCAGATGATGCCTCCTGATCAATGTATTTGATATACGGATGCGGCAATTAAACTTTACGCCAATGGCCGGTCTTGTTTTTCGTGATCTTTGCCCAAAACCGCAGATAACTGACTTTGTGGGTCTTCAGCCTGACGCCGAGTGTGACCTTCCAGCCGGCCTCTCCCAACCGGTCCGGTCGCGCTCAATGGGCAGCAGCGGGCACCGCCATCTTGTTCAAATTGTCAAAGAGCATGTCCTGAGCCTGCCGCAGGATCGGGGGAGACAATAAGCGATGGGTTTGGGTGTAGGACAGCGTTTTTTGGGATATGAAATTGGGGATTGTTGCAACTGTCACGGTAATTTGCAGATTAATCGCAAAAGAGAAGCAATTCTTCTCTCTTTTGCAGAAATTGACACTTTTTTTGACAAGTAATAAATCGCTCTCGGAATGCTCGATCGAGGTAATCTGCTCAGATACTCGTTAATTTCATCCGAAGTTGAAATAGCACCCCGCAGTCGGGAAGGGGAATTTTTGTATATTTCGTGCAAACATTTTATGGCCCGTTTCCCAGCGACATCATCGTCTGAGAAAACCATAGAAATTAGAAAATTTGTAAAACTATCATTATAGTTTTTGTAAAAATATATATGGTCGACAATATATGATTTTATCGTATCGTCATTAGTTGATATTACCGCAGACAACACATCGTCGATTTCTGGGTGTTTATTGGGATTTATCTCGGACAAAAGATAGGCAGCGCTGTGGGCGACTTTGCTATTTTCAGATCGAATCAAAGGTAAAATTGCTAATGCACTCTCGCCAGAAAATATTTGATCTAGCAAAAAATAAATATTCTTTTTTTCTGGCTGAATAGAACCATCTAGAATCCCTTTTATTGTTTTTTCGAACAAAGTCATAAATCTCTACTCACATATTGTACAACGATAGATCAGGTTTATATCATTGCCTCTGACTTTCTCTTTTTTTCCGCAAAAATTCTTCTAGATTGTCTACTTTCCTTTGCTCAATCTCAATTCGCTTATCGTGCCCCGCATCGTCTTCACCACGCTTACGGGCTCTTTCGCGCTCCTTTATGCGCTTCCTTATACTTCTTTTAAAGACTTTGATAGCATGCCGGACATCATAACTACGGGCGAGATCCTTAGTCGAAGGCAGTGTGCCGTCCAAAATGCCTCCGCGCTTGAAGCTAAACTTAAATCTTGGCAAAGCCCGTTTGCCGAAGAACTTTATCCCAAATGTTCTAGCCAGACCGCTGAGTCCGGATAATCCGAAAAGTGCATTCGTCGAGTGTTCCGCAACAGCTTCATCATAAATCTCTACTGTGTCACTGTTGCTATGCTCGGATACCAGCTCGCGTTGACAACTAAGAGATTTGCATCTCATTTTGCCATCTGGATCTTGGTAGCTCACCGGATCATTCCCAACATAGGCATAGAGATTATACTGATCCTCATACCCAATAGGATCAGTCTGCAGGAACCTTCCAAGATAGGGCGAATAAGCCCGCGCCTTGTAGTGATAGATGCCGATCTCGGGGATCAGGATCTGGCCGGTATACTGAAACCGGCCGATATTGGTGGCATTGGGGATGCCATAGGCGTCATAGGCATTGACCTGGATGGCATTGCCGCTCGCGTCGGTGATTGCGGAGATGCTGCCCTGCCAGTTGGCGAACATGTGGCGTCGGGTGGCGGCGTTCACGGCACTGCCCGTGTACCAGACGTACGGCTGATCCACTCCGTTCCCGTGGACATAGCGGTGCTTGATTGAACCGAACTGGTCATATTCCAGCACCAGGGCATCGCCATCATATATGAAGCGGGTTTTTAAAACTCCGCCCTGATTGACCTCGTAGAGACGACCGAGCGGATCATAGATCAAGTTGGCGGTCTTTGCGCCAGAGGCGGCGATCAGCCGGTTCTCCACATCGTAGGTGAAGTTGACCGACCCGTCGCTGGTCAGATTGCCATTGGCATCATAGGTGAAGGCCGAAGGACCTGCAGTTGTATATTGGTTCAGACCATTTACCGCATAATCACGGGTGACGTCGTAATGGGCGGTATTGGCATAGAGATCGTTGCTGGTCGTGCGCGACTTGATCTGGCTGGCGGGCGTGTAGGCAAAGCCGAATGCGTTGTCCTGAGCAGAGCCCGCGATGTTTATCTTGATCGAACTGGTTCGACCTATCAGGTCGTAATATTGGGTGTTTTGTAAACCCGATTGCCGGTAATTGTAGTAGAACTGGCCCAGCTCTCGAGGGCTCAGCTCAGAGTGTTCCAGCGCCATTTCCAGTATCTAGCCCTGCACATCATCCGGGATCCGATTCCATGCGCGCTTGGGTCCTGGTCGCCGATCTTCCAGCGCATACTCGCCGAACCGCTGATACAGATCATACCAGCGGTAGAAGGGGCGATGCCCAGCCTGTCCAGCGTCTGCTTGGCAGGCAGGTGCTTTTCTCGACCAGCCTGACGATCTCTAGCTTTTTGGATGCAGGATATCTCATTCGTCGTAGCCCCCATGCCCGATCATGCTTTTTTCAGCAGGCGCTTCTCGAGCATCCGTTCGGCAACCACTTCCTTGAGATCGCGGGCCTCGCGGCGCAGATCGCGCACTTCATCGGTATTTGCAGCGCGCGATGTATCGCCAGCGAGCACGATCCTGATCTTCTCTCCGCGCTATACTGTTTGCGGGTAGCTCTGCCGATAAAGTGCGATTCCGAAACGCGCAATTAACCTTATTCACCTAAACCACCGGGAAAGGGGCACAAAGGTTCGATGCAAACACAAATTCTTGGACTGGTAACACCGCTCATGGTGCTGTTTTTCGCGGCGACATTCGCGGTGCTTTGGCGTGTGGGGCGGATGAAGCGTCACGTGCTCGGCTATGGCATTTCCTTTGCCCTTTCCGCGACCGGGTTCCTGATCACCCATTTGCTTCCGGCTGATTCCTTCTACGTCTTCCATTTGACGCAGTTATTCTACACCCTCGGCACGACGGTGTTGCTGGCATCGGTTTGCGAACGTGCCGGACAGCGGCTTCATCTCGCCAGTATGGCGGTCGTTTACCTCATCAGCGCATTGGTGCTGTCAGTGGCTGTAAGCTTCTCCAACGATGTCGCGTCGCGACTGATCATCGTCAATATGGGCTATGGTGTCATGTTCGCCATGGGCGTGACAACCCTCCTTACGGCGAAGCGCCGCACTGTGATTGATGTCGCGATCATCGCGGTCATGGCATTTCAGGCCGCCGATTTCCTCATCAGGCCGACCTTGACTCTGTTATTTGAGCAGTCGATTCCGGCTGCGGTCTACCGGGACTCGATTTACTACTCCCTGATCGGACTCGTGCTTGGGGTGAAAGGCGTGACCACCGCGACGGTTCTGATCGGTGCGACCATCGCCGAATGGACCACCTCGCTGCGTGAAAGCAGTGAGCGTGACGCGCTCAGCGGGCTGTGCAACCGGGGCGCTTTTGAAGAATCGATGCGAACTCTTCTTCCGCGTGCGCAGACGGAGGGACGTCCGCTCAGCCTGGTGGTGGTCGATATCGACCACTTCAAGAAGGTGAACGACATTTGGGGGCACCAGGCGGGCGATCAGGCAATCGCGGGCATTGGCAACCTCATTGGAAAAATGGTGCGCGGATGCGACAAGGCCGGCCGGATTGGCGGGGAGGAATTCTGCATCGCGATCTGGAATTGCCCCAATAACGCGGCGGAGCAGTTGGCCGACCGCATCAGGCAGGCATTCGAAGGTCTTAAACATGCCGGGCTAAGCAACGATGTCCGTCTGACTGCGAGTTTTGGCGTGGCCACCGCGCGCTATGGGGAGACCTATGAGCAGATGTTTGCACGAGCCGATGCTGCCCTCTACAGGGCCAAGTCGAGTGGCCGAAACCGTGTCGAGAATGCCGAGGAACGCCATCTGGAAGAAGCCAGGCCAGAACCTAAATCAGAACTGATCGAATTAAAGCGCGCCATGGGCTGATCGATAGTCCGCTGGACATTGCTCGAAACCCCGCATTGCGGACTGCGCATAAACAATATGTCCTCGCGCTCGAATGGGGCGCCGAAGAAGCCATCAAAAGCGATAAGATCGCATCGGATTATATCAAACGTGTCCCGACCGAAGCGGGACAGCGTCAGCCAGTTTTACGATCTGTTCCCTGTCCGGCCTGTTGATCGAGCCTTTCCAGCTCTTCCAGAATCCATGGGGTCACATCGCGATGTGCGTTCCTGCCGATGAACAGATCCATGTGGCCGTAATCCGGAATGATCCGCTGGCGATACAAGGATTTGCCATTGTGCTCCGATAGCCAGACCCGCGTCCGCTGTCCGCTTTCCGGATAGAAGATCTGGTTGGTAGCCCCCGAGAGGAAGCTGATTGGCAAGGTCAGACGACGCGCGGCGCCGTCATCGGTATAAACCGGCTTGCCATCCGCATTGACGGCCAACCCTTTGTGCATGATCTTCTGCAACTGTTTGAACGGTGAGAGTGAGACGCGGCTGAACATGCTGCCAAGAGCCAGATGCGTATCATGGCCCAGCTGGCGATGGTCCCAGCTTGGGCCAAAGACACCGAAAACACGGCGGCAGGTCGGGTTCTTGCATGCCTGGCCTTCAGGGACGGGCATCTGATACGCTATCGCATCGATTTCGTAGTCGGTGTCTGTGCCTTGGCTCACGAAATCGATGTGCCCGTCCAGTACCGAAATCTCCCCGAGCATGTCTGCTACGCCCAAATCGGCCTTCATATAGTTAAGCCAGTCGGTCACCGGATGCAGAGTGAGCTGCGAAGCGATGATCGAGCGGACGTGGGTTACCCAGCCCGCGCCTATGCCCATCAACAGGCTCATCGAACCGACACAATGCGCCAATGCCTGAACGCTATCGGCCCCGGTCACTGAACGTATTGTCGCGATCGCCGCCGGCCAATCGTGACGGGCTATATCGTCGATAGTGAATTCGGGAGGGTGCTCGCTATCGTTGCCCGAATCCGCGCTGGCGCGATAGTCGAACAGCCAGACATCATAGCCTTGTGCAACGAGGCTTTCTGTGAGGTTCTCATCAACCGTCGGGGTCGCGAAGCTTGACGCACGCACGGAAAATCCCGGTGCCAGCACCAGCGGACCCCGCGCTCCTCCGCGATAGCGGGTAAGGCCTATATTTACACCGTCACCGGTCGCAACGACATGGTGCTCGGGCGGCGGCAGGTGCATTGTCCGCGGAAATAAAGTTGCCGCATCCTTGCTCGCAAAATCGTTGAGCGTCGCCAGCATCCCGCCATAGGCGCGAAACACGGTCATCGCGAAGAAACCCGCAAATTTGGCCACGAAATAGGTCTCTATAGCCTTGCGGGCGCGGGGAATGAGATTGATGACATGGCCCACTAACGTGTCCGCATCATGGACAGTGATGGTGTTCAATTGCCGCATGAACTCGTCAATTCCAAGCTTTAACACGCCGCGTCCGATCAGCTCGCCATTCGCGTCGTCGCCGCGGCGAAGCGTAACAAACAGCGTCGTCAGATCGGTCCAGGGATCCGACTTTCCGCGCTGCTCCAAAGTCTTGAAGCCATGGAAATGAATCGGACCATCTGGTCCTTCGAGCACCATGTCATAGGGCATTTTCCAGCTCTCCGCCTTGTCCGGATTGGCAACAAGCAGGCGGAACACACCTTCACGCACCGGCAATGGATCCGGCGAAATTGCGCTGACCAGCACTTCTCCGGTTATCCGTGAACGGTGCTGTGAGTCGTCGATCATGCGGTGGAGATTGTCGGTCGTGACCGTCAGCCGGAAGCTGCATGCACCGTTTTCCGTCTGCCCCCAAGCCGCGCCGTTGACGTAATCGTCGCGAATGCGTTCGACATGTCCGCAGGGACGGTGGTGACAACCGGTGGCGCTGACATGGCCCGCCATGGTCTCGGTGAAGGCCAAGCCCGGGCTCATGGCTTCGGGGTGATCCTCGACGAGCTTGCGGATAGCGGCCTTGCCGTCATCGATGGCGCTGTTTTCGAAATGCCTGGCCGCTTTGGTAACCGCATCGGCGACCGGGCCGATGGCATAGCCACCTACCCATTTGGCGATGGACAATTTCAGGCTTTCACCATGCGGAACCAATTGCGGCTCAGCGGCTACCTCTTCTTTCGCAGGCGCCTCCTGCGCAAGTGGGGTTTCCTCCTCCATCGCATAGTCGATGGTCCAACCTTGGCGTAGAGCCAGCTTTTCCACCGCGCGTTCGGCCACTGCCGTGATCGTCAGCAATGGGTTCACTCCAACTGCTGCGGGGAGCGCAGCACCGTCGCACACGTAGAGGCCGGGATGGACGTCAGCCCCGCTGGTGCCCGCGAAGACACGGCAGCTGTCGTCAACGACGCCTGAGGTGGCATCATCGCCCATGCCGCACCCACCGATCGGGTGCACCGTGATCAGCTTGCGGCCCATCGGTTCGGACCAGAGCGGGTCGGAGAAATATTGGGCCTCAATCGCCTCGGCCGCCTCACGCATCTTGTCGTCATCCCGGCGCAAGGTCCGCTGTTCGCCCGCCTTGGACCAATGAATGGCAATCCGGTCATCCTCCAGGGCGAGGCCGCCACCGCTATCATCCACGCTCATCACCAGATAGGTCTGGGTGCGCGCCATCGGCCCTTTATAGGCCCACTCGGCGATACTTGCGGGGTCGGTCTGAACCGCTTCGCCCATTGCCTTGGCGTCCATCAGACGCGGCTTGACCTGATCAAGGCCGAAACGGGTAAAACCGTCCGCCAGCGCTTCACCGAAGAAAAAAGCCGGGCCCAATGCGGCTGCGAGGATGCCGGGAACCACGCCTTCCTGAATTACCAGACCCTTGGCGGGATCCTCATTGTCACGCATGTCGATGACGCCGGTAATGCAGGGGCCGGGATATGCTTTCGGTGCGACATCCGATGTGCCGACGCCCATTGCGTAAATCGGGCCAGCGGTAATGCCTTCGCCGTCCTTCTCGGACTTGAAATAGCTATCATAGGCGAAGCCGAGTGCATCGCCATTACCCGAAAAGCCCATCCCGAGCCGGTCGGAAAGAGAGAGCCCCTTCTGGCGCGAGCGCAAGAGGATTTCGGTCGAGCCAAGCGAACCGGCACCAAGGATGACATGATCGGCGGTAATGCTCAGTGGCGTGTCCGGTGCGTCCTTACCATTGTGTTCCACATGTACGCGCCAAACCCCGTTCTCACTTGGGCCATCGCGCTCGATCCACAGTACTTTGGCTTGCGTGAAGACCTCCGCTCCATGATTGACGGCATCGGGCAGGTAGTTCATCAGCGTAGTGTTCTTGGCACCAACATTGCAGCCCGAAACACAGTCGCCGCAATTCGTGCAGGCTGGCTGAGGCACGCCGAACTTGTTGGTCTTGTCGGCAAACGTCACATTGATTGGAGTCTTGTAGAAGCGCTGGTCCATGGCGCTGGCCGAATGTTCCAGTGCTGCCAGCTTACCCAACGTCGGATGCGTGTCAGGATAGCTATTTGGCGAGAGCATCTCGCGCGCGCGCTCGTAATAGGGATCGATTGCGTGGGGGTTGTCCCGGAAAGCGGCGGGCCAGTGCTCCTGGTTGAGCAGGCGCTTGTCCAACTCCAGTGATACGTTCGCGTTGATCAGCGAGGTGCCACCGAGGCCGCATCCGACGAGCGCGTATTGATCGTCGTTCACATGCACTTCGAACAGCGCATCCGGCGAGCCGATCCGTCCGCCTTTGACGTTGAATTGCATGGCACCCTGCGCATCCGATAACTTGTCCGGATATTCACCGGGCAGCATTTCCTTGCCGCGCTCCAGGATGCACACGTCCTGCCCTGCCCGCGCCAGTCGCGAGGCGGCGACTCCGGCGCCATAACCCGAACCGACGACGAGCACGGTATAATGCGATTTCGCCTGGTCCAGACTGCGCGCGATACGTTTCTGCATGGTCATTCTGCTGCCTCCAGCAACTGTGTATTGGATCGCTCCAGCAATTGGCGGGCCCGGTGATCAGCCTCTTCCACAATGCGACTGTGGACGATGCGGGAAAAGTCGGCCCAGTGTGCGGACGCCCGCTCCACCCCTTTGGCGGCATAGTCGACCAGGCGATTCAAGCGGCCGTTGCCTTCGACCCGCACTGGCACCATTTCACCGTCGGTTGGATCGTTGAACAACCGCAGAGAAGCGACTTCCAGTTCATCAGATACCAGCATCGCGGCGCAGCCTTGCACCGGCATAAGCGTCGGTTCATCCAGCACCCAGCCGCCGGTGTTGAAGTTGCCGACCGGTACATCGTAGCCATCGACCTGCAGCTCATCCTGAAACGGTTTGTGCGTGTGGCCGAAGATGAACGAAAGTTCGTGCGGCATGTCCGGCAGTTCTTGCTGCATTTCGGTCGACAGCGGCGTGCCGAGATACCAGCCCAGATCGTCAATCCCGGCTTCACCCAGCACATTTCCATAACCGTAGCGTTGCCGCTCAGCCGTTCGACCTGCCGTCAGATCGACGCCGGCCCGGATCAAATTATCCAGTGTGACGCCGTATTTAAGCTGCATTTTCGGGTTGATGCCAAGCTTTGCGTGCAAACCGCCAGTGACCCGCCGTGCGATACTTTCGGCAAAATCATGGCTGGCGCCTGCGCTCAGCATCACCTCATAGAGTGAGCCAACATCGCTGCCGATTTCGCCTGCGCTGCCCAGGTCAGACCACAGGAAGTCAATCCATGGACCGTTCTCCTGCTCCAGCTGCCGCATTGTGGCGGGACGCGCCTCACCATCTCCAATGAACGCGCGCATATTCGAAAGCGCCCGATACATCCCGTCGAGATAATGACCATGATGCATGACGACAGCACGCTTGGTTCCGCTGTCCCAAAGTCCCCAGTTCGGATAGGCTATTCTTACCGATGCATCATGCAAATGCGGTCGGTGCATGAACAGCGATTCCATCAGGCGGCAATGATGCGATGGTGTGCCAAAGATTTTGGTGACGGCTTCCAGATCGCCGGGCATCTCTCCATTCTCCAGCGCGGAAATAAAGCTGTTGTCCTGCGCAATACGCCACAGATGATGGTCATGATTGCCCGCGACATAAATTATCTCGCGATCAAACAGATCGGGGCCGTCCGCAGGGTAAAAAGCGTCCAGAAGCTGCAGAAAGCTCTTTGAAACGTCCCCAAAAGGCGAAAGGCCGAGGTCGAGGGCATCGCCCAGCAGCACGAGCTGCGGCTTTTCCTGATCACCCAGCGTTTCGCCAAGGCCATTGGCAAAGGCAGCCAGAACGTCCGACGGGCCTTCGGCAATGGCTCCGCTGCGATCGACATGCGTCAGCAAGCTCTCGCGAGCGCCGAGGTGAAGATCGGACAAAACGACGTGTTGAATGCTCATGAGCGGCTCTCCAGACAGGCGTAAAAAGCTTCCCGGACCAACTTCTCGCGGGGATCGTCCCATTTCCCGGTGCCGAGCTTGTTGGTTATCCAGGCGTACGCAACTCCGTCGTCAGGATCGCAAAAGGCAAGCGATCCACCCACCGCGAAGCTACCGAAAGCACTTCGCGTGCGAGCATATTCCCACTTCGGGAATGGTTTTTCGAAACCGTAGGAGTAATACATGTCGGCGGTCAGCACCTGGTCCTTTAACCCTTTGCGAGGGGGGCGATGGCCCTGGGCGAGGCTATCCATCACCTCCGGCGTGATACCCAATGTTTCACCGCCTTCGGCAAAGGCGTTGTAGAGCGCGGCCAATCCGCGCGCCGAAGCCATGCCGCCGGCAGCGCCCTGGCCCACGCGCCAGAAGGCCTCGCAATCGAGGGCGCCCGGACCTTGGAGGATCAGAGGGTTATTCAGGGTGCGGAATGCAAGCGTACCCGGGAGGCACATCTCGAAGGTCAGCGGCCAGGGCATGGTGGTGTGATGAATAAAAAGGTCCTGCATCCCAAACCCTTCAATCCGGGCAATGCGATTGCGGTCGAAGCTATCGGGCAGGCCGACGAAGACGTCCGCATCGAGCGTAGCGGCGATTTCCTCGGCAAAGAACTGCGGCAGGCGCCGTCTTTCGGGATCGCGGCGGTGAATCAACTCGCTGGCAATCCAGCCGAGTGTATAGGCGTGGTTTCCGGAATGGTCACCTGGCGTCCAATTGGGTTTCTGGTGTGCGATGGCGGCGCAGATCGCCGCTTCATCGCCAATATTGTCGAGAGTGAGTTTGTAATCGATCGCTGCAAGACCCGCCTGCTCGGATAGCGCCTCACCCACCGTGACCGCCGCTTTGCCTTGGGCTGCAAACTCGGGCCAGATATCAGCGACCGGCTCATCGTAAGCGAAAAGCCCCCGCGAGACGGCGACTGCTGCGGCTATCCCGGTCAGGCCCTTGGTCAGCGAATAGACCAGCGCGATATCATCGCTGCTCCATAGATGCTTGCGCGACCGATCTTTCCAACCGCCATGCAGATCTACAACTGTTTCACCTCTGTGCATGATGGTGCACGCCGCGCCCAGCATTGCACCCGACAAGATCGATGCCTGAAAAGCATGCGCCACCGGTTCAAAGCCGAGAGCGATATAACCGCCTGTCGATGCGTCTGAGTCCGCGCTTTGCTGTCCTTCAAGCTGACGCAAGCGATTTAATGGCTGCATTGTGATGCCCCCCCCCGCACGCGCTTTGGCAAAAGGCCTCACGCTCCGGCTGCAGGGGCTAGCGAAATATGGTTAAGACTGCGTTAGGGCGAATAAAATGAAACTGTGATCCACGCGCGTCGCAGAATGAGCGCTTGGTAATTCTGACGGTCGACGAGCAGAGTAACGGTGCAGACAGTGGAACGACGACAAGACTTCAGCTGGCGTCAGCTTCAGCAGTCTTCGGGGCCGAACGTCTATGTCTGCAAAAGGGGCTGTCTGCTTTCCACCGCCCGGCAGCCAAAAGCGGAAGGCCCGCAACCGGCCCAAGCACTGTCGGTCTGAACAGCGCCCTCGTTTACGACATGAGTATTGATGGCCCGAGCGTCTAAAAGCAGCCCTATGATCACAGCGTCCGGCTATGCAAAATTAGATGGCAGGCGATCTTAGATGACTGGCAGAAATTTCGATTATGTCATGCAGCTTCGATCCGCGCTCTCAAATCTTGTACGTTTTCATCAGAAGATGCTGGAACACACGGTTCGGCAGTATCTTGTGCAGAAATATGAACATCCACTCGGTAGCATTGCCCTTGATATACACCATTTTAGGGTCTTTTGCCTCTGCGGCATGTTTAACCAGTACCGCCAGGCTCTCGGCGCTGGCACCGTTGCGTTCGCCGCTCGTCATAACCTCTAACGCCCTGGCAGCCGCGGGTCCAAAGGCACTTCGTGCTTCGGAGGTTTGCACCTTTCTCGTTTCCGAGAAATTAGTCTTATGGTCGCCAGGCTCGATCAGGCTCACATTGATATTAAATGGCTGCAACTCCATACGTAGCGCGAATGCGTAGGAGGAAAGGGCGGCTTTGGACGCGCTGTAAAACGCCTGGAACGGGATGGTTATGCGCCCTCCAATAGAGCCGATAAAAATGATATGGCCAGAGCCACGTGCGCGCATATCTGGCGATAACAGGCGAACCAGCCGGTGCACTCCGAAAAAATTGATTTCGAACTGTTTGACAACTTCAGCGGTAGATGTGTCTTCGATCGCACCGCCAATGCCCGAACCGGCGTTCAAAACGACAATATCGGGCAGGAAGTTCTGCGATTGGAGCAGGGCGTAAAAGGCATCGACCGATTGTTCGCTGCACACATCCAGTCCCACCATCGTTAGCCCTTCAGCCGCAATGTTCGTTTCGCTGGGAGCGCTTCTGCTCGTTCCGACGACGCGGTAACCGTCCGCCACGAATTGCTCGGCTATTGCCTTGCCGAAACCGGAAGAGGCACCTGTAATGAGAAGATTTTTCGCTTTCGTCATGTCTTACTCCAATGATGCAATTTACCACTCGCCACATTGGCCCTTTGGGTTCCTCGCAGAAACTGGGAACGCCGCGGAATCCGGGGAATGAATTGTGATGGAGTCCCGACATTTGGCGGTCGCTTCAACTTGCTGCCCGCGAACCCTCCGCCTGTTCCTGTATGATCGGTCGCAAGGGCAGTTTCTCTGGTATGAAGCGGCTCAGATAAGCAATGGACGCATCGCATGAAATGTCCTGATAGGTTTCGGTAATGGTCTCAAATTCTTCGTAGGATTTGCGCCAAAAGGCATCCGAAATAACTATGCCGCGCAGGCAAAGCTCCTCAAGATTGTCGGCGAACGAAAAATCGAAGACGCGCCGCATCGAATTGGCCAGCCCGGCCGCAATGGCTTTATTGCCCGCTGCATCGGTGAGCCTGATCTGCCAACTGCTGGCCGGTCCGAAAAACAGCATCATGGCCGGCTTATCGCCGACATATTGATTGCGTGCCGCGGCGCTGGTCCGGCGCCAGATATCCTGCCAACATGTCACGCCTTCTACATCGATCGTTTCGGCCATTTCCGCAAAACGTTCCAACACGCGGTCCGCCAGTGCCAGCAAAAGCGCCTCTTTACTCGGGAAGAAATGATAGACGGATCCTACCGTTATGCCCTTGTCATCGGCAATATCGCTAAGAGTGAAATCGTCGACATTGCCATTTGCCAGATGGGCCTCGGCACCATCGAGAAGCTGATTGAAGGTCTTCTTGCTTCGCGCTTGCTTGGGGTGCCGGTATTGAGATTTCAGATTGATGGTATTGTCCATTTGTTCCTTCCGAACCGCGCCGAGACAACAAGTGGCAGCCGCCGCTTGTGAAGTCAATTTAGCGATTCGCAATAAAATGTCGAGTATATTCTAATATCGGATGACGTTTCAGCCATATATGGAGCTCCTAACCCGCGTTGACATTATTAATTAGATTACATATTAGAAATTTCTCTAAATTATGAAGTTGGACCAGATCTCGTCTGACTCTTGAATATCAGCCAGGGAGTGGGGAATGATAATCAAGTCGCTTAAAATGATGCTGTTAGCCAGCGTTGCATTGTCGAGTCAGGCCATCGCGCGGGACAATCAGCCGCAGGACGCCACACAAAATGAGAAAGCGGAAGCAAGCCAAAAGACGGAAGATAATGTCATCGTCGTTACCGCTCAGAAGCGGGCCCAATCACTGAACGATGTGGGCATATCTATCTCCGCTTTTTCAGGAGACGAACTCCAGGCCACCAACTTGGTCGATTCCAATGATCTTGGGCGCATCGTTCCCGGCTTGAACATCGGTTTGCCGGCCGGTGAAGGAAATCAGCCCGCCATTTATCTGCGCGGTATTGGTCTGAATGACTTCGCCTCGCTCAATCTTGGTCCGGTCGGCGTTTACGTCGATGATTTATTTGTCAGTTCCGCCAGCGCCCAAGCCGTTCCGCTATTCGATATGGAGCGGGTCGAGATTCTCAAGGGGCCGCAAGGCACACTTTATGGCCGCAATACGACTGGCGGAGCGTTGAAATTCATTTCGGCACGGCCAACCGATTATGTGGAGGGTGGTGTCAATCTCAAACATGGGAATTACGAAACCACCAAATTGGAAGGATATCTGTCTGGCCCTCTGACGGATTGGGCGCGGGTTCGCGCCGCTTTCATCACCAATGACTCTGATGGGTATATTACCAACCTTTCCACCGGCGAACCCGATAATGGCACCGACAATTATGCTTTCCGCTTCCTGCTCGATCTCGATATTGGCGAGAATGTAACGGCTGAATTGGGCTATCAGGGCGGTGAAGTGGATCAACCCGGCGCCCGCTATCGCAGCCAAGGCCTTTTCGAACCCACCGATGGAGTCACTCCATGCTCCACTTCCGATGTGATCGCCAATAACTGTGTAAACTTTTTCGGTTTTAGAAATCCCGATGCTTTTTATGAAGTCGATCAGGATTTGACGACCCGGCTCGATGTTTCGACCGACTTTTTCCAAAGCAAGGTGAATTGGGAGCTCGGTGACGTCACGGTGACCTCGATCACGGGCTATCAAGAGCTCAAAAAATTCTACAGTGAAGACGCTGACGCATCGCCGTTAAACTATCTCCATACGACTTATGCCACCCGCTCGGATGGCTGGAGCCAGGAACTGCAGCTGTCTGGAGAAAGCGGCGATCTTATCTGGATTGTTGGCGGTTTTTATTCGGACGACAATATTCTGACCGACAATACCGCCGATCTGGGAGCGGAGTTCCGCCCCCTTATCGAAAGTATTGACCCCGTGAGCTATCCGAACGGCTTGGATCCGGACGGCGTTGCGATCGGTGTTCCGGCACTCTTTCTTCGGAGCGTTTCTGCATTGGACACACGGGTGTTGGCCGTGTTCGCGCAGGGTGAATACCAGCTCACGGAGCAGTTCAGAATTACGGGGGGTATTCGCTATACCGATGAAAAGCGGGATTTCGTGCAAAGTGGAACGTTTGAAGAACCTGCCCCGGTCGGCGACATTCCGCTATATGTTTTTCGGGACAGCCGAAAGGACACTAATCTTTCCTGGAAAGTCGGACTCGATTTCGAACCAAATCCCGATACGCTGATCTATGCCAACGTTTCGACCGGCTTCAAAGGCGGCGGCTATAATGGAGGGTTCCTGTTTGATGCCAGCGAACAAACGGACTTCGGGCCGGAAACACTCACCGCATATGAGCTAGGTTTGAAGATGGGGCTTGGCAACGGATTGGCACAGCTAAATGCGGCCGTATTCTACAACGACTACAGCGACCTGCAAATTTTCACATTGGCGTCAGCCGGAATGGGTGTGCCCCCGGTAAACTTGCTGGAGAATGCGTCCGATGGAAAAATCAAGGGCGGTGAGATCGAGCTCAAAGTCTATCCGGCCGACGGTTTCGATATCTCGCTTTCCATGGCGTATCTGGATACCGAGCTGACAAATTATCAGACGGCCGGTGGGGCGGATCTCAGTGGCAATCGTCTGGTTCAGGCACCTGAGTTCAGTTTCAATGGAATGATTAGTTACGAAACCGCGCTGACTCGATCGGTGCTCGCGAAATTCCAATTGGATACCGCCTATCAAAGCCGGGTGTTTTTCACCTCGGACAATCAGCAGGCGCTGTCACAGCCCGAATATTGGCTGGTAAACGGCCGAATTGCTCTAGCGGGTGAAGACACCAAATGGACGGTGGGGCTGTATGGCAAGAACCTGTTTGACAAAAAATATCTGGCCCACGGGTTCGACCTTTCGGGCTTTCAGGGATCAAATCAACTGATGCTTGGTACGCCCCGGCAATATGGGGTCGAGCTTGGGTTCAAATTCTGAGGCTCGTGCGGATGAAGCATCTGCCTAGCTTAAATGGGCCATTTCATGAGCTGAAGTCATCTGGGAAAAACTAGTCGAGGAATATTGTCCGGTCGATCGGGCACAGGAGAGGTAACGATGTCGTTGGACGAAAAAATTGCAGGCATGTCACCACGTAAGCAGGCTGTGATGCGCCTATCGCATGAATATGGAATGCCCAATCGGGTTGAAACCTGGCTCGATGCGGGCATTCCGATGGTCATCGACCGGCGGGAGGGGTACCGGCTGTGGGACATGGATGGCCGCGAGCTACAGGACTTTCATATCAATGGCGGTACATATAATTTGGGTCATCGGCACCCCGAATGCGTCACGCAGTTGCTTCAGGGCTTGCAGACCTTAGACGTTGGCAATCACCATTTTCCCAGCGAAGTGCGCGGAAAATTGTCGAAGATGCTGGCCGAACATACGCCCGGCGATCTGCACTATACGCTGTTCACACCTAGCGGCAGCGAAGCCAACGACATGGCGATCAAGACCGCTCGCAAAGTAACCGGGCGCAAGAAAATCGTTGCTTTTGACATTGCCTATCATGGTTCTTCAGGCTTTTCCGGGGCGGTCGGCGAAAGCACCAATGCCGAATATTTCGGTTCTGCTTTCAAAGACGATTTTCTGACGGTTCCTTACAATGATACGGATGCGCTCGAAGCCGTGCTGAAGCGCGAAGACGTGGCACTTTTCATGGTCGAGACGCTGCCGGCCACTTTCGGTTTTCCGCTGCCCGACACCGATTATTACTCGCAAGTTCGCGCGCTGTGCGACCGTTACGGCACTTTGCTTTCGATGGACGAGGTCCAGACCGGCATGATGCGGTCCGGCAAGTTATGGGCGTTTGAGAATTACGGCATCGTACCGGACATGATGGTGACCGGCAAAGGGCTCGGCGCCGGCCTGTATCCCATTGGCGCTCTTGTCATGACCAGAACGGTCGGCGCATGGCTGGAAGAACATGGCTGGGGCTATGTGTCCACCTTTGGCGGCTCCGAACTAGGCTGTCATGTCGGTCTGAAAGCGCTGGAAATCACTGCTGCGCCATCGACAAGGGACAATGTTGCTGATCTGGCCATTTTCATGCGCGCGGGTCTTGATGGTTTACGCGATCGCTATCCTTTCTTTTGCGACATCCGGCAGTTGGGCGTGATCTTCGCGCTTGGCTTTGATCATGAAATAGGGGGTATGAAAATGGCGACGGCGCTCTTCGAACAAGGCCTTTGGGCCATGTTTGCGAGCTTCGACCGCAGCTATCTCCAGTTTAAACTCGGAATACTGGCAGACCGCGCTTTTTGCGATGAGGCTCTTGGGAAACTGGAAGCGGCACTTCAGAAGGTGAGCGCGTAATGAACCGGCACATCAGCAAACAGCAATTCTACGGTTCGGCTGAAGAAGACCAGATCGCCGGTCTGGTTTCGCTCGCCGGCAATGCGCTGCAATCTTACGGGTTGGCTGATGCGAAAGTCAGTCCTCTCGCCTATCGCGAAAATATGACTTTTGCCGTAGACGCAGGCGACAGGGGCAAGTTTGCGTTGCGCGTCCATCAGCACGACTATCGCACGGATGCGCAAGTGCAAAGCGAACTCGATTATATGGAATATCTGAACAGCCAAAGCGTGCGGACGCCCGAGCTGGTCCGAACCGACAATGGCGAAAGCTTCATGATAGCGGAACATCCCCACGTTCCCGAGGCGAGGCAATGCGACCTGTTTCAATGGATCGACGGCGCGCCGCTGCGCCATTTGTTCGAGCCTCCCGCACGGTCGATAGAGGAAACCGCTCGGCACTATGCTTCTGCAGGCCGTTTGACCGCCGCTATCTACAACGCCAGCGAGAAATGGAAGCTCCCGGAAAATTTCGAGCGACTGGCATGGGACGAAAATGGCATTTTAGGCAAGCAAGCGCATTTGGGCGACTTTCGAAAGATTAAAAAGGCGACCGATGAACAGCGTGGCTTGCTGGATAATCTGGCTGCGAAGCTAGGAGAAGATCTTGCCGCGTTCGGCAAGTCAACCGATCGATATGGTTTGTCGCAATCGGACCTGCTTCCCGAAAACCTGATGGTCTGTGAAGATGGTCTGCGGATAATCGATTTCGACGACGCGGGATATAGCTGGGTCATGTTCGATATTGCGACAGCGTTTTGGGACCTGACCGAAAGCGAATATTTCGAACCCTGCTTCGCTGCTTTTGTAGGCGGTTTTCGCGAACTGCGCGAACTGCCGGACGAGCATCTGGCCATGATGCCCACATTCACTCTGGCAAGATTGATGAGCTATTTGGGGCATACGGTCAGCCGCGACCATCTTGCGGTGGCGCAGGAGGCGCAACCCTTATTGCTGCAGGCCCTTACCGAGGCAGCTCCCGGCTATCTGGCCAGCTAGGCAAGCCTTGCCGCACGGAAAGAATGAGATGGAAAAATTTGATATTCTTGTCGTCGGCGGCGGTTTCGGCGGACTGGGGATGGGGCATCAACTCAAGCAAGCTGGTCTGGACGATTTCGTCATTCTCGAAAAAGCCGACCAAGTAGGCGGGACGTGGCGTGAGAATAGCTACCCCGGGGCGGAATGCGATGTGCCATCGGCGCTCTACAGCTACTCCTTCGCCCCAAATCCCGACTGGAAGCACAAATGGTCGAAGCAGCCGCAGATATTCGCATATCTGAAGCATTGTGCACGGAAATTCGGCCTGTATCCCCATATCCGCTTCGGACAGGCGGTCACGGCAGCTGAATATGATGACGGGCGCGGCCGCTGGACCGTATCGACTGAAAATGGCGATAAATTCGACTGCCAGCATTTCATTTGTGCGCTGGGCCAATTGCATCACCCGAGCATACCGGCATTTGCGGGTCGTGACGAATTTTCTGGCCCGCAGTTCCACTCCGCAAAATGGGCGCATGATATCGATCTGAAAGATAAGCGTGTCGCTGTGATAGGCAACGCGGCAAGCGCTCTGCAGTTCATCCCGCATGTTGCCGCGGTTGCGGACACGCTGACCGTCTATCAACGCAGCGCCAACTGGGTGCTGCCAAAGGGTGACCGGCCTTATACCGCTCTCGAAAAGTGGATTTCCCGCAAGATACCGTTTTTGGCAAAACTCTATCGTCTCGGCATTTGGGCGAAGCAGGAACTGATCGTTTACCCGATTATTGCGGGATCGAAATGGCATCAGCGAGTTGCGCGTTCGGCATTTCGTCGCAACTTGAAAAGCGCAATATCTGATCCCGAACTCCGTAAAATGCTGACCCCGAATTACACGATCGGCGCGAAGCGCATATTGGTGTCCGACACTCTGTTTCCGGCCCTCGCGCGTGAAAATGTGGACCTTGTGACTGAAGGCATAAAACAGTTTACGGCCACCAGTATCATCACCAAGGATGGCGTTACGCGCGCGCATGACATAGTCATATATGGCACCGGTTTTCGGACCAATCCTTTCCTGCAATCGATTGAAGTGACGGGCCATGGCGGCAAGCGACTTCGCAATGTCTGGACCGGCGGTGCGCGCGCATTTTTGGGGATCGCCGTGCCAGGCTTCCCCAATCTCCACATGCTTTACGGCCCGAATACCAATACCGGACACACTTCGATCATCTACAAGCTAGAGGCGCAAATCCGCTATATCATCCAGCTTATCCAGTTATCCGGATCGGGTGCCATCGAGGTACGCAAAGATGTTGCCGAACAATTCGACAAAGAAATGCAGGCCCGCCTGAGCCAGACCGCCTGGGATCGGGTCGCGGCAAGCTGGTATAAGGATGGCGACCGGATCACCAATAACTGGCCCGGCTCATCGTGGGAATATTACCGCCGGACCCGCCGGGTTGATCCGTCTCACTATATGGCTGCCGATATTTACAACACAAATGCATGACCGAAGCGCGGACAATGGCTTTCCACCCCGCCATGATTATTTACCTGGTTTTGCTGTTCTCGTGATCCGTCATCGGCGATCTCCATTGTTCAAAACCAACGATCGCTGAACCGGACGATCAGACAATCGACTATAAGCGGTTTGGCCGTGCTGTCATTTCTGCGCAAGCTCCCGAAATTCCGAAACAAAGCCGGTAAAGAAATCCAGCTCTTCGGCTGTCAAACCTAAGGCCAGCGCCCTTTTCCTGGCTGAATATCGGGCGGCGGCATCACCATTTTTGATCGCGCAACCGAGGGCGAGAACTGCTGCGGTTCGCACGTCGAAGCTGCGTTCGCCCAACGCGGCATCTATATCGGCTCCGGAGAGCCCCGCATCGCGCGCGTCTTCCTCAGCCTTGGAAATTGTATCCTCACAGCCGCAATCGTTAAGCAACGCCAGTTTAAGCTGGCTTAATATCCGTTCGTACCCAGGATCAGCCATTGCAGGGGTGCACACAGCGTTGGCGCAGTAGGTCAGGCGGGTAGCGCTTAGCCACCGTAACCAATGCCACTGCAGTCAGGTTCAAGAGAGCCGCGGTCAGAGGACCGCTACCGAAGGCTGCATTCACGATCGACTGCAGCTTGAACAGGGAGAACCCTAGATCGGGTTCGACAAATTTTGAATAAGTCCATCTCATGATGAATTCCATGACCGCATTGGTGCCGCTGCCGTTTCAGGACGGCGGCACCATCAAGCGGCTCAGAAGTTGTAACTGATGCCGACCAGAGCCTGATGCTGGTCATACTGACCGCCATTGTTGCCGAAGTCGGTGTAGCGATATTCGAGACGCGCACTGATGTTGTCGGTCAGCATGCGTTCAACGCCTCCGCCGACAAGCCATCCGTCCAGATGATCGGATGCACGCGACGTCGAATCGTCAGTAACCAGTGTCGTGCGAACCCGGGCATTGGCATAGCCACCACGCACATAGGCGAGAGTTTTGTCATTCACGAGATACCCTGCACGCGCCGTCAGGTCGAAACTGTAGCGGGGATCGATTGTAACCGAGTCGCCGGACGTCTGGGCGCGAACTTCATCATCAAATGCGCCGCTTAATCCAGCCTCGGCACCGATCACGAAGCGGTCACTGACCTTGTAATTATATCCCGCATAGCCGCCCAGTAAGACGGCATCGCGCGACGCTTCGGCATCAACAGGTTGGGCATCGATGGTGCGATCGGCCACTTCAGCTCTGTTCCAGCCCGCCTGAACACCAATATAAGGGCCGTCAAAATTATTTGCCTGCGCTGGCACTGCGATGAAGCCTGCAATGCTTGCGAGGGCCGCTAAGATTATTTTCGATTTCATTTCTAACTCCATATCTTGCCCCTGAAGCGGGGTCGGATATGCAGATAGGATCGTCCGGCTTCCGTGATAATCGATCTTCAGAGAAAGATATTATTCCATTTAATGAAACACTGGATCAATTGAGGAAGCGGTTTGCCCGAAGCCTTTCGGCCGCAAAATCGACAAATGTTCTGACTTTGGCAGACGCATTCCTGCCTTCGGGATGGACGATATGAACCGGCAAAGGCACTTCCTCATATTCCTCGAGAACCGTCTGAAGCTCTCCCGATACCAGATCCGGCCCGACCTGATAGGACAGAACCCTGGTGAGTCCCCAACCGGATCGCGCCGCCTCGATTGCCGCAGGATTGGAATTGCAGAACAGACCCGGCGAGACCCGGACAGTCTCCTTTTCTTCTCGACCAAATCTCCAGTCCAGCGAGGTCCAGGCGCTGGTTGCCGCAATTATCCGGTGCATCGCCAGGCTGGCAGGTCGTGCTGGGACACCCTCCCGATCGAAATATTCCGGAGCGCCGCAGACAACACGCCGGACGGATCCGACCTTGATCGCGCTATAGCTGGAGTCGGGAAGGTGACCGATCCGGATGGCGACATCCAGACCTTCGTCAATCAGGTTGGTCACTCGATCCAGAAACACCAGACGGCCTGTCACCTCCGGATAGATATCGAGAAACTCGGTAACGATCGGCAAAATATATATCTGCCCGAACATCACCGAAGCCGTGATGGTCAAACTTCCGGTCGGCTTTGCAAAGGATCCGGATGCGGCGGCCTCCGCCTCTTCAACCGCAGCGAGGATCTGCCGGCAGTCTTCGACATAACGCGCGCCAATCTCGGTCAGTTTAACCGATCGCGTAGTGCGCGTGAGGAGACGGGCGCCAACTATGTCCTCCAGTCCCGCGACGGCGCGGCTCACAGCAGGCGGGCTCATGTTCATCTGGCGGGCCGTCTCCGCAAAACTTCCGCTATCGGCAATGCGCACCAGCACGCGCATGGCTTGGATCCGGTCCATTTTTTTCCTCCTCCAGCAATGGAAGAGCGCAGATTATCGGCGCAGCAGAGAGAGACAAGTCATATTGTTTCAATTTACGAAATGCTGAATTCAAAATAATCGCGGTTCTTACGGGAACTGGATTGCTCCACTTAGGATCAGCCGAACATATCGGTCCCATATAATCAGGAGCGAACCCATGAAACTTTACCACTTCCCACTTTCCGGCCATGCCCATCGGGCGCGGCTATTCCTCTCGCTAATCGATGCGGAGGTTGAAGTCATCGACGTCGATCTGGGCGCAGGCGAGCATAAGCAGCCCGACTATCTAAAACTGAACCGTTTTGGCCAGGTTCCGGTTCTGGTCGACGGCGATACGGTCATCGCCGATTCCAACGCAATTCTGGTCTATGCCGCGAAGAAATTTGGCCGCACAGACTGGTTGCCTGAGAGCGCAGCCAAAGCAGCAGCGGTCCAGCGTTGGCTATCGGTTGCCGCAGGACAGATTGCTTTCGGGCCCGCCGCAGCGCGCTTGATAACTGTATTCGGCGCATCCTTCAGCCAGGACGAGGTGATTGGCCGCGCGCACGATGTGCTGACTGTCATCGAAGCAGAACTGGCAGGCCGCGACTGGATCGCTGGCGGACCAAACCCATCGGTCGCAGACGTTGCGCTCTACAGTTATATCGCGCGTGCGCCGGAGGGAAATGTCGATCTCTCTGGCTATCCCGAAGTGAACGCCTGGCTTTCCCGCATCGAAGCGCTGCCCGGCTTCGTCCCCTTTCAGCAGACCCCGGTCGGACTCGCCGCAGCGGCCTGACACCACTGGCGAGGCCTCGCTTTTCGCCGCCGCACGGGCGGCCGTAAGCGCGGCCGGGAAGATCGAACTATGACTTTCAGTCTGATAGCTATGCCTGCCGCTGCGGAGCTGGCCATGGATTATTTACCACCGGAAGGAGTCAGCCGCGAACATGGCGATTTCGTTGCCCTTCGCAAGATCGCGGGTCTCTATCTGCTGATGTTGCTGCTCATATTCCAGTTTCCATCGGGTGCCCGCTCCGCCGAAGCGCAATCAGACGCGGCAGAGGCGGCCGCGCCAGTAGAATTCCCCTGTGAGGATTGCATTCAGCCTCCTCTCTCACCCCACCAGATAAAGGATTAAACCATGTCACGTCCCCCATTGCCCCCGTTTGATGCAGAGTCCGCTCGCGAGAAAGTGAGACTGGCCGAAGATGGCTGGAACAGTCGTGATCCAGACAAGGTTGCTCTGGCCTATACTGAAGATACCAGATGGCGGAATCGCGCCGAATTTCCCCGGGGCCGCGAAGAAGCCAGGAAATTTCTGGAGCGGAAGTGGGCGAAAGAGCTCGACTACAGGCTAATCAAGGAACTTTGGGTATATAGCGGCAATCGCATCGCGGTTCGCTATGCTTATGAGTATCATGATGACAACGGAAACTGGTTTCGCGCCTATGGCAACGAGAATTGGGAATTTGCCGAAGACGGTCTGATGCATAGCCGTCATGCCAGTATTAACGAACGTCGCATTACAGAAGCGGAGCGTCTTTTCCGCTGGCCCCTCGGGCGGCGTCCTGACGATCATCCGGGTCTGTCCGAGCTTGGGCTCTAGAGGACTGCTGATGTCTGCGCTTTTGACCCCTTCCAACAGCATCAGCCGTTCCCGTTCAATGATGAAAAACCATGAACCCTTAATATTGAACAGCCGCCACTCTCGGCCCTTCACCGCGATAGGTCCGCGGCGTTTTTCCCGACCATCGCTTGAAGGCACGGGTGAAGGAGCTTTGTTCCGAAAAGCCGGTCAGGAACGCAACCTCCACCAGCGAATGGCTGGTTTCGCCGACTAGCTTGAGAGCCACCTCCCGTCGAGCCTCGTCGACCAGGGATTGATAGCTGTGACCCAGATCCGACAAGCGGCGCTGCAAGGTACGGCTCCCCATGCCCAGACGGCATGCCACATCCTCGAGGCGTGGCACGCCATCGCTCAGGCTGTTGGCAATCTGGATTACCACCTCGCGATCGATCCGATTCGGTTCGGTAGTGCGAAGGATTTCCTCCAGATGCTCGCGGAGAAATTTCCAGATATGCTGGTCTCCGACGCGGTTGGGTCGATCCACGTCCTGTTGATGCATGATAATCGCGTCGACTTCAGCGCCGTGGGTCACCGGGCATTTGAAATGTTCTTCAAGCGGTCGCACATCGCCCACCGGCAGGTGAGTGAACTGGACACGCTTGGGATTGAACTCGTCGCCATTCGCATCGCGCCAAAGCGAGACAAAGGTTCCCAGCGCCGCTTCGTTCGACAGCTTGGCGCCATCATTATCCGGGACCGGCTTGCGGTTCATCCACCAGCATTCCGAACCTTCGTCCGCCAAGGCGAAGACGGAATAGGAATTGTAGAGCCTTGCATAGCGATCAAGCCGCTCGAACGATCGTCGCAGCGTAGGCGCCGATTTGATCGTCAGTCCGAGAGGCCCGAACTCCTCGCAACGCATCGAAGCCGATGTTCGCATGTGGAAGCTGATTTCCGGTCGTTCTTCCCGAGCCAATGTTTCAAACAGGAGGTGGTGCTGTTGCACAGGTATGTGGTTCGCGGGATCGGAGAGCTCTTCGCGCGCTATGCCGATGCGCGCCAACGCTCGATTGGCGACGGCCTGCTCCGCCTGAGCAATCGCCTTACGGGCGAAAAGGCTCGAAACTTCTACCAATGTGCGTCCTGCCTACCCCGCCGTTGCCGATCCAATGCTTCGTATAACGCATTTCTCCAAATTTGGCACACCAGATCAAATTTTTGGCAGCCACGGTCAAGAACCATTGGTCTCTGTCGGCTTAATCCAGTCATCGTCAACTCCAAGGCTACTTCCGCCGAATCACACTATTTGATCTGTTGGTCCGGATAAACGACCCCAGGCGAGTTGGCAGGTTGAAACACTTGCTGAGGAATGAATGATGAACCGCCCCCCTAAATCTTCGCGCAAGCTGGCATTTGCCTTGCTCGCGTCTATCGCAACAACTGGCATGGCTACTGGCGGCGCAGCCGCACAGGAAGAATCCCGCGCCGCAACCGCAACCCAACCGCCGGTCAACGACGGATTGCCAATGCCGGGATTCGAGATTGATCCTGCGACAACGGCGATCGTCATCACTGATCCGCAAAACGACTTTCTGTCGCCCAAGGGTGTGACCTGGGGCGTCGTGGGTGAAAGCATCACCAACAACCGCACCGTTGAAAATCTGGGAGCACTTTTCAAGGTTGCCGATCAAACTGGGATGCCGGTGTTCGTCTCCCCCCACTATTATTTCAAACACGACCATCGCTGGCGGTTCGAAGGCACGCTTGAAACGCTGATGCACTCGATCGGCATGTTTGACCGCCCGCATGCCCTGACCCTCGAAGCTTTTGAAGGTTCAGGTGCTGACTGGCTCGACCAGTACAAGCCTTACATCAACAACGGTCGCACAGTCGTGACCAGCCCGCACAAGGTTTATGGACCTGACAGCAACGACCTGGCCCTGCAGCTGCGCAAGGCAGGAATTTCCAAGGTAATCCTGGGCGGCATGTCCTCGAACCTTTGCACCGAATCGCACATGCGATCGCTGATCGAGGCAGGCTTTGAAGTCATGGTTGTTACCGATGCGACCGCCGGTGCGATCACCGAGCATTATAACGGTTACGACGCTTCGCTCGTGAACTTCCGCATGATTGCCAGTGCTGTCGACAACACCGACAACACGGTCAATGCGATCAGGGCTGCCTATCGCAACAAATAAACCGCCCCTCTTAATTTTCGGCTGGAGCCCCTGACCCCTCTCCCCTGCTCCAGCCGATCGGACGGTGACCGGGAACGCCTATTGCCCCTCGAACCCGGCTTCATCGGTCACCGTCCCCCTTTTTCAAAACACCAAGGAGATAAATTATGCGTATTTTTCCAACTAGCCTTGCCCTCGCCATCGCGCTTTCCACAGGCTTCGCGGCACCCGCTCATGCGGCTGACGAATATAATGTTACCAATGGCTATACGCTGGATGGCGCCGGATTGGGCGTCCATGGCGTCGACACGGTTGTACTCAGCACGATGAGCGCTGTTGCGCCTGGCGAAGCAAGCCATGCGGTTGTTCACGATGGCGTGACCTATTATTTTGCGTCCGAACTGACGGCTGAACGCTTCAAATCGGATCCAGATCGTTATCTCCCGAAATATGGTGGTTTCTGTGCCTATGCGGTTGCGCTCGGCAAGAAACTCGATGGCGATCCGCGTTACGCGGACGTCGTTGATGGCAAGCTCTACCTCTTTGTCAACGCCGCTATTTTCCAGCGTTACCTCGCGGACAAGGAAAAAACCCTGCGTACGGCTGAAGAGAAATGGCCGACCATCCAGCGCAGCAAGGTCGAAGATCTCTGACCCCGCCGGACGGCTGGCTATCCCCCACAGCCAGCCGTCCATTCCGGCATCCTACCCTCTCCAGTTCGCGCCTGTCACCGGGTACGGACCCGTACAAAGGACCAATTGAAATGACATCTTTCACCACCCACAATTTCGAAACCGCTTCCGAAGACGCACAGGCGCTGCTGAACGCCGCCAAAAGCGCATACGGCTTTGTCCCCAACCTGCTGGGAACCATGGCCGAGGCCCCGGCCCTGCTAGAAGGCTATATGACGCTGGCAGGCATTTTCGACAAAACCGATCTGTCAGAAACCGAGCGCCAAATCATTCTGATGACGAATAACAGGTTGAACGGCTGCCATTATTGCATGGCTGCCCACACTTCCATTTCTCAAGGTGCCGGTGTCCCTGGAGATATAATTGAAGCCCTGCGTACCGATACGCCGATTGGTGACCCGAAACTCGAGGCGCTTCGTACCTTCGCCGCCGTGATCAATGAAACGCGCGGCTGGCCCGAAACCACAGATATCGAGGCATTTCTTGGCGCGGGCTACACCCGGCAGAATATCCTGGAGGTGATTCTCGGTACGGCCCTCAAGGTTATGTCGAACTATACCAACCATATCGCTGCGACCGAACTGGATGCTGCATTTGCGCCGAACGCCTGGTCTGCCGACCTTGTCAACATAGGCTGATGCAGGGAAAGTCGGCCCCATTCTGACACTCAAACACTCGGAACCCCTCGGGAAGATACCCGCGTCCCCTTCGACCGCGAGATCACCCGTTGATCGGAGTTTACCGCTACTTCAGGAGATCTGAATAATGACTAGACTATTACGCATTGATGCCAGCGCGCGGATCACTCGATCCCTTACCCGGGAACTGGCCGACAGATTCACCCAAAGCTGGCGTGAGCGGCGTCCGCTGGATGAGATTGTCCTGCGCGACGTCGGCGCAAATCCGCCTCCAATCATCACTGAAGACTGGATTGCAGCGGCTTTTGCAATGGACCGGTCTAACGATGAGCAACAGCTTCTTGCGCTATCAGACGAACTGATTGCCGAAGTGGCCAGTGCCGACATCATCGTCATGGCAACGCCGATGTATAACTACGGCATGCCCGCCGCGCTCAAAGCGTGGTTTGACCAGGTTGTGAGAATCGACAAGACTTTTACCTTCGACCTCAGCCGCGGCGATACCCCACTTGAGCCGATATTTGCGGGCAAGACACTCATCCTGCTCACTTCATGGGGGGAATTCGGCTTCGCCGCTGGAGAGCCCAATGAAGGGCGCGACAGCTTGACTCCGCATGTGCGCACGGCATCGCGCTATCTTGGCGTGGAGACAATTCACCAGGTCGGGATCGAGTATCAGGAATTTGGCGACAAACGCTTTGAAGCCTCGCACAAAGCCGCCTTTGCAGCGCTCGATCCCTTGGTCGAAACAGTGATCACTGCGCTCGGGCTGAACTCAGACCGCAGAAAGTCGGCAGCATGATCACTCGGCTTGAAGAAAATGCTGTTACGGCACCCGCGGTCGATGGGGACGACCTCGAAAGGCTTCCGAAATATTGATCGGCAAAGCGGAGTGCGCGGCTTTTCGCCGTCTCCGTCTTGCCCTCTCTAAAATCATCAGGATCTCTTTTCATGACAAGTCAAACGGTATTCACCAACGGCCACAGACCTATATCCGGTGCAGCTGAATTCGATTTCGATGTCGCCATCATTGGCGCCGGCACTGCCGGAATGTCGGCCTATCGTGAAGCTTCGCAATATAGCAATCGCGTTGCACTGATCGATGGCGGGCCACTCGGCACGACATGTGCGCGCGTAGGCTGCATGCCTTCCAAACTCCTGATCGCAGCAGCCGAGGCAGCGCATGCGGGTTCCAGGGCTCCCATGTTCGGGGTCCGATATGACGATCCCGCGATCGACGGCAAAGCTGTGATGAAACGGGTACGCAGTGAGCGTGACCGCTTTGTCGGATTCGTCACAGAGGCTGTCCATGGCTTCGACAAAGGCGAGATAATAAGGGAATATGCCCGTTTCGAAGAGGATCACACGCTTCGGTTGAGCAGCGGACGCAAGATTTCTGCCCGCACGATCGTTATCGCCACCGGTTCGCGACCTGCCATACCACAAGCTTTATTCGCTGCTGGCGAAAGACTGATCGTCAATGATGATATTTTTGACTGGACCGATCTGCCTGATTCTGTCGCAGTATTCGGGGCCGGTGTGATCGGGCTGGAATTGGGCCAAGCGCTGCACCGGCTGGGAGTGCGCGTGCGTCTTTTCGGAAGGGGCGGTCAGGCCGGGCCACTAACCGATCCAGTGGTGCGCCAATATGCGACCGACACTTTTTCTGGCGAGTTCCCGGCCATCTGGCACGCTGACACCCAGATTGCGCGCAAAGGGGAAAAGATCGCGGTGCGCTGGGGCGAAGCGGCAGATCAGGAAGCAAGCTTCGACTATCTGGTCGCGGCCACTGGTCGCAGGCGCAATATTGACAAAATCGGAATCGAGAATACCAGCCTGCCGCTCGGAAAGACGGGCATGCCTCAATATGACCCCTTGTCCGGTCGCGTTGGCAACACCCATATATTCATTGCCGGCGATGCTGCGCTTGCCCTTCCGCTCCTGCACGAGGCGGCAGATGAAGGCCGCTTGGCCGGAGAGAACGCAGCGCGCTTTCCGCATTCATACAGACGATCTCGCCGCACCCCGATCGGAATCGTTTTCTCCGATCCGCAAATTGCGATGGTCGGGGCCAGCCACGCCTCGCTCATCGCAAGGCCGGGATGCCACTTCGCGACCGGAGAAATTTCATTTGAGGATCAGGGGCGTGCTCGCGTTATGGGTGTAAACAAGGGCATCCTCAGGCTTTATGCCGAACACGGCAGCGCACGGTTTCTCGGAGCCGAAATGATCGGGCCTTCAGCGGAACATATCGCGCATCTACTGGCGTGGTCTATTCAGGCCAACATGACCGTAGAGCAAATCCTGCAAATGCCGTTTTACCACCCGGTGCTGGAAGAGGGCGTGCGCACAGCCTTCAGAAATCTGAACCATGCTCTTGGATTTGGCCCCAATCCTCCGCTGGGATGTATTGATTGCGGGCCGGGTGCCTGATCCATGAGCTTTTACGGAATCATGACGAATATTGCGCTGCAAGACAAATTGTGGGCCCAACAACCCGTTACCGACCTCAACAAACATTTCCGCACCGGCGGATCTTTTCTCGCGGCTGGATTATATTTGGTCCCAGCGCTGACTTTGATGGTTGGCAAACCTTTCTGATAATTCCCAATTTAAAGGAGCAGATTATGAAACAATATATACGCATTGCCTTAGGCACCACTATTGCCATTATCAGCTGGGTCGCACTGCTATTCATTGGCTCCAGCGAAGGATGGTTGCACGAGCCAATAACAGCCTCTCGTTCTTCAGATGGGTTTATGGTTGCAGCCGAAAAAATCATTGATGAAGAACCTAATGGCAATATTGCAATGGTGCTCGTCGAAAAAGGCGAAGTGGCAGATAGCCACTATCGTTCATCGGGTGCCTCCGTTGATCAAGACACTGTTTTTCAAGTTGCTTCGCTAAGCAAGTGGCTTACTGCCTGGGGTGTGATGGTTCTGGTAGAAGATGGCCTGATCGACATTGACGCACCTGTCTCGCAATATCTCACGCGTTGGCAATTGCCCGACAGTGAATTTGATCATTCAAAAGTCACCATCCGCAGACTTCTCAGTCATACCGCAGGCCTTGACGACAGTCTCGGCTATAATGGATTCGACACGGCCGACGAGGTGCAGACACTTGAGGACTCCTTGACGCGCGCCAAGGATGCTTCACCCGGGAAGAGCGGAATCGTAAAAGTCGGTAATGAACCGGGCAAGGAATGGAGCTATTCCGGTGGCGGATACACGCTTTTGCAGCTGGTTATCGAGGAAGTGTCAGGTCTTTCATTTGCCGATCATATGAAACAAAGCGTCTTCCAACCGCTCGGAATGACACGAACGACATTTGATCATGCCGAAGCGATTGAGATGGGGCTTGCAGAGAATCTCACCTTGGACGGTCGTAGCGAGCCTTTCCGCTGGTACACCGCTCTTGCAGCTACCTCGCTTTTTACATCACCTGCCGACATGGCGAAATTTATTGAAATACAGGCGCCAGACGGAAAGCAATCCCTACTGTCCAGAGAGATGCTTGCCATGATGGCGACCCCTCACGCTTCGTCACTGGGTGCGGATATTTGGGGATTGGGCGTGATGTTATACGCCCCGAACAACAACGGCGGTTTTATCATTGGCCATGACGGCAACAATGAACCAGCAATCAATACCGCCGTCAGACTCGATCCGGCCACTGGCGATGGGATCGTTGTTCTGGAGACCGGCAGCGCCCTGCTGGCTACAAAGCTCGCAAGCGAATGGGTATTCTGGAAAACCGGCAACGTCGATAATCTGGCATTCGCAATGATGCTGGACACCATGTTCCTTTGGATATTGATCGGGAGCATTGTGATTCTATTGATCGGAATATTCATCGGGTGGCGAAAATGGCGCAACGTGCAAAACAAGTAGAACTGGTCGAAGCGGAGTTCCTTTGCGTGTCATTCTAATGTCCGCTTTTGCGCCCTCTTCTATGTCCGTCATGGCAAAGCTGTGAGCAAGTGCCGCGACTTGAAACTGGCTATCGCACGTGATCAAGGTCCACCCAAACGGGATCCGGATCCAGTGCTTCTGCGATCATCGCCCAAGGCAAACCCTTAGCGATGATCGCAGAATGTAGCTAGGGTCACCTCCAGCAGCTTACCCGGCTCAAGAACCACCCAATTCCAATAGTGCATCTGGTAGCTGCGTTTTGGGGCATGGAGATAAATGGGCATTGCGCCCCCCTATCACCGCAGCCAAATGGTCTCTGGTCACCGGAGCTCCCGTACCACGTGAGGTAACCCTCTAAGAACTGGGCATTAAACGTGCACACGGTGACGGTGCCACGAAACCTTCAAAATTAAGGCCAAGGTGGTGCCCGAGGGCGGATTCGAACCACCGACACAGCGATTTTCAGTCGCTTGCTCTACCAACTGAGCTACTCGGGCATCTGCGCCTGCGCGTTGCGCTGGGTGCGTTAGGAAGCGACGCTATAGGCGGGGGCCTTGCCGCTTGTCTAGCCTAAAAATGGCGGATTTGTTGCGTGTGTTCAGTCCTCTCCGTCGCGGCCGGATTCACCGGTAAAATGATCCGCTAACTCGTCGGGAGAAACGGCTGGCCCTGGTATTTTATAGCCGTCGCCAAGCCATTGCAGCAAGTCACGGTCCTTGCATCCGGCGCTGCAAAAGGGCGTGAATTCTTTCGTCGCACCGCGTCCGCAAACCGGGCATTTCGGGGGCTTAGATCCCGCCATTGCCTAGCCCTGGCCCAAAAGATCTGGAAACAGGCCGAACAGCAAGATTGCGGATATCACCAGCGGACAGAGCCAGCGAACCAGAAAAAGCCAGACTCGATGGAGATTGCCGTCGAGGCCATTTTCGCTATCAATCAGTCGGCGGTCCGCTATCCAGCCAACAAATATCGCGACCAGCAGCGCCGACAGCGGCAGCAATATTTTTGCAGTCAGTTCATCGATGATGCCGAACACCGGCTGCCCGGAGAAGATCATGAAATCGAACGGATGAAAATCTGCTTGGCTGTTGAACGACAGACTGGCCCAGGCTCCGATCAGGAACGCCAAACCGCCGAGAACGATGGTCACAAGCCAGCGTGGCTTGTTGAAGCGACCGATCGCCCAGCTCACCGACGCCTCGAGCAGCGCAACCGAACTGGTCAGCGCGGCAAAAAACACCATGATGAAGAACAGCAAGCCGATCAGGGATCCGGCGGGCATGGTTTGGAAAGCAACCGGCAGATTGACAAACAACAGCCCCAGTCCGCCCTGGACCTGCTCCTGCCCATCAAGAATTGCGGCCAAACTGACCGGAGCAAGCGCTGCAAAGGTGATCGGGAAAATTGCCAGGCCAGCGACGATAGCGACAGACGTATCGGCAGTGGCGATCTGGACCGATGTTTTCGCCAAATTGATATCGCGCGCAGCATAGGCACCATAAGTGATCATCAGTGCAGACCCCAGCGATAGCGAGAACAGAGCCTGACCGAGCGCCGACAGCTGGACCGAAGGATCCAGCAAACGCGCAGGTTCAAAGTCGAACAGGAAAGTGAGCGCCGCACCGAATGATCCGGTAAACGCACCATAGACAGTGATCGCAATCAGCAAGAGGAAGAAGATAGGCATCAACCAGACCGCCACCTTCTCGATACCGCTGCTGACACCGCGGCCGACGGCGAATACCGTCAGCGTCATGAAGATCGCGTGCATCGCCAGCATTTCGCCTTCATCGGCTTGCAAGGCCGGCAATATGCCTTGCACCTGATCCACCGAACGGCCCTGCAAAGCGCCTTGTGCCAAGCCGCCGGAAGCGAAACTGGCACCGACATCTCCGACAAAAACGCCAATGAAATGAACGATCCAGCCAGCCAGGACGCTGTAATAGGTGAGAATCAGGAAGGCGCCGACCATCCCGACACCGGCAGCCACCGACCACCAGCCCGAAGCGCGCGATTCAATCGCCACCTTCTTCATGCTTTCGATCGCAGAACTTTGGCCGTGGCGACCGATCAGGGTTTCTGACAGCAAGATCGGCAGGCCGATCAGCAATACGCAAAAAATGTAAAATATGACAAAGGCACCGCCACCATTGGCACCGGCCTCCGCAGGAAACCGGACCAGATTGCCCAGCCCCACTGCCGAACCAATCGCTGCCAGAACAAAGGCTGTCCGCGAAGACCAGCCATCGCCTGTTGGTACTGCTGCGCCTGCCATATATTTGAACTCCCCGGTATTTCGTGCCCTGTGCGGCCTTGTTACTCCTGTTACTAGCTGCGCATCAGCATCGGGCCAAGGGGTTTTCCGGCAAATATATGAACGTGCAGATGGGCTACTTCCTGATGACCGTGTTTGCCGACATTGGCGAGCAGACGATAGCCTGGCTCGACCATCCCGGCTTCACGCGCGACATGGCCGACGGCGCGCACAAAACCGGCAATCTCAGCCTCGCTTGCTGAGGCCGAAAAATCATCCCAGCAGACATAGCGGCCCTTCGGAATCACCAGAATATGCTCAGGCGCCTGCGGATTGATATCGTGAAAGGCGAGCACCCACTCGTCTTCATAAACCGTCTTGTTGGGAATTTCTCCCCGCAATATTTTCGCGAAGATATTGTCATCATCATAAGGTTCGGTCGGGTCTATTGCCATCAACTTGTTCCTCTTGCGGCTTTTTCTTCCAATCCTGAAACACCTTCCCGCCGGGCCAGTTCGCCGGTCACGTCATCGAGGGACAGATCCATATCGGCCAGCAGGACCATCAGGTGAAACAGCAGATCGGCGGCCTCCCCGGTCATCGCAGCCTTGTCGTCCTGGACGGCAGCGATCACCGCTTCCACCGCCTCTTCACCCAGCTTTTCCGCCATTTTGGCGCGGCCTTTGGCGGTCAGACTGGCAACATAGCTAGCGTCGGGCTCGGCTGAGCGTCGCTGCACGATCGTTTTTTCGAGAGATCTAAGAATATCGTTCATTGCTTGCGGTTTGCGCGACGGGTCGCCTGTTCGTCAAGCCCTACCGGCACAATTGACGAGCCCCATGCAAAAGGGCCGCCAGATATTCCACTGGCGGCCCTTTTTATGCCATATCACGATTAGATAGTTTCCGGCGCTGTGATGAGACTGATCTAGTCGCGATCAGACATTTTCTTGCGGCGCTTGGCCGCAACGCGACCGGCGACCAGTCCGCCGAGGCCGAGACCAAGCATCATCATGCTGGATGGTTCTGGAACCGGGGTTCCGCCGCTGGAACCCGTGCTGCCGCCACTGGAGCTCGTGCTGCCGCCGCTAGATCCGCTGCTGCCCGAAGACCCCCAGCCGGAGCTGCCCCAACCGGAGCTGCCCCAACCGGAACTGCCCCAGCCCCATGTAGCGTTAGCGGGAGCGCCTGCAGCAAGCGCCATGGTTGCAATACCTGTCAGAACTGCGCATTTCATCGGTTTCAAAATTCATCTCCATCCAAGTTCAAATCGAATGTAGATTAGTAAAGCAAAATCGCTGCCAGTTTTGTGAAATCCGCCGTTTTCCTGCCATGAAATGGTTAATCCCATTTCCGGACGATCGTATATTGTAAAAAAATCCGACAGAAATAATGGTCTGGGGGGCCGGAATCAGACAAATCGCCATGTCAGGCCTTTCGCGCATCAGCGCCCACCGCCGCTCATTTGACAAAGCCTGCATCCATCGGGATGATCGCCAACGATCGCCAACGATCGCGAACGGGATCAGGCGCGGGCCGGAAGTCCTGCAGAGCGTAGCGCATCATGTGCGTCGGAAATGCTATGCTCGCCAAAGTGGAAAATCGAGGCAGCGAGCACCGCATTGGCATGCCCCTCGGTCACGCCTTCTACCAGATGGTCCAGATTCCCCACTCCGCCACTCGCAACGACCGGAATGGAAACGGCATCGGCGATGGTCCGAACCAGCTCCAGATCATAACCGTCTCGCGTGCCATCGCGATCCATCGATGTCACCAGCAACTCCCCTGCCCCAAGCTCGGCCATTCGGAGGGCATGCTCAAGCGCGTCAATCCCGGTCGGCATACGACCGCCGTGCGTGAATATTTCCCAGCGGCCATCGGCCACGCGCCGAGCATCGATCGAGGCGACCATACATTGGCTGCCAAACCGGTTCGCGATATCGCTTACCACCTCTGGCCGGGCCACGGCGGCGCTGTTTACCGCGACCTTGTCGGCCCCGGCCATCAGCAGCGCCCGCGCATCATCGGCGGTACGCACGCCGCCGCCAACGGTCAATGGCATGAAACAGACCTCGGCCGTGCGCCGGACGACGTCGATAATCGTGTCCCGCTTTTCATGGCTGGCCGTGATATCGAGAAAGCATAGCTCATCGGCACCGGCGGCATCATAAGCCTGCGCCTGCTCAACCGGATCTCCGGCATCCTGCAGATCTACGAAGTTGACACCCTTGACCACCCGGCCATTGGCGACGTCGAGACAGGGAATGACGCGGATCCGGACGGTCATACCGGAAACCTGATAGTAGCTGTGCTCCGCACTTGATGCGGAGCCCGGGAGGCAAGACACTGACGACGCCAGAGCTCCGGCTCGACGGCCGGAGCACAATATATTTTCCGTCTCAATGTCATCGATTGGCCATCGCAATCGCAGTCGCCAGGTCCAGCCGCCCATCATAAAGCGCCCGCCCGGTAATCACACCTTCAATGCCGTCCTTGGCATGGAGGCTGAGCATATGAATATCATCAAGCCCCTTCACGCCGCCGCTGGCAATCACCGGAATATCGACGCCGCGCGCCAGATCGACCGTTGCCTCTATATTGCAGCCGGTTAGCATGCCATCGCGGCCAACATCGGTGAACAGGATCGAGGAAACGCCGGCATCTTCAAACCGGCGGGCAAGATCACGGACACTGACATCCGACACATCGGCCCATCCTTCGGTCGCAACCATGCCATCGCGCGCATCCACGGCGACGACAATGCCGCCTTCATATTCCTTCGCCATATCCTTGACGAACTCCGGATCCTTGAGCGCAGCCGTACCGATCACCAGCCGGGCCACGCCCAGTTCGAACCAGCGCTCGACCGTCTCGCGATTGCGGATCCCGCCACCCAATTGCACATAGCCGGGGAAACTGGCGATGATCGCTTCGACCGCTTCGGCATTTTTCGGCGAGCCGGCAAAGGCACCGTCAAGATCGACGACATGGATATGTTCAGCCCCGGCAGCCGCAAACAGTCCGGCCTGCTCTGCCGGATTGTCGCCATAGACCGTGGCGCGATCCATATCCCCTTCGGCGAGGCGCACGACTTGGCCGGATTTGAGGTCGATTGCAGGAAATACGATCATGGTTTCCATTCCATAAAACGATTGAGAAAGGCCAAGCCATAAGCCTGGCTTTTTTCTGGATGAAACTGGACCCCGACAATATTGTCGCGGCCAACGGCCGATACCAGGGCACCGCCGTGATTGGTTTCGGCCAGAACATGGCCGGCGTCGGTGACAGCGAAATGATACCCATGCAGATAATAGGCCTCGCCTGGCTCGAGAAGATCATGGCCCTCGGTCGGAGTCACGTCATTCCAGCCCATATGCGGGATCTTTATCCTGTCGTCCGTGGCTTCTATCGCCTTGACCGTACCACCGATCCAACCCAATCCGTCATGCACACCAAATTCGATACCCTTGTCGGCGAGCATCTGCATGCCGACGCAGATGCCGAGAAACGGCGCGCCTTCTTCACTCACCCGCCGCTCCATGGCCGCGACCATGCCCTCAATCCCGACCAAGGCATCACGGCAGGCACCAAAAGCGCCGACACCAGGCAATATGATCCGGTCTGCCCGGGCAACGACTGCCGGGTCTGCCGTTACCGCTACATTGCCGGCACCTGCCGCCATCAATGCATTGTGAACACTGTGCAGATTACCGGCGCCAAAATCGATCAGCGCGATTGTCTCAGCCACCCAATTGCCCCTTGGTCGAGGGAATTGCGTCGCCCTTGCGTGGATCCCGCTCAACCGCCTGACGCATTGCGCGAGCGAAACCCTTGAAGATGCTTTCCGCGATATGGTGGTTGTTCTCGCCATAGAGCAGTTCGATGTGGAGAGTGATCCCCGCGGCATCGGCAACGCTGTGGAACCAGTGTTTGAACAGCTCCGTGTCCATCTCGCCCAGCCGTTCTTGGGTGAAGGCCGCGTTCCAGACCAGATAGGGCCGCGCGGAAATGTCCAGCGCAACCCGGCTCAGGGTCTCGTCCATCGGCGAATAGGCACTGCCATAGCGCACGATCCCGGCCTTGTCGCCGAGTGCCTGCTCAATCGCCTGCCCCAGCGCGATAGCGCTGTCTTCGGTGGTATGATGCTGATCGACGTGCAAATCGCCCTGGATCCGCATGGTTAGATCGATCAGCGAATGACGGGAGAATTGTTCGACCATATGATCTAGAAAACCGATGCCGGTGGACACCTCATATTGACCGGTCCCGTCGAGATTCAACTCGACAAAAATCTCGGTTTCCTTGGTATTTCGTTCGATTGTCGCTGTTCTCATGCAACAGGCCTATAATGGCTTGGGCAAATCAGGCAACAATTTCGCGGCCTTTGGTCGACGCAAAATTCATTTTACGCTCTTGACCCGATGCCCGCTTCACGCCACCAAGTGCAAATGAGCGATGATGCACCCGATAGCCTGATTCCATATGACGAAATCGTGCAGGAGGCACTGCGCGCCGTGGTCGGCCGGGTGCTGGGGGAAGTCGTCAAGGGCGGCCTGCCCGGCAACCATCATTTCTACATCACGTTCAAGACCCGCGCTCCCGGCGTCGACATCCCCGATCACCTGATCGCGCGGTTCCCGGACGAAATGACGATTGTCATCCAGAATCGCTTCTGGGACCTCAAGGTTGACAAGGACCGGTTCGAAGTCGGCCTGAGTTTCAATCAGATCAGCTCGATGCTGCATATCCCGTTCGCGGCGATTACTTCCTTTGTTGATCCAGCAGTAGATTTTGCGCTGCAATTCCAGGTCGATGAAGTCGAGGGCGATTTGCACGGCCATGACCCAGCCGAAAATGACGGCGAGACGGAAACGGTCAAACCGGTTGATGACGGATCCAACGTGGTGACGGTGGACTTCGGCAAGAAAAAGTGAGCGGAACCCGCACAGAAACCGATTCTCTGGGCGAGATAGAAGTTCCCGCCGATGCCTATTGGGGTGCCCAGACCCAGCGCAGCATCGAGAATTTCCCGTTCCCCCGTCATGAACGCATGCCGATCCGGCTGATCCACGCGCTGGCTGCGGTCAAACAGGCAGCGGCGCGGGTCAACGGCATCCACGGACTCGACCCGGAAATTGCTGCAGGAATCGAAAAGGCAGCCAATGCCGTCCGGACCGGCGAATATGACAACCAGTTCCCGCTCAGCATCTGGCAGACCGGTTCCGGCACCCAGACCAACATGAACGTCAATGAAGTGATCGCCGGCGTTGCCAATGAGGCCATATACGGCACCCGCGGCGGCAAATATCCGGTCCACCCCAACGACCATGTCAATCGCGGCCAGTCCTCAAACGACAGTTTCCCCACCGCCATGCACGTGGCCGCAGCGCGCGCGCTGGAGGTCGAGCTGTTCCCGGCGCTGGAACAGTTGCACGATGCTCTGGCGGAAAAATCCAGAGAGTGGAAATCAATCGTCAAGATCGGCCGCACCCATCTGCAGGATGCCACACCGCTCACTCTCGGCCAGGAATTTTCCGGCTACGCTACTCAACTCGTCGCCGCGCGCGACCGGATCGAGAGCGTGTTGCCACGACTGCATCAGCTCGCGCAAGGCGGCACAGCGGTTGGCACCGGCCTCAATGCTCCGGACAATTTCGGCGAGCATATCGCCAAGGAAATCTCCAAGATCACCGGCCTGAAATTCACTTCGGCCCCGAACAAGTTCGCCGAGCTCGCCGCGCATGACACGATGGTTGAACTGTCCGGCGCGCTCAATACGCTGGCGGTATCGCTGACGAAGATCGCCAATGATATCCGCTTGCTCGGTTCCGGACCTCGCTCCGGCCTTGGCGAGCTCGACCTGCCGGCCAATGAGCCCGGCAGCTCGATCATGCCGGGGAAGGTCAATCCGACCCAGTGCGAGATGCTGACCATGGTCGCTGCGCAGGTGATTGGCAATCATCAGGCCGTGACCGTCGGCGGCCTGCAAGGGCATCTCGAACTCAATGTGTTCAAGCCATTGATCGGTGCCAATGTCCTGCGCTCAATCGAGATCATTTCGATCGGCATGTCCAGCTTTTCCGAGCGCTGCGTAGAAGGTCTGGAAGCCAATGAAGCACGGATCAAGGAGCTGGTCGACAATTCGTTAATGCTGGTCACCGCGCTCGCACCGGTGATCGGCTATGACAAGGCCGCCTCCATCGCCAAACATGCCCATGCCACTGGTAAGACCTTGCGCGCCGCTGCGCTGGAACTTGGTCTGGTTGACGCCGAGACCTATGATAGCCATGTTAAACCTGAAGATATGGTCGGCAGAAACGGCTGATCCGGGAACAGCGAAAACATGTCAGCAATCCGAAATGCTTTTATCACCTACGTCGGCAACGAAGCGCGCCGCCACACTCAAGGCCATGGGTTGCGCAACTTCGCTCTCGGTATGATCGCAGCCCGCATCGCGACCCGATCGGTTCCCGGTGCGATGCTGGTCGCCGGAGTGCTAATCGCCAAGAGACTTTATGATGACGAGAAAGCGGACCGAGCGCGCGCCGCCTCCGCCACAATCATTGAGATTGAAGGCCGGCCCGTGCCACCCGAGAAGCCTCCCGCATCACAATCTCCAGCTTGAACACGGTCCGGGCAAACGCCGGCTCCAATTTTCTCCCCCAAAGGGCAATGTTGATTGTCACTGACATTACTGTAAGCTATCCTTAGTCGACCGTGAAAAGCGGCACAGGAGAGCAGATTGGCCACCACCGCGCAACCGGGGCAAATATCCCGCAAATTTTACGGGTGGACCAATGTCGGTCTGCTGTTCTTCCTGCAATTCGCTGCATCCGGCTTTGTCTATTTTGCCTATTCCGTAGTCTTTCCGGTGATGGTCGAGACCATGGCATGGAACCGTGGCACTGCATCGCTGGCCCAATCGATCGCCTTGATGATGCTGGGCCTGGCCTATCCTCTGACCGGCTATCTGCTCAGTCGTTACGGCGTACGCCAGACCGTCACCATCGGCTTGCTTGTAATGCTTTCCGGTCTGGTGCTGCTCATGCTGGTGGTGAGCGAAGTCTGGCAATGGATTCTGATCTGGGGCGGTGTCATGGGTCTGGCCTTTGCGCTCACTGGCCCGATATGCTCCCAGACGGCAATGATCAGCTGGTTCAGCATCAAGAGATCAACCACCATCGGCATCGTCATGACCGGAGCCGCCCTTGGCGGTGCCCTGGCGCAGCCGGTGCTGACAACGATGATGGCGCAGTTCGACAGTTGGCGCGCCGCATGGTTGATTGCCGCTGCGATGGTAATCATTGCCCTGATAGCCGCGCAATTCATCATCAATCGTCCGCAGGATATCGGTCAATTTCCCGACAATGTCGATCCAGCCTTGGCGGCGCAGGATCCGCTCAGCCAAAGGGCCCAGCCAAAAACCCATCGCACCGGCCACGACTGGACGATGAAGCAGGTCATCCGGACACCGACACTCTATCTGTTGATGCTGGTGACACTCGGCTATCTGGGCACATTTTTCTTTCTGCTGAATCACGGCGTTCTGCACCTGACCGACAACGGTCTTTCTCCGCTGGAGGCCGCATCCATCATGGGTCTGGCAATTCTGGGCAGCGGCCTTTCGCGCATTCCGGCCGGTTGGCTCGGCGACCAGTTTGAACTGCGCTGGACGCTGTTCGGGTCCATTTCCCTGATGGCTTTCGGCCTTTCGGGCTTCTGGCTCGGCCACGGCGTCATCCTGCTCTCCGCGATGGGCATGCTGTTCGGTGCGGGCTATGGCAGCCTGCTCGTCCTCGGCCCGGTCGTCATCGGCAATTATTATGGTGAGCGCGCATTTCCGATCATCAATTCGGTGCTGGCACCGGTCATGCTGCCGTTTGCCGCTGCGGCACCCGCAGGGGCTGGCTTCATTTTCGAGGCTACTGGCAGCTATGATATCGCATTTGCCGCAGCGATCGCCTTGCTGTCAGCCGGTCTGATCGCCGCATTCTTACTAAAACCGCCGCAACCGTCGGGTTAGGCTCTAGACGTTGCCGTCACTGGACAGCAGCGCCGCAATCGCGCGAGTCCCCGGACGCCGCGCCAGCACGATCATCAAGATCGTCGTGAAAGGCACCGCCAAAATCGCGCCCGGAATACCCCACAGGCTGCTCCAGACGGCCAGAGAAACCAGCACCACCATCGGGCTGAGATTGACCGACTTGCTCAGCATCTTTGGCTCTACGATATTGCCCACAATCACCTGTGCGACCGTCATCAGGCCAGTAGCGATCAGCGGAGTCGTCAAGGTGCCAAACTGGGCAACGGCAAATAGCGCCGGAAAGGCGACACCGACAAACGATCCGATATAGGGTATGTAGTTCAGCAGCCCGATGATAATCGCCCAGAGCGCCGCATATTCCACGCCCAATATCATCAATATCACCCAGCATATCACGCCGAGAATGATATTGATCAGCGTCTTTGTCGCCAGATAACTCCCAATATCATGGTTGATCCGCGTGATCATATTGAGCGTGTCGGTGGAATCGCGATCCGAGCCGAACGCCCGCCGGACTTTCTCGGGGAAGCCGGTGATCTCGCTAAGCAGGAAAGATGCGTACAGGATCGTGATGAACACAAATCCGCCAAAACTGGTCAGCGAGGCCAACGCGGTCTGGGCCACAGCCGCGATGTCGATCTCGGTGAAGAACCTTGTCGCAAACTCGCTGATCGCGTGCGCAATGGCCTCTGTTCCCCGGTCGAATATCGCTCCCGGTGAACTCATCAGTTCGGAAATCTTCGGTCGACCGGCACCTTCTTCTACCGGCACCGGGAACCAGGTTACGAACAGATTTTCCAGATTGCGCTGATAGACTGGCAGCGATGGTACGAGATTCTGCAAGCTGGCCACCAGCATCCGGGTCATCGCAAAAAGCAGCGCCAATACACCGATCAGGGCAAGCGTCGCGCGCAGCCATAGCGGGGTTCGGCCAAGCCCCGGAATACGGGCCACGGTGGCGCTCGCGGCATAGAGAATCTGCAGCAAAATTATGGCCGTAACGATCGGCAAAATGATGTCCTTGCCTACGTAGAACAGCCAGCCGAGCATGATCGTGATGCCGATCGCAAAGAATATAGTACTGACGCGTCCCTGGATCATAGCACTGCGTTAGCCGGATTTCGCCAGACTGTCATCAGGATGATTGCGAGCAAAAGCGATATCGAGAAACTTCCCGACAAGGATCTTGACGCCAAGCGCTCTTGTCGGCCAATAGCCGCTATGGCCGACAACATATCTTCCCAGAATATCGACAATGATCACCGTGAACTGAACCGCAGGGGCCTGCTGTTCGTGCTGTCTTCTCCTTCGGGTGCGGGCAAATCGACACTGGCGCGCATGCTGCTGGACGCGGATGATGAAATCGCCATGTCGGTCTCCGTCACAACCCGCCCAAAGCGGCCCGGCGAAGAACATGGCAAAGACTATTATTTTGTCACCGGCGACGAATTTGAAGAAATGGTCGCCGATCACAGCTTCCTGGAATATGCGACGGTCTTCGGCAATCGCTATGCGACGCCAGCCGCACCCGTAAATCAGAGTCTTGAGGAGGGACAGGACGTGCTGTTCGACATCGACTGGCAGGGCACGCAACAGCTATACCAGCGCGCCGGGCAGGACGTCGTTCGCGTATTCATCCTGCCGCCTTCGCTCGACGAGTTGCGCAAGCGACTGGAAAGCCGCAACACCGACTCCCCCGAAATCATCGAAAGCCGGATGCAGCGGGCGGCCAGCGAGATCAGCCATTGGGATGGGTATGACTATGTCCTGATCAACGACGATCTCGGCGCCTGCTTTGCCAAGGTAAAGCAGATCCTCGCTACCGAGCGCATGCGGCGTTCGCGGCAAACCGGTTTGATCGGCTTTGTCCGGGATTTGATGGCCGAGTAATCAGCCAATCGACTGGACCTCGTCGAGGGCAGTCAGAAAGGGATGGCACCAGAAGCGTAGCGTTGGCCGAACCCAATAAGGGGGTGGGCGCAGGCCCAGCACTTCCGGGAACAGGAGCTTGCCCATGCGGTAGGCAATATCCCCGGATCCACTTTTTTGTGAATCCGCGTTCTGATACCATCCCCCATGGTTGAGCTTCGATGCGACCCGGAAGCTTGATCGGCTCTTTCCGGTTCTCAGCTCAGCTATATTGTAAATAATACTGTGGCACGCCGCTGTGCCTTTTATTCGACCAACGACCATTGTTCATCGATGAAGGTCCCGTTTTTCGCGCCCGCCACCCTTGCGGCCTCGGCGCCTTACATTCACCGAAAACCTGACAGGCAAAAGAGCGTTGGTTTTGCCACGCCGAACGGGTAGCACAGTGCGCAAGCGCGGATCACATCGGGGGGCGACTATGGATGAACCACAGGATATCGAAGTCCTGATCGTCGGCGGCGGCTTTTCTACCATGCCGCTGATCCGCGAGCTGGAGGCCAGCGGCATCGACTGGCTCATGGTGTCGCCGATGACCCCGATCTGGCAGCAGCTGGAAGCCGCCGATGCGCTCGATTTCGATCTGGTCAGCTCGCTGCAGAGCAGCGTCTATTCCTTTGAACTGGTCGAGATGCTGAAAGAGCAGGGAGACAATTTCACCGACGGCTTCCCGACCGCTCGCGAATTTTACGATATCCACAAGAAATATGCCGCGCGCCATGCCGAGAACATCCATCATGGCCGGGTCGAGAGCATTGACAATCACGCCGACCACAGCATCGTCCATCTCGAAAGCGGCGAACAGTTCCGCGCCCGCCATGTCGTTGTCGCTACCGCTTTCCGGCGGCTGATGAATGCCAATCTCAAGCAGATCAAGGTGGATGCCAGCTATGCCGGCAAAAGCGTCGCGATCACCTCAACCGGCGACAGCTCCAACCTGCTGATCGCCAAGCTGGTCGCTTATGGCGCCAGGGTCCATCTGGTCACCAATGGCTTCATCATGCTCGACAAGATGTTCGCTACCTTCTCGCCGCTCGACGACGGCCCGCGCTTCGTGCCGCTCGACCAGCTGGAGTGCCACAATTTCTCCGAAATCAGCAAATGGAGCTACCGCGCCTTCATCGACGGCGGCTATATCCATGGTCTGATCCACCATCGCTTTGCCAAGATTTTTGACCGCAACAGCCTCGGCGTCCGTCATCCCAAATCGATCCGCCCGCACAAGGACATTCGCACTTTCTTCAAGGCGAAGGCACCAGTGGAAAACGGCCATATCGCGATCAAATATTGGCCGATCGACGTCTATAAACTCTATTGCGAAGACACACTCGAGCAGAAGATCAGCGCCGGCTATCTGATCAACGACCTGCCCTTCTTTCTCGAACAGGGCCACGTCAAGCTGTGGGACAAGAGCGCCGCGACCATCGACCGCGAGGCGAAGACGCTGAGCGAGAATGGCGAAACCACCGCCTTTGACCTGATCATCGATGGCGATCAGGAAGAACCGGCGATCCCGGAAATCCGCATGCCTGGCAGCGGAGGCAATTCCTTCACCTACCGGCCCCGCGAGCAGTTTCTCGGAACGATCTCGCCGAAACTGGACAATATCTACACCATCGGTTTCACCCGGCCGTTCACCGGCGGGCTCAACAATATCAGCGAGATGCAATGCCTGCTGGTCCACCGGATGATCACCGATCCGGCGTTTCACACCGACATCCGCGCCAATATCGACCAGCGGATCGCCGCCTATAACGCAGCCTATTATGCCAACCGCCCGGCGAAAAAGACCGACCATCTGGTCTGGTACGGCACCTTCACCGACGAGGTCGCCAGGGTCCTCGACATTCGTCCGAAACGCAGCGACACGCCCGGCTTCATGGGGTTGATGAAATATTATATGTTCCCGAATAATGTCTTCCGCTTCCGCGAAAAGGGACGCTATGCGGTCGAGGGCGTCGACGGTCTGATCGCCCATACCGCGAAACAATATCATGATTACAAGGTGCTGGCGCTGCTGGTCATCCGCTATCCGTTTTTCGAACTTTTGGCGCTCGGCACGATCCTGCTCGCGCCCGTCCCCTGGTGGGTAAAGATCCCCGCAGCGATCATCCACAACCGCCTGCCCTTCACCTCGATACTGGTTGGGAAATTCGGGCTGCCGACGCGCGAGGGCAAGGCGATTTTCAATTACCGCAAGGCGATCAGCTTTCCTGTGCTGGCTTATCCGCTGGTCGCAGCTGTAGTGTGGGCAGCAGCGGGTATGGGAGCGGCCTTTGGCTTCTCGGCGGCCTTGCTGGCCTATGTCTACGTGATGATCCATCTGGGCACCGCCAAGGGATGGAACCGAAAGTTTTTCTGCGACATGAAGAGCAAGCGGTCGCCGGAGATGGTCGGATTTTTCGAACGGTATCGGGAGGCTTTCCGGCGGGTGCCTGGAAAAAAATAATCGCCATCCCGACCGTGATCACCATCAAGCGCCACAATCTATCCGGCCCTATATCCATCCCTCATCCAGTGGCGACATTTTGAGAATGCGTACTATTGTGTTACCAATCACAAAACCAAAAAAATGGTCGCTATCGGAAAGAATGGATTGGGGGCAGTCTATGAAGCGGCTATTGCATTCTAATATTTTGAGAGCACCTGTTTTGGCCGTCGCGCTTGGCGCGGTTGGTTTGAGCGGGTGCACGACCATGAGGGGTGCGCCGGTTAACGTACTGGATGAGTCTAACGCCGCCCTCCTAGCGGCACCTGACAAATCCCTCACTACTCGAGAGGAAATCATCACTCACTATGTCGGGATCGATAACGAAGATCGACAACGGGAGTTTCGCAACCGCGTCGTTGACCATTATATGGGTCAAATCGACAAACAATATGAAAAATACTCAACGCGACTATTTTCTGAAGGAATGGAGCTGGCCCTTGGCTTCGATGCTGCAATTATCGGACTGGCTTCAACGGCATCTCTGTTCGAGGAAGTGGCGGACGATTTAGCGACCGTCATATCGGGTTTTGCCGGACTAAGGTCCGCCATAGACAAAAATCTCTATTTTGATCGAACTCTTCCAGCACTGATCGTCACGATGGACGCCGGACGGACAAGAGTTGAAACCGAGATCATTGCGAAGAAGCAGCAATCCGTTGCTGACTACACCATTGAGGCTGCGATTCGCGACTTGCGACGTTACCAGCATGCTGGGACGTTAATGAGGGCGGTGACGCGGGTTACCGAGACAGCCAGCCAAGAACTTGCAGCCGCAGAAACAGATCGAATGAATATCGTGGAATATAAGTGCGAGCCAAATGCCGTGCTACGCCCGAAGCTTATCTCGATCCAAAAGCTAATCGGACCAACTATAGAAGCAGCCGAATCCGGCAGCACACCTGCGGAAAAGCGTGCAGGTCGTGAAGGACTAGCCAAGCTCGCGGAGCCGTTTGGCATTTCTGTACCACCCGGGTTTGCCTTTGCCGGGACGCAAGAGGACATCAACAAAATCTCCCTTGCGATGGCATCAGCCATGATCGGTAGCGGTGCAGAGCGTAATTTCTGCACAGCAGCCGAAATTGAAGCTCTCGAGAAAGAGCTCGCGAAACTTGGATTCTCAAATCCCATACAACCATAGGAGTTGAATATGCAGGTCACGGTCCCGCATGATGCAAACCTCACGCTCGAGAAGCTAGAAGAGCGTATTAACGAGGTCGAAGCCCGAATCGGGCGGATTGTCGATCTTCAGGCCGTCGATGTCGAGGAAGATGGAGAATCAAATCTCCAAACTTTTTCTGCTCACCTTCTTTGGAACCCCCCTCCCGATGTTGTCGTCTTAAAAAGAGAAGGAGAGGCGGCGCCCGACGGCAAAGCACTTGTCATTGCGGGAACGGCCTTTCTCGAAGGCGTAGAGGGCAAGGCAGTAATCAAGGTTTACCGCTAGCCCTTTTATTTCAGCGACTCAGGCGAATAAAACCCATTTCAGTATCAGTCGTGCAAACGAGGCAAGCTTGGTGAGGTCGGTCATAATCATACACACGCACCTTGCCAAATGACCCGCGAAGAGGGGGGCGCGGTTTACACGCTATCGCCAGAGATAAATCATCTTCGGGTCGCTCCGGATATCTCCCCCTTGAAAACAGAACAAACATTGAACATATAGCGCAGACCACCCTGTTCTTTTGGCCCGCTGGACTCTCTCCGGCATCTTCTGCAAAGCACACGCATGAGTCTGACCCACATCAAAGTAAAAGGCGCCCGGGAGCATAATCTCAAGGGCGTCGATATCGAGCTGCCGCGCGAGAAGCTGATCGTGATCACCGGCCTGTCCGGTTCCGGCAAATCAAGCCTCGCCTTTGACACCATCTATGCCGAAGGCCAGCGGCGTTATGTGGAATCTTTGTCCGCCTATGCGCGCCAGTTTCTGGAGATGATGCAGAAACCCGATGTCGAGCATATCGAGGGCCTGTCGCCAGCGATCTCAATCGAACAGAAGACCACCTCGCGCAACCCGCGCTCCACCGTCGCTACCGTGACTGAGATTTACGACTATATGCGCTTGCTCTGGGCCCGCGCCGGCGTCCCCTATTCCCCTGCAACCGGCCTGCCGATCACCGCGCAGACCGTCTCGCAGATGGTCGACCGGGTGATGGCCCTGCCCGAAAAAACGCGCTTCTTTCTGCTCGCCCCCGTCGTGCGCGGGCGCAAGGGCGAATATCGCAAGGAACTGCTCGAGTGGCAGAAGGCCGGCTTCACCCGCGTCCGGGTCGATGGCGAATTCTACGATATCGAGGAAACCCCGAAGCTCGACAAGAAATACAAGCATGACATTGAGGTCGTGGTCGACCGGCTGGTCGTGCGGGAAGGCATGGAGCAGCGACTCGCCGACAGTTTCGAGACTGCGCTGCGGCTGGCCGATGGGCTGGCTTTTGTTGATCTCGCTGATGGTACGGTTGAGGAGGCGTTGGCGGAAGCCGGGCGTGCTTCGACAGGCTCAGCACGAACGGCAAGTGAAGACGCTGGTGCGGCAAAGAAATCCGTTCGTCCTGAGCCTGTCGAAGGACGTGGCGTCGCTGAAGCCCAGGCCCCGTTCGTGTCGAGCGAAGTCGAGACACGCCTCTCGACGTCGCTCGAGGCGAACGGAAAAAATTCCGACAGCCCCCAAGGCAAGATGAAAGGCACCGGCCTGCCGGACAACCGGATCGTCTTCTCCGAACGGTTCGCATGTCCGGTCAGCGGCTTCACGATTGAGGAAATCGCGCCCCGCCTGTTCTCCTTCAATGCGCCGCAGGGCGCCTGTCCGTCCTGCGACGGGCTCGGCGAGAAGCTGCATTTCGACACCCAGCTGATCGTGCCCAATCCGGCGCTCAGCATCAAGAAGGGCGCGGTCGTGCCCTGGGCCAAATCCAACCCGCCCTCGCCTTATTATATGCAGGTGCTGGGTTCGCTCGCGCGGCAATTCGAATTTGACCTCGAAACCCCTTGGAATGAGCTCAGCGAGCATCATCAGGATATTATCCTCAACGGCACCCAGGGCCTGCCGGTGACCCTGCGATTCCAGGACGGTCGCAAATCCTATGAAGTGAAAAAGCCGTTCGAGGGCGTGGTCGGCAATCTCAAGCGCCGGATGCTGCAGACCGAAAGCGCCTGGATGCAGGAAGAACTGGCCAAGTTCCAGGCCGCAGCCCCCTGCGAGACTTGCCACGGCGCGCGGCTGAAGCCGGAAGCGCTGGCGGTAAAGATCGCCGGCGAGGACATTTCCATATCGACTCGGCGCAGCGTCGGCGATGCGCTGGTCTTCTTCGAAGGTCTCGGCGCGCAGCTTAACAAGACGCAGAGCCAGATTGCCGAACCGATTCTCAAGGAAATCATCGAGCGGCTCGGCTTCCTCAACAACGTCGGCCTCGACTATCTCAATCTCGACCGGACCAGCGGTACCCTGTCCGGTGGTGAAAGCCAGCGCATCCGCCTCGCGAGCCAGATCGGCTCCGGCCTGTCCGGCGTGCTCTACGTGCTCGACGAACCGAGCATCGGCCTGCACCAGCGCGACAACGACCGGCTGCTGACCACACTCAAGCGGCTGCGCGATCTCGGCAATACGGTGATCGTGGTCGAGCATGACGAGGACGCGATCCGGACCGCCGACTGGGTGGTCGACATGGGACCGGGCGCCGGTGTCCATGGCGGCGAGGTCGTCGCCGAAGGCACGCTCAAGCAGATCCTCAAATCAAAGAAATCGCTGACCGCTGCCTATCTCAATGGCACGCGCGAAATCGAGGTGCCGCCGAAGCGCCGCAAAGGCAATGGCAAGAAGCTCACCGTGCACGGCGCCACCGCCAACAATCTGCAGAATGTCACTGCCTCGATCCCGCTCGGCACCTTTACGTGTATCACCGGCCTGTCGGGCTCGGGCAAGTCCTCCTTCACCATCGACACGCTCTACGCCGCGGCTGCGCGAACGCTCAATGGCGCGCGGGTGATTGCCGGCAAGCATGACAAGATCACCGGCCTGCAATATTGCGACAAGGTGATCGATATCGACCAGTCGCCGATCGGCCGGACCCCGCGGTCCAACCCGGCGACCTATACCGGTGCCTTCACCAATATTCGCGACTGGTTCGCTGGTCTGCCCGAAGCGCAGGCACGCGGCTACAAGCCGGGGCGCTTCAGCTTCAACGTCAAGGGCGGCCGCTGCGAAGTGTGCCGCGGTGACGGGCTGATCAAGATCGAGATGCACTTTCTGCCCGACGTCTATGTCACCTGCGAGGAATGCGGCGGCAAGCGCTACAATCGCGAAACGCTCGAAGTGAAGTTCAAGGGCAAGTCGATTGCCGATATTCTCGACATGACCGTCGAGGATGCGGTCAGCTTCTTCAAGGCCGTACCCCCGATCCGCGACAAGATGGCGATGCTTTACGAAGTCGGCCTCGGCTATGTGAAGGTCGGTCAACAGGCGACCACCCTGTCCGGCGGCGAGGCCCAACGCGTCAAGCTGGCCAAGGAACTGTCCAAACGGTCCACCGGCCAAACGCTCTATATACTCGATGAGCCTACCACCGGTCTGCATTTTGAAGATGTCCGCAAGCTGCTGCAGGTGCTTCACCAGCTGGTCGAGCAGGGCAATAGCGTGGTGGTGATCGAGCATAATCTCGACGTCATCAAGACCGCCGACCATATACTCGATCTCGGCCCCGAAGGCGGCGTGCGCGGCGGCGAAATTGTAGCCCAAGGCACACCGGAAGAAGTGGC
>NVXM01000016.1 GCA_002733865.1 Sphingopyxis sp.
GGTAAAAGCCGAGTTTTCAAGCCCATCCTGGAGCGATGTGATTAATGGGCATTCAACATTCCCACGCTGAGCGCAGCATTCCTGCACTAACCCGTCCAGAGCGCGCTCGATACGCTGCAGGCTTGAAATTTTCTGTCGCACACTGGCGAGCTTCTGCTCGCCCAGTACCCGTGCTTCATCGCAATGGGTGCCGTCTTGCAGTGTTAGCAGTCCTCCGATTTCATCCAGGCTGAAGCCCAACCATTGGGCCGTTCGAATGAACTGAAGACGCGCCAACGCCTGATCGTCGTAATGGCGGATGCTTCCATAGGGTTTGTCAGGCTCTGCCACCAGTCCCCGGCGCTGGTAATAGCGGATGGTTTCCACTCCGATATTGGCGGCCTTGGCCAGGGCGCCAATGGTCATTGAACGTGGTTTCTTGGACATAGGGGGTTGATTCCGTAGCTGACTACGGGAGTAACCTTATCACAGTCATCCATCTCATGAAAGGAGCCAACGTAATGTCTGAGCCCAAATCCGGTCGCGGTTCGCTGATCGCAGGGGGCGTTGCCGCCGTCCTGGCATCCGCCTGCTGTCTTGGTCCCCTGGTTTTAATCGCGTTAGGAGTTTCAGGCGCCTGGATCGGCAATCTGGCCGCCCTGGAACCCTATCGGCCCTGGTTCATCGGTGCGGCACTGGTGGCCATGGTGTTTGCCTGGCGCCGGATATACCGGCCTGCACAGGATTGCCAGCCGGGCGATGTTTGCGCGGTGCCGCAAGTACGCACAACCTACAAGGTTGTTTTCTGGATTGTCGCGCTGCTCATTCTGACTGCGCTGGCGTTCCCTTATGTTTTACCCCTATTTTACTGAGAGGCATAGCACCATGAAAAAATCACTGATCGCCACAGCGTTATTCCTGTTCGTTAGCCTGCCGGCCCTGGCAGCACCACAAACCGTCACCCTGTCAGTCCCTGGCATGACCTGTTCGGCCTGCCCGATCACCGTCAAGGCCGCTCTCAACCGGGTGGAGGGCGTGACCTCTGTGGATGTTCGTTATGAAGAACGCGATGCGACGGTCACCTTCGACGACGAGAAAACGACCGTTGAGGCACTGACGCAAGCCACCACCAACGCCGGCTATCCGTCCACGCTGAAACAATCTCAGGCAAAACAGGAGTAACCATGGCAAACCCCAAAACCCTGTTGCGGGTGAGCGTCATCGGCACGGTGCTGGTCGCCCTGTGCTGCTTTACCCCAATACTGGTGGTTTTGCTGGGAACCTTAGGCCTGACAGCCCTCACCGGCTATCTCGACTACGTGCTTTTGCCCGCACTGGTCTTTTTTATTGGCCTGACCTGCTATGCCGTCTGGCGTAAAAAGAAACACGACGCCTGCTGCGATAGCCCTTCAACCAAGGAGTAACGTTTATGAGTGACAACAACCTGCACATTGCGGTGATTGGCAGCGGTGGCAGTGCCATGGCTGCGGCCCTGAAAGCGACGGAGCGCGGTGCCCGGGTGACGCTGATTGAGCGCGGCACCATCGGCGGAACCTGCGTCAACATTGGTTGCGTACCGTCCAAAATCATGATCCGGTCGGCGCATATCGCCCACCTTCGCCGGGAAAGCCCGTTTGACGACGGACTGAGTGCCCAGGCACCGGCGGTGAATCGTTCAGCCCTTCTGGCTCAGCAACAGGCCCGGGTGGAGGAGCTGCGCGAGTCCAAGTACCAGAGCATTCTCAACGACAATGCCGCGATTACCGTCCTCAAGGGCGAGGCGCGGTTCGTGGACGAGCGCACACTGACGGTTACGCTCAACGACGGCGGCGAGCAGACGGTGCACTTCGACCGGGCCTTTATCGGCACCGGTGCCCGGCCCGCCGAACCGCCTGTTCCGGGGCTATCCGAGACGCCCTATCTCACGTCCACCAGTGCGCTGGAGCTGGATCACATTCCCGAGCGCCTCGTTGTGATTGGTGCCTCGGTGGTGGCCATAGAGCTGGCTCAGGCCTTTGCCCGCCTTGGCAGTCGGGTCACCATTCTGGCCCGCAGCCGGGTGCTGTCTCAGGAAGACCCGGCGGTGGGTGAAGCCGTGGAAGCGGCCTTCCGTCGCGAGGGCATCGAGGTGCTCAAGCAGACCCAGGCCAGTGAGATTACCCACAATGGCCGGGTGTTCACCCTCCAAACCAACGCCGGCACCCTGGAGGCGGAGCAACTGCTGGTGGCCAGTGGCCGCACACCCAATACCGAGAACCTGAACCTGGAGGCCGTCGGCGTGGCTACCGAGCGCGGCGCGATCCGGATCGACAACCACCTGCAAACGACCGCGTCCGGCATTTATGCAGCCGGGGACTGCACCGATCAACCCCAGTTCGTCTACGTGGCTGCCGCCGGTGGTAGTCGGGCCGCCATTAACATGACCGGCGGTGACGCCAGCCTCGACCTCAGCGCCATGCCCGAGGTGATCTTTACCGATCCACAAGTGGCCACCGTCGGTCTGTCCGAGGCGGAGGCCCAGGCTCAGGGATACGACACCGACAGCCGCACCCTGACCCTCGATAACGTGCCCCGGGCCCTGGTTAACTTCGATGCCGGGGGCTTCATCAAGATGGTCGCTGAGCGTGGCAGCGGACGATTGCTGGGTGTCCAGTCCGTCGCGGGCGAAGCCGGTGAGCTGATCCAGACGGCCGTCATGGCGCTGCGTGCGCGTATGACCGTGAACGACATTGCCGATGAGCTGTTCCCGTACCTGACCATGGTGGAGGGGCTCAAGCTCTGTGCCCAAACCTTCACCAAGGACGTGAAGCAATTGTCGTGCTGTGCGGGATAAGACGGTGCCGCCAATGTATAACATGGATGAGATCGTGGAACGGCTGGGTCTGACCGGCGAAAGGGAAGCCGCGCTTCATGTGACGCTGTTGCGCGAGCTTGCCCTGGGACAACCGGTCACTGTTGAGCGGCTCGCGAAGTCGCTCAACTGGACGACTGATGAGGCAGAGTTGGTGCTGGAAAAACTGCCCTGCGGGACCATCGAGTACGACGGCCAGGGACGGCTGATCGGCTCCGGCATCACACTGCGAGAAACCCCGCATGCATTTGTTGTCAACGATCGGCCACTTTATACCTGGTGTGCACTGGATGCCTTGATGTTTCCAGCTGTCATCGGCGAACGGGCGCAGGTGCAATCGCGTTGCCCGCAGACGAACAACCCGGTCACCTTGACGGTTACGCCACAGGGAGTGGTTTCGCTTGAGCCGGAGGACGCGGTCGTCTCTTTAGTCTCGGTGGCCGCAGCGGGAGACATTCGAAGTGCGTTTTGTTGCGACGTCCATTTCTTTGCTTCACGGCAGGCCGGGGAGGCCTGGGGGCGGGATAAAATGCATGTGCACATGGTGAGTGTTCAGGAAGGTTTCGAACTGGGGCAGCGGATTGCGCACCTTATACTCAACAGGGCAAGGAGTGACCAACATGGGAGCTAATACCCGAATGGTAAACCCCAACCTTGAAGGTGGGCCGGGGGCGCAAAAAGAAGGCTGTGTCATTTCCGAAGCGGCCCGTCTCTGCGGCCTGTCAGTGCATCAGATCCGGACTTATCTGGACATGCGATTGGTGTACGCCTGTGGCACCACTCAGGGGGGCTCTCGCTTGTTCGATGACGGCTGCCTGCAACGGTTGGCGTTGATCCGCTCCTGTCGTGAAGCCGGTCTCGGTCTCCCCGAGATTGCCGAATTTATACAGGCGCTCGACAACGGGGATAAAGGGCAGTGTCGAGCCGTCGAACGGCAAATTCAACACACAATTGCTGTTAAACGAGCCGCACTGAATCGCTGCACCCAGGCACTCACCAAGGCGGCGCATGGAGTGAAGTTGAGCGCTCTCAAAGGGCCGTAAGTTGAGGTGGCACCGGACAGTGGCCGAATTGGGCTTTTGCAGGGAGTCGTAACTCTTCAATGCATTGGAGGTGGTTTATGACGAACAATGAGCGCGAACCGACAGAAGTATCCCGGTCGCGCAATGGTTACTTGTGGGGGATATTGGCCGTGCTCAGTTGCCCCTGTCATTTGCCGATTCTCGCCATCGTGCTGGCTGGCACGAGCGCCGGCGCTTTTCTCGGGGAGCACTGGGTAATCGTGGGTATCGCGCTGACCGGCCTGTTCGTGCTGTCGCTGAGCCGACTACTAAGGGCCTTCAGCAAGTAACGGTCCGGTGTCGTATCCGGTATGGATCGCGGCCCACTGTATGTCAGATGCTAATCACGCGAGTTTACATTTACATAATAGCTGGAGAAAACTAAATGAATTTCGACAATCAACTGTTAAGTAAAGAGAAATACATACCACTTATACTCCGGGTCATTGTTGGCCTATTGTGGGTTTGGATGGGCATCGTTCCCAAGCTAATTTATCCTGAACCGAGAGTTGCGATGGTGAGTAAAAGCTGGGTAATTGATTTGCTACCCATGAGTCCGGCGCATTTCATCTTTATTCTGGCAATAGCCGAAATAATAACTGGAGTAATGCTTCTCTTAGGCCTGTTCACAAGACTTGCTTCAATAGCACAAGCATTAATGATTATTATGATTATTGTCGGTGTTTGGAATATCGCTGCGATGCATGGCATTACTTCTCCTCATGCACATTTGCTTATGAAAGATATTCCATTATTCGGGATAAACATGGTGTTAATAATTACTGGCGGAGGTCTGTACTCCATAGACAATTGGAGAAAACAGAGTAAGGGTGTTTAAAACTCTGAAGACTCTGATTGAAGTGTTCGACATAGGCGATAATATAGCTCTCGTCAACCGCATAGGATCGTTGCCGCCATGAACCAGTTAACCCTCTCCGAAGCCGAGTACCAGACCAAGAAGAGCAAAATTCGCCGCGAAATCTTTCTCGAACGAATGGACACGTTGATTCCCTGGAAACAGCTGGAGAAGAACGTAGCGCATTATTACCCAAAAGGTCAGGACGGACGGCCTCCTGTCCCGTTGTCTTCCATGCTGCGCGTTCATTGTATGCCATTGTTCTATAACCTGAGCGATCCGATCTTGAAATGCAGTCAACGCCGCGCGATCTAGACTCGCCCGAGGCTATCGCCGAAATGCTGGACGCCTTCTACCGGAAGGTCCTGGCCGATGATCGCCTGCGTCCGCTGTTCTTGGATGTGGCAGAAATTGACCTCAGAACGCACCTGCCGTGTATCCGCGCCTATTGGTGCAAGCTGCTGCTCGGCGAACGCGACGGCTACCAGAGCAACATGGTCGCCCGCCACTTGGCGTTGCACGAGCAACACCCTTTGCAGCTAGATGACTTTGAGCGCTGGCTGGAGCTGTTTCGGGAGACCGTGAACGCAGATTTTACAGGGCCGAGCGCAGACCGCGCCAAGACATTAGCAACACGGATCGCGGGGAATCTTGTGCGACTTACACGTTCACCTATCAGCACGTAACGGACGATCGCACAACCCACTTGCATCGGGAAGCTGAATCATAAGACATCGCAAAACACTTTTTCGGGTTCGATAAGGAGTCACAACCATGAGTCATTCCAACGACCAAAGCTTCGGTGACGACGGTCACCTGAACGGGATTTTTGACCAACTTGACGTCCCTGAGGACGTTCGCAGGCGTCTGGCCCAGGCGCAGCAAACCGTACAAATCAACATCCCGATCCGCATGGACGACGGCGCCTTGCAATTCTTTCCGGCCTGGCGCATTCGTTACGACGACACGCGTGGGCCGGGCAAAGGGGGCATCCGTTTCCATCCGGACGTGAGCTCGGAAGAAGTCACTGCGCTGAGCTTCTGGATGACCATCAAGTGCGCCGTGGTGGACCTGCCATTCGGCGGTGCCAAAGGTGGTGTTCGGGTCGATCCCAAGGCGCTCTCCCGACTGGAACTGGAACGTCTGTCGCGTGGCTATATCCGCGCTTTTCATGACCTTATCGGGCCGAACAGTGACATCCCGGCACCGGACGTCAACACCAACGACACCATCATGGGCTGGATGGCCGACGAATTTGCCCAGATCGAACGCCGTCAGGTACCGGCCACCATCACCGGCAAGCCTTTAGGGCTGGGCGGTTCCAGGGGACGCACCGCGGCCACCGGACGTGGCGCGCTGCAGGTGCTTGATCTGTGGGCCGAGCGCCGCGGCAAAACCCCTGAAGAACTCCGTGTGGCGGTCCAGGGTTTCGGCAATGCCGGTTATCACTTCGCCCGACTGGCCCGCGAGCGCGGCTATCGGATCGTCGCGCTGTCGGATTCCCAGGGTGCCATTCATGCCGCTGACGGACTTGATCCAGACCCGATCTGGCGCCATAAACACAAAAACCGGGAGCTCAAGGGCATGGTTTACTGTGATGAATCGATCTGCCAGGAAGCCGACGTCGAGCAACTGACCAACGACGAGCTGCTGGCGATGGATGTCGATGTACTGGTACTAGCCGCACTGGAGGACGCCGTCACCGAGCAAAATGCCGCGACCGTGAACGCCGCCACGATCCTGGAAATCGCCAACGGGCCCGTCAGTAATGAGGCCGATGATCAACTAGCCAAACGCGGCGTCGAAGTGCTACCGGATGTATTGGTCAATGCCGGCGGTGTGATCGTCAGCCATCTGGAATGGGTGCAGAATCGCATCGGTGATACCTGGTCCGAAGACGAAGTCAATCGGCGCCTCACCGAACGCCTGGCCCGCGAGGCCGCCGCCTGTTTCGACCGGGCGGAGGAAGATAACATAACGCTGCGGACTGCGGCCTATACACAGGCCATCGGCCGCATCGCCGAGGCCATGACCCAACAAGGCACTCAGGGCTATTTCAACCATCATCAAGGATAGACGGTAAAGTCGTGCTCGGTAATGAGGTGGTCATACGGCTCGGGGTCTTCACGGGCATTCTGTGTGTCATGATACTTGCCGAAGCCGCCGCGCCACGTCGCGACCAGCGCTACACTCGCCGGCAACGGTGGCCACATAACCTCTTGATGGTCGTGGTGGATACCCTGGTGGTTCGGCTATTGTTTCCCGTGGCCGCCGTCGGAGCGGCGGTGATGGCGAATGAGCAGGCGTGGGGACTGTTAAATCTGGCCAATCTGCCAGTTTGGTTGTCGGTCCTTCTGGGGACGATCGCGCTTGATCTCGCAATCTACTTTCAGCATCGCATCTTTCATGCCGTGCCCTGGCTCTGGCGCTTGCATCGTATGCACCACGCGGATCTGGAATTTGACGTAACGACGGGCCTGCGTTTCCATCCTCTGGAAATTGTGCTTTCCATGGTCATTAAAATCTCCGTCGTGGTTGCGCTGGGAGCACCTGCGATCGCGGTACTGATTTTCGAGGTGATTCTCAATGCGACCTCAATGTTCAACCACGGAAACGTACGATTGCCTCAAGGACTGGAGCAAAAGTTGAGACCGGTGGTTGTTACGCCGGAAATGCACCGCGTGCACCATTCGATTGTTCCTGAAGAGACAAATAGCAACTTTGGTTTTAATTTGCCTTGGTGGGACCGGCTTTTTGGCACCTATCGCGATCAGCCTGCCGCTGGCCATATTGGAATGATCATCGGCATCGAGGATTTTCGCGAGCCGCAGGACCTCCGGTTGGATCAGATGCTGATTCAGCCATTTCGTCGGACCCACCGACGGCCTTGATTGTAATGGGCAATAGGATTTTCAGGAATTATTGATCTTTTATTCGGCCAGAGAGGTCCCTTAAAAGGGCCGAAATATCAAGGGATTGTCCATGAGTAGCCTCCATGAAACCGCCTATCCAAGATTGAAAGCGGCCGTCTCCGACCAGGAACTGGCAGAAATTTATACACCCACGGTCAAGGAACGATCTTTTGCCAGACAACATGGTCGAACACCCGCTGCTCGGGGCGCTCTGCTCATTCTCCTGAAAACAGTTCAGCGTTTGGGCTACTTTGTCAGTCTCAAAGCCGTTCCCAAATCGATCACATCACACATTCTCGCCTGCGACGACCTCTCACATCTCGCACTAAGCCGACTCAGGGAATACGACCGCAGCGGCGGCGTCCGTCAGCGGATGTTGGACGCGATTCGTCAACAGGTGGGCATCAAGGCGTTTACCGTCGAAGGCAAGGCGGTCGTGCGGGACTTGGCACGAGAAGCGGCGACCACCAAACAGGATCTGGCAGACATTATCAATGTGGTGATCGAAGAGCTGGTGCGCCAGCGTTTTGAGCTACCCGGTTTTTCAACGCTGCAACGGACAGCCCGTCAGGCTCGCAGCCAGGTCAACACGGGGTTCTTTCGGACACTCAATGCGGCTTTGACGGAGCAGCAAAAACAGGAATTTGACCGGCTGCTGCGTGTGCCTGACGATTCACCTCATACCAGTTGGCATAAACTGAAACAGGAACCCAAAAAACCGACCAATACAGAAGTGAAGAAGTATCTTCAGCATCTGGAGTGGCTTCAGGGCTGGTGTCAACGATTGCCCGCTGTTGATCACATTCCAGCCGCCAAGTATCACCACTTCATACTGGAAGCGCGCGCGTTGGACGCAGCCAACATCAAGGCCATGCAGAGCACCAAACGCTATGCCTTGATGATTCTGCTGGTCCATGCTCAACTGCGTCGCGCAATGGACGATGCCGTCGACATCTTTGTCCGCAAGATGCGCAACATCAAGACCAAGGCGGAAGCGAACCTGAACCAGTATCACCTGGATCACATGAAGCGGATGGACAAACTGGTCGCACAACTGCGTGACTTGCTGACCGTCGTTCAGGAAGCGCCGACGGATTCCGAGCGAGGTGCCCGTGTCGCGGCCGCCATCCAGGGCGATCCTGATGAATTGCTGGCCGAGTGTGAGGAACACATGGCCTATGCCGGCAATAACTTCATCCCGTTCATGCTGCACCCCTATCGCCCGTTACGCCCGCTGTTATTCAATTGCCTTGAACTACTGGACTTGACGGCGACCAGCCACGACCAGTCCTTGGTTGACGCGATTGCTATCTTGAAAAAGCACCGGCACAGCCGTAAAGAATGTCTTGTTCTGAGCACTCATCCTATTGATGTGGCCTGGTTACCAGAGCGCTGGCGCCGTTTGATTTTGGGTACTGGGTCAAGCCTGCTACCACCGGGCATGGTCTACCGGAAGTATTTTGAGCTGGGCGTATTGATGCAGGTGAAGCGTGAACTGATGTCCGGCGACCTCGCGGTTGCGAACAGCGACCAGTACAGCGATTACCGAGAGCAACTGGTGAATTGGAGTATCTATGAGGCGCAAATAGCCGACTACAGCAAGATGGTCGGCATTGCCTCCGAGCCCGCTGCATTTGTGGCGCAAGCCCGCTCACGGTTGAGCGCAACGGCAGAGCGCATCGACCGTGACTTCCCGGAGAATGAACACGCCGTCTTCAATGGCGAAGAACTGGTGATCCGGAAGCACCGTCGTACAGCACCTCCGGATGGGTTGGCTGAGATTGATAAGCAGTTATCCCTGAATCTGCCCGAAAAGAATATTCTCGACATTCTGGTGGAAGCCGAAAAATGGCTCGGGCTCCATAAACGCTTTGGGCCACTGTCCGGCTACGAAAGCAAACTGGAGGACCCCCGTACCCGTTTTGTTTCGACCCTCTTTTGTTATGGCTGCAATCTTGGGCCGACCCAGACCGCTCGATCCATCACAACGCTTAATCGCCGGCAGGTGTCCTGGCTCAACCTGCGGCACGTCACTGAAGAGCGCTTGGAGCAGGCTATTGCGCAGGTCATCAATGCCTACAACCGCTACCGGTTACCGCGACACTGGGGAACCGGACAACATGCCGCCGCCGATGGCACAAAATGGAACCTGTACGAACAGAACCTGCTATCGGAATACCACATACGGTACGGCGGTTATGGCGGGGTGGGCTACTACCACGTTTCGGACAAATACATCGCGCTGTTCAGCCACTTCATTCCTTGCGGCGTCTATGAGGCCATTTACATTCTTGATGGGCTGATCAAAAACGATTCCGATATCCAGCCTGACACCCTGCATGGCGATACCCAGGCGCAAAGCGCGCCCGTCTTCGGGTTGGCCTACCTGCTGGGTATCAACCTGATGCCCCGAATCCGTAATCTGAAGCAGTTGGTGTTCTACAGGTCCGATAGACGCCAACGTTACGAGCACATCGATGCCTTGTTCAGCGAGACCATCAACTGGAAACTGATCGAAACCCATGTGCCGGACATGCTCCGGGTGGCGCTATCGATTAAGGCTGGAAAAATCGCACCGTCCACCATATTGCGACGCCTGGGTACCGCAAGCCTCAAGAACAAGCTCTACTTTGCTTTCCGGGAACTGGGGAGGGTCGTTCGAACAACCTTTCTTCTGGACTACATTGGCAGCGTGCAGTTGCGGCGAACCATTCATGCGGAGACGAACAAAACCGAAGAGTTCAACCAGTTCGTGAAATGGCTGTTCTTTGGCGGCGAGGGGGTGATCGCCGAGAATATCCGCCACGAGCAACGGAAAGTGATCAAATATAACCACTTAGTGGCCAACCTGGTCATTCTTCATAATGTGGAGTCGATGACGTTAACCCTTAAAGATCTCAAGGAGCGCGGCCATCATATTGATCACGATATTCTCAAAGGATTGGCTCCATACCGCACGGACCATATCAATCGATTCGGCGATTATACGCTTGATGTTGAACAGCAAGTTTCACCCATGAGCCACCATATAAAAATAATTTAAAGCCAATAGGTTAGTTCACTTTTTGGAGGATTTCGTCAGAATCGTTGCCGACCCTCCATTGCAAACTCAAAGGACAGCATAATGCTAAGGGTTTTCAAATTAACGACTTTGTTATCGATCCAAACACCTAAAGGTGTATCGAAAGATAGGATTCATTCTGCGACATCATCGCGAACGTCATTTCTTCCTATGTGTTTTAGTATTACGGTACTGGCCGTATTGCCTACGGTGCACGCCAACCCAGAGTTAAGCTTCCCAGAGGCCATTCACACCGCAATACAAAATGACGTCTGGCTAGAAGGGAGTCAATTCCGTGAACAAGCGCTACTAGATGAATCGTCTTCAGCAAGTAGGTTGCCAGACCCGGCGGTATCGCTCTCAGCCGGAAACTTCCCTGTAGACTCTTTTGACATCCGGCAAGAACCAATGACACAGCTCGTATTGGGCGTAACGCAGAAATTTCCTCGCGGAGAAAGCTTACGTTTAACTGCTCGCCAAAAACGCGAGATTGCTTCTCAAGAACCTTTATTGAGACAAGATAGGTCCGCCAAAATCGCCTCAGAAGTCGCCCAGCTATGGCTGACAGGATACCAAGCACAAGAAAGTATTCGCTTAATTGAGCAGGATCGATTTTTATTCCACCAATTGATAGAAGCAACACGGGCTAACTATGCGTCAGCATTAGGTCGAGCGCGCCAGCAAGATATCATTCACGCTCAATTAGAACTCGCTCGCTTAGATGATCGCCTTTCTCAACTTAAACTTGAGCGCGATATCGCACAACAACAACTATCAGAATGGATAGGTGATCTTGCCTACCAGTCATTCGCCAGCCTGATTCCCGAACAGGAAATTAGGCTACCACTCGATAAATTACAGCAAAGCCATCAATCAAAAACGGCGTTATTTGAGCTGATCGAAAACCACCCATCATTACTGGCATTTAGTCGGCGTCTACAAGCAACCGATACAGGCATCTCGCTGGCCAAGCAAAAATACAAGCCGGAATGGGGAGTCACAGTCAGTTACGGCGTTCGGGCCGATGATCCACAAGGTAACGACAGAGCCGACCTAGCGTCTATTGGCATTACCTTTGACCTCCCAATTTTCACTAATCAGCGACAAGATCGTGAAGTCAGCGCGGCAAAATTCCGCAATGAATCACTAAAGACGGAAGAGCAATTACTTGCTCGTCAATTGATGGCTCAATTAGGTGCTTCAATTGTTCAACTACAGCGTCTTAGTGAGAGGCGTTCGCTCTATGAGCAAGTATTACTTCCTCACACAAAGGACCAAAGTGACGCCTCATTAAGCGCTTACAACAACGACGATGGCGATTTTTCAGAGGCAGTCCGCGCTCAAATCTCTTTACTAAATACCAAAATAGAAGCGCTATCGATCGCTACCGCTCGACAGCGTGCAATTGCAGCCATCAATTACTTAACCTTTGGGTATCAAGGGCAAAGCGCAGCGGTCGGTAATTTCGAAGCGAACGGAGGTTCATATGAAAACTTATAACACTGGATTTCTTTTCACTATAGTCATTGCCTTTGGTGTTGGCATTGGCTTCGCTCTATATGGTTTGCCATTGATATCCGATGATAATAACACCAGCAGTAGTGACCACCCTCTGTACTGGGTGGCTCCTATGGATGCTAACTATAAACGTGACAAACCCGGCAAGTCTCCAATGGGAATGGATCTGGTGCCAGTATATAAAGAGGCGGACTCTGCAAGTAGCGCAGAATCTACGACTGGTAATTCTGGCATTGTTCAGATCAGCCCCGAAGTTATTAATAACCTAGGCGTACGCACTGCTAAGGTCACTCTTGGGACAATCAACAGCGAGTTTAATACCGTCGGTTACGTTCAATACGATGAAGATCGCTTGGTACACATTCACCCAAGAGTCGAAGGCTGGGTAGAAAAACTGTACGTAAAAGCAAAAGGTGACCCGGTCGAAAAAGGTGCGCCGTTATATACGCTTTATTCACCAACACTCGTGAATGCTCAAGAAGAGTACCTTTTGGCATTACGACGTAATAATTCGGTACTGATTAATGCCGCCAAAGAACGCTTAAAAGCGTTACAAGTCCCGGAATCCGAAATTAATCGAATTCGTTCAGAGAATAAAGTCTCTCAAACCATAACGATCACAGCGCCACAAAGCGGTGTCCTTGATTACTTAGACGCGCGCGAAGGCATGTACGTTCAGCCGGGAATCAAAATGATGTCCATCGGAGATCTTCAACACCTTTGGGTTATTGGCGAAGTATACGAGCGCCAAATTAGCCAGATAGAGAAGGGCGACGCGGTGACGATCTCCCTTGACCATTTGCCCAGCGCCCAGTGGCAAGGCAATATTGACTACATCTACCCGTCATTAAATGAAATCACACGTACCGCTCAAGTACGCATTCACATCGACAATACAAATACCCAGTTACGCCCAGGAATGATCGCAAATCTCTCAATCAAAACGTCTGCCTCAAAAGATAACTTGAAAGACAATTTGAAAGACAACTCAAGAGAAACACTACTCATCCCAACCGAAGCGCTGATACGCATAGCCAACCCAAATGACGCAAAAGGTGAGGAGCAAAGCCGTGTTGTTATATCTCAGGGTGACCGGGGCTTTAAATCCATCGCCGTCACCGCAGGTCAGCGCAGTAGGCACCATGTTGAGATTTTATCTGGTTTAAAAGAAGGCGACGTCATTGTTACTTCAGCACAATTCCTTATCGATTCGGAGTCGAGTAAAACATCAGACTTCAAACGCTTATCGCTGGATGACGTGACTAAAACCAGCGAACTTATAAAAGACTCTGAGGATTCCTCCGTCACCGGAAACGCGGCAAGCGTCGATGGCATCATTAAAGCAATCAACCATCAACTCAATACATTAACTATTGCTCGAGGGCCAATCACCCAATGGCGTCGACCAGCTGCTGTCGTTGAGTTCACTGCCCAGCCCGGAATCAATATTCATTCTTATGAAAGAGGAGATGAAGTTCGTTTTACTTTCGAATTAAAAGACGATGTATTCACTATTGTCGACATTCAGGCAAAAGAGAATCCGCACGACTATAACTACGACAAGGACCACGACAAGGGCAATGAATTATGATTACCGCCATTATTCGTTGGTCGATCCACAATCGCTTCTTCGTATTATTGGCGACGATTATTCTGGTCGGAGTGGGCAGCTGGTCGGTAAAAAACACACCGGTGGACGCTATTCCGGATCTGTCTGACGTACAGGTTATTATTAAAACCAGTTACCCAGGGCAAGCGCCACAAGTCGTACAAGATCAAGTGACTTACCCGTTAACCACAGCCATGCTTTCTGTGCCCGGCGCGCAGACCGTACGAGGGTTTTCATTTTTTGGTGATTCGTATGTCTACGTCATCTTCGATGAAAACACCGACATCTACTGGGCCCGCTCCCGCGTACAAGAATACCTGTCGCAGGTTACGCCAAACTTGCCTCCAACTGCACGTGCTCAATTAGGGCCTGATGCCACTGGTGTTGGCTGGGTCTATTTATATGCACTTACCGACCCGACGGGGCAGAACGACATTAGTCAATTGCGCAGCCTGCAAGATTGGTTTTTGAAGTATGAATTACAAACTGTACCAGGGGTCTCTGAAGTAGCACCGTTAGGTGGCATGGTAAAGCAGTACCAAGTGAGCGTTAATCCCGACAAGTTACGAGCCTTTGGCATCCCTTTAGCCCACATTCAAAACGCCATACAACAAGGCAACCAAGAGATAGGGGCATCCGTTATCGAGCTCGCAGAAGCTGAGTATATGATTCGAGCGTCTGGTTACATCCAAGGCGCTGATGATCTCGCCATTATTCCTCTTGGGGTGGATTACAATGGTACTCCTCTGTTACTAAAAGATATCGCCGACATACAAACTGGCCCGCAGATGCGTCGTGGCATTGCTGAGCTAAATGGAGAGGGCGAAGTTGTCGGCGGCATCATTGTTATGCGCTACGGGGAAAACGCGCAAGAAACCATTGATGGTGTTAAAGCCAAACTAGAAACCCTTAAGACAGGCCTGCCTGATGGCGTGGAAGTCGTCACTGTTTATGATCGCTCAGGGCTGATTGAGCGTGCCGTCGAGAATTTGTGGCACAAACTATTGGAAGAATTTCTGATGGTAGCGCTCGTGTGCATGGTTTTTCTTTTCCATGTGCGTTCGAGTCTTGTTGCCATCATCAGTTTACCTGTAGGCATTTTGACCGCTTTTATCGTGATGCATGCGCAAGGATTAAACGCCAACATCATGTCTCTGGGCGGTATTGCGATTGCCATTGGCGCCATGATTGACGGGGCCATTGTGATGATTGAAAACATGCACAAGCACATTGAGCGCACGCCACTTACGGATAAAAACCGCTGGCAAATAGTTATTAAGTCAGCCTCAGAAGTTGGGCCAGCTTTATTTTTTAGCCTTCTGATTATTACCGTAAGTTTTATTCCTGTGTTTACACTTGAGGCACAAGAAGGGCGAATGTTCTCGCCACTGGCATTCACAAAAACCTATGCCATGGCCGCCAGTGCTGCTTTAGCCGTGACTCTGGTTCCTGTGCTTATGGGCTATTTTATTCGCGGCAATGTATTACCAGAACATAAAAACCCGATTAATCGTGCTCTTATTGCTGCGTACAAACCAGCGTTATCCAAGGCATTGGAACATCCTAAAACCACATTGGCACTGGCAACATTAGTGCTTGCTGTTGGCGTTTGGCCGGCAACTAAAATTGGTAGCGAGTTTATGCCATCACTGGATGAAGGCGATTTAATGTACATGCCCACCACTTATCCGGGGATATCAATAGGCAAAGCAAGAGAGCTGTTACAGCAAACGGATAAACTCATTGCAACCGTGCCTGAAGTTGAAAATGTGTTTGGTAAAATAGGGCGCGCAGAAACCGCCACCGATCCTGCGCCATTAACCATGATCGAAACCTTTATTCAGCTCAAACCCCGATCGCAATGGCGAGAAGGTATGACCAGTGACTTACTAAAAAAAGAACTGGATAGTTTAGTGAAATTTCCAGGGCTAACAAATGCTTGGGTAATGCCAATTAAAACGCGCATAGATATGCTGGCGACAGGGATTAAAACCCCGGTTGGTATTAAAGTCGCCGGGCCAGATTTGGATATTATTGAGAAAATCGGGCGTCAATTAGAAAACGTATTAGCCGACGTTCCGGGTACCGCCTCAGTCTATTCTGAGCGTGTCGCCGGAGGCCGTTATATCAAGATTGATATCCTACGACTTGAGGCGGCACGTTATGGTTTAAATATCGCTGATATCCAACAAGTGGTTGCTACGGCAATAGGCGGGATAAATATCGGGCACAGCGTGGAAGGCGCGGAACGCTACCCAATCAACCTACGTTATCCTCAACACTATCGAGATTCACCTGAAGCAATAGAACTTTTACCCATCGTGACACCGTCTAATCAGCGAATTGCGCTGGGAGATGTCGCTAAGGTGTATATTGAAAACGGGCCACCAGCCATCAAAAGCGAAAATGCACGAATTAACGGATGGACTTATATTGATATAGACGGCGTCGACCTTGGTTCTTACGTCCAGGCTGCGCAAGCCGTCGTCGCGAACAAGATCGATTTGCCCGTAGGCTATTCGCTTAACTGGTCGGGCCAATATGAGTACATGTTACGAGCAAAGGAAAAGCTCATGTATGTTATTCCGCTAACGCTGATGATTATCATCGTTCTTTTGTATTTAAACTTCCGCAACGTCACCGAGGTGGCCATTATTATGGCAACGCTTCCTTTGGCTCTGGTCGGATCAATTTGGTTACTTTACCTATTAAACTACAATTTCTCCGTGGCAGTCGGTGTCGGCTTTATCGCCCTAGCTGGTGTCTCGACAGAGTTATCCGTAATCATGCTAGTGTTTTTAAATATGTGCTGGAAAGAGCAAAAAGAAAGAGCACAGGCAGACGGACGTCATTTCAACATTGACGATCTCAAGAGCGCAATCTTGGAAGGGGGAGCGTTACGCGTTCGTCCTAAGGCGATGACAGCGGCGGCAATTATTGGTGGGCTCTTACCCGTAATGTTTGGCACGGGGACAGGTTCAGAAATCATGGGGCGTATCGCTGCACCAATGGTGGGCGGCATGATCAGCGCGCTTTTACTGACATTACTGGTATTACCTGTCGTGTACTTTTTATGGAAGAAACGCGAATTATGAGTAATAAAAAGGGCGGCCAATTGGCCGCCCTTTTTTTACAAATCAAACATTAGCCGCAAAACACGAGTCGAACACTATCCAGAACCAGCTGAGCTGACCTGATAGCGTCGAGTATCTTTAGCTCTTCTTGATCAATCGCCTTAATGCTCGACTCAGAGATAGCTGGGTTGTGCTTCGATAGAGCGACTAAGCGTTGACGGCGATCGTCGTAAGTTTCCTGAGCTTTTCCTAAGGCGCGTTCGATCATTTTGTCTAACTGCCCCATGCCCATTTTTTCAAGCTTGGTAATCAATGGGCGAATCTGACCTTCCTTTTGTTCAACCAAGCCACGCGCCGTACCGCGCTTTAATGATAGAACAAATTCATCTAACTCAGGCTCATTCACCTTGAGATCACCGGTGGGCGTCATAGTGAGATGCATGGCATCTGGCGGTAAAAATCGCTCTAACTGCAACGCTCTCGGTGCTGCACAACGCGCAGCAAATTGCAGCTGAATAATACAGTCGCCTGTTTTGTAGTCATGACTTTCGATATAACCCGCCGCCGCATTGCCTGCAGGGCCGCTGGTAATTAATTCAAGCGCCTGATCGACAAACGGATGCTCCCAGCTTAAGAACTGCACATCATCACGCGACAAAGCAACATCACGATGCGTGGTCGCCATAAAGCCATCTTCAGGTAAGTGTGGGAGGTCAGGAACCAGCATATGATCGCCCGGTGCAATGGTAATGCAATCACCGCCAAGGTCAGTGACCTCAAGACCAAAGGCATCGGCAAACAATTCAATAAAATCGTTCAGCTCCGCTTCATCTTCAATGTGTGTGATGGCCATTTCACGAGCCATGGCAGCAGCCGATTCAGGGGGGCAAGAGTGCAGTTCTAGTAAGCGATCTCGGCCTTGCTCAAATTGCTGCTGCATATGACTGCGTTTTTCAACAATCTCAGCAAGATCAGCCTTTGGCGTCGCGCCGGAAATCAACCACTCACTGACCTGTTCTCGATATTCATCAAGTAAGGGCTGCGCCGCTGGGTTAGGGTGGCTAAAGCAGTCGAACGCATCATTCAGAAGATGCGCCCACTGTGATGTCGCATGTGCCTTGAACACAGGAATATGAATGCGAATATCATTTTTCTGGCCAATACGATCCAAGCGACCAATGCGTTGTTCGATCAAGTCGCAATTGAATGGCAGGTCAAACAAAACTAAGTGACTGGCAAACTGGAAGTTACGACCTTCACTGCCGATTTCAGAACAGATCAATAGGCGCGCGCCTTGATCTTGATCCGCAAAAAAGGCCGCCGCACGATCACGCTCAACCATATCCATGTGCTCATGGAATACCGACACCGAGATACCGTGGCGTTCCCATAGGAAGCGTTCCAATTCCAGTACGGTATCTACAGAATGAGTGATAAGCACAAACTTTTCGTTTTTATGCTCTGCAAGAAGATCAACAATCCACGCCGCACGCGGGTCTGCTTCAGCCCAGTTGTGTACTCCATGATGCGGGTGCAAATCGTCGGTGACATCCTCGTACACTTCAGGAACGTCAAGCTCAACGATTTCCGGAATACGCTTAGGGAAACCAGCAACCCCCTGACGAGTATTTCGGTAAAGCGCACGACCAGGGCCAAAGCGGTCGATCAATGCATTTAGAATTCGTTTCGGGTCATCACTGCCTGCAAGATCTGGCAAGGCGTTAGCCAATAACTCAGCTTGCTCGCTGGACAAATCATCACCTGCAGCAATAGCCCCAGACAATTCAGCATAAGGCCGGTAAGCACTTTGTTCGGCAACAAAATTTTCTAACGTTGGGTAACGCTCAGGATCAAGCAAGCGAAGGCGAGCATAGTGACCTTCGACGCCAAGCTGTTCCGGCGTTGCCGTTAGTAGTAATACCGAGGGGGTAATTTGCGCTAATGAATCAACGAGGCGGTAGCCGTCATCTTGAAATTCTGGAGTCCAGGTAAGGTGGTGTGCTTCATCAACCACTAGCACATCCCAATCTTCACAAAGGATCTCTGCCGTTGCTAAATCACTGGTTGCCAGCGAAAGAGGGCAGATAAATAACTGTCCAGAAGAAAACGTAGCGTCATCTTCTTCGAGATCAATAGGGCGCACGACTTGAAAATGCAGGTTGAAACGGCGCACCATTTCAACCAACCACTGATGCACAAGGTGATCAGGCACTAAAATTAATACACGCTGAATACGCTGAAGACGTAATAAGCGGTGAAGAATTAGCCCCGCTTCGATGGTTTTACCCAAGCCAACTTCATCAGCCAGTAATACACGAGGTAAAGCATCTTGAGTTACTTGATTGGCAATGTGCAGCTGATGCGGCAAGAGGCTAGTACGGGCGCCAAGTAATCCAAAATAAGGACGTTTACGCAACATTGCTAAACGGCTTAATGCTGTTTGGCGCAATTCAAATAAGTTGTTGTTATCAATCTGGCCAGTAAATAGACGATCGGAAGGCGAATTCAACTGTATAGACGCAGCCAATAAAGTCTCTGGGATTTGGCGTTCTCCATCACTGTAAAACATGATGTTTTCTATTTCGGTCGATTCGGCAATCGTGAATACCGAGCCATCATGTAATGGCACTTCGTCTTCCGGCTCGAACCGTATCCGGGTAAGAGGAGCGCCATCAGTAGCGTACGTACGAGTCTCGTCCTGAGCTGGAAAAAAAACCGTTACCATTCGGAAGTCGACACTTTGAATTAAACCGAGTCCGAGGTCTGTTTCTGCTTCACTGATCCAACGCTGGCCCACTGCGTACATAGATTGAATATACCTAAATTAACGAAAATAAAAGGAAAGGTCCGCGTGAAAGCGTAGCCCTGAATGGCGCGAATTCTAACGCAACGGCACGCAAATGCCCACCATGTCAGCACAGGGTGTCAGTATAGAAATAGCCCGTAGCGATTCCAACACTATGCAGATGAAAAACACAGAGAGAACACATCTCGCCCAATATACTGATCACTCAACAAACCTTTAGCGCTTACTAACAAAGCAGGAGTGTAGACATAAAGCCCTAGTTAAGAATGACTGGTAAAAACGTCAATCTCTCCTATTCTTATTCAATCGGGCCGGTATTTTTCTTGTATTACCTTTGGCGGCAACGGGTAGATTCGCAAATGGAAATGGTATGCCTCATCGTAGCGGTTACTTAAAGTCTCTTGATTCATGCGTTGTGCTCGTAGCAGAAGACGACCCCCTTTGCCGAGAAATTATTGTTCAAAGCTTGTCACCTCTTTATACCGTAGTTGAAGCCACCAGCGGAGAGGAAGCACTTGCGGCATTAAACAAAGTAAAACCAGACCTTGCTCTACTCGACATTATGATGGGTGGGGTTAGCGGCATTGATGTTTGCAAGTCATTACAAGAAAGCGAAGATGAGTCCCTACGCAATATTGGCGTCATATTCGTCACTTCCCTTGATAATGGCGATCAAGAAGAGACTTGCTGGAATGCGGGTGCATCAGACTTCATTGTAAAGCCCATTCGAATATCGACGTTACTCCACCGAGTAAAAGCGCACCTAACCATCAAGTGTCAAAGCGATGCGCTGAGGAACTTAGCCTATATAGATAGTCTTACAGGGCTACACAACCGGCGTTACTTTTTTGAACAAGTATCCATTCATAGAAGACAGCAACTTAGAGACGGTAGTAAATCCGTCATTATACTGCTCGATATTGATCATTTTAAACAATACAACGACACCTACGGCCATATTGCGGGCGACGACATGCTTAAGCGTGTTGCTACACATATATCAAGCTCAGTTCGCCGTCCTAGAGATTTAGTTGCAAGGTACGGCGGGGAAGAGTTTATCGTACTGCTCTCTGATACCGACACCAACGGTGCCAAGCAAGTTGCTCAAAATATCCTCGCGACAACTGACACGCCTAAACACAGCTCTGCTGAGAACGCACAGCCGCTCTCAACTATCAGTATTGGCATTGTAGAGTGTACCTCTAGGGCTACTTTGAATGATCACGAGCTTATAGAGTGTGCAGACAAAGCTCTGTATGCCGCTAAGGCAGCAGGCAGAGCCAGGGCGTGCTTCTACAATGATGGCGAAACCCGTGAGTTGACGTATGAGATCTAGCGTTCGCAAGAAAGACAATCTCCATACCTTCGTAGGTCTAGTTGTTCTCGTATACGGCATAGCCACATACATTCAATACGAGTATTTAAAAAGCAATATTCAACAAGAAATTCAGACAAACAGCAGTAAGCTTTTAAAAAATGATGAAAAACAACTTTATGATCGCTTTACTCGCGACAGAAGCAGAATAATTTTTTTGGGCAATGTTCCTCCAATAAAAGGGATCATAGAAGCTACCGAAAACTCAGGGATAGATCCGAGAGATGGCACAACCACACAAGAGTGGAAAAACCGACTGGCCACTATTTTTTACGCTTACATGCAATCAAATGATGACATCCGACAGATTCGTTACATTGGCCTTGATGATGGCGGCAAAGAGCTGGTTCGCGTTGATCGCGCACTCGGAGCTATTGAGAAAACCTCCGAAGAAAAACTGCAAACCAAAGGCGAAACTCAATATTTTAAAGAAGCAAGCAAACTAAACCCCGGAAGTATCTATATTTCCGAAATGGAGCTTAACAAAGAATACGGCGAAGTAGTCTTTCCAGAGTGGGCAACGTATCGAGTGGCGGTAGGCGCCTATGACGAAAGATCCAATATTTTTGGGTTTGTCATCATCAATATTGATATTACATCTTTCCTTGCTGGCTTGAATGGCACCACTAAATTATCAGATGCTGAAAGCATCTACATATTAAATGATAGCTTCCAGTTTATTGAACATCCTCTCCCCAAATATCGATTTTCATTTAGTAGAGGTCAAAATGACACATGGGAAAGTTATTTTAATATTGAGCCGCCATCAGAATCGAATGTAGTATCAACCGTTGTCGTAAACGGTGAGTCACATCAACTACAAAGTAGTTCGGTTGAGTTTAATGGGGGAGTGCCACACAAAAAAATACATATCGCTCACACCGTTTCAGAGTCCCATATAAATGAGAAGCTGTTTTCCACCTTTTTTTCTCAGCAGTTATTTTCAGTAGGGCTGTTTGTGGTCATTATCACCTTGCTGATTAGCCTTTATCGTTCCATTCGAAGCGAGAGGCTTGTACGCGAAGTCGAGGGGCGATTTCAGCATATTATCGGATCAATCTCAGAAGCGATAATCGTAATTAACAAATCAGGCAAGATCGCCAGTGCCAATCTTGCAGCAGACATTCTGGTAGCAAGTTTAAACAATACGAATGAGGTTTCGTGCTTAGGCAAAGAATTATCGTCTGCCATACCTAATATCAATGAAAAATACGCAAAAGCGTTATCTGCCATAAGGTCACGAGGACTGCCGTACTCGTCATTCGACATGGAAGTGGTTGATTCAAGTGATACCACTAGGCATTTCGATGTAAAAGTCTCCACTATCAATCAAGACAAGAGTGTGAAAGGTGATACCGTGTTGTTATTGAATGACACCACAGCCGCGACTGAAGCGAAACACTCTTTGGAGGAAGCCAACCGCAACCTTGATGAAGCCGTACAGTCACGAACGCGTGAGTTAAAAGACGCACTTGTTTTAGCCGAAACCGCTAACAATGCTAAAAGCGAGTTTCTAGCCACGATGAGCCACGAAATTCGCACCCCAATGAATGGAGTGTTTGGCATGTTGCGGTTGCTCAAGCGAGACCCGCTGACAACGCAGCAGCTTCAGCAACTTAAAATGGCTGAGGCAAGCGTCTTATCGCTCACTCGACTAATCAATGACATCTTAGATTTTTCTAAAATTGAAGCAGGTAAGCTAGATCTAGATGCCATGAATTTCAGCATACTTGAGCTTATTCATGGGTCAGTCTCTAGCATGGCGGCATCAGCCTCGGCAGGAGGTACTCTTCTTTTATGTGACAACAAAAATATCAACAACCAGTATCTTTATGCCGACTCAAATCGAATAAAGCAGATTTTAAACAACTTAATCAGCAATGCCCTAAAGTTCACAGATTATGGAGAAGTTCTGATTCAGGCATCCCTTACTGAAGAAGCCGAGAACCAAATTTTTTCGTGCTCAGTGACAGACACAGGCATTGGTATTGCTCAAGATAAACTTCCCTTTATATTCGACTCATTTTCTCAGGAAGAATCAAGCACGACGAGAAACTATGGCGGCACAGGATTAGGCTTATCTATTAGTAAACAGTTGGTAGAGGCAATGGGTGGATCAATAGAGGTATTTAGTGAGAAAGGGGTTGGTACGTCTTTCACCTTTAAACTTCCCGTGGAGCTAAGCAGCCTTGATGCAAAGAACCAGTCAGTACTTCCGAAGTTAGACTTATCAAACTTGAGTGAAGTCCCTGTTTGTGTAAGTTCGGAGACCGAACGTCAAATAATTACAGACCTACTAATGTTTTGGAATATAGACGTTATCGCAGTGTCTCCAAATGAAGATAACATCTCCCAGTATTATGACTCATCAACTTTCATTATCATTGATGAAAAATCGATTAATCATGATTTAATCTCCACACTGAAGGCCTCACCTAATAAATTTTTATTATCTTTAACAACAGGGACGTCCCCGGCTCTTATTGGGCATGATCTTAGTAACATAATTACCATTGATCGACCTATAACACATTTAAGCGTGTTGTCATTTTTTCAGCAAATGGATCCATGCCCAATACCTGCCAATCAAGCACAATTAGATGCCGAGCAGCATCTGGATTTTTTACGCGGAAAATCTATTCTTGTGGTTGATGATCACCACATAAATCGAGCCGTTATAAAAGGGCTGCTTGAGCACTTTGGCGTAATAATTACAGAGGCTAAAAACGGGGTGGAGGCACTCGCTCTTATTAAGGCGTCATCTAATAACGAGTCATTTGACTTGATTATTATGGACTGCCAAATGCCAGAGTTAGATGGCTATGAAACTACCAAAATAATACGAGATGAACAGGTACGTGGCGGTGGGTATAACAATATCCCAATTATCGCATTGACTGCAGCGGCCATGTCTGGAGAGAAAGGAAAGTGCTTAGAGTGCGGCATGAACGATTACCTAAGCAAGCCCGTTAGCCCTGAACATCTTTATGAGAAGTTAAGGGAGCTACTGCAAGACATTAACTCAAACCTACCTGATTTGAGCGCATCAAATCCTAGCATTAAGGAGGTGAGGGTAGTGGCTGAATCTCCCCTTATTCAACGCGAGATGTCAGTTCAGCCCCTGAGTGATGAGGTAAATTCAGATGACGCAGACATCAAGATTACCCCTATGAATTCGTCTTCTTCAGAGCAGCGTGTTTGGGATCAAGTAGGTGCGCTTCGTCGACTGGAGGGCAATCAAAAGCTATTCTCGAGAATACTGGATATTTTTATCCAAACCTTACCAGAAGATATAGGCCTGATATTTACAGCAGCGCAGGCAAGAGACTCTCAGTCTTTGATTCATGGCGCCCACAAACTCAAAGGCTCATCCCAGAGTATAGGGGCGTTGCAGATTGCACGTGTCACAGCAATGATCGAGCAAGATGCGCACTTAATTATTGAGTACGACAATGCTGAGATTATTCATCTTCTTACAGAACTCACCCACGAACACGACCAATTCATTCGTGCAGCCCAGCAATATATTTAACTACATATGGGCGCACAGCCCCGAATGCCCATCGTGTCCAATCAATGTTCTAACTTCCAATATATCCTCCTCACAAACCCTTCTGTGCAGGTTACAATGCCAGCCAGTATCTAAATAAAGACCAGAACTGGAGGTTCAACTTGAGTCAATCGAACGCGGGCATGATCATTAATCCACTGGCGGGTAAACTTCCGCCGGAAGAGAGTCTGACGAATATTGCCAAGCTAATAACGGCTTATTACAGCGAAAAACCTGATCCTGCGATTGCTGCGCAGCGTGTGGCTTTCGGAACCTCTGGTCATCGAGGTTGTTCATTTAAAAAGTCATTCAACGAAGCTCATGTGCTCGCAATGAGCCAAGCTATCTGCGAATACCGTACACTCAATGAGATTACCGGCCCTCTATTTATCGGTATTGATACGCATGCATTGTCAGAGCCTGCACTGGTTAGCTCCCTTGAGGTTCTAGCCGCTAATGGTGTTGAGGTCATGATGGCAAAGGAGGGCGAATACACACCCACACCCGCCATTTCTCACGCGATCTTATGCCACAATAAAGATCGTACAGCTGACTTGGCGGATGGCATTGTAATTACGCCATCGCACAACCCACCAACCGACGGCGGCTTTAAATACAATCCAACCAATGGTGGCCCGGCGGATACCGATATCACCAAATGGATTGAGCAACAGGCCAACAAGTACCTCGAAGATGGCTTAGTGAATGTAAAACGCATGCCGTATGCCGATGCTTTAACAGCGCCGACCACGCATGTGTTCGACTATTTGAACAACTACGTTAATGATCTCGACAGCGTTATTGATATGGAAGCAATTCGTAACGCTGGGGTGCGTATCGGTGTTGATCCCTTGGGCGGTGCAGGTGTGCAATACTGGGCCGCCATTGCCGAACGTTACCGTCTTGACCTCACAGTAATGAGCAATACGGTTGATACAACCTTCCGCTTTATGAGCCTAGATTGGGACGGCAAAATCCGCATGGACCCCTCATCGCCATACGCCATGCAGGGCTTAATTGAACTCAAAGACAAATTCGACATCGCCTTTGCATGCGACACTGACCACGACCGTCACGGCATTGTGACGCCAAGCTCCGGTCTGATGCCGCCCAATCACTATTTATCAGTGATGATTGATTACCTATTTCAGAATCGCCCTCAATGGAAGCAAGATACCGCCATTGGTAAAACACTGGTAAGCAGCCAGATGATTGATCGAGTGGGGGCAAAACTCGATCGTAAAGTCATTGAAGTCCCGGTTGGTTTTAAATGGTTTGCCGCAGGCTTAGTTGATGGATCATTGGGCTTCGGTGGTGAAGAAAGCGCCGGGGCATCGTTTTTGCGACGTGATGGTAGTGTATGGACAACGGACAAAGACGGCTTAATTCCTTCATTGTTATCCGCAGAGATCATCGCCAAAACCGGTCAAGATCCGGCACAGATATATAAAGGCCTTGCTGATCAACTCGGCGAACCGATTGAAAACCGCATTCAAGCGGCGGCGTCACCAGAGCAAAAAGCCAAGCTATCGAAGCTGTCACCAGAGCAAGTGACATCCACATCACTGGCTGGTGAAACCATCACGGCGGTACTAACCAAAGCCCCAGGTAACGATGCAGCGATTGGTGGATTAAAAGTGACTACCGAAAACGGATGGTTTGCGGCGCGCCCATCAGGCACAGAAGATATCTACAAGATCTACGCCGAGAGCTTTAAAGGCGAAGATCACTTAAATGCGATATTGGATGAAGCGCAAGAGATAGTAAATGCTGCGTTAAAAGGCTAGTTACCAAAACATTAAGGTATCGCTCTGTGAAAACTATTGCAGACAATTTAAAGCACCGAAAGGAATCGGCGCTTTAAACCCTCGACAGTCTCGAGCGTGTCCTGGATGCTTGTAAGGCATTCAGGTTTAATAATTCACGCGCTTACCCGTGGCAGAAGGGTTAGGTATTCGAAGGATTAGGCAGTGAGGCAATGGTCATCAAACCTATCTCATTGATACCTGTTAATTCCGATAATTGTTATTATCGGAAGTACTATTTAATGTGTAATCTACGTTCGCCACGCACAATAAAACTGAGTAATTTACACTCTAATCCCACATATGTAAGCTTCACGCCTTTTAACTACTGCATTGGTGGCTATTTATGCGTGTAGAAAAGCTTAATCATCCAGTCTTAAATCGAGTTACTTATAGGGCTTATTTGGATGGCTTACCTGTTAAGCATGTTAATAAATTCTTATCTCATTTGGATAAAAGAGACTTTGCTCCCAATACAGTTAAGTCTTATGCGCATGACTTATCGCAATACTTTCGTTATCTGAACAAAAAAAGCTTAGATTGGAAGCACTCTGATATCGAAGTAATAACCAGCTTTATAGCGTTTTATAAACACTCAAAAGCTGACACTCTATCAGTACTCCCAACAGAATTAGGCCAGGCTAGGTCCATAAGTACCATTAATAGAGCCCTAGCTTCGATCTCAGCTTTTTATCGATATAAGTTGAATATTGGTGAATTAGGTCAGTCAATTGCGCTAGAAGCTATATCTACAAATATCTCAAAAAACCCAAAAGTTAAGGAGTTTTTGTCATTTGCCTCTGCATCTAGACCTCAATCGGTTTCTAGAGAATTAAAACCACTTCGTAGAGCTAAGCCAGTAAAACGTAAAGTAAAAACAATACCTGAAGACGTACAACTAAAGCTCATAGAGTTTTGTGCAAACAGCAGAGACCGACTATTGATTTGCTTGCTGCTTGAAACAGGCATGCGTGTAGGCCAAGCATTACAGTTAAGACATTCAGATATTGAGAGCTGGGATTCAAAACTAACAATATTTTATAGGCTGGATAATTCAAATGAAGTTTATTCAAAAACTAAAACCTCGTATGAAGTTGTGATTACAGATAAATGGGCAAATATGTATACAAATTATTTGCTTAACGAAATAGGTGATATTGAATCAGACTATGTATTTACAAAGTTATATAGAAAAGATGGTGGGAATCGAGGTGAACCGCTCTCCTACCCTTCTGTAAAATTTCTGTTTAAGCGGTTTTCAAATTCAATAGGCTGTAACATTACCCCACACATGTTAAGACATACGCATGCCACTGAACTTTTACGCCAAAAAGTGCCGATTGAAATTGTTTCAAAAAGATTAGGGCATTCTTCAATTGAGACAACAAAAAATATCTATGAACATTTAACAGCTGAAGATATGAAAAATACAATTTTTGGAATTAAAGAAGGCGTTGAGAAATGAGTACCAATAAGAAAATCAACTCAAATTTAAAAGTAATTTCGAAAAGCCCTATCTTTCAAGAAGATGTTTGGAGTTTCGAAGATCTTGGCTATAAAGAAGGTGAACGTCCTAGCGGTCAAAATAACCTTACGCTTTACGGCATAAGCCAGCTATGGCTAAGGGATAGATTTAAAGAAGTAATTTGGCGAAAACGGGTATCTGTGCAGGCTTATACACTCGTAGCCTATGCAAGAGTCGGCAGAAGTCTTAGTGCATTCATAGATACTGAATATGACCGTTCTTCTATTCAAATAATCACAAAAGATCTCATGCAACGGTATATGGATAGCATATCAGATAAATCTCATGCCACTCGTAGTAGTACATATTCACAACTAAATGAAATTACAACCTGCTGGATGCAATGGGGCTTATTATCAAAGGATAAGTACCCTTTGATAACAAAAGATATGGCACCAAGACGCAGACCAACTTCAAAACCTAAAGGGTTGAGCTTCAAAGTACAAAATGACATAGATGATTATTTGGACACTGAAGATACAGAAGCAAGCAGAATGCTAAAAGTCATTATGGAAACTGGTATGCGTGGTAGTGAACTCCTTGCTCTAAAGAAAGATTGTTTAACTCAGGATAATGATGGGGACTGGTATCTTACTAGACTAAATCGAAAGTTTTTGAAAGAACACACAATTCCTATTAGTCATAAATTAGCGGATTTAGTGAAGATTCAAATTTCTTACAATGAAGAATACTGTAAAAATATGAATATTCCGAACCCAAGTAACTATCTGTTTGGTCATAAGAGAAATGCTGAGTTTAAGACCTATTCCCTAAGAACAATAAATTTTCGTTTAAAGAAGACTACAGAAAATTTAAAGCTGACAAATGAATTAGGCATAAAACAAGAAATCAGCACCCATGCTTTTCGACATACAGTTGGCACTAATCTAATAAATAATGGCGTTGACATGATTACGGTCCAGAATTTTCTTGGCCATGAATCACCAATGATGACAGCGATTTATGCACAACTACATAATAAAACGATGCGAACAGCAATAAACAAAGCCCAGAATCAATTAATCGATATTAAAGGCAAGTTTTATAGTGGGATTGAAGTCATCCAGGAGGTTGAAGTCATTGAAAATGACAACACCCCTATTGAGGCCAAATGGTTGAAGCATCAGCTAGCAACGCAGGCTTTATCCAATGGCATATGCGCCCTACCAATTAAGCAAACATGCCCCCATGCAAATGCGTGCCTAACGTGCACAAGCTTTAGAACCGACAAAACATTTATTGATGTACATCGCCAGCAATTAAAAACAGCTAAGTACTTAGTGGATGAATCAAAAGCGAAGAATTACACGCGACAATATGACTTAAACGTTCAAGTTAGAGATAATCTAATTACGATTATAGATGGGCTGGAAGCAGTAAATGACTAATAATTCAAAGCACTTAATAAAATATAAAAAGTCTGAATCATTAAAAAAATTTAAAGCCGTTAAAGAAGCCATTAGCTATTTATTATACTGCTCAGAAGAAATTAATATAAACAAGGTCGCAAGAAAGGCACAGGTTTCACGCACCTTTATCTATGAAAACCCAGAACTAAGAACTCTTATTGAAAGCAGTAAAGACGCTTCAAAATTAAAAGCTGAAAAAAAGAGAATTAGCTCAGGTCGTGCCAGATCGGATGAAAGCAAGATGGCAATAATTAGTAATTTAAAGCGAAGCTTAAAAGATGCAAACAACCAAATAATTACATTAAAGACTGAGAATGCAAAACTTAGAAGTTATATTTCAAAGATAGAGGATGAATAGAACTTATATTGACGAAATTGAAATCTAATCTAGGTTTGGATCTGTATAATTAATATTCGATGCAAGTATGTGCGTGACCGTGGTTATGCATTTCTTTTCTTTGCTTGTTATCCAGACGCGGCAACGTTTTTGCCGCGTCTTTCATTAAGGACGATTAGTTATTAACTTTCATAACTTTTAGGCGATCATTTTTATGAAACCAATGATAGAGAACGGGTAACACGAGCAACGTTAGCAATGTGGAGGAAATAATCCCGCCAATAACAACGGTGGCTAACGGGCGTTGAACTTCTGCTCCGGTACCTGTGTTTAATGCCATTGGCACGAATCCAAGACTAGCTACCAATGCAGTCATTAATACGGGTCGCAAACGCACAAGCGCGCCCTCTGTTACTGCAAGCATCAAGTCACCTTTCTCGTGCCACAGATCACGGATAAACGCTAGCATCACTAATCCATTTAGCACAGCAACTCCCGACAAAGCGATAAAACCAATTCCGGCGGAAATGGACATAGGCATGCCACGCAGTGCCAAAGCTAAAACACCACCAGTTAGAGCTAATGGCACACCACTGAAAATAATGAGGGCATCCTTCAGTGACCCAAAAGCCATCACCAACAAGCCAATGATAAGCAGTAAAGTCAACGGTACGACGATAGATAATCTTTTACTCGCAGATTCGAGTTGTTCGAAGGTGCCGCCATAGTCAAGCCAATACCCAGCCGGAATATCTACCTGTGACGAAATTTGGGCCTTTACATCCTCAACAAACCCGCCAAGATCTCGACCACGCACGTTGGCTGTCACAACAACGCGGCGCTTACCATTTTCACGACTGATTTGTGCCGGTGCGGGTGAAATATCCAAGGTGGCAACTTCAGACAAAGGAACATAGTCACCGTTTGGTAACGGTACGGGTAAGAAAGCTAGGCGTTCGATATCTCGCCGAACAGTTTCCGGTAATCGCACTACCAGTTCAAACCGTCGATCACCTTCGTACAATATCCCTGCACTTTCACCGCCAATGGCTGTCGCTACCCACTCTTGCAACTCGGAGACATTAAGACCATAACGCCCCAACGCAGTCCGCTTGGGAATGACTGACAAGGTTGGCAAGCCAGTAACCTGCTCAACTCTCGCATCGGCCGCACCCTCGACTTTGCTCAGTGTTTGCAAGATATCATTAGCCGTGACAACCAGTTGATCCAAGTCATCGCCGAAAACTTTGATACCCAAATCAGCTCGAACGCCAGAGATCAATTCATTGAATCGCATTTGAATGGGTTGGGTGAATTCGTAATTATTGCCCGGTAATTTTTCGAGTGATTTTTCCATTTGCTCAACTAATTCTTGCTTAGTAAGCGATGGGTCTGGCCACTGTGAACGCGGTTTTAAAATCACAAAATTATCGGCGACATTAGGCGGCATGGGGTCAGTCGCCACTTCGGCGGTACCGATACGCGCAAACACTTTATCGACTTGAGGAAAGGATTTTATGCGTTGTTCAAGCAATTCCTGCATTTCCACCGCCTGCTCCAATCCGGTACCCGGAATTCGCATAGCGTGCAATGCAATATCACCTTCATTAAGTTGCGGTACAAACTCGGAGCCTAACGTTGTCGCTAACCAAAGAGAGGCCGCAACCAGTACTGTTGCACTGCCTACAACCAACCAGCGAAATTTTAATGCGAGTAACAACGCAGGTTCATACGCAGATTTTGCGCCGCGAATCACAATCCCTTCTTTTTCGCTGATTTTTCCTTTTAAGAATACCGCTACAGCGGCAGGTACGACCGTTAATGACAGCACCATAGCTGCAATTAGTGCCATAACGACTGTTGCCGCCATAGGGTGGAACATTTTCCCTTCAACACCGGTCAATGAAAAAATGGGGATATACACAACGGTAATAATTGCAACACCAAAAAGACTGGGACGAATGACTTCGGCTGTCGCTTCGTAAACCACGTTTAATCGTTCACGTAAATCCAATTGTCCTGCGTGCTGCGCGTTAGATAAACGACGGATAGCATTTTCTACAATAATCACTGCGCCATCGACAATTAGCCCAAAGTCTAATGCCCCCAAACTCATCAAATTAGCGGACACACCTGTTTTGACCATGCCAGTAATCGTCATTAGCATGGCTAGTGGTATCACCGCAGCTGTAATCAATGCCGCACGGAGATTGCCCAATAATAAAAACAATACAGCAACAACAAGTATTGCGCCTTCTAGAAGGTTCTTACTTACTGTGGCAATGGCTTTGTCGACGAGCGCCGTACGATCATATACAGAGGTCGCTACTACACCTTCAGGAAGGGATCCTTGAATAGTCTCAAGGCGCAGCGCCACATCGCGTGCCACTGTACGGGAGTTTTCACCAATCAACATCATGGCCGTACCCAAAACTGTTTCTACACCATCCTGCGTTGCAGCGCCTGTTCTTAGTTCCTTGCCAATAGCGATACTCGCAACATCAGATACTTTAACTGGAATTGTATTATTCTCAGCGATAATGACGTTGGCGATATCTTCTATGGTAGCTAGCTGCCCAGGTGAGCGAACTAATAGTTGCTGACCGTTTCGCTCAATATAGCCAGCGCCGCGGTTACCGTTATTGGCCTCTAGCGCTTGAACGATATCTTCCATTCCAACATTGAAATGCAACAGCTTTTGAACATCGGGGGTTATATGGTATTGCTTGTTGTAACCACCAATACTGTTAACTTCTACAACGCCCTTAACCTGTGCAAGCTGTGGTTTTATTATCCAATCTTGAATCTCACGTAACGCGGTAGCGTCATAAGGCTTGCCATTAGCATCTACGGCGTCAGGCAAGGCTTGTACCGTATACATGAATATTTCTCCAAGCCCAGTAGAAATCGGTCCCATCTCTGGTTCCATGCCTGGAGGTAAGGCACTCTTTATTGCGCCTAATTTTGTATTAATTAAGTTTCTGGCAAAATATATATCGGTGCCTTCATCGAAGACGACGGTTACCTGTGAAAGACCGTAACGAGATAAGGATCGGGTATAAGCAAGATTGGGTAACCCAGCCAGTGCTGTCTCTACCGGATAAGTAATTCTTTGTTCTGCTTCCAGGGGTGAATAACCCGGAGCTGAAGTATTGATTTGTACCTGAACATTTGTAATGTCTGGAACAGCATCGATAGGGAGTTTTTGATAACTCCAAAAACCTATACCGACAATCAGAAAAATACTACACAAAAATAATAAACGCCGCTCGATGGCAAGGCGTAAAATGGAATTAATCATCATATACCCCTTAGTGTTCGTGCTCGGCTTCGGATTTTTCGATGTCAGCTTTTATTAAGTAGCTGTTCGCTATTACATATTGGGTGCTTCCTTGAATACCCGATAATACTTCTGTAAATTCGTCGTCGCTGCGACCTAGAACGAGCGGAGTAAAGCGGTAGTCGTCATGCTCTTTGACAAAGATTCCGGTGCGCCCCCCCATAGTTTGCAAAGCCGAATTCTTGACGGCGATCGGTGCCTCAAATTCGTTGATGACAATCTTCCCTTCAACCATCAATCCAGGAAACCAATTATTTTTAGTGTTATTGATTTTTGCTCGCACAATAAGATAAGGCGAATCTTCTTCGGCTGGCAACATGTGAGAAATACGCGAATCGATACGCTTTTCACCTGCCGTTACATGAATGGGTTGGCCAATGTTAATCGATTGTTGTTGTGTCGAAAAAATACGTAAATCTGCCCACAATGATTCAAAACTTGCTATCGAAAACAGCACTTGCTCCTGTGTCATTTCCCCTTTGTTGGCATGACGTTGAATAATTGTGCCGCCAATCGGTGCACGAACATCGTAGCGCTTTAAACTCTCATTGGATTCAATGACGGCAAGCAGATCGCCTTCCTTAACTTGATCGCCAATATTGAACGCCACAGACCGAACAATACCCGGAAATCGTGCACGAACATGACTGGTGCTCTCTGGCGCCGTCGTCAAACGCCCATAGGTTGTGAATGTTTGGTGGAGTGTTTGCGATCCAGTTTGCGCGATTTCAATACCCACCTTTTGAGCCATGGCGTCATTAATTTCAGTCGAGTTTTCCTCGCCGTGTCCGTGCTCATCCTCTTCTCCATCGTCATGATGTGAGCCTTCATCGTGATCATGCTCTTTCTCTGCATCATGACCATGCTCATCATCATCGTGATTTTCTTTATTACTATGTTTCTGATCGTGGGCCTCTTCGTGCGCACTATCTTTGGAGTGTTTGTGATCGTGCTCTTCACTAGCCTGGACGGCAGCAGTAAGGCTTGTACAAAAAATGATAAAAAATAAAGCAAATGTCTGTTTCATTGTCTAATCCTGTCTTTTCAATGTTTTTTAACATTGAAATAAAATTTGGGTTCAGTGAGAGTGAGTTTCGCCTTCTTCACCATCTTCATGATGAGAACCTTCCTCGTGATCATGCTCTTTCTCGGCATCATGATCATGCTCGTCATCATCGTGTTTTTCTTTATTACTATGTTTCTGATCGTGGGCTTTTTCGTGCGAACTATTTTCAGAATGTTTGTGGTCGTGTTCTTCACTAGCCTGGACGGCAGCAGTAAGGCTTGTACAAAAAATGATAAGAAATAATGCAAATGGCTTTTTCATTGTTTAATCCTGTTTTTTCGAAGCTTAAATGCATCGAAATAAAAATGGGTTTATTGAGTTATCGTTGCTGACTAATTGAGTGGCTCTGAAATGAGTTGCTCTATAACGGCCTGATTAAGTGATGCAGCGGCGGCACTCTCAATGAGTGATCGCTTCGCATCAAGTAACTCTTTTTGTGCCGCTATCCAGTCTTGATAGCTGTACCGTCCTGTTTCGTAGGCGCGCTGAGTTGATGCTAAGGCAGAATTTAAGTCCGGCAAGATGGTTGTACGAAAGACCTTGACTGCTGCGACATGCTGTTGCCGCTGTGAATAGGCTTCGAACAACTGCACATGCAACTTCAATAGCGCTGTTTGACGCTCGTAAATCACTTCGTTTTCGGACGCCATCGCAGATTTCAGTGCTCCTCTGTTTCGTTTACCACTGAATAATGGAATCGACACGCCAGCAGTAAATGCCGTATCGCCGCTATCTTCAAATCGACGTACACCAAGCTGCCACCCCAGATCGGCTTTGGATTGAGTTTTGGCAAGCGAGACCTGAGCCTTTTTCAAGCGCGCTTCACTGGCGAACTGGGCGATTGCAGGTGACGATTTAGCACGCTCATATAAAGCAATGAAATCTGATGCCGTACCGTAGGTATAAATATCCCCATCGAGTTTGGACCAGCTGGGTAAGGTTTCTCCCCAATAAGCGGCGATCTTGATCTGTAACCGCTGAAACTGTTGCTCTAGCGCATCAACCTGTAGCTGAGAGTGTGAGAGTGTAGATTTTGCACGCTTAACTTCATATTCCGGAGCGGCTCCCTGGTTCGATCGATTTTTGACAATCTTTAGAGTGCTTTGCGCAAGGTTACGTGCTTCTACAGCAAGTTCTGACAATGCTTGAACCTCAAGAGCCTGGATAAACGTACTGGTCAGATCACCCAAAACATCCAATGTAAAGGCTTGACGGTGGTAGTCGAACGTTTGCAGTTGTGCGTTAGCCACGGATAGACGAGCGCGCCGCTTACCGCCTAATTCGATGACAGAAGATAAGGCAAGTGTGGTTTCGGCCGATGTCACTCCAGACAACTCACCGGAACCCGCAAAGTTTTCAACCTCTATGCTGACATTCAGCGCGGGGGTTAATTCACTGGTCTCTCTGCGACCAAGAAGAACATCTTTCTTTATATTAAATTGATGAAGTTGAGGATTTTGCGCCAAGGTTTTCGTAATGGCCTGGTGAAGTGATAACGGTTGACCGCTATTTTGAGCAAAAGCCTCTTTCGAGACGATAGAGAGTATAACTAACCCTACAGCTGCGCAAAAACGCAGGCGCGAGCCAGAGCATTGATGGAAAAACATATTTTAGTCCTACTAAATGAATCATTATGTCGAAAGAGTTCGACCGTTTATAAATGTGAGGACTAAACGATTGGAGGGCGGTAAAGTGAATGAGAAGGCTGGGATGTGTATCGATCCGTATACATAAATGTCACGGAAGGACTATTAATTTCGCCTATATGGCAAGATGAAGCAGGTAAGACAGAGGCACCTATGCTATGACAGTGACAACAGTGGTGGCAATCAGAAGAGCCATCTTGTTGGTTTGCATCATTAAATACGATATCTGCGGCCGGTTCATGTATATGCTCAGCAATAATTTCGTGCTGGTTATTGGACTGGTGAAACTGGTGCGCGTCAGCGACTGCTGCAAATGATTGCAGAAGGATAATAATCGCTAAAAAAGAGTGTATGTACGCGTTTCGCACCTAATTTTTGACCTTTAAGTTAAGGGCTGAGAGGTAAATTAGTCTATAGACATTGATGGAAAGTTCAATTCTTTTGTTAATTGATAATTCTGAGAATATGTATCGCGATGCTTCCGATCTCGCTTCAGCAATTGATGATAGTCTGTTGATGGCATCCATTCTGTTTTAAAACTTCGTTAGCACCTCCTATTACCTGACAGAAATTAGTGTGCCACTACAGTAAGAGCCAGGTGACGATAAGCAGTTATCAACTCATATTGGAGGCGAGTCTAGTTTAAAAATACCATTGAGCCTACATGTAGTTCCCGCTAGAATCCCCTTCTTATAACCAGTTCAATGGTTATACCTTATATAATTAAGATTATCGGAATATAAAAAGTAGCACTTTTTGCCGGCTGAACTAAATGCGCATGGGTGGACACCAAGGGGGATCTCGTACTCTGTGATCAGTTGATAATTACAAAGGTAATGATAATAACCACTTGTTGATAATGATTCTTATCATTATAATCATTATCAACAACTCATTACCTGTAGTTATTGGAGTAGCTTATGAAGGTTCGAACCGCCCCCAAAAATCACCTACCAACGTTATTAGGTGCAGCCATAGCGCTTACCACCGCATCATTCAATACTCACGCCGAAGAGTCCGGCATCAAATTGCCAAATATGGTTGTTATTGGGAAAGGTGAATCAGACTTGGTGTATCAGCCCGGTTCGGTCGCTGTGGTAGACAGTGAGCAATTGGAGCTGATACAGCCCCGCTCTACCGAAGATGCATTAAGACGTATTCCAGGTATCGCAATTAAGGGCGAAGAAGAAAGTGCCGTGGTAGTGAATATTGGTATGCGTGGATTACCTGCTGACAGTTCAAAAACCTTAATTCTTGAAGATGGCGTACCTGTGGCTCCTGGCTTATTTGTCGGTAATGGACGCTATTACAATCCACGTATTCAGCGTATGGAAGCGATTGAAGTTCTCAAAGGCGCGGCTTCCTTGCGGTATGGCCCAAGCACCATCGGCGGTGTGATTAACTACACCACCAAAACACCTGAGCCAGGTACAACCTTGTCTTTACGTACTGGCAGTTGGAATACCCATGAAGCGACCGTTGAGGTAGGTGGAATGTCACCTTCTAAAGACGCTATCTTTGGTGCGGTAATTACCAAAGCGCAAAGCGATGGTTTTATGGATAAAGGCTACGATATGACCGATATAATGCTTAAGGCGGGCATGGCGGTTGGAACGAATCAGTGGCTTGGCATTAAATATACCGATTACGATAACGAAGCGAATATTTCTTATCGTGGTTTATTTGTTGAAGACTATGAAAATGGTGCCGACTACAACCCAGCTCCTGATGATTACTTTATCACTGGTCGTCGCGGTCTAGATTTGAATCACGAATGGGACATCAGTACAAATCTACGTCTTAATACCTTAGTGTATTGGAGTGAAACCTTCCGCGATTACTGGCGTTATGGCATCACTAACAACAATACTGATTCACCAGTGACTGGCCGTTGGGCATACAGTGATAACCTCAATGGCAACAACCGTAACTTTGAGCGTGTAGGAATCGAGACTCGTTTGCATGTCACTCATAGGATGTTTGGCATTCACAACGAAGCTGAAATTGGATTGCGATACCTAACAGAAGAAATGAAAGACCAAACCATTGGTGCAACACGTTTGCAGGATCGAACGGGCACCATCAACCGAGATCGAATTGATTCAGCGGATAGCTTGGCCCTTTTCGCGCAGAATCGCTTAAGCTTAACAGACACACTGGCGGTAACCCCTGGCGTTCGAGTCGAACAATACACTCAAACACGTAAAGACCTTACTCAAGATAGAGGCGTGAATACCGCTGAAACGGACAACACAGAAGTATTGCCTGGTGTCGGCTTAACTTGGCAACTTGCTCCAGCGGCTCAAGTATATGGTGGCGTGTATAAAGCGTTTTCTCCGGCTGAAAATGGCGTCGCACTTGATGGTTTGACGGATCAAGAATTAGAAGCTGAACGCTCAACCAATATTGAGCTAGGCGTTCGTGGTGGTCAGGGCGGCTTCCGCTATGAAGCAACAACGTTCCAAATGGATTTCACGAATCAAATTATTGCGGGTAACTCCAATCCTGCATTAAGTCAGACCAACGCAGGGAAAACGCTACATCAAGGCATGGAATTGGCAGCCGCCTTCCAGTTTGAAAGCGGGTTCTTCGTTGACAGTAATGTGACCTATATCCCGATCTCTGAATACCGCTCTGGCGATAACAAAGGCAATCGAATTGTCTATTCTCCAGAATTATTGGCTAACCTAGCGGTTGGTTATATGACCGAGAATTTGAAAACTGAATTGAGTGCAAATCATACTGGCTCTCAGTACGCCAGTGCAGATAATCGCGAGGAAATCAGTGGCAATAATGGCGGAGTCGGCGGTATCTGGGGCGGAGAGCTAGATGCATATACTACGCTCAATTTAACGGCTCAATATGACCTTGTTCCACAACTGACTCTTTCTGGGTCGATAAAAAACCTAACCGACGAGCGCTATGTCTCAGGGCTACTTCAAGGGATTTATGTGGGGCCGGAGCGTAACTTTGATATTGGTGTACGCTATACCTTCTAACTAAATTTATAGCCTTGCTGTTTTGATAACTGATAATAAAAATCCCGCGATCATCGCGGGATTTTCCGTTTCAACTATTTCCGATAATTTGTTAAGTCCCGCACAATCCAGTAGCCTAAAGAATCTCGAAATATTCACTTCAAACCTAGAGCTACAATTGTGCCAAAATCGGCTTCTCTGACACCTCCGCCCCCTATCATCGATCAGCTCAATGAGATCGGCAGCCCGCTGAAATACGCGCGCCAGCTCAGCAAAGTTCTTCCTGTTGTTGATCAGGTCGACGGTGCCTTTGATGATCTCGTCCACACTCTCACCTTTTTAATGGCTTACGACGGTTCGACAGCAACGTTCAATAGTTATCGTCGCGAAACCGAACGCCTATTACAGTGGTGTTGGGGTGTTAAGAAAATCTCACTCTGCGATTTACGTCGCCAGGAAATTGAAGAATACATCCACTTTTGCCAAAACCCACCTAAACATTGGGTTGGCACTAAGCAAGTCGCACGGTTTAAAAACAAACAAGGTGAACGAGTCGTTAACTCTGATTGGCGTCCATTTGTTGCCAAGCCAGACAAGATAGGTAACGCCTCTGCTCTGGCATTATCGCAAAAGTCACTTCAAGCGTTATTCGCGGTGCTATCAACGTACTTCAACTTTCTTATTCAGGAAGATTACTTAAAGCTCAATCCAGTGGCGCTTATTCGGCAGAAAAGTAAGTTTCTGCAGCGCCATGCTTATCAAGAGCCGGTAAGACGCCTGTCCAATATGCAATGGGATTTTATTCTTGAGATTGTAGATGAGCTGGCCGTCGGAAATCCTGCCGAACACGAACGGACTCTTTTTATAATGAAGGCGCTATTCGGCATGTATTTACGTATCTCTGAGCTAGTGGCTGATGAAAGATCCGCACCCGTCATGGGTGATTTTCAAGCTGACCAAGATGGCCACTGGTGGTTACGCGTAGTTGGTAAAGGTAATAAAGCGAGAATGGTCACTGTATCAGACGATATGCTGTCGGCACTCAAGCGCTACCGCAAACACTTAGGGCTACCTGCCATGCCTTACATTGGAGAACAAACACCTCTCATTCCTAAGCTACGCGGACGTGGCCCGGTAACGAGCACACGCCAGATTCGCTATTTAGTGCAGCGCTGTTTTGATATGGCCTTTGAACGAATGCAAGCGAAAGACTTAGAAGATGAAGCGCAAGAGTTACGTGTATCAACCGTGCACTGGCTTCGCCATACGGGCATTTCAGAAGATGTGAAGTTTCGCCCTAAAGAGCACGTTCGAGAAGATGCGGGCCACGCCAGTATGGCAACAACAGATAGATACATTGATACCGAAATGCGCGAGCGTCACGCAAGTGCCCGCCACAAAAAATTAAAGCCGGATTTCGACTAGGACCAGCGGGGGCATTTGAACGAAAACCTACGGTTTTGACTCCCAGGCCCTCCGCGTAACCGTAGGTTTCCGAATAATCACCCCTTCCCCTCATCTTCAATAAAGTACGTACCATTGGGCAACACATGCTTATAGGGCAATAACGAGATATGGGATAAGGTCTTGTCGTCGATATCCTCCCCCTGCTGCCGGAGCTGCTCAACCACGTCATTTATCTTGATCGTGTTCCAGTACAGAATGGCATTGGATACAAAGCTGAGGCTGCTGGCCTTGTTCATGATTTCCTCATAGTCCCCAGTGGTGAATTCACCCTGGTCCGCAAAGAATATCCAGCGCGGCAGTTTGTGCCGGTATTCCCCTTTATTCAGTTGCCGCTGGACGGTTTGGCGCAGGTCTTTGTCAGTTAGGTACCGCAGAATGTATTCGGTCTTGATGATCCGGCCCAGGTTGGTAAAGGCCTTGGTGAGGCGATCGGAGGGTGAACTGTTGGTCAACCGTTGAACGATGACGTGTGCTGGCGCAGTTTTTTGTTTCAGAGAAATGACCACCCGCATCATGTATTCCCATTGCTCCTCAATAATCGCCAAATCAGCTGTTTTCGTGAGTAAATGGTTGAGGTCACCGTAATCGACGGATTTGTCGATACGGTATAGCTGCTGATCCTTCAGATCCCGAATGCGTGGCATAAAGTAGAAGCCGAGCAAATGACAGAGGGCGAAGACGATTTCAGTGTACCCATGCGTATCGGTGGTGTGCTCTCGGATTTTCAGGATTGTGTTGTTTTCCAGCAGACCGTCCAGAACATACAGGGCTTCACGAGGGCTACAGGAAATGATCTTGGTGCTGAACACGGAATATTGATCGGATACGTGGGTGTAGATCCCGATGGCTTTTTCATAGTAGCCGTAATAGCGGGGATAGTATGAAGCCAACAGGCTTTTGTGAAAGTTTTTGGGCCGTGACTGGTGATGCTGGATAGGGACAAAGTGACGACTGTAATGCGTCATTTGATCCACCTCCATCAGCAGTTGCTCGATGCGTATGCTGGGCATATGCGCATCGATCACCTTTTGCAGTTGGTTGACTTTATCCGGTACGTCCAGTTTGTCGTCACGCTTGAGTTTCAGCCGGCCATTGTGTATCTCGGCGAAATTATCCAGTCCAAAACGCTTTTGCGCTGCTGACACCGCTTCGTGGAACTGGGATGAAATGGCGGAACGCACTTCGTGTGGCAAAGGCTGCTGTAGCTCGGTATAGACGGTGTGTTTGGTTTCATCCCAGTTGGGCTCGTTCAAGGTCAGATCCCAGAACGACACATGCTGTTTGCTCTGTGGTAAATACAAATCGCCGGAACGCAACGCATCTTTCATCGCGAGAGCAAGGCCCATTTTCCAAACATTGCGATTGATGTTGCCGGTTTGATCTTTAAGGCTGCGACGCAGCTCGCGGGGAATGAACGCAGTCGGTGTATTCTCCGGCAGTTTTTTCAGATCGCCGTCATCCAACTGCCGGACGAACTGGATGGCTTTTATCAGTGGCCCAGAACCTTTCGCCATTTCAAACGGTAACCGTATAAAGTCGGAAAAATACTTTCGTAAACTGGGGTAACGGGTCAGCAACAAATCGCAATAGCCGCGTTCTTCCAGGCGTTTAAAAATGTGCAGATCCTCAATGGAGGCCAGCAAGTGCTTCTCGTCAATACGCTGCCATAAGTCATTCTTGTACAACGGCTGTTCCTCCGGCCATTCCAGAAAAACATGCGTGGTATCGAGCACAGCATCGATGGCTTTCTTCTGGCGTTTACGGAATTCCTTGTGCTTTTTGTCGTGACTGTTTCTGGTTTGTCGGCACAGTTCCGTCATGTACTGATCGTGCATTTTGACCAGGTTATCCAGCAGAATCTTGCGGGATTCTAACAGGAAGCACACCATCAGGGCATAGCGCTTGTGGTCTTTGAAGCGTTTCATGTCCTTGGCGCTGTAGCGCTTGGTCAGTCGATACAGATAGTGAAGAAAAGCGGTATCAATGACCTTTTCCTCGAATTCATTAACGCCGGTGGCCACCAGATTGTCATAGCGCTCCAAATAGCGTTTCAGTGATGAGATTTTGGCGGCCGGTGGATACTCTTTGAGTTGGTTGAAGTAGGTTCGCTGATTACCGTCTGTGGTTTGCAACAGATCGTCGATGGCACCGCGCAGTACAGGGGACATCTGATCAAACACCTGCTCGAAAAGCTGAGTGTGGACCTGGTTACAAATACGGATGATCTGCCGTTCGATGGTCGAGGGTCCGGGCAACATAATACGGTTCAACAACAGGTAACGTTCTGCCCGGTGAAAAAGTTCATCCGGCAGCAGCCCCTGACGGGCGTGTTCCTCTATCCAGCGATCCAGGTCGGCTTCCACTTTGTCATCAAACCGTTGAAAGCCCAGATACTTGAGGATGTTATTCCGATGCTCCAATAGTGTCGCTTCCCGCTCGGGCACGTCCACGGTTAGCGTGGGCGGGTGGTCAAGTTGACTGCTCAGGTAGCTGATTACCCGGGGGGATAGATCATGGAGCTGGTTAAGAAACCGGCCATAGAGACGCATGGCGCACAGTTGGATGGCAAATCCCAGACGGTATTGCTTACGGTACTTGTTGACCACCTGGCAATCGCGTCGGCTCAGCGTCCAATCGCGAACCATTTCTTCGTCGGAAAATCGTTGTGGCAGCATTAACGGTTGGTATCGCTGCTGGTTGGTTAAGAACTGCTCTTTGGCTGTCATGGGCTCTCACTTGGGCTCAGTCACGCCAACTACTCCTATAGCGTTGTTTTTATTGATGTTTTTATATTCGTAAGTCGCCATTGTCGTATCTAACAATCAGACGGAATTGTAATAACGAATAGACGATAATAAAATAACGAATAGACGAATTTAAACCATCAATTAGCCGAGCGCTTATTTTATGTACCCACGTTACTCTGAATACAATGTCAAAGAAGCGCTGAGCGACACCCCGGTGGTCTTTGTGATGGGGCCTCGCCAAGTCGGTAAAACCACTCTGGTGAAGGCGTTGATTGGTGAGATGGGCGCTGAAAACTGGGAATACATTACCCTGGACGATCAGGCCCAATTCGAAATTGCACAAGCTGATCCCGTCGGGTTCATCCGTAATCTGCCACCGAAACGAATTGCGCTCGATGAGGTTCAGCGCCTGCCTGAACTGTTCGTCTCCATTAAGCAGGCTGTGGATGAACAACGCACGGCAGGTCGCTTTCTCCTGACGGGTTCCGCCAATGCCTTGTTATTGCCCCGGCTATCGGATTCCCTGGCCGGCCGGATGGAGTCGGTTCGCCTGACAACGCTTTCCGAGTGTGAGATCCATGGACGCCCCCCCAGCTTTTTAAGCAAACTACTGAACCAGGAAGCGCCTTCGGCTCAGGACATTCGTGTGCGGGATCATCTACTGCAACGGTTGATTACGGGGTGTTTCCCCGAGCCTCTGCAGCGTGCCAATGAGCGGCGAAGCACCGCTTGGTATCAACAGTACGTCAGTACATTGATCCAGCGGGATATCCGCGATCTGACCCATATCGATCACCCCGATCTGATGGCCAAGTTACTCAAACTCACCGCCTTTTATGCGGGGAAACTGGTTAACCTGACCGAACTGGGCGCTAAACTTGGGCTGGATCGACTGACCATCAAAAAATACATGGCGTTGTTGGAGCAGTTGTTTTTGGTGGAACAGCTGCCGGCCTGGCATTCCAACGAATATAAGCGCCTGGTGAAAGCACCCAAACTGCACTCGGTCGATACCGGCATGATGTGCGCCGTGCGGGGCCTCAATCGGGAGCGCCTGCTGAAACAGCCAGGTGATTTTGGGTTGGTGCTGGAATCCTTCGTCTACAACGAATTGCGCAAACAGGCGGTGTGGATCGAGGAGCCCTTGAACTTCTACCACTACCGTGACAAGGACAAGGTGGAGGTCGATGTGATCATTGAAAACGCCATGGGCGATTGTTTTGCCATTGAAGTCAAAGCGGCGGCAACCTTGAGCACGAAAGATTTTACCGGCTTGAAACGCTTTCAAAGTGTGGCCGGCAAGCGCTTTAAAATCGGTGTCCTGCTCTACGATGGCGATCATACGACGGCTTTTGGTGACAATCTCTTTGCTGTCCCGCTGGGAGCGCTCTGGTCATGAACGAAAACCACACCATTGGCCAGCTGGCCAAGACAGCAGGTGTCAACGTCGAAACCATCCGCTACTACGAACGCCGTGGTTTGATCCGTCAACCACCCAAACCCGCAGAGGGATACCGTACCTACCCAAACGCAACCTTGGCTCGGATTTTATTCATCAAACGCGCCCAGGAACTGGGTTTTACGCTGGAGGAGATCAACAACCTGCTGTCATTGGGCGAGTCGCATTGCTCGGAAGTCCAGGAGCTGGCCGAAGCAAAGCTGGCCAGCGTGCGTGAAAAAATTAACGATCTACACCGCCTGSAACAGGTGTTGGAAGAGCTCGTCACAMAGTGYCGGACCAATCCTGAYAATGCGGCWTGTCCTATTGTTGAATCCCTCCAACCTGMTCCTCGTCAATAAAAGGCATTGGRCTTGACTCCGTACYTTGGTACGGSAYTTACACTGATTTCAYYAGRTCAATAAAGTGGAGTCGGCGATGSCRGGAAAAGAGWSATTCACCAACACAAGGCTRCCTATCATCGGTGGCATTACCGCTGCCAYCGKCGCSAGCCTGTGTTGTRTTGGGCCTTTYSTGCTCYTGTCACTRGGTATCAGCGGGGCCTGGATYGGTAAYYTGACYSTRYTGGAGCCCTACCGTCCCGTATTCRTCATGCTKGTTATGYTGTTGYTCGGTTGGGCKGGCTGGCAGRTWYATCGACCGRTCGAKRCCTGTGAACCGGGAAYCGYCTGCGCTGTGCCRCAWACTCGGAAACGGCGGCAAATRGTTTTCTGGATCGCKGYAATCGTSGCGCTGGTKCTYGTYACCAGYACCYACTGGATTCCTCTGTTCGCATGAACACYCTGGAGCTAACCATGCAGAAAATCATTCTCGGTCTCGTATTCACCATCGCCAGCTTCTCGGCCTGGGCCAAGCCACAAACCATCACGCTGGATCTGCCA
>NVXM01000007.1 GCA_002733865.1 Sphingopyxis sp.
TTGCTTTCATCTTCGTTCCTTACAGTCACTGCGATGAAACCAAAACACTCACTTATTTTATGCAGCCAGTCTGTCTATTGAATGCTGACGGGGGACAGCTCATTTCCTTTTCGAGCTGTTGCAAAATGCCCAGGATACCGGCGCGACAGAAGCCGTTTTTGCGCTCAGCTCTGAGATGCTTGTTTTTGAACATAACGGTCGACCGTTCGATAAAGGTGATATCGAAGGGATTACCAACATCGGGAAGGGAACGAAGGCATCCGACGAGGAGGCTATAGGTCGCTTTGGCGTAGGTTTTAAGGCTGTCTTTGCTTACTCCGAAACTCCGCGGATCTTTTCGCCGACCTTTTCTTTCCGGATTGAGAGCTTAGTCCTTCCGATTGAGATCAAAGGGGCACCTAATCTAGGCAGCAAAACTCGGTTCGAATTCCCTTTCAACAACCCGAAAAAGCCCGCCGATCGAGCCTTGGCCGAGATTCAAGAAGGTCTGACCGGGCTTAGTGAAACCTCCCTCCTCTTCCTTTCTAATCTCGAGAGTGTCGGATGGGAAATTGAGGGCGCTGAGAAGGGAGAGGTCTTAAGACTACGGCATTCTACCCATCACATCGAAATTCTGCGGCAGGTAGGTGGCGAAGCAACAAACAGCAGCCACTTTCTTCGGTTCGATCAAGAGGTAGAGGAGCTCAAGAACCAGAGCGTATCCGTCGCATTTCCTTTGCGGTTCCTGGCAGAAAGCGCTTCGTTTGATGAGGCGAAGCCGCTCGCAAAGCAGATGAGGATTTTGCCCGCAGAGATTGGTCAGGTGTCGGTGTTCTTTCCTGCCGAAAAGGAAACCTCAGGTCTCAGGTTCCATCTTCACGCCCCCTTCGTCCCGGAGTTGAGCCGGGCGAGTGTGAAGGAAACGCCGGCGAATGAACCGTTGTTTTCACAGCTCGCTCGCCTTTGTGCCAACTCGCTTCACAAAATCCGCGATCTGGGGCTGTTGAATGCAGAAACGCTTGGGGTTTTGCCAAACAAGCAGGATGCAATTCCGAAGCGCTACGAGGAGATTAGGGAAGCAATCATCAATGAGTTGAATAACGAAGCTCTCACTCCAACGCACGACCGATCACATGCGCCCGCAAAGACGCTGTTCCAGTCCAAGGCTGCTATCAAGAGCGTTATCTCCGAGCATGATCTATCTGTTCTTATGGGGCTCGAAGTCGAGCCGAAATGGGCGGCCAATGCGCCGCAAAAGAGCAGCAATGCTGATCGAATGCTATCCAGCCTAGAAATCCGCGATTGGGATGTTGATGATCTTGTGAATGTGCTCGGTGAACTGGAGGGTAGCTATTGGCAAGAGCCAAATGAGGAGGTGAAGGACTGGCTGTCTTCGAAATCAGATGAGTGGCTCCAGCAGCTGTATTCATTCCTTTACCGCCAATTGGGAGAAGATTCAGGCTTCTACGACATAGAGGACTGCCCGATAGTCCGCCTGCACGATGGTACGTTTGCAAAGGGGAAGGGATGTTACTTCCCTTCTGATGACGATCAGGAAGACGGTTTTTCAATCGTTCGAGCTGACCTCTACCAATCGGGGAAGAGCAAATCACAGCAATTGAATGCCCGTAAATTCCTGGAAGAAATTGGCGTAAAGGAGATTGATGAGAAAGAATTGGTCAGGGCTATATTGAATGAGCGATATTCCCGAGGCTCGATCGACCCCAACCCCAAAGATCTCATGCGCTTCGTAAAGCTAGTCGAAGCGGATTCGAGTGCGGCGACGATTTTTAGAGATGCCCACATTTATGAGATTGCCGATGGTCGGTGGGCCAGGCCCGGTTCGATATTCCTAGACGATCCATTCGCGGAAACTGGGCTTAGAGCATTCTTTGGAGCCCAGTGCAAAAATGAGCCGTTCCCCCTCGCAGACCGTTACGCTCAGGATAAAATCTCAAGTTCGAGGCTCGCGAAATTTGCAAAAGCTGTCGGCGCAATAACGGAAATTCGACCTGTTAAGATTACAGTAGACAACCACCCTCAACGCGATGAGCTCAAGGCCGATTACTATCAGTACGGAGTTAGGAAGACTCATACAGGCATTGACGAAGACTATGTGCTGCGCGGGCTAAAGAATGCCTTGAAAGAGATTGATGTAGAGAAGGCGAAAGTGATTTGGAACACCATGTCTGCCTCGCCGTCCAATGTGCTAAAGGCTCGATTTCGACCAAACCGGCAATACAACACTCGATTAAAGCCTTCGACCCTGGTCCATCAATTGAGGACTGCAAAGTGGGTACCTCAATCCGATGGCCAGTTCACCAAGCCTTGTGATGCCAGGGCGGATCTTCTTCCATCAGGATTTCCCTACGACGTTGGCAAAGAATGGCTCGCTGCCGTTGGGTTTGGGACGGAAGCGGAAAAGCGAACTGAGCTAGCAAAGAAACGAAAGGCTATTGCAGCCGAGCTTGGATTTGAAGACGAGGTAGCGCTTGCCGATGCAAGAAAGTTCGCAGGGCTCGCTCCTGAAGAGCGGCTGGCATTCTTTGAGGAAATTGAGCGTAGGGCAAGTTTGGAGTTACCCGAGAACGAACCGCGCAACCCGTCCCGACGTGCCGACAAAGTGGGTGAGCTTGCAGCGACAGCCACCGAGCGAAAAACCGAAATGCGCACGCGAAGTGTGTCGATTGGCCGTGAAGATGTGAAAGACGAAGCTGGGCAATATTTGCGGCAGCAATATACCAATGACGGGGAGCTCTTCTGTCAGGTATGCAAGCTTCCAATGCCCTTCCGACTTGACGACGGGAACGCATATTTCGAACGGGTCGAGTTCCTACCTTCGCTACAAAAGCGCTATCATCAGAATTATCTGGCGCTATGCCCAACTGATGCAGCGAAATTCAAATTCGCGAATGGCACCGATGATATGTTGCTCGATCTCTTTTGCGATCTGGATGGCGAAGAGCTTGAGGTAATCTTGGCGCAAAATGACGAAACGATCTATTTCACAAAGACCCATCTGGCCGATTTGAAGAAGGTCATAGAGGTTGATCGCCGTAGCATTACCAGCATTCCTCAAGCCGATGGTGAGACATAAAGCGTACGACCTTGCCGAAGTGCATCGAGGTAGTCGCTCCACCACTGAGCCATCTTTACGCGTTCATCCCAGTAGTTCCCGCGATTGTAGACCCCTCGAATCGCGTTGCTATCTCCGTGAGCCAAAGCGCGCTCGATCGCGTCGGGGTGCCAAAGCCCGCTCTCGTTGAGCATGGTCGATGCAGTCGAACGCAGACCATGTGCTGTCACTTCGTCCTTGGTGAAGCCCATGCGACGAAATGCTGCATTGACCGTGTTCTCGCTCATGGGACGTTGGCTCGTATGGAACGCTGGGAAGATGTAGCCCTTGCTGCCGGTAATCGATCTCAGCTCTCGAAACAGTTCCAACACCTGGCGTGATAGCGGCACTACATGGGCCCGGCGCGCCTTCATCTTGCCTTCCGGAATTGACCAGGTGGCTTTGTCCCAGTCAATCTCGTGCCACTCGCCGTGGCGAAGCTCGCCGGGGCGCACAAAAACATGCGGTGCGATCTTCAAAGCGAATTTCGTGGCCGGGTAGCATTCGAAATCATCGATAGCACGAAGGAGCCCGCCCAACTTCTCCGGCTCGAGGATCGCCGCGTAATGCCGTGCTCTTGGTGTCACCAGTGCGCCTTGCAGGATCGAGGTTGGATCGGTTTGGCACTGGCCAAGCGCGGCCCCATACCGGAACACCCGGCTTGCGAAGGATCGGCATTTCTTCGCAGTTTCGAGATTACCTTTGGCTTCGAGCTTCTTGAGCGCCGCCAGCATCAACTGCGGATCGACATCGTTGATTGGCATATTGCCGATTGCAGGCTTGAGCAGGTCGAGGAACCAGCGGGCCTTGCGCAGCGTGGCTTCTGCCCTGCCTTCGGGCACCATCTTCTCATCGATGTACTTGTTGGCGATGACCTCGAAGGTGTTCTCCGCACCCAGCTTGATCCTGGCCTTCTTGCGCTTGCGCTCCAGCATCGGATCGATGCCATCGGAAACCTTGAGCCGTGCTCGGTCGCGGAGCTGGCGCGCTTGCGACAAGCTAATCTCAGGGAACGCGCCGATGGGCAGCTTCTTTTCCTTCCCGCCAAAGCGGTACTTGAAATACCAGAGCTTGGAGCCGTTCGGCTTCACCAGAAGCAGCAGCCCACGCGAGTCGTATTTCTTGTACGACTTGTCGGCAGCCCGGAAGCCTTTGATTTCCTGCACATTGAGGCTCATTTGGGGGCCTCACTTTTTTGCAGGTTGGGGCCTTTTGAGCTGAAGCCCCCAGCCGAGGCCCCCACAGACGTTGGAACATAGCGGAACAAAACAAGACCTCGCTTTCTGCGCTAGAGGTCAAGAATGGCAGAATTCCGCCATTTCCGCAATGTTTTGGAACGTTCTGATGAGAACAAATGGTGCCAGAAGAGGGACCGTGACTTGTGACTAGTGCATTGTTATATTGATATAAATGACCTTTCTGAGGCGATTATATACCGACAATTATACCGTCTTTTGTCATTGGTAGGAAAACGGGACTCGAACCATAAGGGTCTTTGCACACTTTGGCGGTCAAACTTATCCAAGTGTCTTGCAGGAATGTATTGGTCTTGCGGCACACCCGCAATTTACAACGGACTATCAGGAAGATGTTACAATCGATTCGATATTATATCCTAGCCGCGAGTACTGGTAACATTTCTAATCGTCGCCGGACTCGCAAAATGCTAAGGTTCTGTGGATGAGAATTAAACGATGACCAAACCAACGCCGACTAGTGTTGGGACAAGCGCGGATGAACTATCTGCAATGGCAGAGATTCTGCGCTCTAGCGGAAATTATCGGATCCAGCGGCGACTTGAGCCGCGCCGCATTGTTGCCCCTTCAGACGACACACCGACGAAACTGGGACTGTTCATCGACGTCGAAACGACTGGACTTAATCCGTATGATAACGAGATTATTGAGTTGGCGATGATCCCTTTTACCTATGCGCTTGATGGCCGCATCTTTGAGATTCACGATGCGTTTGAACAATTCAATGAACCTCGCAAACCGATCCCAGCAGCAATCACCCACCTGACGGGTATTACGGATGAGATGGTGGCTGACCACAAGATCGACCCCGCCGAAGTGGCGTCGTTCGCAAACAGCGCGGCGCTCGTGATCGCTCACAATGCCGCATTTGACCGGCGCTTTGTTGAACACCTCAGCGATGTTTTCTCGACGAAACCCTGGGCATGCTCGATGTCGCAGATCGATTGGATGGACGAGGGTTATGAGGGAACGAAGCTTGTATACTTGGCGGCAGGCGCAGGCTTCTTTTACGAGGGCCATCGTGCGGCACATGATTGCAGGGCAGCAATCGAGCTACTTGCGGCGCCTCTGCTAAAGAGCGGAGTCCCCGCCATGCAAAAATTGTTGGAAAACGCTCGCCGTCCAAGCTGGCGAATCTGGGCAGAAAACGCTCCGTTTGACTTGAAGGATATTCTTAAAGCCCGAGGATATCGCTGGAACGGCGATGATAATCCTAACCCACGCGCTTGGTTTGTAGATGTTGAAGATCATCAACGTGAGGCCGAGCTCTTGTTTCTTAGCAAAGAGATATACTTGCGCGACATTGAACTTTTGGTTCATAGAATTACGGCTTACAACCGATTTTCTGACCGTAACTAACACAACGGTACGATTTTTCGCCAAATATTGGAGCAACGATGCATATTTCGAAACTGCAGTTGGTGAATTATCGCAACTTTGATCGCGCGGAGTCTCTTTTCAATAAGGGTGTTAACACCATCATCGGAGAGAATGGATCCGGTAAGACGAACCTGTTTCGCGCCATCCGTTTACTTTTGGACGACGGCCTTATCCGCCAAGCCTACCGGCTAGATGAAAAGGACTTTCATCGTGGATTAGGTGATTGGCGGGGCCACTGGATCATTATCAGCCTAGAGTTTGACGAGGTAACGCAAGACGAAGCAGTTCAGGCTCTATTCCTTCATGGAACTGGCAACATCGCGGACGGAACGGTCGGCAAAGCGACCTACAATCTTATTTTTAGACCGAAGGCCGCAATTCGAAACAGCTTGTCGGAAGTAGAACTGGGAGACCATGCAGCCCTAACAGAGGTTCGCTCCAAGATATCTATCGATGACTACGAAACGATCTTCACCGGGAAGAGCGAGGCGGATTTCACCAACCCGGAAACATATCGGGCCTTGGTGGGTGATTTCGAAGCTGCGCAGTTTCCATCCGACCTCTCCAACCCATCAATCGGCGGCCTGATACCGGGTATGCTATCGATCTCCCGCGAAGTGAGCTTCACATTCGTGCAGGCGCTTCGAGACGTGGTAGCGGATTTTCAGAATAACAGAACTAATCCACTTTTGACCCTTCTCAAAGGGAAGAGCGGCGAAATCGATCCAAGCGCATTTGAACCCATCACCGAACTCGTAAAAAATCTAAACAGCGCGATTGAGGGTTTGTCTGATGTAAGCGAAATCCGCGCGGACATCAAAGAAACAATCACCGATGCCGCTGGAGAAGCATATTCGCCGCGATCACTCTCTATCAAATCTGATTTGTCGGACGAGGCAGATCGGCTGTTCCAATCGCTCAAGCTATTTGTTGGTGAATCCGACGAAGGCTATGAAGGTGCAATTCATGAACTGAGTTTAGGTGGAGCCAACCTGATTTACCTGACGTTAAAACTCCTCGAGTTCAAATACCAAAAAGTAAAGCAGTCATTCGCTAATTTCCTACTTATAGAGGAGCCTGAAGCCCACATACACACTCATATTCAAAAGACGCTATTTGATCGTTTGAACTATGAAGATACGCAGATTATATACTCGACCCACTCAACGCATATTTCCGAAGTTAGCAACGTTGAGAACATTAATATTCTTGGTCGATGCGGTTCTCGCTGTGAGGTGTTTCAACCTTCGACCGGTCTTTCTCCTGATGAAATTGGCAATATTCAGCGTTATCTTGATGCCATCCGCAGCAACCTCCTGTTCGCTAAAAGCGTTGTGCTCGTTGAGGGTGATGCTGAGGAAATTTTAATTCCCCTCCTTGTGAAGAAGGTATTGGGCCTCAGCCTTGATGAACTTGGCGTAAGCCTGATCAACATCAGAAGCACTGGTTTCGAGAACGTCTCCGTGCTGTTCCATGATCAGCGCATTCGCAAGCGCTGCGCGATAATCACCGACCTCGATGGATCTTTCTTCGATACAGCGCCAGATCCCTTGGATAGCGCGGCAACTGCGAAAGCGAAAACCAGAGCTATCAACTCCCAGGCGGCGGGACTGCGCCGCGCCACATCATTGAACACGCTCTGCGGAGGCAACAATTGGCTAACGGCGCATTTCGCGGACCATACCTTCGAAGTCGATTTTTTAGCTGCCGGAAACGATGCGGCTGTCGTTTCGATTCTGAATGAAGTTTATTCTGATGCGGCTACCTTAGCCCTGGCGAAAACAGAGCTGGAATCCGGCGACATCGGACAATTTGGACGCCGTGTTTTAACAATGGCTAACTATGCGGGAAAGGGCTGGTTCGCCATTCTGCTAGGCAAGATGGTTGGTCCTCATACCCGCATTCCAGACTACATTCTTGACGCAATATTCCAGGCGTACCTTCCGCTAACCGCTGAGGTTTTCGCGAGCATCTTAAATTACCGACTGACGGTTATCGCAACTTCCGAACAGTTTGATCCGCAGTCAATCACTGACATGAAGGCCAAAGTTATGAGCTACCGAATGGGCGAGCTCGATTTTGCAACTGTTCGTTCCGCAATGCTGGTAGCATTCCCTTCCGACGAAATTAACGCGATCCTGACCGATTTCTAATGTTCGTTTGGGATAAGAATGATCTGAATGAAGAGCAGGTTGCTGCGGTTGAGGAACCTTGCAGCGTTTTTATCATGGCTTGTCCGGGCAGCGGCAAAACCAGAACCTTAACATACAAAATAGCGCGCGCACTCTCAATATTGGAGTCGCAAAAGCAGCGCGTGATCGCGATTACTTATACGCATCGGGCTGCCGACGAAATCCACGAGCGTATCGAACAGCTGGGCGTAGATACCAGCCAGCTTTGGATAGGGACCATCCATTCTTTCTGCCTGGAGTGGATATTACGGCCTTATGCCATTTATCACGACTCGCTGAAATACGGCTTTCGCGTAATCAACGCGCACGATACCGAACGGATGTATGATGAGTTATGCAGACAAGCGACGGGCTACCAGGTCAACTCGTTCGATTGTAATCACTATTTCACCTCGGATGGTTACGTTCTCGATTGCCATAGTGGAAAGCGTCATATTGTTGGAAAGATTCTGCAGCAATATTGGGCCAACCTTCAACATGAACGTCAAGTCGATTTCGAGCTGATCCTTTTTTATGCTTATCAGCTGATTACGACAATACCCTCGATAAGCATACTTCTTGGCTCATTGTTCTCATCGATGCTCGTCGATGAATATCAGGACACAAAGGAAATTCAGTATGCCATTTTGGGCGCGATCCTAAAGGCAAGCGGTGGTCAGGCGACTGCGTTTATCGTCGGTGATCCAAACCAGGCGATTTATGGCTCGCTTGGTGGCTATGCGATCACTCCAGCGGAATTTGGAGAACGCTGTGGCATCAAATTCAAAGTAATGGAGCTATCCCGAAATTATCGGTCATCCAGTCAGATTATCGACTATTTTGGAAACTATAATCTCTATTCTTCGAAGATTACGGCCGCTGGTAAGCACAAAGAATTTCACAGTCTGATTTCATTCGACCAAGAAACCACGCGCGACAGCCTCAAAACCGAGATCGTTCGACTTATTCGATATAATGTCGAAGTCGTCGGGATAGCGCCTGAGGAGGTGTGCATCGTTGCGCCCTGGTGGGTGCATCTTGCCAGCATGACAAGGAGCCTTGTCGTCGCGATGCCTGAGTACTCCTTTGATGGTCCAGGTATGGTGCCCTTTGCCCGGGACATCGACAATTTTTGGTACAAGCTTTCCCGGATCATTCTGACGGAAGCTTCGCCACAGCTCTATATCCGACGTATGCGATGGTCCGGTGAAGTGCTGGCCGATCTCGCTGAGGCTGGATTTGTTATAGAGAGTTTGCCGCGCAAAACATTGCTCAGAGTATGTAACTCGATCTCGATTGAAGAGACGGATGGCCTCACATACCTGCGGGAATTCTTCGAGCGGCTTTTCGAAGCGATTGGAATCGATTGGAGAGCGTCTCCATCTCTTGTTGGACATCATGACGCTTTCTTTGAAAGCTCACAGTTGAGAATCGAGCGGCTGCAGCGCGAGGGTTCGGAGGCGATTGGTGAAATTGAAATGTTTCGTAAGGTGTTTGCAAACCGCACAGGTATTACCGTTTCAACAATCCACGGAGTTAAGGGGGCGGAATATGATACTGTTATCGCATATGGCCTGCTGGATGGAATGGTCCCGCATTTTAACGACGCCGATCAAGCTGGAGCTGCGAATAAGCTTCTCTATGTAATTTGCTCACGTGCCCGCAAGAACCTTCACCTCGTGTCAGAACGTGGTCGCACTCGCGCACATCGGCCTGACTATACCCCAACCACTATCCTTCTAGATTGCCAATTCACATACGACATTGTGCCGCCGTGATTTAGCCCAATCCAACACTTGCTACGGCATGAGTATTGGCGAGCATTAACTGTAACCCCAATAAAGTTCGAACGAGAAATGCCGACTTATAAATAGTTAGTATATCTTGCATATGTCCATAAATATGGCTATATGAGGGTCATAAACATCGACATTGATAGGGCGCTGAATGGCTTACGCACATAAAGACGAACGAAAGAAAGCAGGTAAAACAGATGGCTGGGCCGCTCGACCCGCGCGTGGCAGCAAGAGTTTGGCTTCTTTCGTCGCCGAGGGCGGTAAAGTCGATTTTGAGCAGGTAAGCCGCACATACAGAATGTCAAAATTGCAGCTCGCTGAAACAGCTGGACTGGGCAAAACCACTGTAACCAAAGTAGAACGGCGCAATAGTCCGAAAGCGCAGTCCCGTATGACAGAAATGCTAGAGATTTTGGCACGGGTGCGTGGTTGGGCGGGTAGCGAGGCTCAGGCTATGGCCTGGTATCGTGCAGAACCGATACCTGCCTTGGATGGACGTACAGCCGAAGCGCTGGTTAAATCCGGCCAGGCAAATGCGGTTCGGGAATATCTCGATCATCTCGCTCTGGGTGGTTTTGCTTGAAGTTTACCGGACGATGTTACCGAGCCCATGATCCAGCTTGGTCTTTCAAGCCGATATCGGGAGACGGCGCTGCTATTCGCGGAGGCAGATTCAACAAAAAAGGTCAGCAGGCACTCTATTTAGCCCTCGATTCTGTAACCGCACTTATTGAATGTTCTCAGGGATTTTCTGGACGTTTATCGCCTATCACCTTGTGCGAATATGATGTCGAATGCGAAAATATCGCGGACCTTAGAACTGCCAAAGATCAAAAAGCGTTATCTGTTGATTTTGCAGATCTGGATTGCGCTTGGCTAGCTATCCAGCTTGCCGGAAAAACCGCGCCGTCACAGAAGATCGCGAATGATATGGAAACTGCCGGTTATGACGGCATACTTGTTCCAAGCTTTGCACCCGATGTAAAAAAGGGCAGTTCAAATCTGATCCTGTGGGACTGGGGGCCTAAATTACCACACAAAGTTGAAGTCTACGATCCTTCTGGAAGATTACCGAAGAACCAACTTTCGTGGGATTAGGGTTTTTCTCGCTCGATATACCAAAATCCAATAAAACTTAACATAATCTTTGTCATCAACCTTAGTGATCGCTGGCTATCACCTGCCCTTTAAGCGCAAAACGCGGCGTTAAATGACCCAGTCAATGTGCCGGCCTCACAACAAGTTCGAATGGCTGTCCACCTGATGGTTCGCCCGTCTCGATCGGAATATCGAAAGATTCCTCATCGTCAGGCTCGACGCCCATCTCATTTTCCAGAAAAGCCCGATATTGGGCGCGGTGCGTATCATTCATGATCCAGACCAGTCGTTCGTGCGGGACATCCGGTGCCTCCACAACGGCATCGGTCATTGCCCGGTGATAGTCATACGTCATATTGGTTCCTTCTGAGCCGCTTCGATCATCGCGCTCCAGACCAGTCGCGGTTCAACAGAACCCCTGGGATGTAATCCCTGATCTTCACTATCATGCACAGCATCTACCATGCTCATAGTTGGTGAACTCATCGCCTCAATAACAGCCCGCGCATCATCGATATAATCCCGCCAACCCGTTTGGTCATTTCCACGGCATATCCCGCCATTTGCTTTGGTCCGCTCGCGCAGTGTGCGCGCAACCCCTTCAAGTAAACTCATGCTCATGGAATTTTTATATCAGAAATGAGTGCAATTAGGCCAGATAATTATGCCTATATATCGGCAGGCAAGACGGATTAAATTAGCCAGCTCACATAACCCCAGAATATTAAGCCGCCAATCACGGCTATCTCCAGATAAAGTATAAGCCTTGCCCGTAGCAGCTTGTATTTTTCTTTCGTTGTCATCGGTTACATTTATGATAGAAAAATTACAATGACGACAGGCGAACAAAAACAATGCCGATAACACCAACGGGGCAGGCGGTAATCAAAAGCAAAGATGACGGGCAAAGCTACGTCATCAAAGCCAATGAACTCGACTGGAACCAGGTCAGCGCAGACGAGCGCAAAATGGGAACTGAAATCCAATATCTCGGTGACATCGAGCATCCAGAATTAGGCCCTCTGTCATGGTCAGCATGGGAATATCCTGCCGGCATGTTCAACGACTCAGACCAAGATATAAACGGCCACACGCTTGAAACAAATTTCACATTCGATCCCGTGTTCGAGCCCGAAGAAGATTGGGATAGCGTGGAAGATCATGCAGACCTGCCAGACTTGACGGACGATCAGCTACAAGCCCTATCGCCGGAAAAACAGCAAGAATATATGATAGCCTGGTTCCACTCCCAATTCTGGGATCCGGCACAAGAAACCCCCTATGATGGCCGAGAAGGCGGTTACCAATATGTTCAAGGTGGGCCTTATGAAACGAGGGGAGAGCTTGAAGACAAATTCGGCGGCATTGTGAAAGAGGAGATAATCGAGAGTGCGGTCGATGAAATAGAAGTGGACGGCACATATGAATGGGCGCCATCTCCCGCGCATCCCGATCAGCTGCGCGCAGCTGAAGAATATTATGAAAGCCTTGGGCCCCAAACATTTGAAGAAATCAACGCCGCGCTGAAAAGCGGGGCAAATACCGCAATGGATACGCCAGCAGCACAATTTGCGGCGGCAGAACTTAAGCAATCAGCCGAAGCCCTTATTGCAGCAATTGATGCCAGGCAACCGGAGCATGGCGGCATGGGCCATAACGGCCCTGCCCTGGATGATGAAGGCAATCCGCTTCCTGACGGATTTGAAGATGAAATGCGCGAGACGGCCGCCGCGCTATCGACCCAAATGGAGGCCGCCACTCCCGACCCTGTGGCGGTTGTCGAGGCAGCAACACGGCTGCAGCGCTTTAGAGCCTGGCTGATACCCAAAATTGATCTGGCAGCCGATGAATTTGCTAAAGCAATCGGAAAAACAGCCGGGACAGCGACCGCAATTGCGGCGGGAACTCTTATCTTGACTTCGATCGTGCCGGGACTGGACACAGCAATTGCAGCAGCATTCAATTGGCTACGCTCGATCTTACTTTGATCGCACGATTAATGATCGCAGATGGTATAGAATAGGCTGATAACGTGAAAGACTGATCTAGCCCGAGATCTACCAGAGCCCATAACATACGCGCTTTGACTTATTATAGTGTCGCAATAATCTTCGCTAGATTGTAAATTAATAGAATTTCTGCCATAAAATCTAATAGGGGAACCTATTTTGGGCGAATTTATGAAACTGCTTAGCTGCCTTGCTTTGTTCGCATCGATTATTTTCTTTCCTGATCCTGCTCACGCATGGGGGAAATGGGGCCACGTCACGATCTGCGAATATTCTTATCGGCTATTAACGGATGACGCGAAAACCGAACTTAACCGTTTGATGATTGAGCATCCAGCTCAGGCACGCCTGGAAGCGAACAGACGTGCCGAGTCAATGACATCCTATAACTATGCCTGTTTGTATGCCGATAGTAATGAATATGGTAAGCGGGTCGAAAGCCCCCGACACTATCTGAATCTCCAGCGCTCTGAGCCCAGCTTACCGCCCGCCGAGTGCCCTGGTGATAGGCCCTGCATCTTGCGTGGAATAAGTGAGGAATTTGCGGTTTTGCGGGACACCTCATTGGATGATTCAACTCGCGCTGATGCTCTAGTGATGCTTGGCCACTGGATTGGAGATCTCCACCAACCCCTGCATGTATCATTCAAGGATGATCAAGGCGGCAATCATATCAGCAAGCTTAAAGAAGGCAGGTGCTCAGCGAAGAACCTTCATGCAGTTTGGGATACCTGTATTCTGGAACGCGGCTTGTTCCGCGTGAGAGTGGCCGATTTTGCTCAACTAAATCGTGAAAAGCGCTTTTCATCGAAAGTATATCGATATGTGGATGACATCGAAAGCCGCTACTCCATTGAGCAACTGCAAACTCTAGCGAAGCCATGGCTAGAAACAGGACCACACGAGTGGGCTATGGAGTCATACCAGATCACACGCATGCCAGACGTCAAATATTGTATCATGGAAAACGAGAATTGTAGTTATGACACTGGCGTGACTAAGCGCCCTGCCTTGGGCATGCGCAAACCATCTCGGAAAGCACCTTTAGCAGAGCGCCAGGAATATGATCGGCTCCTCTATGCGCATAACAAAAAGGTACAGATCGACGACGCCTACATAAGCAAGTTTGCGCCAGTCGTTGAGACGAGACTAATGCAGGCTGCAATTAGGCTTGCTGATCGACTAAACACGGCGCTTGATCCTAACTATAATGGTATGCCAGATTTCGACTAGAACCGCAGAACTGTGGTTGCGAAATTAGACCAAAAAGGGAAATGAGTTGATCAAACGACCAATATTGGTTCCGTTCCCGTGAGCCGACGTGGTTCCACAAGTTTTTGGCCTTCATTAACAACATCCATAATCCCGCCGCCGAGTTTTATGTCCATCATCAACATAAGATCGGCCAAATCACCGTAACGAATAGCCGCACCGCGGCGCATTTCTTCCTGTGTCTGCTTAGAAGGATCATAAAGGCTCATTGCCCAATCTTCTCGCGTACCACTGCTAGAATTTGATGCTCGTGAGACCGGAGTAATTCTCACATATTGGAAACCGGTCAGACGGCCAAACCGGCGATTCATAGAATGGCTTATAATCTTTCCTGAAATATCATCATCGGGAAACGCCCTTTTATAAGCAAACCGATAGCCTGTATAATTTATATGAACCCATAGTTGTATAGGGTAATGGAGCGTTTTCGAATTCTCCAAAGCCCAGATCGGAAGAGCTGTATCTGGCGGAGCTGAAGGCTTACATCTGACTAAGAGCGCCTTATTTGCGGTTCGGCACGAAACGACAGCGACAATTTCTCCAATATACCTAGAAATTGCGTTTTCATCGGTAGCGCCTGTGGGCACATGGAGGCATTCTGGCAGCCTCCACCGATGCAGCGCATTGTCCCTCGCGATATGATCAATCTCAAAGGGCATAGAACAGATCCGCTACCATCAATTGCCAATGCCCAGCGGTTCAATCAGCCCGGTAACAACATCACTCACAACGCGTTGCCGTAAAATGAGCAGGTCTACATTGTCGCCAGCAGAAGCTTCAAATTTCGACACGGCAACAGGCCCATCCTTCTTGTAGCCCTCTGTTCTTTCATCCGTGCAAAAGCGCTTTTTGAGGATCAACAGGGCTTTCGTAACATGCTCGCCATGTTTGCCAGATAGCGCATCGGCAAATCGCTTTTGCAATTCGCCATCCTCGGTCGCGCCATATTCAAGACAATAGACAAGATCATGCGCATCCTTGGGTTCATTGCGATCATCAAAAGCAAAGGCCTTGAGGCAAACGAAGGACGCCAAGTCGGCGTGATGCACGGTTTCAGTGGTTTTTCCCCCATTGCCTAGCAATTCCGCTTCAACTTCAACAGTATCATGCAAATCATGCACCATGGAAACATATGGGATATGTAAAGCGGAGACTTTTCCTTTTGTGGGAAGCGGCTTGGCCGTAACACCAGCCCCCTCCTCTGCTTCCGTCAGAAATTCCAGTATTACTACAATCCCATTTTCGAGCGTGTTTCGCCAACGCCACGAAGTTTTTATGCCTTCGGCATTTTTCTCGCGCGAAAATCCCAATCGAGTCAGGTTTTCTTCGAGTGTGCTGTAGGCTTCCGCCTCAGTCAAAATCGGCAATGCAACAACCACATCAACATCGGCTGTCCCGGCATGTGCTGGTACTTTGGGCGGCCTATCTTTAACAAGATAGCGCGGCACCAGTCCGCCGATCAGAAAAATTGATTCCTTGTAGGGACCAAGCCCGCGAATAAGCGACACCAGCACACGTTCGCACGCTTCCGTGACGTCGGGATCATAGCCATCAATATGCGCCGGTTTTACCATCAGAATTGCAACCTCTCACTACGAAGGTGCTGCGCTATCTCTTTTGCCCTACCGCTCTCATGCACAAGATCCAGATAGATTTGTAATGGGCTGCAGACCTGCAAATTGTTTATTTGCTCGGTACCGATAAAGTCATTCGCTGGAACGTCTATGATGGCGAAATTCCAGCCTTCTGTGACCGATTTGGCATCCAATTCCGTAAGGGCTTTATATTCCTGTTTGTTCGAGCAAAGGCGGCAGTGGAGCTGAGATATCTTGGTGAGATACGGACTATAGGCCTGCGCGCCTACCAACCCTGTGTAGGCATTCAAAATGCCATGTTCCTTGAGCGTTAGTTGAATGTTGAACACAAAATGATCCGCGTCCTGGTGCGGAATATAGAAGCGCCGCATTTCTGGCGGTTTCTGATCTTCGAGAAACCCTACCCAGGCATCGAGTATCTCACCCGGTTGTTCCAATCGCCGCAGTTTTGCAGGGCCCCCACCCCTCACTTCAACCCATTCCCTTCGTTCAAGCTCTTGGAGCGTCTGGGAGACCGTTGCCTGCGAAACTCTCGCTATCTGCGTGATTTCTTTCACATTCGTCCATTCCCTTTCCATCGAAAACAGGGACTTGAGGACGCGCGATCGCGCGCCTTTGAAGACGGACACATATTCCTTTTTCATCGGGCGCGGTGCTGGCTTGTCGATGTATATAAAGGCGCCGCCCATCGGCAAAAACAAGCTGCCACCGCGGTCATAATAACCGATTTCTTCTTGTCTCAATATCTCTCTGGCGCCCGGCGAAATAGCTTCAGCGATCAGGATCATGTGGGCATTCTTGATTTGAGAACTGTTTGAGCCAGATTTGTATGAATTCATCTGCCAGATAGCTTGCCGCACATCGCGCGGAAAAACCGATCTTTTTGCTTCGATAAGCAGCGTATGTTTCTCGCTGGCTAGATATAACTCTACAACCGCATCGATAGTGCCGCGCTCGCTGGTCGCTATCTCTCTGCCCTTGATTTTAGTACGAGCATTGGGGATTTCATGGATGGCTTCCACGAAATTCTCAAGCAAGTCTATTTCTGTATCATAGCTATCGAGCATAATTTCCTGCACAGTGAATATAGGCGATATACTGAATAACGGAAAAATGTCAATATTTACTGCGCAGCGAATAAGAGACTTTGCGGCAATCCGACAGGCCCTCACTCAATCATCCAGTTTTAGACCGCCAATCAGATGTGCTGCCCTGCTTGTTTAATTATCATGCTTTTGATGCAGCACGATTTTCCACTACGCTGGCAGACCATATTCGGATAGACTGTTTCTCTCATAACAGTTTACAAGAACTGGGTATTAAGAGCTAGTATGAACCCAATATCGTAGAATTCTAAAGAGCATTGCTAATCATGGCCGCCAAGAAGAAACAAAACCGAAAGAAGAAGCGGCAGAAAAAGCTTGATAACACCCAAGCCGAAGCTCGCCGTGAACTGCTGCATGACGATGGCGGCTATGATTGGGGGTGGCCATCACTAGGACTCGTTGCTGCAAATGATGAGTTAGTCCGCAGGATCAGGACCGGTGGGTTCAATGGCTGCGGTTATGGTTTGGTGTCGCAAGACGGACCTCCCTTCATCGCACTCGTGGGAGAAAATATTGACGGAATGCAATCAGCCCTCGCGCTGATGCACAAATGGGTCGATCTAACGGGGCCGAACAGCATCGCAGTTGAGATCCTCTTCGACGATCCAGGCTATGTCATTTCAATCTCTCAGCAACCAAGTCTCTTACGCTGGCGGTTAAGTGGAATAGACTCATCAGACCGTTCGCTTGTTTTCACGATCAGTGTTGTCAAGAAACTCGATTCGCGACACCCATTTCTAGCGGGTTTGGCGCACTACTCTCGGCAACCGATCGCGCCCGTTTGGCTAACGGTTGCCGCGACACCTCCCAACGTAAGTGGCAGTGCCAGCGGTCTTGACATGGCCGGGTTTGAGCCCTCGTTCGACAAAGCCATCCTTCTGCCAGGCATCAACGTCTATACTAAGCCAGAGGACCGCCCAAAAAACTCAATGATTCTGTTAGATTCTGAAATTCCGTCCAAGTCTGAGCGCGGACTACCGCCTGAGCCCGCTTCCGATCCAGTCTCAATGATGCAAACCCGGGAACGGCGCCTTTTCGCGGCCATGCCAAAGACTATGCATTCACTCCGCCATCACGGGAGCATGAAGGCTTTGATCGCATCTGGCGCTAGCCATGGCTGCGCGGCATGGCAAGTCGAACAAGCCGTTTGCAACCTTCGCCTGATCGACCATCTGGCGTATCAACCAAGCAGCAAATCAAAGCGCCTGGCTATGATCGACCAGCTGCGCAATGAAATAGTCGAGCCTGCATCTACGCCATTGGACCCCACCAAACTCCCGGAAGATTCTGTTCTAGGTCAAATCTCACTTGATGCCGCATTCCTTTTACGCCGCGTCGAACAGGATCGAGAGCCGCCACCTGATTTGAAGGGCTTGAATACACGTATTCAGGAACTCGGTTATGCCTGACACCCTGCCGCGAATAGCGGTCCCAGATCGACTCAAAGTCTTCATCAGTTCTACCATCGGAGAATGCGCAACCGAGCGCGAAGCCGCGCGCCAGGCTATTAGTGGCCTCAACTTCGAGCCGGTCCAATTTGAGAGAGAAGGCGCCCGCGCTGAACCCCCCAGAGACTTCTACCTACGGAAACTAAGCGACTCTCATATCGTCATCGGAATCTACCGCAGCTCATACGGGTGGATCGATACCGAGAAAGGCATGACGATATCCGGAGTAGAGGATGAGTACCGCGAGACACACCGGCTCGGCAAAGAGTTTCTTGCCTATGTTTTAAAAACGGCTCCCGATCGCGATGCTCAACTCAACGGAATGTTGGATGAAATGAAGTCAGGGCCGAATGTGCTCTACTTCTTCGATGACGGCGAAGATCTTGAAGAACGGATTCGAGATGATCTGACGGCCCTTGTCACAGACAGGGTCACACATGCTCAAGCTCAGACCTTACGAGCAAGCTCGGCAGCGTCGGTCATAGAATCAATCTACAAGGGAAGCCCGCTTCGAGTGCGCAGAACGGCTCTTCTGGGAGGCCTTACGCGGGCCACTTCTTTGGCACGCATCGTCTGGATCACAGGAAATGCTGGTGCTGGCAAGACTGCGTTAGCGGCAGAATGGGCAGACGAACGAAAAGCCGCTTATGTCAGCGCGCGTGGATTGGACCCTCGCTCTGCTCTGCTTGCAATCGCCCGCACACTATGTGTGGCAGACGAAGCCGAGCTTGCGATTCCTGTTTTCGAAGACGCGCGTTCTCTACTCCTATCAAGATGGAAAGACGGACAAAACTGGCCGCTCGTTCTGGATGACCCCGACGATCTTGATGCGGTCTGGTCAGTGCTAAACGAATGCCTTGCGACAAGTGGAACGGGATCAGTCGTCATAATCGGCAGGCAGGCCTCAGCAGCATTGCCGGGCGAACACTTTGAAGTGCCCGGATTCTCGGAGCCGGAGCTGACGGCTTTGCGCGCAATTGCCGGAGTGCAAGTACCAAGTGCTCAAGCAGGTGATCTACCTGTGAGTTTACGTCGAACCGCTCAACCGAAGTCTCCATCCCAGAGGTTCGACGAGCTCGACGCGGGATCGCGTGAAGCGATTGGCTATCTTGCGTTGTCACCGGCTCCGCTGGGATTGGAAGATCTGCAGAACTTACTTGGGCAAACAGTCGGCTCGGCAATGGAGCTAACCGATCGCCTGGAAAGCCTTGATGATCTCATTATGGAGACGCCTGCCGGCTATACCTTTGTTCATGATCTATTTCGAGAAGAATTAACCGAGATAATTGGCGCGCGTCCGCAACTTCAAGCACTATTGATAAACCGTCTTTCTAAGCGCCTCGCCCAGACGAATAGAGCGTGGGCAGCGTTCTCACTCCACCGAGACGAGAGTTCTGCACTCACAGAACAACTGGCAAATCGCGCAGTTCGGGAAGCAGTGTTCAGTGGTTCGACGCGGCATCTTGTCGACGCACTGGAGTATCTGACAGACTATTATCGTAGCCGAGCAGAACATGGGCCCCTGCTGTCTATGCTGCTCTCGCTTGCTGATGTGAGGGCAAACCATGGCAAGCCTGACGAGGCACCGTCACTCTTGGGCGAAGCGCTCTCTATCGCTGAGGAAATGGGCGATGTGGAGGCCCAGAGATCTATCAAAATCCTTCAAGCCTGCATTTCTCTACGGCGCTCATCCTCCCAAGAGGCGCTGGAAAACGTGCAGGAATTACGGAAAGCTGCCGAGCAAGATAGTCGGCAGGTAGAACAAGGCAAACTATTGCTCGAAGAGGGAGTTTCGTTTCTCGGTGTGAACGAAACAAATGCCGCTATCCCGCTTTTCCGGCAGGCCCTGAAAGTGTTCACAGCACTTGATGATGAATATGGCGCAGAAGTGGCGACCCGTAACCTGATTATCGCACTGGCAGTAAACCCAGACGGTCTCGCAGAGTCCGAACGATTGAGAGTTGAACTCGGTGAAAGTGAGGTATCCGGTCCTAGATATCGCGCATGGCTTTGCAACTTACTGGTTCCGCGATTGCGACGCGAAAAACGCTTTACCGAGGCCGAGGCGATGGCGCGGGAAGCCATCGAGATCGGCGAAGGCTTAGGAGATCAATATCTGGTAGCGATTAACCTCGTCGTGCTCGGCAATGTACTGCGAGAAGCAGGCAGTCTGGAGGATGCTATCACTGCCTACTCCAGCGGCGGTCAAAAGGCTCAGTCGATAGGCCGCCCTGATATCGAAGGGCGAAGCTCTCGTCTTCTGGCCCTCACAGAAAATACTGCCGCAGAAATTGCATCTGGTTCCAAGCGCCGCGAACACGCCGAGCGAGCGGAACAATATGCAACGCACGCCGCTGCAATTCTTTCCAATAGCTTCGCTTGGAGCGAACAGGCCTATGCTTTGGAAGAGCGAGGGGATTCTCGACGCATTTTGGACAGAGACCATGAGGCGCTGATTGACTATGCAGACTCCATCTCTCTTTACCTGAAGGCCAATGACGAAGGTGAAGTCGAACGCCTACTACGCTTCTTCACCGCCTTACTTGGCAATCAGCAAGACGCACCAGCATTGATCGCAAGGGCATTTGGCTCGAATGTCGACACACGGGAAATCGGGCTCAGCGCGGCATGGGTCGCCGCGGTCATCTCAGCACTTGATAGTTGTCCCCGCGCAGTCGCGCCCAGTGTGCTCGGCGTACTAACCCGCAACTTTCTTCCAATACATGATGATGATTGGTGGTTCCACTGTTTGGTCCGCTGCTTGTTAGCTGTTGAACGAGATCAGCAACTAATCAGCCGCGAGAGGATAGGATCACTCCTGCTGTTATCAATACTGGGCTTTAGCCCACACCGAGAGTTCACAAATCAGGAATTACTCACTCTAGCCGGGCTTTGTATTGGTCAAGCGGATGGCATCACTATTCGACACAGGCCAGGAACCGACCTTGATCTGATTATCCGTATCGGCACTGACCGTAAGGTCCTATTTACCGTACGTACTGAGGCACAGCGCCCGGAAGCTATCTTCGTTGCGCTATTTATAGGTTCCTTTCTTGACGCATTTGGTGATGAACTGGCTAGCATCCTTTTTGCAGATGGTTTGGCGGATGGGGTAGCGCTTGATGTAACCGTCTTCGCACAGGCTGCAGAGTCTGGTTCCTTGGCCACTTTCTTTGAGGATGGACTTATAGACACACCAGTCGCGACTGGCCGCATAACCCCTAAAGAAAATGAAGAAGTACCGATTGTTGTTTTTGCCAGATCAGATGCGATGACAATGCTCGTGGGGGATCAGAACCGCGGCGGTGAACTCGAAGTAATGCTCGCTCGTTTCATCGAGGAAGTGATCCATGCAACGTTGGGTAAGAGTTTGGACGATGAAATCTACTCATCCAAAATCAAAGACTTACTAATGTCGATCCTGCGTTGAGAAATGTGCTTTTTACTGCCGCTCGACAGCATGACTTACATGATGACAACGCCATGGATCGAGCATTTAGCGCAAGTGCAAAGAGCGTATGGAGCTGACGTGTTTGCTGGCAATAGAAACCATTCAATAAAGTATAGGCGCAAATGACCTTGAATCTATTAATCGACACTTCGGTCTGGCTCGATCTGACAAAGGATCCCCGACACCTCCCTTTACTCGATGCGCTGTTCGCAATGACCGAGACGGACGAAGTAACACTCATCCTGCCGCAAGTTATCGTTGATGAGTTCGCGCGGAATCGAGATCGAGTGATGGCAGCGAGCAGAGCCAGCCTCTCGAGCCATTTCAAACGGGTTAAAGAGGCAATTGTGCAATTTGCGCCAGAAGAGGGGCGAGAAGCGACTCTCAAGCAGCTTAACGAGGTTGGTCACCGTATCGCGACCGGCGGCGAGGCGGTGAACGAGGCTGTGGAACTCATTGAAAAACTGTTCGCCACGACCAAGCCTGTGCCGGTCAGCGACAACATCAAGGCACGTGCTGCTGATCGAGCAATCACCAAGGCCGCACCCTTCCATCGACAGATGAACGGCATAGGGGATGCGATCATCATCGAAACCTATATCGATGCGTTGGCTGAGCGTGAGGGTGACGATGCCTTTGCGTTTGTGACCCATAACATTCACGATTTTAGTCAGAAGGGAGCAGACACACGCCTACCACATCCGGACTTAGCGACCCTGTTTGACGGGGTGCACTCACGATACTCGACGAACCTGGGTGCGCTGCTGAACGAGTTCGCAAGCGATCTGATCGAAGAGATCAAGTTTGACCGCGAGTATAGCCAAGAGCCCCGGGAGCTATCTGAACTGCTGGAAGCTGAAGATAAATTGACCCAACAAATCTGGTACAATCGCAAGTGGGGCATCATCAGTCGCGTCGAAAGCGGAGCCGAAAAGCTAGTTTCAAGAGAGGAATGGGAAAAGGCATCACCTGAAGAACGCCAAGGTCTAATGGTCGATACGATTTGGGAAGGAATGCTCGCTGCTATGAAGCGAACCGAAGAACGACTGGGGAAGGACAATCTCGGACCGTGGAGCGATTTCGAGTGGGGGATGCTCAGCGGAAAGCTGTCCACCATCCGCTGGATGCTCGGTGACGAGTGGGACATGTTGGATACATAGAAGCGATTCAGAAGCATTTCTTCACATAGCATCCGCGCAAATGCTGCTTGCTGAAAACATAGCAGAAACCGCCCCCAATTTGACATAACTATTATTATCTGCACGGCTACACAACAGTTACAACGACAGAGAGGTGCAGACTTACCTTACCTCAACTGTTTAAGATATTGTTGGTGCCGATTTCTTCCTACCTAAGGTCCAACTGATACCGCTGTTGCGCATAACCCCAGACAGTTGCTTCCTCATATGTTTCTCTAACATAGGTCGCCAGGGTACCAACGTAAACTCTCGCGACTGTTCAATTATTGCAAACTTACCGCTGACTAAATTGACGTGCCGTTTCAAAACACCTTCAATATGTTCGCCCTGCTTTGCCTCCCGAAAAGCCAACCCACTCTCATTGGAAAACTGCCGCGCAATCCGAAGCAATTCCCGCCGCTGCAAGTTTGCGATCATGCTCTTGTCATAGCTTATAGAACCGCCCTGTTCATTTGCCAGACCTTGCTTAACCAACCACTGTCGGCGCTTGTTGAGAGCTGCACGAACCTCTCTGCCAAAGCCAGTGTCTCGAACAGTTTCAGGTGTCTTTGCGACAAGCTTATGATCCAGCCAGGTCGCCGCGTCCATATCGGTCAGGTGATTGAGCGGAACAGGTGACAAGGTGTCGATGGTCACCGGCTTGTCGCGGACCTGATGAACGGCATAGGCGGACGCCTTATCGAGATGATCAGACGTAATGATCCAGCGGCCATCGGCCTCGCGCTCCACGCCGCCCATTAGCCGCCGCATGGCTTCGAGGCGGCGGACATGTGTTTGCGCAAATTGTTCGGAAGCGTTGGTATCAAACCTTAGATGCGCATCAATATCGTAACAGCCCTCATTTTGCGCGGCCACATCGACAATGGTTTGATCGACTTTGCGGATATCAGATTGTCTGGGCGCCACCTTTATGATCGCATCGCCGGGAATTGATTCATGTCCCGCGCCTTTGCCAATCTCGACATAGTGGCTCTGCCCGTCAATGGCGTCGACAATTACGTAATGCCGGTCATTTACCTCATCAGACAACCCGCGCTTGACGATACGACCAATAATAAGATCGGTGGGTGGTGACTTCCCATCATGGATAATCTGGTTCGCCCGCGCGCGTTTCAAATTTTTCGCGGACAGGTCGCGCTGCATCGTCCGGATGATATCGCCCCGCTCACCCATTTGACGCAGCGTGTTCTTGAAGCCTTTTTCCAGTTGCCAACGACCCTTGCCTATCGGCTCGGCTAGGCCCAGAGATTTGAGCTTCTGCAACCGTCTGACCCGCAAGGATTGCTGCAAGGGATCGCGGACCGTGGCAGTGACGACGCGCTCTTCATCCATCTCTCGAATAAGCCGGTGATCGATGCTCGTCAGACGCTCTTCCCCAACATCATGTCGCAGTCGCTGATCTATTTCGAGATCGCTGCGCGGTCCCAGGTCCAGCGTGACCAATTCGGACAATCGCTCCCGCATGCCATTGCTCAGATAATCGCGTGCAATGATCAGATCCTTGCCCCGGTCATCGACGCCGCGCAGCAGGATATGGGTGTGCGGATGTCCTGTGTTAAAATGATCAACCGCCACCCAATCGAGTTGGGTGCTAAGGTCGGACTCTATCTGCGCCATGAACCGCCGCGTGAGTGGTTTGAGATCATCATAGTGCGCGCCATCCTCAGCCGACACGATAAACCGGAACTGGTGGCGGTCTTCCTGGCCGCGATGCAGAAACTCTTTGCCGTCGGCATGATCGCTTTCCGCAGCATAGAGCTCGCCCGGTTCGCCTTCACGGGTGACGCCGTCGCGCTCAATGTAGAGCAAATGGGCCTGCGCCGCCGCTCGTCCTTTGCCAGCCAGTTTCACATAGCGGGATTTGATGATGGCACGCCGTACGCGCATGCCCGAATGGCGATCGCGCGAACCAAGCACCCGGCCAATCCCCGCACCGCGACCGATGCGTGCGCCGGTAAATCCGGACTTGCTGCCAGACCCCTTGATACCGCCCGCTAGGGCCGAAGATGCCAGCACCTTATGCAAGAAGCGTTTGGCTTTCTTGCCGCCTTTGCTGCGCATGCGCCCAAGCCTGGGTTTGAACTCGTCGTCGTTCATACCGGATACGCCAATTCTGGGATAAATTGGCAGCGTAACAAGCAGCGAGATAGCGTAAAGCCACAGGAAAGCTGGAGTTCTTGTCCAAGAATCTCTCTATTCGGCAACGATACGACCGGAGTCTCTCTAAAAAAGGATGTGCAGACAATCACATAGCTCGCCTTGCGAGATAGTGCTTTTATCTTGCCTTCCTCCTTTCTTATCTCCCCATTCCAATATCCCCGTTCCGCACACCCAGACCGCCAAGGGCCATGCCCGGACCACGAACCGCTCATTGGTCGTTCTTGCGGATCACGAATAAGCCACCCTCCGGCTGAGTTGGAGCACCAAAGACACGAATCTGAGAGGCGGATTGCGTGCTATAGAAGATCGTGTCTAGCGGCCTCGCGGCCACCTTTGTACGCGCCTGCGATGCAACTGAGTGCGCATAAACTGGCACCCCGGTGACGGTGCGCACATAGGCAATAGTCTCCGCAGGCAAGCCTCGACGACCCTGCAAATAGGCGAGGTATCTTCTCGGTCCCGCATTATAGGCGGCAAACAAACCGGGATATCCAAAGCGGTCATACATATCGCGCAAATAGGCGGTCCCGGCCAATATATTGGCGCGCGGTTCATCGGGATTATGACCCAGGTGATGCGCTTTGGTGAGCTCTGCCCAGGTTGCAGGCATGACCTGCATCAGCCCCATAGCGCCCGCATACGAACGAATTGGCCGTCCATTGAGCTTGGTTTTCCCACCACTTTCGGCGCGCATCACGCGCTTTATCCAGCTTTCCGGAATACTAAAGCGCAGCGAGGCTTCGGTGATGTGGGGCTGCCAGTGGTCAACGGAATTGGCTGCTGCTGGTGATGCAACCGCAAGCGATATAATCGCGAGCGTGACATTCAACCGGCGCATAGAAAGGTCACTTTTCCGATAACATCGGATGCTTTGGTGATGCCGATATAGCGGCCATCGAACGAGTTTTTGGCGTCGCTATTGAGCAAAAATAGCTCGCCCTGACCCAGGGTCTTACATCCTTCCCACAAGGGCATGGCGCGGCCTTTGGTATCGACTGACTGCCGCTCGGCGGTCAACTTTCCCTCCACATAAACATGCTTTCCTGCTGCACAGACAGTGTCACCGTTGATCGCCGCAACGCGTTTGAGCGCGGGTATATTGCGCGGCAAATAGCGCCGTTCAGCGGCAAACCGGCGCATCAGTTCTGGTAGCCAGACAGCGACCGGATCGCCGCGTTTTAGCGCAGCCCTGGAGCCGATATAGTAGAGTCCAATGGGCGTGCTGGCACTCGCATTCCAAACGAACAATGGCCGCGGCGGGAGTGCAATTGTGGCCATAAGGACCGCGCTCCCGATACCCATAGCGACCATCCAACGCGGCAATCGCTTGCGCCGTTCTGCTCTAATTCGCTGCGCTTTCTGCCATTCGCGCAGAGGCAATGGCTTGCGCGATTTACGCATCGCCGGTCTCGCCTTTGGTGGTGTCTCGCGACCAGCTATCGAGATCGTCAATATGATAACGGACATAGCGGCTGTGCCGCCTAAAGCGCGGACCAGTGCCTTCGCTGCGCATCGATTGCAGCTTTCTGGGGCACAAGCCGAGATAGAAAGCGGCCTGTTCGGTATTGAGAAAGGGGCTACCCTTCTTGGCCTGACTCGCCCGTTTGATCGCGTCATTCTTGTCCATATTGTCCTCATTGCTGCGGACAGCTTTGAGCTGCCGTCCGTTACAACCAGGATGACGCGCCAAGCACAAAAGCAGCAGGGTCGAAATCACCATGCGGTGTTTTCGACCCTGCTGTGAGGTGCTAAGATATGAGCATTGGCCCCGCCGCAGCGGGGCCAATGGCACGATCAGTCCGCCGGATTCCAGATGACGGCGTAGGTCTCGTCATCGTCATGGCCAGCGGCGCGGCCAAGATTGGCGTAGAGCTTGCGCGGTCCAAATTCGGGAGCGGAAAGGCTCAGCGACACGTAATCCTTGCGGGATGTTTCGCCGGTCCGGGTCCAGCCAGCGCCGATTTCAACGCCGTCGGAAGTGACCCGGTAGTCGGGCTGACTCTCGCTGGTTTTGCCATCGTTGGGAACGATTTCGACATTGGCTTGGATCGAAAGCGTTTTGAGATTGCCGCTAAATCCACCTTTGGAATTGCGGGTTACATAACCGATTGCAGGCATTTTCTGTCTCCTTAAATTCTCCCCAGCGACCATTCGCTCGGGAGTGATGTGTCGAAGACCAGCGCATCAGGTTGGCGGCGAACCGAAGGGCGCAACGCAGTGAAGCACCTGCAGGACATGCTTATTTGCTGCGCGAGGAGCGGGGCGAAGCCCGGCGGGGAAATAAGTATGGCTGTGCAGGTTTTGCCGTCGAACGCGCTGGTCAGGACAAGACATCACCCACGCGAAATGGACGATTAAGAGTATTAGAGACAGTTGCTGATCGGTGCGTGGAGCCGCCTCAATGTTGCAATTCGCGGCGATAGACGTTTCGATTAGAGCCTGAGATCAGATGCCGGCGACCCACAAATTAAGCTCCACGCCTATTGAAACATCTACGCAGGTTCGCGTTGCATCCATCACGCTGATGTCAGATAAGTAATAGCGATGACTATCAAGAGATTACCGCAATTTGCCGAACATTATTTCGCATCTGCTTGCTCCAAAGCCGGCGTGGTGTGCAATCCATCCCTGGAAGACGAATGCGGCTGGGACTTTCATTTGCAGTTTCCATCGGACGATAGGCCTGGCCTCCCGGCGGACATGCGAACAGCGCCGCCCGAAGCCTTTGTCCAAGTCAAATCTAAACTCAAAACGCCGCTCGTCGCCAAATTGAAGCTATCAAACGCGCTGCAGGCCAGCTTGTCCTCGCAGCCGCATTTTTTGGTCCTCGTCATTAAAGATGCGCAAACCGACAGTGTTCGATTTTACGCAAAGCACTTCTGGGAACCAGAGATCACGCGCAGTTTGAAGCGGGTCCGGGAGGCAGAAAGCAAGGGCAACTTTACGCTGAACCGTCGCTATATCAGTTTCAGTTTTCGTCCGGAAGACGAACATACGGACGATCTTTGTGAGTGGATGCAGTCTGTCATTCGCAAGCAGGGCAAGAATTATTCCGAGGAAAAAACCAAGCTCTCGACCACGGTTGGATTCGGAAATGAGTTCGGCGAAATGCAGTTTTCTATTACGGCTGATGTGAAGGATCTTGAGGATTGGCAGATCGGTCTCAAAAAGGAACTGCCAGTCAACTCCATGGAGATCACCTCGAAGCGCTTTGGCATCCCCTTGCCCATGCAACCCGAGAAATTCTTGGGCGGAGTTGTCTCCGTCGACACTTCCGCTGGACCGTGTCAGCTCAGGCTCCAAGGCGGATCACCGACGACCGAACTGGTTCTCGAAGGAGAACTGTTTGGACTGCCACTCCCGCCTTCCCATTCCGGCGAAAATAGATGGAGGGTCGAGGCCGGTCCGCTTCGCATTATCGGCGGCACAAAGTCGCACCGTTCAACTGCCAGTCTGGATTTTGCGGAGAAAAAATCGCTTCGAGCGCTGTACGAATATTTGCAAATTTTCGCGTGGGGCAAGCATGGCAAGGTGGGTATGCAGCTTGTCCATGACGGCCAGAAAATTCCGATGGGACATTTGGAATTTGATGCAAAACCGTCATGGGATTGCTCGCCGGTGCTTCCGTTGATGACTACGTTGAGAAAAATCGAAACGATTGATGGTGCTAACGATGCGCTGTTTTCATTCAACGAAATCATCGAAAGCTATGCGCAGCTGGAAACATTCAGCAAGCTGATTGAAAGCACATCACTCGAAATCCACTATGAGCCGATTGAGGAAGATGATCCGATCCGGGCCATGCTCTTTTCGATCGGATGCAATGTCGGCGACAAATCATTTCTAGCGATCGTGGAGCGAACAACGCACTCCGACAATATGGACAGCAAGCGACGGAAAATCGCTTTCAGGCATCCGCGCCTGCTCGATGGTATGATCCGTGAAGGCTCGTCGCAGAACCACAAAGCGGACATGAAGAGCGCTCTCGACGAGCAGGCGGACCGGCTTGGAGACAAGGACACATTGTGGGAAATCCATGACATTTTCGAATTTATCGAAAACAACCGGAAGCCGAATTAGCATTGATGTCGCCGCATCCTCTCAAGAATTTTTACCAGCAAGCTTACGCAGCCCATATGTCGCTAGGTAAAAGCGAATTCCCTGTTGCGAATGAATAGGTTAGTATCAGGTATGGAAGACAAAATTCTACACCAATATCCTTGCGTAATCATATATCGCAGTTCCGATGGGGGACCTCCTGTGCCATACCCTTCAATGGATCGACCTGAAACACCGGATCGCCCCAACCGCGGCTTCATGGATTTTCGGGATGATCCTGACGGTGCCGAAGCAGTATTCGAAGCCCAAGATGTTCCCGGCCTTCAAGCGATGCTGCGGGCGGTCAACGCTAAAGGCTCATCGTTTATGTCGCTTGGCTGCGAACGCAATCTGAATATGCTGGACCCGCCAAAGGGCGATGCCACCTGCTATCTGAATTCGTATCTCGAAGTGACATACCGAGACGATGAACGGCAAGGTGAGCAGGATATGATTGATCTAGCAATATTGCTGGCCCAGCGATCCGAACTTGATGAGCGAAACTGGGCCAAACTTGAACTCGGGATCGAAGAGATGAAGCATTTTTTCGGTGAGAAAGGCAGGTATTGCCTCCACATCGCTATCTCAGGATATGGACGCAGTAAGGAGGAAGCTTGCAAGACGCATGAGCATGCCGGTAGGCGGCTAGCGGGCGTTTTCGACCAGCTAATCAAACCAGCAGGCCATTCATCAAACGGGTCTTCATCTGATGCCAGCAAACAAGTTGACGACGTGCAATGATCGCGCGGAAATTTGAAGATATTAGCCTTGATGATCTGGCGCAGCTTATATCAAACCAGGTTGCCGAAAACCGGACTGTGGAGTTCAAACGCGAGCTGCCCAAAACGAATGACAACGGACGTAAGGAGTTTCTTGCTGACGTCACTTCATTTGCCAACGCGCAGGGAGGCGATATCCTCTTCGGGATCGATGCGCCGCAAGGCGTTGCTGCTCAAATCCAAGGGATTGTCGTCGATGACTATGACAGCGAATTGCTACGCTGGGACAATATCCTGATCGATGGAGTCGAACCGAGATTGCCAGGGATAAAGATGCGCTGGGTCGATTGCGGCGACCAGGGCCGCGTCATGCTGATCCGGATACCTGCGAGCACCATCGCACCCCACCGTATCACCTTCAAAAAGAGCCACCGCTTTTTCGGACGGAAAAGCAATGGCAAATATGAGATGGACACGCACGAATTGCGTGACGCGTTTGCGGGAAGCGAGGCGCTTCCCAAACGTCTGCAGGCTCTTCATCTGGATGCGGTGGAGGCGGCAAATCGCCGCGAATTGCCGGTCGGGCTGGGCGAGGAACCAAGAGTGGTCTTGTCACTCATCCCTGTTGGGCTGTTTCGTGAAAGCCGGAGCCTCGATGTGACTCCAGAAAACGCGCTCGCCCCGCACAAGCCGTCCGGTTATATGGATGCGGTCCGCATGATCGAGGGTGTGCTTCTGCACACCAACCCAACAGAGACCGGCGCAGTACGTTCCTATGCGATGACCCACCGTCAGGGCCGGACCGACATGGTTTGGACGATAGGCAGGATCGTACACGAATTGGGGCCGAACGAACTCAAGCTGGTCTGGCCCAAGAGATTTGAAGACGGCGTGCTGGATGCCGCCATCTCAGGCGCATCAAAACTTGGTCAGTTTGCGGTGGAGGGGCCTTGGCTGGTTTTCGTCACGGTGACCGGGATTAAGGACTATGTGATACGGCTCAGCGAAGAGCACGGCTCCGAACCAGCTTGGCGCGACGAGGTCACGCTTCCTCCGCTGATGATCGAACACATAAACCGTGCTGCACTGCTGCCGATCCTCCGATTCTTCTGGCTCGCTTTCGGTGAAGAGCGTCCAGCAAACCCGTTTGGCGAATAGCTAATAGATAGCCGCGCGAGGTTTGGCGACAGCCAAGCCCGCGCGGCCCGAATTTCAGCTCAGCGAAAAAGGGGCGGCACCCCCCCTTTCCCCTATTCAAGCCGCCAGCTTATCATCCGGCTCTGCACCGGCGGGGGATGGCTCATCCTCTGCCAGAAGCCATTTGGCCCGCTCGGCAGCGCTGACACTTCCGACACCGCCGCGCTCGGTATAGGCCGATGGCGGAAAGGTCATCCAGCGCGGCACCCAGTGCTCATGCTTGGTGCGGCCATTTTCGCCGGTCAGATGATCGGATATGATACCCTTCACCGTCTTGGCCTTTTCTCCGGCATTGGCGGCGGCAATCTTTGCCCCGCCGACCTCGGAAAGCAGCGCGGTCACTATCTCGCGGTCGCGCAGCAAATCGAAGAATGCATCGTCGGCCTGCCAATAGTCGGCCATCTCGACATCGAGATGGACGCCCAAGGTCTCAATCAGACCGGTGCCCGCCGCCAGCGTCTCGGCCATGACCACCGCCAAGATATCCATCACGTCGCTATCGGACAGATCGAGCAGGCGCAGCAATAGTCCGCTGACGCCCTTGTCTGGTGCATGACCGAGAGTTACCGTGGGTTCGTCGGCATCGAAACCGAGCATGGCAAGCACTGTGCGGCGGCGTTCGTCGAAACGGGTTTCGGCAGGGCTGGTTTCGATACTCTCGGTTATCGCCTCCTTGCGGCTGCGCTGGTCCTGCACCTTCACATTCCATAATGGCGAGCTGCAAATGGTGTGGGCGACCATTACCCGCAAGGCGATAGCGGGACTGCCCGCCAGCGCGCAGCGTACGGCGGCATGGCGGTGCAGATTTACATAGTCATTCATCGGACCGGTGATTTCAGGGCGCTGCACTGTATCCGACTTCGCGCCCTCTTGCCCCGCCTCGCGCCGCCGCGCTTCCTTGGCGGTCAGATAGCCTTCGTGGAAACTGACCTCGCCTTTACCGTTCACATCAATATAGACCCGCCCGCCCTTGCGCTTGGTGGTCTTGTCATATTCCCAATTGTGGAAATAGCTGTCGGGCGCGATGATCTCAACATCACTCCAGCCACCGTCCAGATATTCCGCCTTTTTCGCTTCGATAGCAGCGTTCTGCGCTTCCCAAAACTGGTCGGCATCAGCAAAATAACCGTCCTCGGCAAACAGGTCGGTGACGATCTGGCCTTGGAACTCCGCCATATCGAACAGGGCGGCAGATATCGAAATCGACGCCCCGCCAAATAGCCAAGCCTTGAGTTGTCCCCCAAGCGGGGCATAGCTATCCGCGTCCTTGAACAAAGCCAGCCACGCCTTTTGCTGTGCCTTGCTGGCAAGGGTCAGATGCCGGATGGTGGATGCATCGATTTCTTCCGCCGCATAGGCCTTGCGAATAGCGGGCAGCAAATTGCCAAGCGCCAAGATACGCTTGACCATGCTTTCCCCCATGCCAAAGGTCGCGGCAATATCGGCAAGGGTACGGCCCTTTTTGACTAGCGCCGTGAACGTTTCCCATTGGGTGACCTCGCCAGGATTTTCGCGGATGATATTTTCGATCAGCGAGGCTTCCAATGCTGCGGCATCATCGCCTGCCTCTAGAATTGCGCATGGCAAAGGCGCTTTGCTGCCACCTTCTTCCACCACAGTTTGGGCGGCATGATAGCGGCGGCGTCCGGCGACTATTTCAAAACTATCAGCACTTCCGTTGGGCCGCACCAGCAAAGGTACCAATACGCCCCGCGCCCGCACCGAGGGCAATATATCGCTGATATCGGGCGGCTTTTTCGCATGACGCATATTGGCGGTTGATATGGTGAGGCTTTCCAGTTCGATGTTTTTGAGTTGCATGTGTCTTCTCCTTGATGTGGTCGCGCAAGGACGTGCGCGGGCGTCATCCGTCTCGGGACGGAAGCTGGTCGAACATTTCGATCTGGTTGCGGGCATTTGTGTCGAACAATCCCTGATCGGCATCACGCTGCCGCTTGGTGGGTAGCATCGGTGCATTGGCGAGCATTGCCAGCCGGTCGGCTGTCGTGATCGGCTGGACCTCGGGTATCAGTGTCTGCTCGCCTATCTCCGTCTGTTCGGATGCGAATTTTGGAGCGCCGCTCATGCTGCGATATCCTGTCCGAACTCCGCGCCCTGCTGGAAAGCCAGCAGATAGTCAGCGGCCTTGCTGGCGGCGCTAGCGGCGCGAAAGATCGCGCGATTATCTTCGCGCAACACGTCGAGCCAAGAACCGAGATAATCGGCATGGCGCACGGTTGGCGCGATGCCGAGCGCGGCGCACAGATAGGCGGCGGCGAGTTCGGCAACCAGTTCCTCGCGAGCATAGCTGGCAGTGCCAAAGCGGCCTGTCTGGTCGCGGTCCAGCCGCGAGGGATGGCCCGTCCAGTGGCCCAGCTCATGGCAGGCGGTGCGATAAAAATTGATCTGGTCGGTGAAAGCGGGCTGCGGCGGCACCTGCACGTAATCTTGCAATGGCGCATAAAAGGCCCGCGCCCCGCCGATGCGAAAATCAGCCTCGGTCGCCGCGATAAGCTGTTCCGCCACTGGGACGACCTCGTGTTCGGGCAAGGGCGGTTGTTCGACGGTTAGTTTGTCGGGCAGACCGTCGCATTGCGCAACATTGAACAGGGTAAAGCGTTTGAGGAAGGGAACGGTCTGCGGCGTCTCGCCGCTCTGGGCAGCGCGCGCCTTTTCCGCTTCGGGGGTGAAGCGGTCGGCGTAGCAGACGGTCACGCCATGCTCGCCCTTGCGCACACATCCGCCCGCCTCTTTGGCTTGGCGAAAGGTCAGCCAGCCCTGACCGGCATAGCCGTGGCTAATGACCGCGCCCCATAATATCAATATATTGATACCCGAATAGCTGCGCCCCGAAACCGCATTGCGCGGCAAACCTGCACAGGCGGCTGAGGCATCCCAAAGCTGCACCCAAGGAAAACGGCCCGCTTCTAGTTCGGCGATAATCTGGTCCGTGACCTTGGCATAAAGCGATCCGCGCCCCTTGCTGCGACCGCTGCTTGCTTTCCATTTCCGTTTCTTGCCCATGACGCACCTTTCAAACCTCACCAAAAACCACCACAGCCTGCCCCGGGAAAGCGGAGTAGGCGGCAGAAGCGACTGGCAGGCCCGCATCAAGCGGGCGGCTGCATCCGTGAGGACTGGAGCAAAGCGGAAGACCCCGAAGGGGTTGCGGCCGGCTGCGGCGGGCCTAGAAGGAAGCGCCGCCCACTCCGATTTTCCGAGGCAGGCCATATAGAGCGCCGCCGCGCAGCTGCGCGGCGCCCGCATGGACTGACCATTGCAAGGCAATGGGCTGGCCAGCGCCAGCGATCGTCACCGCAAGGACAAGACCGGCGCAAAGCGCCAGGCTTGGTGATTGGTCCAATCATAGAGCGCGGTCGCGCCAAGCGCGAGGCGCCACGATGTCGCATCTCAGCCTCAAAATCTCGAAACAGGCAAGGCTGGTTTGTGCGCGATGTGAGAAGAAGAATGATCACAAAACTGAAATTACAAAGTTGAGGTGGCCGCTGAACTGGATGTTGGGCAAACACGTTTGATAAATTCCGAATGAACCAGCCCAGATGCGGGATTGGCAAAGTCTTTAGCGTTGCAACTCCTTAAGGCGCTTTTTCCGGCTGAGGGTAGTTTAGATTTTGCGGAAGGTTACAAAGACGCGTGCACTGTCCCTCAGCAATTTTATGTAAATTGGTGATTGGTCTACCGAATCAAGCGCCATGAATTGTTCAACCTCTACCAATAAGCGATTAAATTTATCGTTTCGTAAAAGAAGGTTGATGAGAGTATTATGGTATTAGGTAGCAAACGCACCAAGCCGAATATCGATCAAAAAAACGACAGGATTAAGCCGCCTAATCCGGTTACAAAGGCTACTGGAGCTATCCACCATTGGTTTTCGTTCCAGATAATTGTGGCACGTCGGCGGCGCTGAGTTTCAACAAGCGCTGTTTCCCGATTTATCTGGCTGGTTACCATCGGAAGGGCTGCTTTCAGAGCCTTTGCTTGCGAGACACACCATCGCCGGTGCCTTCCCAATGGCCTGAATCATCGTTGGTTGGAAACTATCTCCCATTTCCTCGCAGTATACGATCTTTGTCTACGGCTAGACCTTGGTTGGAAACTCAGTGTGCATAGATGTCTAACATCTTTTCGATAGTTTCGATTACCTTCTTCAACATCGCAATGTGATGATCGCTGCGGTCAACGCCGTTGATTTTCCAGCGCATCTTACCGCTTTCAAAATTGCCTAATTGTTTCCTCGCCGAAGCCAACTGCGTTTTCCATTCTGCAATCAGTTGTTCTTGGTCCTTCATCATTGAACGTGCTCCAATTATGCCGCTAGAATAGCTTGGATTTCATCCAAATTGAAACCACCGTGTCTAATTTCGAAGCCTTTGAAGACCTCATACATACGACGATAATTCGGTAACACCATACTGTGACTGTTTAATCCTCTACCGGCGAATTCTGGCCAGCGTTTCATTTTCTGGATGAGCATTATCGAAACACCAAAGTGGTCGTCGTGATTTCCGTCGAACCCTTCAAATAACTCTCGCTGGTCTTGTGGTATCTGAGCTAGCTCCTCCGGCTTAAGTTCCTTTATTGAATATTCGACAAAGCTACACATCGTCAAAATATCAGCGGTCTCTCGGACCGTTGCTTCGTCCGGTCCCTCGTCGTGAAACAAACTGCCGTATTCCCATTTCAAGGCCCATAGATCGTTTCCAAATATGGCTTCCTTCACGAATTCTGGGTCAAGCTCGCCTTTCACGCCCTGCGCTTGGAGCAAATCGGCCAACATTACTGCGATCAACTTTTCACCATCGCTCATTTCCACAACAACTCTCCAAAGGAATAAACATGTTTATTACTAATAACACTGAATCCGTTGATGCAAGCAAGCAATCAGTTGCGGTTGCGAATGGTTGTCCACAAGACGGTGTCGCCATCACCTTGCCGGCTGCGTCAGGCCGCAAGCACAGGTAAAATGATTGTTGCCAATTCGTCCTGATCGTCCAGTAGATGACTGACATTCTGATCGAACACATTGCCCTGACCGGCTGGGACAGTAAGGCCGAATGTCTTCATCATCCCACGAATCTGATTGGACAACTCAACCGTCATCCGTACCAGTCGAGTAGTTGCGCCGTGTGTCCGATCCTAGACTTGATCTAAACGAACGGCTTAATTTTCGGATCAGAATTCAGATTCTGTATTCTTCAATTGTCAATCGGCTATCACCGCCTGAAGCAATTCCACTTACTTCGTCGCGCGCTTCGCTTCGGTAGCACTCCAATCCAACAGAGGTGGTCGCGGAGTCGATAATACGCGATCCTCCAGATCACGTAATTTTCGCCAACGCAAATATTGGTCGGCTTTTCCGGGCTTTGGATCCTCATGGCCATTCAACCAGAAATCAAACCAATCAACCATCAGTTCACCCCCGACGCGACGGTGTGACATCTTGAATATGTCGTGAGTGCCATCAGGGAAGTGCCAGTATTCTACGGGAGCCTCCAATCGACGCAGTCCAGCATAAATGTCCCATAGATCGATTACATCCCCAGCAGACCACATGAGGAGCGGTGCACGCCAGCGATCCAGACTGAAGGCCGACGAAGTTTCTAGCATGGGTTCAAGCCCTTTCCCGAAAGGCGTCGCGCCAAGATCTACTTCAAGTTCATCCAACACACCGGCTTGAATATAAGTCCACCAGCCAACATCACCGCCATCCGTTTGCATTATGGCCTTTAACTGATAATCGGAGTGGGTCGCCATGTAATTTACGTACCACGAAGTCCTGCTCCAACCCACCAGTCCTACACGGTCGCGGTCAATAAGGCCGCGATGGTCCATTTCGTCTATAGCACTTTCTATGCCTTCTCGGCTGCGCGGCCACTCCGCTGGGCTAACAAAGACATCGTGAACGCCTCTATCGTTCATCTGAAGCACAATCATGCCTTTAGCGGCCAGCGGTTGTGCGGCATAATTCCGAGCAAATCCATTCGGCGAAAAGCTTCCCAACCTGTCGCCATGGGTAAGAATGACAAGCGGATATCTCCGGCCTTTTGAGTAGTTAGGAGGGTAATATACCTCTCCGTCCCAACTGTGCCCTTCAGCACTTTTCCATTGGATCTCTTCTACAAACCCGAGCCGGTACTCGTCTAACCAGGGGTTTGGATCGAAAATCTTGCGCCCCAATTTATCCTGCTCCGTTGTTGCGTACAGAATAGGACGATCATTTACCGATTGAACCAAATGAAGTTGGACCGGAGGGGGGCTCTCTTTGCTCATCGGCTCATTAATCCTTGTCCAGACTTCATCAGTCTGGTGCCATGCCATCTCAGGCGCAGCATTCCCATCTAAGGCAATGGGGTCGATGATCAGGACACGTTCTTCTTCGTTCCACCGAGCTTTTGCTATGCGCTGAAATTTCTCGTGATCCAAGGCGAAAAGGAATTTCGTATCTCCAGTTGAAGGATTGACAGACACTACACCCAATCTGCCTGCTCTCTGCAATCGTTCTGAGCCGCTGCTGCCTTCCAAAGGTTCTACAGCACCGACCAGTAAGACGCGTTTACCGCCATTGATCCAAAGCGGATCATTATAAGGCGCAAAACGAAGATACGGGGCGGAATTGAGCGGGCGAATTTCGTTGGCTTCGATATCCAGCAGAACATACTGGTGTGCGTAGTTGCTATTGCTGCTGGAAATCATTTCCGAAAATCGCGGATTGACAGTATATTCTGACCACCAATTCGGCCAGCGGCTGCGTGTGCAAAAGAACAAGGCATATTGGCCATTTGGGGACAGCCCTCCAGGGATGAAATTGTTAGGCACACACTGCTTAATCTCGTCAAGACTGTAAAGCGAAGTCAGTTCGCGTCTGCTGCCCACATCATCATAATAGGCCAGATTTCCATGGTACTCACCGCGCTTTCCAGCACCACTTACGGCGTCGGCAAGGCGCCGAGCGGTGACTTGGCATCCCTGCTTCAGGCATTCCGGGTTATCCTCAGGGGAAATGGGTGGCCCCGCCTCAGTAACTACTAGCAGGCCTCCGATGTCGTCAGCACTTGCGAAAGCGACTATTGGCCGTGTTTCATTGGTGAGCTGTGAGATTTTTCTAGTAACAATGTCCAAGCGATACAATTGCATTGCTGCGTCGCGATCAACTGCCGCAAATTGCAAACTGTTATCGTCAACCCATTCAAGTCGAGCAATGGGCTGGTAATTGGTGCGTGATGAAAACTCGGCCACAATTTCAGGCCTTGGCAGACTGGTCTCGTCCAACAATGCGGCAACGTTAAAAATGAGGATTTGGCCTTTGAAGGCATCATTCTGCGGGTCACCTGATGTCACCACAACCGCAACCATATCTCCAGCGGGCGAGATGTGCGCCAAATTGGTCGCAGATCCGCCCCAGCCAAGAGTAGCAGAATCGCCCATCACGCCAATGCTCAGCATGGCATCGACATCCAGATGCTTGGGCTCCTCGGCTTGGGCTCCATTGACGAGAAACATGAAGCCGATCACTGCAAAAGATAACGGTAACCGCTTACAGCGAGACTGAAATTTCGACATATAATGTTCCTCGAACTAATAGAGCATTATCACAAGCGCTGCCGCATCCACGGAATCAAAAGCGTTTGATCAATTCCAGGGAAACAAATCTGCCAAGCGGGGATGCATTGGTAGGGTCGTAGCCGTCCACTCGAAGATTAGAAAAAAACGGGATCCGGGGCGGATCTTTATCAAAGAGATTACTGATTGACAGTCGCAAAGCCGTGTTACGGAATAGCTGCCCTCCAAGGTTGTCCTTGGTGTCAAATGTCATCGTCAAATCGACTGTCGTCCAAGATTTGATCGAATCCGCAGTCGGCGTATCATCTACCTTGTAGCTATCTATGTAGTTTAGAAAGATACTAGTAGAGAAGTTCTTTGCTGAATAACCAAGACGCCCGCGCATTTTCAGATCAACAGGTTGGAAAAGGCTATTTATTTGTTGCACAATAGGACTGCTTGAAGTCGCTTGTTGTTTGAAGTCTTTCAAATACGTGCCATCTAGGCCGATGTCCAAAGTGGCGTTCTTGAACGAATAAGTGTAGTCTAATTGGAAGTCAAAACCCCTTACCAGCGTGCGACTTGTGTTTGTTAAAATAAGAAGTCGGCTAATAAAGAACGTATCGCTCGGATTTAATCCGAATGGATTACCGAGAGGTGTGTCCAAACTTGCTAGAACACTGTTGATCTCTTCGGGTGATGGCTGAAACGTATATGAGCCGACTGGAAATGCGCTCGGATCTTCGAACGCAATGTTGATGGCATCAAAATGAATCACATTCCCAGGTATTGGTATATTGCCGAGCCGATTCTTGAAGTTAATATCAAACCAAGTTGCCGATGCGGAGAAACCATGCCGACCCCAATCACGCGAAAAATCAACACCTGCCGTCCACGACCGAGATGATTCAGGGTCAAGTTCGTTATCGGTGCCGCCGACCGTTAATTGCACGACATCCGCGAGTGACGGGTCAGCGGGCGTCAAGCCAAAAATAGGAAACAAAAATGAAGTTCTAAGTAGTGATGCACCGAAATCGCGCGCTCCGACAAGACCAAGCGCTGGTGCCTTGAAAGATGTACTATAAGAGCCCCGGAAGTTAAGGCCTTCTAATGGAGATAAGAGGACACCGACTTTGGGGTCCACGGTTGTACCGAAATCGCTATAATCCGAATATCGGCCAGACAAACTTAGCTCGAGCCGTCGCAAGCCGGATATGTCGTTGTCGGGTGATATAAGTGGTATAAACGCTTCGCCGTATACGGCATATACATTGCGTGTTGCGTTGCGGTCAACCAAACCTGCTGTCACGTTAGTGGACTCAAGCGCTTCATTGCGATAATGTCCCCCCAACGCGATTTTTGCTTCGCCAGCGGGTAGTTCTAGCACCGGGCCAGCAAGTTTAGCGTCGAAACTCCATACGTCCGATTTAGACGAGCGTTCCTGAGTTGCATCTCCGCTGGTAGAGTTGCGAGTATCGACTCGGCCATAAGCCCCAGAAAAATCGAAAAACCAGTCATCAGATAACTGCCATGCTCCCGCAGCAGAAAAATTGGCCGCTTCAGAAACCGCATCGTACTGGAAAGTTTGGCCGGTAACGTCGGTGCGTAGTTGGCGCGACTTCCGGCGCGAATAAAGCCCGTCGCCGGAAAACGTGAGCCTGCTGGAAACGTCTTGTGATATCGTCGCAACAACACTGTTTCGCTTCTGGCTAGGCAAGAGAAAGCTGGGCGCGAAATCCTTGATAGTAAAATCCCTATCCTCAATCCCCAGATGCTTCTGATCGAAATATTCATATATGAGCAGGGCGTGGCCAGTATCCCAGCTCTTTCCGCCGGTTAGATTCACTCGAACCTGATCGGGCGCTCCGCCCTGCGTACCTGCACCATATCGCACGGATGTTTCGAGACCATCAAAGTCGTCGCGAAGGATAAAATTCACCACCCCTGCAACCGCATCACTACCGTAAATGGAAGAAGCGCCATCGTTGAGCGTTTCGACGCGGTCAATGGCAGATGCGGGGATCATCGAAATATCGGTAAAGTCGCCAAAAACGGAAGACGGCGCAACGCGGTGGCCATTCAGCAGTACGAGTGTGCTTCCCGAACCTAATCCCCTCAGATTGACGCTTGATCCGTATGAACCGAAACCGCCCGAATTTGCGCCCGCTGAGTTATCATTAGGTAGGCCTGCTGGAACGGCTGCATTCGAACCGCCGCCGAAATTCTCTGGGAGCTTATTAATAAACTCCTGCGCTGTCGCCGCTCCGCTTCTCTCTATGTCGTCCCGAGTAAAAACTTTCGTAGGCGAACTTTCCGGCGCAATGCCGCGAATATTTGTACCAGTTACAACAATAACAGGCTCTTGAGGACGGGGATTCGGAGCAGCATTGGTGGACGTATTTACTTTCACGATAGCAATTGCACCGGATCTGTCTTTATTAACCTGGAATCCGGTCTCCTCAAGGATTGCGGCTAGTGCAGCGTCTGCTGTTTTTGCGCCCTGAACGCCCGGGCTCCGAGCCGACCGCACTTCGTCTATTTTGTATATTATTTGACGCCCTGTTTGCTTCGTATATGCATCAAGTGCCGATTTGAGGCTACCTGCCGGAATGTTGAACTGCTGCGTCTGTGCATAGGCTGGCGTTGCAATCGAAATTACAGCAACGGTCGCAAATGCCGCGGCAAGATTACTGGAAAGCATATTAATCCCCCTTTAAGTCTGCGGCATTTTTTGCCGCCTTAAAGGTTCAGACAATTGTGTGTCACAAACCCGTAACGCATTTATTGCGAAATCTTCACACCATCCTCCATCTGCTCGATGCGCAAACCATATGCGTCATCGAGCAGCCGGACGAATGCAGTGACATTTGAAGCCTGAAATGTCCCACCAATCCTGATGTTGGCGGTTTCTACATCACCAATGATCAACTGCGTTTTGTTATAGCGATTGAATTCAGACGCTGCCTCGATCAGCGTTGACTGATCAAATACCAGCATGCCGTCCCGCCATGACAATTTATTTGCTACGCGTTCCGGAGATTTGATCGCGACCAGGGTCGAGGCCTCATTGGCAAACGCTATGTCGCCGTTCGTGATAATGCTGGACCGCGATACACGTCCGTTTGCCATTTCATCTACGCGCACGCGGCCTTTGAGCACCGCAACTGTGATTTTCTCTCCATCCTTCCGGACGGAAAACTTGGTACCCAAGACGGTAATAACACGGTTGCTAGCATATACGAGGAACGGGACCTTGTCCGAGCGCTTGACCTCAAAAAAGACCTCGCCCTCATCGATCCAGATTTCACGGCTGGCTTCAGTAACGGCGGTGCGTATCTTTGTTGCAGTGTTCAACTCCATCTTGCTGCCATCGGCGAGCGGAACGACCTGGTGATCGCCAATCGCAGTCGCCAATCTGACTTGGCCCGCTTGCAAAACCGGGCCGTCTTGCTGTGCGATATTCTGTTTGCCGCCTGGCACCGATACCGTCTGCAAAATGCCAGCAATGCCGATCATAATCAGCACTGACGCTGCGAGCGACAGGGGTTTCCAATATCTCTGCCATAAACGCGGGTCTTGCGGCTGCGCATCTTGCTTAAGGGTAGCAAGTGCAGCGAGACGATCCGCAAGACCCCACCCATGTTCAAGGCGCCAAAACGCTGCCTTGTGTGCCATGGATTGATTGAGCCATTGATCAAGTTCATCCTGATCCTGTTCGGTCCATTCAGGCTCCTCGCGGCGCAATAGCCACGAAGCAGCGCTTTCCTCAGTCTCCCGGGCCTTACCGTTTTCTTGGCTCATGACCGGCTCGCCTCTTCGGCTTTCTTCGGGCGAACGGTTCTGACGACCTTGCCCGAGCCGCCAAGCATGAAGTCGGCCAGTGCCCGCATGCCGAGTGTCATCTGCTTTTCGACGGTGTCTTTTCCGACACCGAGCTGCTCGGCAACTTCCCGGGTTGAAAAGCCTTGCACCTTGCGCAGACGAACGACCTCGCCGCAGCGCTCAGGCAGGTTATCGATGCCCGCCTGCGCGCGGCGCAGTTCATCGCGTGCTTCCAACTGGCGCTGGGAGGCGTCATTGTCGATATCGATCACGATGCTCTCGAGATCGGCCACCAAATCAAATGATACAATCTGAGCGCGCTTCGCCCGATTGATGAGATGGTGCCTGGCGGTGGTGAAAACAAACTGCCGCGGCTTATGGGGCAGCTCTTTTTGCGCACCCATCAATACCCGTTCATAAATATCCTGCCTTAAATCGATCACGTCGGCCTCAATTCTCCAATTCCTGCGGATGAAGCGCATCAGCATTGCTTCGAGAGGCAGCACCTCTCGGCAAAACCAACGGTTCAGGGCATCATCATCAACCATTTTTCCGGCCGGATATCTCCTCATCAGATATTTCGGTGCTTAAAGTCCAAGACAATCGAACAATCAGAAGCCGTAACACCATAAACAAGTTTTTATCGAAATTCACGCCTGCAGAGTTCTGGCGGTTTAAGAAGAAAGCCATGTGTGCGACACTCCATGATGCGCGGCGGCTGCGTTCTTGTGGAATGCCAGATCCGAACCGGCCCAATCCATTAAGAAATCGAACAAATCACATGGTTTGCTCAAGATTAGTGGTCAGATTTTATCACCATATTTCAAGTTTATGTTACGGATTTTGTGCATTTGACTGTCTTCCTCAACAGTAACGCTGTGTTTAAATTCGTCAGATGAAATTTGTGACGCTTTTGTTGGCAGGAGGCTTGTTCATTGCCATCCCATTTCCGCCAACTGGATATTGCGGCTCGTTTTGCTCTAGCCGATGCTTTCATCGTCAATGCGAGAGCCGTTCAGACTGCGGCGGAACTGCGTTGTTTAATGGACGCTTTTACCAATGAGATTGGATTTCGCTATTTTGCCCTGATACATCATGACGATCTGCGCGAGCCAAAAACAGGCGTCATCCATCTACAAAACTATCCCGACGTCTGGGCCGACTATTTCATAGAGCATCGGCTTTATCTTGACGATCCGGTCGTTCATGCATGCCTACGCACAAATTGCGGCTTCAGTTGGAACGAGTTACCAAAACTCGTTTCGCTGACCCGCCGTCACCAAGGGATTTTGCGCAGTGCTGCCAAAGAAGGCCTGAGCCAGGGTCTAACCATTCCTGCTTGTGTGCCAGGAGAGCGCACCGGATCATGTTCACTGGCCGGGCCGCGGTGTGGACAAAAGGTTGATCGCTTTCTCGGTTTGACCCAGATTGTTGGTGCCTTTGCTTTTCAGGCGGCCCGTCGACTGCTTTCCAAAGATGCCCTAAAAACCTCTCAGCGTCCGAGATTGGCTCCGCGACAACGTGAATGTGTGATTCTGGTCGGTCAGGGCAAATCCAATTGGGAGATCGCCAAAATCTTGGGACTCAGCCGATCCACCATCAACCATTATCTCAATGATGCCCGCGAACGCTATGGTGTCGTAACCCGCACGCAGCTAGTTGTGAGCGCGGTTCTCGATGGCGAAGTCAGCCTGTCCGAACTCGCGCCCTGGCAATACGATCATATGATCGGGTAGCGGCAGCACCGCCCATTTGCTCCCCTCAAGGCCTCAGGTTTTGATGGGAGAGCAACATGATCCAGATACTATCATTAGCGCAACGCGGCGTTCAGGCTCACGTCTTTGACAGCATGTTTGAGGACCGCAAACGATTGTTTGTCGATCTGCTGGGCTGGGATGTACCGGTGATCGACAATCGCTTCGAGATCGACAGATTCGATATCGAGCACGCCGTCTATTTTGTCGCTACCGACGAAGACGGCAATCATCAGGGTTCGCTCCGGATGCTCCCAACCACGCGCCCGCACATATTGGACAGTCTGTTTGGGGATTTATGCCCGGGAGGCGTTCCGACGGGCGAACAGATATATGAGATCACTCGATTATGCCTTCCGGCCCGGCTTGGTAGTGCGCAGCGGCTTGAGACCCGCAAGCAGCTGATTTCCGCCATGGTCGACTATGCACTTGCCAATGGCATTGTCCGGTTGACCGGCGTTGTCGATGCAGGGTTCCGCAAGGATATACTCAATATGGGCTGGCGTGCCGAACCGCTTGGACCCGCCAAGCTTTTTGATGGTGCGAACCTCGGCGCTTTTGCCGTTCATATCTCGTCTGAGACGCCCGAGCGGTTGCGCTGGACCGGCATCTATCGCGAGAATATGCGCGCGGATCGCGCACGGCAGGTGTCAGCATGAACGCGGTAGTTGAGGGCAAGCAATCGGCTCATATCAATGGCATCGTGACCGGCCTCCAGCGCGATGGCTATCATGTGGTCAGGAACGCGATCGATCCCGAGATCATAGCAAGACTTGCTGCTGACCTCGACAAGGATTTTGCGGCCACGCCCCATTGTGAAGGCGGGTTTTACGGTGCCCGCACCAAGCGTTTTGGAGGCCTGCTGGCGCGGTCACCGCATAGCGACGAATTGGTCCGCCACCCCGCGATCCTTGCAGTCGCTCAGAAAGTACTCGAACCCTTTTGTGATCGGATTACGTTAAATCTCACTCAGGCCGTCGAAATTCATCCCGGCGCATTGCCGCAATTTCCGCATCGTGATCAGGATATGTGGCAAGGCCCGAAGGGCGAGATGGAGTATCTGCTCAACGTGATGTGGCCGCTCACGCCCTTTACCGCAGAGAATGGGGCAACCCGAATTTGGCCGGGTAGTCACCGCCTGCAGGATAGCGGCGCTCTTCCAGACGATGAAGCCATCGCGCCTGAATTGATGCCCGGCGATGCATTATTATTTCTGGGCTCAACACTGCATGGCGGAGGCGGAAACAAAACCGACACCCCCCGGCGCGGTATTATTGTCAGCTACTGTCTGGGCTGGCTCAAACCGTTCGAACTGCAATGGCTGGTCTATCCGCCGCATGTCGCCCGGCATTTTGATCCCCAGCTTGCCGCGTTGATCGGTTACGCACAGCACCGGCCAAATCTCGGCAATGTCGAGGGCCAATGCCCCTCGCTGTTGCTCAGGGATGGTCTACCGATTCACCGCGCTGCGATCGATGCCCTGCGACCCGATCAGGCAGAAGCGGTGGCAGCCTTTGTCGCCGACCAATCCGGCAAGACTGAATCCTAAGATGACCGTCGGCGACATAGGCTCAGGATGGCAGGATCCGGCGTTTTACCGGGCGTTGCTACAATGTGGACGTGCAGGCCTCGCCTGGGAGGTACTACGGCGCAGTCAGGAATATCGAAAAGAGATTATTCACGCCCCTCAGCAACTGCGCTGCCAGCAAGTCGGCCCCACTTTGCTGAAGGGTGCCGAGAGCGGTATAGCTGCCCGCTGGGGTTTGCACTTTCGCCGAACATCCCGCCATCTCAGCACCCGATGCCCGGCTGATCTGGTCGGCCAAGTTTGATCCATCGGTTCTGACGGTTGTTGCCCACACAAGTTTTGCGCCCGCTCGTGAGTGTTTCAATCTCGCTCGTTTTGGATCGCGTGTGTTTGTCGCGCGCGATACTAATACAGAATATGTCGCGATTAGCGATGGCAGTGTATCGTTGCGGCTCGACGTTATCTCCGGGTCGGTGTGCCACGGTCCGATGATGATTGAGCATAGACTTGTCGGCATCTCCGCGCTAGCTCCAAAAATACCCGCACTGCAAAATTTTATCAGCCTGTGCCGGACCGGCAAGATGGCGCGTTGGCGAGAACCGGGTGATCCGCGTTTGGCGCGCCTGATATCGACTCTGCGCGTTCTGGACGCACTACGTGATGGAGCAAGTCAGCGCGATATTGGGACGGTGCTGATAGGCGGCGGCGATGAAATCGATTGGCCTGGACCGGGAGATTCCAATCGATCCTATGTCCGCAGACTTATCGCGCTTGCACGCCGCATGGAGCATCTGGGGCCGCACGGCATTTTGACACGCAAAATTTGAACGAATTAGTGTTTCGCGGCCGAATGATCGTTTTTGAGAAAATCACACGGATCAATCTCAAGTGCTTTGGCAAGTCGGCCAATAACACTAATGGTTGGTGATACCCTGCCTTGTTCAATTTTGCCGACATAGCGTGCGCTCAGATCCGCCTTGTCTGCCAACTCCTCCTGAGTCAGTTTCCGCTCATGCCTTATGCGGCGGATATTGAGTGCAACGACTTCAGTGAGTTCCATCCAGCATGATCGACGGCAATAGAGGGAATTTTACTAGGAACTATAGTTCCTATTCGTGTTGAGATATGCTATTTATCTGGCAGTCAACGGTGGAAGAAATTCTTGTAATGTCAGTTCAATCCGACCCCAACTGCGCTAAAATCCTAAGCTGTGCGCTAAATGAGAGTGTCATCACAGACTATGATCGCGCCAATTTCCTAACCTATGCGCGATTGCTTGACGCGGCAGATGAAAACACGGACTGGCGAGAAAACGCTCGCACAATACTCGGATGCGACAAGGCGGCAGATGATGAAACAATGCGCCGATGTTGGGATTCGCATCTCGCCCGAGCCCGCTGGATCATCGGCGACGGGCTGGCATTGATGGTCGGAGCAGAATCCGAAACCGGCGAGATCAGCCCTTAGAAACCCAACAAGACAAAGTAGCGCTCTTTCCGCCCGTATTGATTGAGGCCTGCTGCACTGAGGAAGCATCTTAGTGCGCCGGCCCGCCACTCCGTTATTTTTGAGCATCGGGATATTTCAGAGCCTCGAAGCCACGCGCATTCCGCCGTGGATCAAGGCGAGCCATGACCCCCACCAAACTCCTTCTCGGCCAGATCCTTATCGTTTTCATGATCGTGATATTGGGCGTCTGGGCCGCGACGCAGTGGGCTGCTGCCATGCTCGGCTATCAGGGCCAACTGGGAAGCGCATGGTTCACACTCGGTGAGTTGCCGGTCTACCGGCCTTGGTCGCTATTCCCATGGTGGTATCATTTTGACGCCTACGCGCCTGAGGTTTTCAGGAAAGCAGGCGCACTCGCCGCCACGAGCGGGTTTCTGGGCTGTGCGTCGGCCATAGGCGGGTCATTATGGCGGGCGCGCCAATCGCGAAAGATAACAACTTATGGCTCCGCGCGCTGGGCAACGCGAGCGGAAACCCAGGCTGCCGGGCTGCGCGATGACAGCGGCGTCTTCCTTGGCAAGTCCCACAGCAACTATCTGCGCCATGATGGTCCTGAACATGTGATGGCCTTTGCGCCCACCCGCTCGGGCAAAGGCGTCGGGCTCGTCATTCCTACCTTACTCTCCTGGACCGGCTCTGCGGTTATTCACGATATCAAAGGCGAGAATTGGCAGCTGACCGCTGGTTGGCGGTCGCGCTTCTCACATTGCCTGCTGTTCAATCCAACCGATCCGCAGTCGGCAAAATATAATCCGCTGTTAGAAGTACGGCGCGGTGCGTATGAGGTACGCGACGCACAGAATATTGCCGACATATTGGTCGATCCCGAAGGCGCGCTGGAACGCCGTAACCATTGGGAAAAGACCAGCCATGCGCTGCTGGTCGGCGCGATCCTGCATATTCTCTATGCCGAACAGGAAAAGACGCTGGCCCGCGTCGCCACTTTCCTCTCCGACCCGCAGCGCAGCTTTGTCGCCACCTTGCGGCGGATGATGACCACCAATCATCTGGGGACCAGAGACAATCCGCGGGTGCATCCAGTGGTCGCCTCGGCGGCGCGCGAGCTTCTCAACAAAAGCGACAATGAACGGTCCGGCGTGCTTTCGACCGCCATGTCCTTTCTCGGTCTCTACCGCGATCCGACAATTGCCAAAGTAACTAGCGTCTGTGACTGGCGCATCGCCGATCTGATGGATGGCGCGCGGCCCTGCTCGCTCTATCTGGTGGTGCCGCCGTCCGATATTTCGCGGACCAAGCCGCTAATCCGCCTGGTACTCAACCAGATTGGACGCCGGCTCACAGAAAAGCTTGATGCAGACGAGCATGGCCAGCACAAAGACAAGCTGCTCTTGATGCTCGACGAATTCCCGGCGCTGGGCCGTCTCGATTTTTTCGAGACGGCGCTGGCCTTCATGGCCGGCTACGGCATCCGTGCTTTTTTAATTGCGCAGAGCCTCAACCAGATATCCAAAGCTTATGGCGAGAATAACGCGATCCTCGACAATTGCCATGTGCGTGTGTGTTTCTCGACCAATGACGAACGCACCGCCAAGCGAATTTCCGATGCCTTGGGCACCGCCACCGAACAGCGTGCGATGCGCAATTACGCAGGGCATAGACTGGCGCCATGGCTCGCTCATGTCATGGTCTCGCGCCAGGAAACCGCCCGGCCCCTGCTGACGCCCGGCGAGGTTATGCAATTGCCCGCATCGGACGAGATTGTGATGGTTTCCGGACTGGCCCCGATCCGCGCGAAAAAGCTGCAATATTATAAGGACAGTAATTTTACTGCGCGGGTGCTGGCCGCGCCGCTGCTTGGCGATGGCATTTATGCCGACCGGCCTTCACAGCGCGGCCATGACTGGAGCGGTCTTGCAGGTCGCACCGATATGCGGCTCGGCGCGCAATCTGAAAGCAACGGCGAAAACAGTGAAGGCGGCCTGCAGCAAGAGCGCCATCCGGGTCTTGCCGAAGAACAGCCCAAACCAGCGCCTGAGCCTGAACAACTGGAGTTGCTCGCAGAGGCAGAAGACGAAGGCAATCCTGCCGCTGACCGGCGGACGATGGACCGGCTGCGCGGAGCGCGCACCCTCGCTGCCGCGCATCAGGTCAATGAAAGTACAGATCGCGGAAATGGCCGCGCCGACGATCTGCTGCCGAGTTTCTGACCATGCGCAAACAATCCGTCCGCTATCAATTGTTTCTGCCGAAGAAACTGTCCGAACGCTTCGAAACATTAGCGGCAGGGCCGGGCGTGACAAAATCCTCGATCCTAACCGATGCGCTCACCGCATGGCTTAACCGGCAGGCAGCCAGCGAAGTGGAAGAGCGCTTCGCCATCCGGCTTGATCGGATGTCGAACCAACTCGCCCGGATCGAACGCGATGGCCATGTGCTGATCGAATCCTTGGCTTTGTTTGTGCATTACCAGCTGACCATCTGTCCGCCAGTGGCAGACGGCGACCATGCCGCCCGCGCGATTGGGCGCGACCGGTTTCAGGCGTTTGTCATGGAAGTCGGCAAGGCCATGGCGAGCGGCAAACATAGCCTTACCAAGCCCGATGACAAGCAGAGCAGCCAATGACCAGCAATTCGCCATCCGCCTCACGTGCACTTGCCATGCTGCTTTCGGCCATGGGCCGTGATATTGCTGCCGCGCTAGCCGATCCAGCAACCCAGGAAGTGATGGTCAATCCCGATGGACGATTGCGTATCGACCGGCTCGGCGAAGGCCGGATCGATACGGGCATTGATATTGCACCCTCGCAGATTGAGCGCATTATCCGCCTGGTCGCGAGCCATGCGCGCAGCGAAGTCCATGGGAGCGCGCCCATCATCAGCGCGGAACTGCCGCCCCATGGCGGGGCGCTGGCAGGCGAGCGGTTCGAAGGCGTGTTGCCACCGGTTTCATCGGGCCCGTGCTTTTCAATCCGCAAACCGGCGAGCCGGGCTTACGCATTGGAGGATTATATCGCGGACGGCATAGTCACGCCATTGCAAGCAGGTTTTTTGCGCCATGCCGTGCGAGACCGCCATAATATTCTCGTCGCGGGCGGCACCAGTTCCGGCAAGACCACGCTCGCCAATGCCCTGCTTGCAGAAATGGCGGGTCTTGATGAGCGCATCATCATCATCGAAGATACGCGCGAACTCCAATGCGCCGCGGCGGACACAGTGGCATTGCGCACCAAGACCGGCCTTGTCACCATTGCCGATCTTGTCCGCTCGACATTGCGGCTGCGCCCCGACCGGATCATCGTCGGCGAAGTGCGCGGGGCCGAAGCGCTCGATATGCTCAAAGCTTGGAATACCGGTCATCCCGGCGGGATCGCCACCGTGCATGCCAATTCGGCTGCCGCCGCGCTGACCCGGCTGGAGCAGCTGATTCAGGACGCCGTCACCACCGTTCCGCGCGCGTTGATTGCCGAAAGCATCGACACGATCGTCTTCATTTCTGGCCGCGGGATAGCGCGCAAAATCGAAACCGTCGCGCAGCTTTCCGGATTGAACGCAGATGGCAGCTACGCGCTTCGGGAAGCTAGCAACCTTCATTTAACATCCAAGGAGAATATCCATGCACCATAATTTCATACGATCCGACAGATTGATCACATTGCTGTTCGCAGCGGCCTTGTCCCTCGCTATCAGCAGCACAGCGCTCGCCGCAGGCTCCGGCATGCCTTGGGAAGAACCGCTGCAACAGGTTCTGGAATCGGTACAGGGCCCGGTCGCCAAAATCATGGCGGTGATGATTATCATCATTACCGGATTGACCCTGGCTTTTGGCGAAACCGCAGGTGGATTTAGGAAACTCATCCAGATCGTCTTCGGTCTCTCGATCGCCTTTGCCGCCTCCTCTTTCTTTCTCTCCTTTTTCAGCTTCGGCGGCGGGGCGCTGATCTGATGGCATCGGCAGAGCAAAATCTCGACGGCTTTGAAGCCCCCATCCATCGGGCGCTGTGCGAGCCGATATTATTGGGCGGCGCGCCGCGCGTGATTGCCATCATTAACGGCACTGTGGCGGCCGCGCTCGGCCTTGGCCTGCAGCAGTGGCTTGCGGGTATCCTGCTCTGGGGCGTGGGTCACGCCATCGCCGTTATGGCCGCCAAGCGCGATCCCGATTTTGCCGCCGTGCTCGCGCGTCATCTCAAACAGAAAGGGCATTTCACATGCTAGCCCTGCATGAATATCGCCGCAAAGCGGACCGCCTCGCCGACCACTTGCCTTGGGCCGCCTTGGTCGCAGACGGCGTGGTGCTCAACAAGGATGGTAGCTTTCAGCGCACGTTGGCCTTTCGCGGGCCAGATCTGGAAAGCGCAACACAGGCGGAACTCATTGCCGCTTCGGCCCGCGCGAACAATGTGCTCAAACGTTTTGGCTCGGGCTGGGCGCTGTTTTTTGAAGCAGAACGGCGGCCCGCGATCGGATATCCCGACAGCCAGTTTCCAGATCCAGCCTCATGGCTGGTAGATCAGGAACGGCGCGCCAGTTTTGAAAGTACCAATTTTGAAGAGGATAGCGAGAACGGGGACCGTTCGCATTTTGAAAGCCGCTATCATGCGACACTGGTCTGGCTTCCCCCTGCCGATGGCAGCGATAGTGCAAGCCGCGCGCTTATCGAGCGAGGCGAAGGCGAGAAAAAACGCGACTGGCGTGCGGCATTGGAACGTTTCGCCGCCGAAACCGACCGGGCTCTTGATCTGTTCGCGCAGTTTATGCCGGAGGTTCGAGCATTGTCGAGCGAGGAGACGCTCACCTATTTGCACGGCACCATATCGGTCAAAAAGCAGACTGTTTCGCTTCCCGAAACGCCGATATATCTCGACGCCCTGCTGGCGGATACACCGCTCACCGGCGGGCTGGAACCAATGCTCGGTGATCAGCATTTACGCACCATCACCATATTGGGTTTTCCGGGTCTCAGCCGGCCCGGCATACTGGATGCGCTGAACCATGAGGATTTTGGATACCGCTGGATGACGCGCTTTATTGCGCTCGATAAAACCGAAGCCACGTCCGCGCTTACGAAACTCCGCCGCCAATGGTTTAACAAGCGCAAATCGATTACAGCCCTCATCCGCGAGGTCATGTATAATCAGCCCGCGCAATTGCTCGACAGCGATGCGGACAATAAGGTTGTCGATGCCGATACCGCGCTGCAAGCACTTGGCGGCGATATGGTGGCCTTCGGTTATTTGGCCACCACCATTACGGTCATGGATAAGACCCGCGCGCAAGTTCAAGACAAAGTCCGCCGCGTCGAACGCATCGTCAACGGTCTAGGATTTACCTGTATCCGGGAAAGCATGAATGCGGTGGAAGCCTGGCTGTCCAGTCTGCCCGGCCAATCCTATGCCAATGTGCGGCAACCCTTGGTGCACACGCTTAATCTCGCGCATTTGGTGCCCTTTTCGAGCGTCTGGGCGGGGCCGGAGCGCAATGCGCATTTAAATGGTCCACCGCTGCTTTATGCCGAGACCAGTGGCTCGACGCCCTTTCGGCTTGCCACCCATGTCGGTGATGTCGGGCATATGCTGGTTGTCGGGCCCACTGGCGCCGGGAAATCGGTCTTGCTCGCTCTATTGGCGCTGCAATTTCGTCGATATGACGGGGCCCAAATCTATATTTTCGACAAAGGCCTATCGGCGCGCGCAGCTGTGCTCGCGATGGGAGGGCAACATCATGCACTTGGCAGCGCCGAGGACAACGAAACCGCTCTGGCCTTCCAGCCCTTGCGCAATATCGATAAGCCGTCCGAGCGCAGCTGGGCGGCAGACTGGATTGGGGCGCTGCTCGCACATGAGCAGGTCACGCTCACGCCAGAAGTCAAGGAAATGGTCTGGGCGGCACTGGGCAGCTTGGCCTCGGCGCCTGCGGAAGAGCACACCATGACCGGCTTGTCGCTATTGCTCCAATCCAATGCGCTTAAATCCGCACTGCAACCTTATACACTGGAAGGCCCGTTTGGGCGATTGCTCGATGCGGCTGAGAACAGTCTTGATCTTGCCGATGTGCAATGTTTCGAGACCGAAGCGCTGATGGGACAGACGAGCGTGGTCGCGCCGGTGCTGACTTATTTGTTCCACCGGCTTGAAGAACGATTTGATGGCCGCGCGTCCTTATTGATTTTGGACGAGGCCTGGATATTTCTCGACAATCCCCTATTTGCCGCACGCATTCGCGAGTGGCTCAAGACCTTGCGCAAGAAAAACGTGTCGGTGGTTTTTGCGACCCAATCGCTGGCCGATATTGCATCGTCTACCATTGCCCCGGCGATCATTGAAAGCTGCCCGCAGCGTATATTCCTTCCCAATGACCGGGCCATCGAGCCGCAGTCGCGCGCCGCCTATGACGGGTTCGGGCTGAATGACCGCCAGATCGAATTGATTTCGCGCGCCATCCCAAAGCGCCAATATTATCTCCAGTCCGCCCGCGGCAATAGATTGTTCGAGCTCGGCCTCGGCCCCATCGCGCTGGCTTTATGCGGCGCGTCCGATCCTGCGACGCAGAAGCATATTGATGCGCTGATCGCAAACTATGGCCCGGACCAATTTGCTGCGAAGTTTCTGTCGGTTCGCGGCCTTGAATGGGCCGCGGAGCTTCTAGCCGATTTTAATCCCCCACCTCCCAAACCGGAGTCATCCACATGAAAAAAACCATCCTTCCCGCGCTTCTCGCATCGACCATGACAACAGCCATGATTGCTGGCGTCACGCTCCCGGCGACTCCCGCTATGGCTATCCCGGTATTCGATGCCAATAATTACAGCCAGAACCTGATGCAGGCGGCGCGCGCCTTACGGCAAATTAATCAGCAGATCGAACAGTTGCAAAATGAAGCGACCATGATCGCGCAGGGTGCAAAAAATCTGGAAAAAATCGATTTTCCGCAGCTCCGAGAGCTGACCCAAACCTTGCAGAAAATCGACAGGCTGATGGGTGAAGCGCAGGGTATCGAATTCAAAGTTGATGATCTCGACGCTAAATTTCGCGATCTTTATCCGGGCGAAACGGACCGCGCTATCAACTCAAGCCAATCGCTTCTGGATGCCAGGACGCGGATTGAGAGGGCCATGCAGGCCTATCGTCAGACAATGAAGGTTCAGGCGCAAGTGGCCGAAAATGTCAAATCCGATGCCGAGATACTATCTGCCGTTGTCGCGCGCAGCCAAGGTGCCCAGGGCAATTTGCAGGCCCAGCAAGCCACCAACCAGCTTCTGGCGCTGACCGCCAAACAGCAATTTCAGCTTCAGAATATGATGGCGGCTCAATATCGCAGCGAGACGATGGAATCTGCACGGCAAATGCAGGCAGAAACCGATGCGCGCGCGGCCACCCAGAAATTCCTCGGCACGAGCAAGGCCTATACGCCGCGCGATTAGGGTCGGGCGCGCAAAGCTTGGATAGCGCTGGCCTCCCCTCCCTTGCCCGGCGCTATCCCGCCGCAGGACCGATGCCTATTCCCCGGTCGGTTCTGCGGCCCCTTTTTCCTGCCTTTTTTAAAAGCATGGGCCACCCAGCGAGTTCTTAAATGAATGATCTAAATATCATCGACCGGTTCATGGAAGCCTTCATTCTCTACATCGACAGCGGCTTTGGCCTGCTGGGCGGCGATGTCGGGTTTCTGACCTCGGTGCTGATCGGTATCGACATCACGCTTGCCGGACTGTTCTGGGCCCTGGGCGGCGAGGACAATGTGCTGGGGAAATTCATCAAGAAGATCCTCTATGTTGGCGTTTTTGCGCTGATCATCAACAGCTTCTCCACCCTCACCGATATCATCTTCCGGTCCTTTGCCGGACTTGGCCTGACTGCGGGTGGCGGAGCGCTCAGTGCGAATGACCTTCTGAGACCCGGCAAACTGGCAGGCACCGGTTTTGAAGCGGCCTATCCGCTGCTCGAACAGGTGAGCGAACTTCTCGGCTTCACCACTTTTTTCGATAATTTTCTGACCATCGCCGTGCTGCTGATTGCGTGGCTGGTTGTTATCATCGCATTCTTCATTCTGGCGGTGCAATTATTCGTCACGATTCTGGAATTCAAACTAACCAGCCTGGCCGGGTTCATTCTCGTGCCGTTCGCCTTGTGGAACCGAACATCTTTTCTGGCCGAACGCGTGCTCGGCAATGTGATATCGTCGGGTATCAAGGTCATGGTATTAGCGGTGATCGTGGGGATTGGCTCGGGCTTCTTTGCCGAGTTTACCGCCGCCCTCGACGGTCAGGAACCCGATATTGGCGCGGCGATGAGTCTGGTATTGGCGAGTCTTGCGCTTTTTGGTCTGGGAATTTTCGGACCCGGCATCGCCTCGGGACTGGTCGCGGGCGCGCCGCAATTGGGCGCAGGCTCTGCCATTGGTACAGCCGCTTTGGCAGGCGGCGGGCTTGCGGTGGGCGGCATGGCCGCTGTTGCCGGCACACGCGCGCTGGCGGGAGCCGGTCTCGGAGCCATAAGATCCGGCACATCCATGGGAGCCGCTGCCAAGGCATCCTACAAACTTGGCCAGGAGACTTCCGGCAACAAGAGCATCGGCGCAGGCCTGAGCGGTATCGGAACCACTGCCAAAGGCGCGGTGGCGCAGAAATTGAGCGGCGCTATGGGACTCAAAGATGCTGCCAACAGAGGCCGCGATGCGGCCTGGCAGGCGGGCACCGCCCAATCCTCATCCGGTTCTGCTTCCGGAAATATTAGTACGCCTGACTCATCAGCCGCCGCACCTGCCTGGGCCAGTCAATTGCGCTCCGAAGCCAGAAACCGCAGCTATCGCCATGCCGCCGTTCAAGGCGTGAAAGAAGGTGATCGCAGCGGAGCGTCCGCCATCCCCGACATAAAAGATAGAGAGGATTGATACCGATGATCTTCAAACGTGCGAGCCAGCGATATGGCCGAACACCGGAACCCGAGACGCCGTTCCAGCGCGCGGGCCAGCTCTGGGATGAACGCATTGGTTCCGCGCGCGTCCAAGCGCGAAACTGGCGGCTTATGGCCTTTGGCGGGTTATTCTTGTCCACCGCCTTGGCATCGGGCCTGCTCTGGCAATCCATGCAAAGCCGGGTCGTGCCCTATGTGGTGGAAGTGGACCGGCTTGGCGCGGCACAAAGCATTGCTGTGGCCGGAACCGATTATCGGCCGACCGATCCGCAGATCGAATGGCATCTGGCAAAGTTTATCACCAATCTGCGCTCGCTCTCACTCGACCCGGTGCTCGTGCGCGAAAACTGGCTTTCCGCCTATGATTACACCACAGATCGCGGCGCGCTGTTTCTCAATGAATATGCGCGGGCCGCCAACCCCTTTGCCGAGGTCGGACGCAGGACCGTATCGGTGCAAGTGACCAGCGTCGTGCGGGCATCTGAAAATTCCTTTCAGGTTAAATGGCGCGAGTCTCACTATGAGCGCGGCAGCCTGGCAAGCACATCTGAGTGGACGGCGATACTCACGGTCAAAGTCAAAACGCCGCGATCAGCCGAGATACTACGTAAAAACCCACTGGGGCTCTATGTCGATGCAATCGCCTGGTCACGCGAGTTGGAGACGATCATCACGCCCGAGCGAGAGAAGTCTCAACAGGCACCCGCACAAGCGTCTGACCCTGCACCGCAGATAGATGAAGCCCCTCAGATCGACAGCGGAGAATCCCCTCCCATGCCTTCCGAGACTCCCGAACCGACAGCCGAAAGGATCACCTCATGAAACATAGTGCCCTAGCGCTCATCGCCGCTGTCTTGCTCAGCGCCTGTTCCGGCAGAAACCATCCGGCCCAAACAGTTTCCGCCATACCCATGCAGGCGGCAGAACTGGTCAGCGAAGCCAGAACACCAATACCGCTCACCAAACTGGCGGTACCCATGTCATTGCCGAGCCAGTTCACAAGGATCGCGGAGGAAAAACCGGGTATGAAGAAGCCCGCACCCGCAGCCCGCGTGAACGCTGCCAACCGGTCCGCCTTACAGGAACCCGAAACACACGGCTTTATCAAGGCTGTCCAAATTTATCCCTTTGTGGAAGGGACCGTATATAAACTCTACGCCGCTCCTGAGCGCGTCAGCGATATTGCGCTTCAGGCCGGTGAGACACTCACCTCGGTGGCGGCGGGTGATACGGTACGCTGGATCGTTGGCGATACGACTAGCGGATCTGGAACGGCGCGCCGGACGCATATCCTGGTAAAACCATCAGCCCCCGGCCTTACTACCAATCTCCTCATTACCACTGATCGCCGTATCTATTATCTGCAACTGGAGTCCACCGAAACAACATCCATGGCGGCATTGTCCTGGAACTATCCGCAGGATGAATTGCTTGCCATCAAGCGCGCCCAGGATGCTGCAGAAATGCGCGCGCCAATTGCCGGGGGCCTCAATATCGAAAACCTGCATTTTGGTTATGAGATTACCGGTGATCATCCTGCATGGCGGCCCATTCGCGTTTTTGATGATGGACGGCAGGTATTTATTGCTTTTCCAGAAAGCATCGCGACCGGCGAAGCGCCGCCGCTTTTCGTCAGCGGGCCCAAAGGTCAAACACAGCTGGTCAATTACCGGATGCGCGGCAATTATTATATTGTCGACCGGCTGTTCCAAGCCGCTGAATTGAGGCTTGGAACGAAACCGCAGAGCATTGTCCGGATAAGCCGAGGAACGACGAAAAAATCTAAACGCCGGGAGAAAGGCTCATGAGTACTCTCAAGCAATTGTCAGACGCGCCGCCCAAGGTCGATCCCGAAACCCTGGTGCTGCGCGGCAAGCCGCCGGCGATCATCCGCTTCAAGCGCGGTCTGATCATCGCTATGGTGGCACTGGGCGTGCTGGCCATTATCGGCGTGACCTGGATTGCGCTGAGGCCTGCAACACTGGATTTGATTGGTGATACGGAAACCCGGATAAATGCCGAAAATAAACGCCCGCCCGAGGCGCTGGCAGATGGTCCGCAAAGCTATGCCGATATCCCGAAACTCGGACCCAAGCTGCCCGGCGATCTTGGCAAACCAATATTGGATAAGCGTCGTCAAATGGCCACTGAGAATGGAGATCCTATAGGGACGGATCAGGATGCGTTAAATGCTGCTCAGGCTGCCCAAGCCGAACGGCAAAGGCTGGCGGCGGAACAGCGCAAAGTGCGCGAAGCAGGGATCATCGTTTCGTTGTCGCAGGCATCTTCTGCAACAAACGAAGCAAGATTAGCTGCTGCCAATCCTATTGCCCAAACACCTACGCCGCCAAATCCGGAAAATACGGCAATTAATCAGACAAGCGATCCGAACGCGCAAGGCCGCAAGATTGCATTTGCGAAGGCCGGAAGTTCCGATGAAGTTATTAGCATGCACAGGCTTCAAGCCGCGCCATCACCGTGGACGTTATCGGCAGGAAGTGTAATTTCTGCCAGCCTGATAACCGGTCTGAACTCCGATCTTCCGGGTCTTGTAACCGCACAGGTTACCGAAAATGTGACCGACACCATTACCGGGCGTATAATATTAATTCCGCAAGGATCGCGCCTGATCGGTGAATATGACAGCGTGATTACGTTCGGGCAAAGCCGGGCCTTGCTGGTGTGGCAGCGACTCATATTACCCGATGGATCATACATCCGCATCGACAATGCGCCAGCCAGCGATACATCCGGGTATGCCGGTCTATCTGACCAGATCGATAATCATAGCTGGAGGCTCCTCAAGGGCATTGCGCTCTCGACGCTGCTCGGTGTCGGTACGGAACTTACCTTTGGAGACAGCGAGAGCGATCTGGTGCGCGCCTTGCGCGAATCCACCCAGCAAAATGCCGACAGGGCCGGACAGCAACTGGTCGGCAAAAATCTCACCATCCAGCCAACAATCAAAATACGGCCCGGATTTCTCTTGCGGGTATTGGTGCACAAGGATCTGGTTTTACGGCCATGGCCACACAGGAGTTATTGAGATGGAGAGTCTTCGTATCGACAAACTTCCGGACAGGACGCCGGTCAAACTGACGATTTCTATATTGCCGGAACTGAATGATGCGCTTGCTGATTATGCTGCCATCTATGCTGAGGCCTATGGACAGGCCGATCCCGTTACCGAGTTGATACCAGTGATGTTGCAGGCCTTCTTGGATGGTGACAGGGGGTTTAAGCGCAATCGGGCGAAGCTACAAAAGGACAGTCGGTAATGGCTATACCCGAAAACTTCTCCAAATCTGAAATACAGCCAATTACTGTGCGCATCCCTATGGCGATAAAGATGACCGGGATTGGGCGGTCCAAGCTTTATGAACTTATTGGAGCGGGAGAAATCGAGACGATCAAAGTGGGAAGTTCCAGGCTCGTTATTGTCGAGAGCCTGCGAGAATTTGTCGAACGGAGCAGATATTAACTACCAAGGTTCCAAAGAATAATTATTCGGTAGGTTTTCTGGTAACAGGCGACCAACAGCATGCCTGTCGAATACCGACTGATGAATAATAGAGCCTTCAGAAATATGCCTAGGTGCGCTGCGATAGATTTTCCAACGTGTTTTCCAACTATTCCTTGGGTCGCGGTATGTGCGAGGCAGAAATTCTAAGACTTTCCAGAAGAACTTCTCAGATTCACTGTGGAACCCTTGCTTATCAATAGAAGGTGGACGCTTCTCGAACATACCACCCAGCGCATTTCGGTTGAGGAGAAGATCAGGGACTTGTTTGAGCATCCAATCCAAACTTATTAAAGCGGGGCCGCTTTCACCATTTGGATATCCGCCGCCGATATCACCGTGCGAGCCCGGAAACCAGACCTGTTTAACCTGTTGGCTTTGGCGTGCCTTTCCCCACATATTTTGTCTGAAAAAGGCGCGCCGTTCATCAATGGCCACAGCGTGATACACATTACGAACAATAGGGTTGTTTGATGTATATTCGAGAACAGTCGGGTTATATATCCTCCCAACAGACTTTACCGTATCCCATAGACCGAGAGTGTGTATCTCGCACTTTCTAGAAAAAGTTTTGCGGAAACCACGATGGACATGCCAGCGCTTTTCGAAACGGAATATGTCCATAAGATAATGAACAAGGTTTTCATTGCCGCGGTCCAGCAACCCGCATTTGGCAATCAATGCAGCTAACGCACGTGCTGTATATGCACCTCTGCTAAAGCCAAAAACATAAACGTCATCTCCATCATCGTAATTATTCATCAAAAAATGATATGCTTCTTCGATATTTGGGAAAAGTCCAGCTCCAACCATTTTTCCCTTTAGTTTGCTCCAGCGCTTCGCCAGTTTTGAACGCGCGGTGGGTGCAGGCATAGTACCAACGCCTGGATCATAGTATGTTATTTGCTGATCGTTTTTTTCAAGCAAGGAATACAAACGGACAACGTTGGTGTTATTATCTCCATACTGATTTGTTGTTCCGTCCAAGCAAATTACTATATTTTTGGGCATATTATTTACCTTGGCTTTCATCAACAAAATCACGTTGTATTATTAGGGACTATATAAATTTCGCCGCTAAATGGAAATTTTATGCTAAGGTTTTTGCAAGAATAATTTGTAACGAAAGGGGAATTCGATGCGAGCGATTTTCAAATTGGGCATCATAATATCCGCGGGCTTACTGACAACACCATCTCAAGCTGACTGTACGAACAACTGCATCAATGTTGGTAGCTTCAACATCAAGATGTTTGGAAATGGAAATTTTCCAGCGAAATCTGACAAATCGATTGAAGAATTAGTAGAGCGGATTGATAGCAAAGCAAATCTGGATGTGGTCGCTTTGCAGGAAGTCAATATAAACTCAAGTGATTGGAGAGATCGCCTACTGCCAGCATTGCAGGACAAAGGTTACGAGTTGACCGGGACTGGCACCTATGGTGGGGAAAGCTCAACTAGACAACAATTCGTCGTTCTTATGCACAGGAAGCATAAAATCAACGCTATTGATCCAGCAACGGAGGTTAGCCAATCCAATAGCTATTCCGGGAATGGAATGTGCAATTATACTGGGATTCGCTCCCCATTGACAGCATACTATGGAGCTAGATCGGGAAGCTTTGATTTCAGGGTATATGCTGTCCACCTCAAGTCAAAACTTCCTGTAGGCGGAGCACCTGAAAGCTGTGACGATGAAATACGTCGCCATCAATTGAATTTGATTGGTACCGCGATCAAAGAGCGCCGCAAATCGAGCGATGAAAGAGATTTTTTGGTACTTGGCGATTTCAATGCATCATATGGTGATCCAGAACTGCAACCGTTAAAGGACGCAGGTTTAAATTCACTTCATACAGGAACCTGCAACAAAAACACCCTTCAAGGTTGCTCACACGTAAATAGAAATAGAAGGTATCGGGATTTGATTGATTTCATCTATGCGAGCGGCGACGTGTCCGAATATATTCCACACAGCGCGCAAGTGATGCAGATTTCGGATGTCAGAAGATATAACCGAGAACAATCTGATCATGTTCCTATTTGGGCCTCATTTGATATCGGTGAAAAGGATGATGACTAGGGTCCCAAGGCTTCCTCGACTGATATCGATTCCAGTCTTTTCCAATATAATCGCTGCCAGTGTGCTCTGCACAGCATATTACACGGAGACTCAACTATGTTCTTAGAGCGAGTAAAAATCGAAAATATTCGATCATTAAGATCGGTTGAAATAGACATGACGGATTCTGAAACAGATAAATCCGTCAGAAAATGGACTTTGCTGGTTGGAGAAAACGGAACTGGGAAAAGTACAATTCTCAAATGCATTGGTTTGATATTGGGAGGATCGGAAGCTCTTCCTCATATTCTTGGTAACCCTAGTCAATGGGTTCGTCATGGCGAACAGCAGGGAAAGATATCAGCCACACTGCGAACGAGTGATTGGGAAGAACGCAAGCTTGAATTCGTAATCAATGCGGATGACAATGTTCGCACTATATATTCCAATAATCTGGCGGGCTTGGAACTACTTGACGAGGCTTTGGAACATGCAAGCCAAAACTATTTTACAGTAGCCTACGGCCCTTTTCGTAGAGTGAGTTCGGAATCTGGAGTGATGAATTCTTCGAGTTCGGTCCAAGGGCTTTCGCCTAGGGCCGAAAGCCTGATAACATTATTCGATAAAGATGCGCAGGTACACCCACTACAGAGTTGGGCTATGGATTTAGACTATCAAAGAGGTGAAGAGGGCATAGAAATCGTTAGGGAGTCAATGAACAAATTGATGCCTGATGTTGAGTTCGTAGGGATTGAAAAGAAGCAAAAAACATTGATCTTCAATACTCCCGATGGACATGTTCCCTTAGAACATTTGAGTGATGGCTATCAGAACGTCGCAGCATGGATTGGCGACCTTCTATACAGGGTTACCGAAGCATTCGCTCATTATAAAAAACCGCTCGAAGCGCGTGGACTGCTATTGATCGATGAGGTTGATGCTCATTTGCATCCGGCATGGCAACGAAGGTTGCGACAATTTTTGAGCAATACTTTGCCCAACTTTCAAATCGTGGCCACGACTCATTCTGCGCTAACTCTGCAACAAGCGCATCACGGAGACGCCACCGTTCTTTCGCGAAACCAAGACAATTTCGTGGAGGCAAATCAATTTCCAACAGATCCATCGAAATTACGTTTGCATCAAATCTATGATTTGGCGTTCAAGATTGACTCTTTAGATTCTTGGGAAATTGAGCAGAGTAAGAACGAATATCGAAAACTGTCAGCCAAAGAAAAAGATGGGCTGTCCGACAATGAGCGAATTCAGTTGGAACAGGCTACGAGAACCCTTGAAATATTGCCAGATCATGGGCCCGACGGATTGGGGAATGAGGCGATGCAAGATTTTCTCTCTGAGCTAAAAAATGCAACAGCAGAAATCGCAAAGATGGCCAAGGAGTAGGAGTGAGCATGATACCGTTAACGCGCGACAGGGCTGCTATTCACGATTCTTTTGTTGATCCAGGACGGCATACAAATCTCACAGAACTATTTAGAGAAGCTCAGGCCGACCGACTGTCCCTAAAACCTGTAAAAGATAAAGTATTTGCGGGAAGTCGCTGGAAAAAAGCCAAAACACAACTATCAGTGGAAACTGGTGCGAAGTGCGCTTTTTGTGAAACGCCGACCTCAGCAGGCTATTATGGTGATGTTGAGCATTTTAGGCCGAAATCCATTTATTGGTGGCTAGCCTATTGCTACGATAATTACCTTTACAGTTGCAGGGTATGTAACGGGAAAAAAAGTGACAGGCATCGGATTTCTGGGACGCAAATTCCCGAACCAAATTTGTCGGCAGCAAACAGCGATGCGGCAATCCTCTCTGCCGCAAAAAATGCTTCACCTGACCCAAGTGATATCACCAAACTCTCAACTTTAATTAGCCAAGCAAAAGCTGAAAAAGCGCATTTGCCTGACCCCTATTCCACAGATCCTCGTTTATTGTTTGCTTGGGATGCCGATGAGGTGCTTCGTGAAGTTCGCGTTAAACCTCGTCAGCCTCATGACGCTGATTGCCTACAAGCATTTGAAGCAGTGAGCGATATTGTAGATATAAATCGTCCCGAACTATTATATTGGCGCTGGCAGACCTATGAGCATCTTAAAGAGCTAAAGGACATGCTTATACTCCTAGACCAGACAGAAGCGCATATTACATTGCTGGGTATTTTGAAAAAACTAACTGAAGCAGCCAAACCCTACTCAGCAATGTCTCTCTATTTTTTACACGACGAATGGGGTCTATTCTGAATTACGTGTGCTAGTTTCTCTATGCCAAATTCGGGTAAGTCTCAGTTTGAATTTGAACGGCTGTTCTGGGGCCGGAGCAGCTCGTGTAAGTGCGCGTGATGGAATTGGTCGACCCCAACTTTACTGGGCTTTTCGCAACGCCCGAGGATGGCGAATATCGCGTCATATCATTCGCGCCTGCCGTTCGTGCGATGTCAGGTCGCCCGGGGCTATCCGCTATGACGGCGGATCAGTATCGCCGCTTTGAGGACGGGCGCCTCCTTCTCGCCGGCCTCCTCGCCATTGAAGAAGCTTATGATGTGACGATGGGTAACTATCTCGAGCTTGAGGAAACTGTCTTACGGCTCGCAACACTTGAGCTTGCCCAGCGGCGCCCCGACGGCCGCGACGAACATTTCGATACAGCTCGCCGCTCTTGCCATCGCACGCTTGCAAATCTTCTCTCAGCATCGCGAGCTTTTCAGGATCATACCCAACGGCTCGCCTCCTCAATCGGTGGCAGCTTCAGTGATTGCGATCTCGCTGCGGTCAGGGCCAGTTTCAGCCGAGCCTACGACGGCGCGGAAGGTTTTCGATTCATGAGTGCACTGCGCAACCATGCTCAGCATTTTGGCGTGTCGGTCTCTGGAGTCGCGCATACGCGAATGGTGGCTGACCCAGACGCGCATGGGAATGAGCATTACGTTACGACGACTCCTTATCTTCTCCTCTCGGACCTGCGGGCGAACGGTCAATTCAAGGCGACCATCCTTGCCGAGGCAGAAGCAACGGCTCAGAACGGACCGCATGGCGAGCCGATCGTGCCGGTCATTCCAATGGCGCGGCAGTATGTTGCCGGCCTGTCATCGGTAATGTCGGACATTCGCCAACTCTACGCTGACCGGGAAGCCACAGAGTTAAACTTGCTCTATTCCGCATATTATCATTATAGCGGATGGTTCACGAAGGGCGCGCCAGTTGGCATGCATGTCGCACCAGAGCCAAACCCTGACGGGTCCGTGACCTATTTCGGAACCGACGCCCATTTCAAGGCACTAACGCTGCGCGAGGTAAACGGCGAACTGGGCATTCTTACTCGAACGAGTATTCGTCAGTAGATCCAAGCAGCATCAATAGACGCGATCATTCTGTAGAAATTTCAACTCGGCGTTTCACCGATTGTCAAAGTCTCAACAAAACCGGTCCCCCTGGCTTGGTCAAAGATGCGCAAGGGTAAATCCGCCTTTGGCATCCAGACGCGTCCGGTCTCCACAGCAAGCGAGACAGGGAGGGCCGGAAAGAGATTGATGACGCTCTTTTCGCCATGCCGCGCTTTGATGTCGTTGTACATCTTTCGCAGCGCGCTCCGAAAAGCCGCCAGATCTTCTGGCTGTCTCACGACGTCATTTCCAGGTTCCGCAATCGACAACGACCAGATCGCCGCGTCCTTCCCCAAGACTTCGTAGATCCGATCGTCCGTAACGGTCGCACTTACCGCCAGCTTGAGTGCGATCGCACAGTTGAAATCATGTGTGGGTTCGACGCGGATATACTTAAGCGGTGGCTTGTCTCGCTGCCATTGCCACGTCGGAGGTTCACGGTGCAGCTGGTGGACGGTCGTTGGCACGATGTCGTAAAGCAGCCTCCCAAGTTCGATCAGCAGTGGCTGCGGCGCGAGCGCGAATACGCTCAAATGCCGTATTTCCTGGCGTTCGATCCGACCTCGGACCTTATCTGCAAATAGTCTGTCGAGATTGCTGCGCTGGAGTGTCCAGAACCCCGGTTCGTGATCCCTGAAGGACTGATTGAGTAATTCGAGATCAATCGTCTGGCGGGTTGCGGGGTGACGCTCGGGCATCATCGCAGCAAAGATGGCTTTCGTGGAAACGAGCGCTTCGCTGTTGGCGATCGTCGCACCAAAGCGAATCACGTGCGACGCTCGTTCTTCATCGATATCTGTGTTTGTCTCGACGCGATCCTCGTGGGCCTTCTTCATGGACAGAAGGAGCACTTCGGGGTGTTCCGCTTCGGCATCGACGTCGATCAACTTATGATGCCGAGCGCACATCAACATCAGATTCGACAGCTCCTTGGCAAGAAGGGGTGATCTGATCGGATCGCCACGCGGTCCGCCCGGCACGTCGGCGACGATATGAGCGATGAAACCGTAGAGTCCATCCTCCTTGCCGGCAATTAGATTGCCGACCAAATCCTCGTTGCAACCGCGATACTCGCATCTCCCGGCGGCCCGTGCCCAGATCGCGGAACGGACATTTATTGGAATACTGGACTTCGACACCTCTATATCTCTCCTACGCTGACTTTCCCAAATGAACCTCGACGGCTTGAGGCTGTCCACTGCGGTCGAACAATGTTGCGCTCATCATCAGGTCCCACCACCGCTTTCGCACGACCAACAGCACCGCGAATTCTATATCGCGTTCGCCATGGACGAGACTTTCCATCGACGTCATGTCTTCACTGCTTGGAATAGGCGGATGATTGGGGTGCGAGTGCCATTCCCCGAGATAATTGAAGCATGAATAATCGCTCCCGGTGCGCTGGAAGAAGTTGGCAAGCGCGTTCTGGTGATCGTCGACCGAGCGCACGAAATGTGCTGCACTGCCTCGCTGGCTATCGACTGTGAAGTCGACAAGTTTAAAATCTCCCGGCGCGAGTTGCTCGGCCATGAGTATGCCGCCGATCTCCAATCTGCCTGCCCGGCTGACTTCACGTCTCATACGGCTTCGCAGTGGCTTGGGAAAATCAAGCCGCATTACTCTGTATCGGCTTTAGTCGTGTCGGGGAAGAAGTCGCGGACGAATGCGTCGAGCTCCTCGGCAATGTTTTCATCCTTCACCGGACCCCAGGCCCCCTCGGGTACCAGCGTGATTGGCCAGGTGTCGAATGGTGCCCCGAAGATCCAAGCAGATTGAAGACCTATCGCGTAGGCCGTCGCAGGGAAGTGCGTCTCCGTCCGCACAAGTGTATCGATGACGAACCTCGCCATATGGCTTGCGATGGCAGATACTTCGGCGTCACCGGCAATGAGCGGGGGCGCTCCGTCGGGTAGGTCGAGGTCGTATTGGATCGCGCTCCCTTCCGGGGGCTCCACTCCGCGATCCATGCACCACTGCTGAATCTGCCTGCGCGCGGCATGCGGAACCGGGTCATGGTCGGGACGAAGACGAGCGACGAGACCGCCAATCCCCCCCGCGAAAACCTCTCCCCACACGAGAGTCTTCTTTTCATTGCGCGCTGCCGATGCGCACAGGTTGAAGACCTGCGGATCGGCGGTTGCATCGACGATGACATCGCAGCTGCCGATCGCGACCAGCGCCGAGTCGGTCAGCGCCGAGCTTTCCTGGGCGCCGAGGCCAACTCGGAAAGCTCGCACTTTCGCCGATGGATTTAGGTTGGTTATTCGGGCTTTTACGGCGTCAGGCTTGTTGAGTCCGACCGAATTCCAGTCGAGGTCGTTGCGTACGACATTTCCGGCAAAGAAGGCGTCGCCATCGACGAGTACGAAATTGCCGCATCCAGACCGGGCCAGAGACGCAGCAATCTTCGCTCCCACCGAGCCGCAACCGACGATCGCGACGGACTTGGCCGCCAGATGCATATAGGGTTCTGGCAGTCGCTTCGCGGCCGCCGGAGCAAGCACGGTCCGATAATCATGGATCGGGCGGCGCCCTGTGCCCGACGCGAGCGACATCATCCTGACCGTGCCGAGACATTCGACGATAAGGACGAGCTCATCGGTCGAACCGGCGAACCGTTCGGTCAGATCTTCACGAGCGGAAGCCGAAACAATCCCTTCCATGAAATCGTAGTCAGCCTTTACTTTGCCCAGGAAAGCCTCTCCGAGGCGAACGAAGATGCCCTTACGAATACGGAATTCGGGGATCTGCCCTGCTGCGTTCCAGTATTCGCCGTCGCAGCCGATCTGCCAGAGGTGAGCCAGCCACCGCCCGGCGGTGAGATGCTCGGTGATCTGCGCATCGACGATTTTCACCAAAGGCACTTTGGCCACAGACGTAAGGACATCTTCGGGCAGGATGAAACGGAGGTTGGTATTACGTATGTCCTGCCCGACAGTTGTCTTATGGGCATCGGCTACGACAGCGACTTCGTCGGGCGCGGGTGATTCGCCCATAAGGAGTCGGTGAGAACTCTCGATCATCATTGCGCCGGTCCATGACGGATCCCAGTTGTCGGGCCGAATTTCGAGGCACAATTCTCCACCGGCACCATACTGATGACCCGACAGCCGCACTTCTTCGCGCGAAGTGACCTGGGGCGGCATGTCGGGAAAGAAGCTGGGGTAGGTTATCGTCAGCGGGACGGTTTCACCGTGCCGGTCGATCTCGAAATCGGCGCTTAGCTTTGCATCGTTCGCCAACCGCCATGTGACGTTCAATAGCCATATAGACCGATCTTCAAGCTCGGCGATTGCAAGCCGTTCGCTTCTCGCCCTGCTGGGCTGCGAAGTCCACCAGATCACGCAAAGCCCTTTGGCTTGCTCGGCACACGAGGGGTGGCTCCGAAGGAGGGTGCCGCGGCACCCGATGCCACCACTGCGCCCCGTAGTAACGATCCGGATCCACCCAAGGCGCGGTCCTTGGCCCGCTTTGCCAGCTCTACGCCGACGTGCGGCGAGAGCGTTTCGGTGATGACCTGAGGATCGTTGAGACCGGCGACCTCGGCGAAATCGTCGCGCGCTTGCTGTAACCAATCAAAGAAAGACCGCTCGCGCTCGGGAAACTCGGCCCATTTGTCCGCGAAGTTCTCCAGAGGATCGCTCGGATTGCGGATGATCGCCATGTTTTGCTGATCGCGCTCGACGTACCGGTCCATCCCCGAGAGGATGGCGAGAAGCGCTTCCGCAATATCTTCTTCGCCTGAATAGGCGTGCGCCGCCAGGGTGGTGATGATGATTGAGATCGGGCAGCAATTGATCTCATCGTTTTCGAACATCATGTCCCGATGTCGCTTGAGGATCATGATTGAGGCCTGTAGCGGCGTCTGGACCCGGTAATCGGGAATGTCGTCAACGCTGGCGCTGATCGACTTGGCGAGCTTCTCCTTACGCTCGTTCAGCACGACGATCATGCGCGACTTGAACCATTCGAGATAGCCCTTCGGATTTGAACGAGGCCATTGGTCAGTGATCAGCCGATAGTCGGGCCTCTCATTGTCGGTAATAGCGATAGCGGTGCTGGCCCAATGGGCATTCAGGCTCCTGGCTTCCAGCATCTTACGGACTTCAGTACCATTTGGAAGTGCGGGAACAACATCCATATGGAATTGCGCGCCGTCGGCGTAATTGAGCGTCCAGCAGCGGCGACCCTCGCGCAGGGGCTTCACCATGCTGTTGGATTTGCGGTAAGCTTCGATCTCCCGGCCAAGAAGTATCTTGAGACGTTCCTGGCTTAGGCTGGCCTTGCCGAGACGCTTGAGTTCGCACACCGCGTCGATATCGTATTCTTCATCGAGATTGAGCGGCTTGATCACTGTGCCAAGGCCGAACGAGCCTTGGACATAGACGGCAGGGTCGTACTGCGCGATCGTGGAATCGGTTCGGTTGAGCCATCGACCAAGCGACTGATAGCTGTCATTTGCCTGTTCGTAGCGCGTGTCGCTGATGCTCAATTCCTCTACGAGCGCGTCGATGAACCGGCGGGATGATGTACTGGCAGCCATGCTTAAGTGAGCCTTTTGAACAAAATGAGGTCTTTTCTGTTATTAAGGCAGTACCATGGTGCGGGCAAGCGTGCCAGCATCGAGCTTGCACAGTTAGATCATCGACCTAACCCGGCCTTAGAAGCTCGTCTATTGCAGCTTCTTTCTGTCCGAATACCGGTCCATACCACCGGTTTCTCTTAAGGGCAGCTCTCTGGATTGCCGATCATTGCGATAAACGACCGAGATGGGGCGCAAAGCGGACACGGGACTCTAGGTATCAGGTCGATAATCATCCAACTCTGCGATCATGCTACCCTTCTAAACGGGATAGATTAAAGATGGTGAATTATTCCACCGCCGCCGGCCACATTCCCTGCCCATAAAGTTGTCGGGGGCTGATTTGTCGCTTGGGTGTCGGCAACCCGAACAGCTTACGTTGGACGGCCCAGTCAGTGGGGATATTGGACTTGAGCAGAATATCTCGCGTTAGCGCTGCTGGCTGCGTGCCGTCGAGGATTGCAGTTACGATGTCACGTGCGAGGTAATTCAGCCTGATCAGACGGGCAAAAAATGTGGGCCGGCAGTTTTGTTTGTGGGCCAGATCTTCAATGGACCACTCTCTGTGCTCTTCCACAAGCCGTTGGTTCGTGCTTTTCCTGTGTAGATTGCGCACCGCTGGATCGGACTAGTTTGGTTCACCGACATAGGACATCTCCAAAAAAAGCTGATTTTCAGCTAAATATCGGGGCAGAGCAATGTCGCCCCTCGTATCCCTCCGGTCGAATCCAATTCAACGGCATTTATATTTTTTACAAACCCAGAATTAAAGCAAACAACGTCCTCATGAACCAATATGCCATTGGCAGAACTAGCAGGAACACGAGCAGTCCGATGATCAGTTCGTCAAGATCGGGAGGGCGCATGCAGTTCGATTAGTAATCTAGCTTTGTGTAGGAAAGCGATAATCGAGTATTCCTGAATTCCTGAAGCTCAATGGTCCCCAGTGGGGCGGCAAGGCATAATCGAAGACTGTTTTCAAGACTAACCGGATCGTCCGGGAATGACAATCGATGTGTCAAAAGTAGAAGGATCGCGTTGATAGTCAGGGCTCCAACATCATCCAGAATGCTCAGTCTTTACCGACGCAGATCGCGGCTTTCTGAAATGTCCATGCAGTATCTTTGCACCAGATCGCAATTGGTCTAAATAATCCGACCAGTTTATCATCATCGCGACACGCTCTTCCCAATGCTTCCCCCGCGCGTAAGCCCGTCGCACATCGTCTCTTTCAGCGTGACCCAATTGCCTCTCGATAGCATCAGGATTCCATCTGCCCTGTTCGTTCAGCAATGTACTGGCCATGGCGCGGAATCCATGCGCAGTCATAGTTTTTCCGTCAAACCCCATTCGGCGCAGCGCAAGGTTGATGGTGTTTTCGCACATTGGCCGATCACGCTTGCCTTGAGCCGGAAAGAGAAACCGACGGAAACCGCTAATTTCGCGTATGTCATCAATGATTGCCAAAACCTGCCGCGTTAGCGGAACGCGATGCGGCTTGCGCATTTTGGTTTTCTCCGCCGGAATGGTCCAGATTAATTTGTCAAAATCAAACTCGCTCCATTCTGCCTGGCGTAGCTCGCCGGGGCGCACGAAAACGTGCGGGGCCATCCGCAATGCCGAATGGGTGATCGGATAACCCGAATAGGCGTCGATGGCACGCAACAACACTCCTGCTTCCATCGGGTCGACAATTGCTGCCCTGTGCGTCACTTTGGGAACGGTGATTGCCCCTCGAAGATCGGCCGATATGTCCCGATCGGCTCTTCCCGTGGCAATGGCATAGCGGAAAACCTGCCCGCACGTGCTGCGCAATCGTCTTGCGGTTTCATAGTGTCCCCGCTTTTCGACCATGCGCAATACAGCCAACAACTCAGGTGCCTTGATATCGCTGATTTTGCGAAGGCCAATTATCGGATGTGCAAAATCCAAAAGCCAGCGCAACTTGCGTAACGTAACCTTGGCCCGACCTTCGCGCTCTGCCTTGTCCAGCCATTCTTCCGCCACAGCCGAAAATGTGTTGGCATTGGCCAGCGGACCGGTGATTTTATCGATCTTGCGTTTTGCAGCAGGATCGAAGCCCTCTGCGATTTGTTGTTTGATCTCATTCCTCTTAACTCGCGCTTCGGCGAGTGAGACCTCAGGATATACGCCTAAGGCAATCGTGCTCCGCTTTCCAGCGAAGCGATAATCCATCCGCCAATAGCGCTGACCTGCTTTGGTAACGAGCATATAGAGCCCGCCGCCATCTGACATTTTATAGGGTTTTTCTCTCGCGACTGCCTTTCTAACGGCCATGTCGGTCAACATATGTCACCTCATTTACCGGAAAATATACCGTCAAATGTACTGTAATGTACCGTCAATTGCAACGGATTTCACCGGATAGGGATGGACGAATTTATCGTCATATTTGGCAGATTTACTGGACTTTCACGGACAATTATGGATATGTCCGGAAGAACAAATGGTGCCCAGAAGAGGACTCGAACCTCCACATCCTTGCGAATACTAGCACCTGAAGCTAGCGCGTCTACCAATTCCGCCATCTGGGCCCATGCAAGCAGCGATCTTGTCAAAGCCGCTTGATAGAGGCGGGCGATTAGCCGCTTGGTGGTTCTGCTGTCAATGATTCATATCAGGAAAAGCGCGATCGCGCGAACGACCAGCCTGCAGCAACCATCCCGGCACACTGTTGCGGGCTGAAAAATGCTGGCCAGAGGGCGGAATCCACTGTTGCGTCGCCCGCCGCGCTGGGGCAGAGGCTAAGCAGAAACCAGGGCATGGAAGATAGACATGGATCTCGACGGACGATTGATTTGCATATTTGGCGGCGGCGGTTTTGTAGGCCGCTACATTTCGCAGGCGCTGCTGGAGCGCGGTGCGCGTTTGCGTATTGCCGAGCGCAACATAAAAAATGCGATGCATATCAAACCGCTGGGCAATCTCGGGCAGACCCAATTTGTCAGCGCGGACGTCACTAAGGCGGACAGCGTCGCCCGCGCAGTGCATGGCTGTGACGCGGTAATCAATCTGGTTGGCGTACTGAAAGGCGACTTCGAGCGAGTCCATGTCGATGGCGCTCGCAATGTCGCTGAAGCCGCAGCTGCGGCCGGGTGCCGGGCGCTGCTGCATCTGTCGGCGATCGGTGCCGACAGCGATTCGCCATCGCGCTACGGCCGGAGCAAGGGTGACGGGGAAAAGGCCGTTTTACAGGCCTTTGCGGGTGCCATCATCCTCAGGCCATCGATCCTCTTTGGCCGCGAGGACCAGTTCATCAATCGCTTTGCCGGTATGATCGCGATGTTGCCGGTGGTGCCGGTGATCGGCAGCGAAACCCGGTTCCAGCCGATATTTGTCGGTGACGTGGCCGACGTAGCGGCCGAAGCGCTGAGCCATGACGAGCGCTATGCCGGCCAGACCTTCGAACTGGGCGGCCCGGAAGTCCTGAGCATGGGCGACATCAACCGCCGGATCGCCAGACTGACCGGCCGCGACCGGAGCTTTGTCGAGGTGCCGGATTTCGCTGCCAAGGCCATGGCAACTTTTCTCGGACCCTTCCCCGGTGCGCCGATCACCGCCGACCAGTACAAGATGCTGCAGAAGGACAATATTGTCGCACCGGACGCCAGAACCATTGAGGCATTTGATGTCAATCCAACACCGCTCGCTGCGGTGGCCAGTGGCTGGATGGAAAAATACACGGCGCATGGCCGCTTTGGCGCAAGCACCAAGGCACGCTAGCGTCCGGCAGGACCGGATCGAACGGCTGCCGGGCCGGCCTAGAAAAAGACCAGCAAGCCAATGCCCATCGCCACCCGGTATATGACAAAGACCATCATTGATGCCTTGCGCAAAAATTGCATCAGGAAGGTCATCGTCCCCAACGCCGCCAGAAAGGTCATCACGCCGGTGATCAGCGCTTCCTTGAGCAGCTCGGTACTCGCCCCCATCAGATCAGGAACGATCAGGATGCCCGCGCCAGCAACCGCCGGGATCGACAGCAGGAACGAAAAGCGCGCCGCTTCTACCCGGCTATAGCCAAGGAAGCGGGCCGCGGTCATCGTCACGCCGGATCGGCTGGTGCCGGGAATCAGCGCCAGCGCCTGGGCCAGGCCGACGATCAGGCCGTCCTTGAGCGTCATGTCTTCAAAGGTCTTGACCTGCCGCCCCACACGATCGGCAATGCCCAGCAAGACGCCGTAAATGATGAGATTGACCGCCACCAGCGTGGTGCTGCGGAAACCGTCGAGATAGCCGCCGGTCTTCAGAAACAGGCCGACCACCACCGCCGGGATCGTGCCGATGATAATCCACCAGAACAGACGCCGTTCCGCCGGTGCCTGACCGATGCCGATCGTCGCCAGACCGCCGCGGCCCAGCGCCCAGACGTCCCTGAAAAAATAGGTGATGATCGCGAGCAGCGATCCGACATGGACCGCGATATCGATCATCGGCCCCTGATCGGCAAAGCCGGTGAACACGGGCAGCAGGATCAGATGGCCGGAAGACGAAATCGGCAAAAATTCGGTGACGCCCTGCACAATTGCGAGGAGCAGCATTTGAATGAAGGTCATGGGCGTTCCGTATGTTGACGTGGCCGTCTGTTGATCTGCTGCGCAATAGCGCCTCCCAAAACGATTGTCGCGAGAAAATATAGGGCCGATACGGACTATATAATTTGCCGAACCCTGCGAACACCCTGTTCTCCACAGGATATTTGGCGATAATAGGACATAAATACTGCCCTTTATTGGAATTTATGCGTGACTCGCGCGGATCATTTGGTTATTTCACTGCCACAGCCCGTCGAGGCGGGCGGTTGGTCAAAATCTTTCATTGCAGGAAACGAGCGTCTGGCATGGCAAAAAGCCCGCAGAAATTGGAAATGCTGAAATTCGTCGAGGAGGGCCAGGCCTATCCCGAGAAGCGCGCCCCAGACCTGCGCGCCGAAGACTTTCAGGAAATCGCCGATAAATATGCGCCGCAGAAGGCAGCCGAACAGGCCGCGCGCTGCTCGCAATGCGGTGTGCCTTATTGTTCGGTCCATTGCCCGCTGCACAATCATATTCCCGACTGGCTGCGCCTGACCGCCGAAGGCCGGTTGCGCGAAGCCTATGAAATGTCCAACCTGACCTCGACCATGCCGGAGATCTGTGGCCGCATCTGCCCGCAGGACCGCTTGTGCGAAGGCAATTGCGTGATCGAATTTTCCGGTCATGGCGCCGTGACCATCGGGGCCGTCGAAAAATATGTCACCGACACCGCCTGGGAGGAAGGCTGGGTCGAACCCTTGCAGCCGGGCCGGGCAAAGGGCCAGTCGGTCGGTGTGATCGGTGCCGGTCCTGCCGGGCTGACCGCGGCCGAATATCTGCGCGTCGCCGGCTATGACGTCCATGTCTATGATCGCCACGACCGCGCCGGCGGTCTGCTGACCTATGGTATTCCAGGCTTCAAACTGGAAAAGCATGTGATCATGCGGCGGGTGCAGCGGCTGAAGGACGGCGGCATCCACTTCCACGAGAGTTTTGAAGTCGGCAAGGACGCGACGCTCGACGAACTCCGTGACAGGCATGACGCGATCCTGATCGCGACCGGCGTCTATCAGCCGCGAGCGATCCAGATGCCGGGCGTCGGCGCGCCGGGGGTCGAGGACGCGCTGGACTTCCTGATCGCTTCCAACCGCAAAAGCTTTGGCGACAGCGTCCCCGATTTTGATAACGGTCGTTTCAATGCTCAGGGCAAGAATGTCGTGGTCATCGGCGGAGGTGATACTGCGATGGATTGCGTACGGACATCGATCCGGCAGGGCGCAAAATCGGTGAAATGCCTTTACCGTCGCGACCGCGCCAATATGCCGGGCTCGCAAAATGAAGTTCGCAATGCCGAGGAAGAAGGCGTTGAATTTGTCTGGCTGTCGGCGCCCAAGGCGGTCGAGGGCACCGATCAGGTGACGACGGTCAAGGCAAACCGCATGCGGCTTGGCGCACCCGACGCCAGCGGTCGCCGCTCCCCTGAAGTGGAGCCCGACAGCGACTTCACCGTCGATGCCGATCTGGTGATCAAGGCACTGGGCTTTGACGCCGAAGACCTGCCCGGCCTGTTCGGCTCCCCCGATCTGGCGGTCACGCGCTGGGGCACATTGCGCGTCGACCACAAGTCGATGATGACCAATCTCGAAGGTGTATTCGCCGCCGGCGATATTGTCCGCGGTGCCAGTCTGGTGGTCTGGGGGATTCGCGATGGCCGTGACGTCACCGAACATATGCACCGGTTTTTGAAACAGAAAAAGCTGACAGAGAAGGTGGCGGCTTGAGCCCGCCAATCAAAATATGACAATCAAGACCAACATGATATTGACGGCAATGGCAGGAATCATGGCGTTTGCAGGCTCCGTGCCTGCTGCTGCGCAGGAGGAGCCAGCACCTACGACTGACGTTGACACAATCGCTGTCGATCCCGACCGCCTCGCAGCAGCCCAAGTGACCGTCGACTATCTGTTCCCGCTCGGCACCTACCAGCGAATGATGAAGGGCACGATGGACAAGCTGATGGACAGCATATTGTCGCAGACCTTTGATCGCCCGATGGGCGAGACGATGAAAGGCTATGGCCTTGATGATGAGGCCATTGAGGATATGGGCGACACTTCGATCAACGACATGATGAAGGCGCGCGATCCCTATTTTGAAGAGCGCATGAGAATATCCACCACGGTCATGATGGACGAAATGGTCGATGTGATGACGGCGATGGAGCCTGCAATCCGCGAGGCGCTGACCAATTTATACGCCCGCAAGTTCACGGCATCGCAGCTTGCCGAAATGAACCGCTTTTTCGCCACCGACACCGGCGGCGCCTTTGCCCGCGACTATATGATGGTGTTTGTCGATCCGGAAATGATGGAATCGATGATGGGCATGGTGCCGGAGATGATGCAGGCAATGCCAAGGATCGTGAAGAAGGTGGAGGAGGCAACCGCCCATCTGCCGCCGCCGCTCAAGCATGATGCCGGGGAAGAGCAGGAAGACGCGGAGCAGGACAGCCAATGACCCGGCAATATCCCACCCCCGAACATGAACGCCTCGCCCGCGAAGGCATGTACCGTCCGGAATTTGAGGGCGATGCCTGCGGTGTCGGGCTGGTCGCAGCGACCGACGGCAAGCCGTCGCGGCGCGTCGTCGCGTCCGCCATTGATGCGCTGAAAGCGGTCTGGCACCGGGGCGCGGTGGATGCCGATGGCAAGACCGGTGATGGTGCCGGCCTGCACGTCGACCTGCCCGAACGCTTCTTTGATGATGCGATAGCCGACAGCGGCCACAAGGTCCGTCCCAACCGGCTCGCCGTCGGCATGATCTTTCTGCCGCGCACCGATCTCAACGCGCAGGAAGCCTGCCGCGCGATCGTCGAGGCTGAAATCATCGAATCCGGCTATACCATCTACGGCTGGCGGCAGGTGCCGGTGGACGTATCTGTGATCGGGCAGAAAGCGCAGAATACCCGCCCCGAGATCGAGCAGATCATGATTGCCGGACCGATGCCGGACAAGCAGGACGCGCGCGAATTCGAAAAGAATCTCTATCTCATCCGCCGCCGGATCGAGAAGAAGGTGATCGCGGCGCAGATCCAGGATTTCTACATCTGCAGCCTCTCCTGCCGGTCGATCATCTACAAGGGCCTGTTTCTCGCGCAATCGCTGTCGGTCTTCTACCCCGACCTGCTCGACGAGCGGTTCGAAAGCCGGGTGGCGATCTTCCACCAGCGCTATTCGACCAACACCTTCCCGCAATGGTGGCTCGCACAACCGTTCCGCTGCCTCGCGCATAATGGCGAGATCAATACGATCCGCGGCAACAAGAACTGGCTGAAGAGCCACGAGATCAAGATGGCCAGTCTGGCCTTCGGTGATCATAGCGAGGACATCAAGCCGGTGATCCCGGCGGGATCCTCCGACACCGCTGCGCTGGATGCGGTGTTCGAGACCATCTGCCGGTCGGGCCGCGATGCGCCGACTGCAAAGATCATGCTGGTCCCCGAGGCCTGGCAGAATAATCCCGACGTCGATCCCGCTCATCAGGCGATGTACGAATATATGGCGAGCGTGATGGAGCCCTGGGATGGGCCGGCGGCGCTGGCGATGACCGATGGTCACTGGGCGGTCGCCGGAGTCGACCGCAACGCGCTGCGTCCTCTGCGCTATTCGCGGACAGCGGACAATCTGCTGATCATCGGCAGTGAATCCGGGATGGTCGTCGTGCCGGAAAGCCAGGTTGTCGAGAAAGGCCGGCTGGGTCCCGGACAGATGATCGCCGTCGACCTTGACGCCGGACTGCTGTTCAAGGACCGCGAGCTCAAGGACCGGATCGCCGCCGAGGAACCCTATGCCGATCTGGTCAAGGGATTCCAGAGCGTCGACGACCTGCCGCCCGCGCCTGAAAATTCGGGCATGGGCTTTTCGAAGGAAGAATTGATCCGCCGCCAGACCGCCGCCGGCCATACGCTCGAGGATATGGAAATGATCCTTGCGCCGATGGTCGAGGATGCCAAGGAAGCGGTCGGCTCGATGGGTGACGATACGCCGCTGGCCGTGATCAGCGTCAAGCCGCGCCAGGTCAGCCATTTCTTCCGCCAGAATTTCTCGCAGGTCACCAATCCGCCGATCGACAGCCTGCGCGAGCGCCATGTGATGAGCCTGCGCACGCGCTTTTCCAACCTCGCCAATATCCTCGAGCAGGACAGCCAGAACGAGGATGTCATGGTGCTGGAAAGCCCGGTGCTCAGCTGCGCCCTGTGGGAACGGCTGAAGCTCGGCTTTGGAGACGCGGTGGCCGAAATTGACTGCACGATGGGCACCAGCGGCGGCGCGATCGAGCTGCGCGACTCGCTGGCCCGGATCCGGGCAGAGGCGGAGCAGGCAGTGCGCGCCGGCAAGACCGAGATTTTCCTGACCGACGAGGATATCGACGAGGACCGGATGGCGATCTCGATGGTGATCGCGACCGCAGCGGTGCACACCCATCTGGTGCGCAAGGGCCTGCGCTCTTACGCCTCGGTCAATGTCCGCGCCGCGGAATGTCTCGACACCCATTGCTATGCCGTGCTGATCGGGGTCGGCGCAACCACCGTCAACGCCTATATGGCGGAAGCCGCGATCGCTGACCGTCAGGCGCGCGGCCTGTTTGGCGATCTGACCCTCGATGAATGCCTCGCCCGGCACAAAAAAGCGGTCGACGACGGCCTGCTCAAGATCATGTCAAAAATGGGCATCGCGGTCATTTCCAGCTATCGCGGCGGCTATAATTTCGAAGCCGTCGGCCTGTCGCGCGCTTTGTGCAACGACCTGTTCCCCGGCATGCCGACCAAGATATCCGGCGAAGGCTATGCGTCCCTGTTCATCAATGCCCAGGACAAGCATGCCGCGGCCTTTGAGCCGGCAATCGTCCGCTTGCCGGTCGGCGGTTTCTACAAGCAGCGCGATGGCGGCGAGGCCCATGCCTATAGCGCCCATCTGATGCACCTGCTGCAAACCGCAGTCGCACAGGACAGCTATTCCACCTATCTGCAATTCTCGCAAGCGGTCCGCGAGCTGGAGCCGATCTATCTGCGCGACCTGATGGAATTCAACTATGCTCCGCAACCGGTGCCGATCGACGAGGTCGAGGCGATCACCGAAGTGCGCAAGCGGTTCAACACGCCGGGCATGAGCCTCGGCGCGCTCAGCCCGGAAGCGCATGAGACGCTGGCCATCGCGATGAACCGGATCGGTGCCAAGTCGGTTTCCGGCGAAGGCGGCGAGGAAAAGCGGCGCTACACCCCGTTTGAAAATGGCGACAATGCCTCGAGCCCGATCAAGCAGGTGGCGTCAGGCCGCTTCGGCGTGACCTCGGAATATCTCGGTGCCTGCGAGGAGCTTGAAATCAAGGTCGCGCAGGGCGCCAAGCCCGGCGAAGGCGGGCAGCTGCCCGGCTTCAAGGTCACCGAATTTATCGCCAAGCTGCGCCACTCGACGCCCGGCGTCACCCTGATCTCGCCGCCGCCGCATCATGATATCTATTCGATCGAGGATCTCGCCCAGCTGATCTACGATCTCAAGCAGATCAACCCGCGCGCCCGGGTCTGCGTCAAGCTGGTGTCCTCCGCCGGGATTGGCACGATTGCCGCTGGTGTGGCCAAGGCCCATGCCGATGTCATCCTGATCTCCGGCAACACCGGCGGCACCGGCGCGTCGCCGCAGACCTCGATCAAATTCGCCGGCACGCCCTGGGAAATGGGGCTGACCGAAGCCAATCAGGTGCTCACTCTCAACGGCCTTCGCCACCGGGTCAAGCTGCGCACCGATGGCGGCCTCAAAACCGGGCGCGACATTGTCATCGCCGCCATTCTCGGCGCCGAGGAATTTGGCATCGGCACGCTCAGCCTGGTCGCTATGGGCTGCATCATGGTCCGCCAGTGCCACAGCAACACCTGCCCGGTCGGCGTCTGCGTGCAGGACGAGCGGCTGCGCGAAAAATTCACCGGCACCCCGGAAAAGGTGATCAACCTGATGACCTATATGGCCGAGGAAGTGCGCGAGATTCTGGCCCGGCTCGGCTATCGCTCGCTCGGCGAGATTATCGGCCGCACCGAATTGTTGCGCCAGGTCAGCCGCGGTGCCGAACATCTCGACGATCTCGACCTCAACCCGATCCTCGCCAAGGTCGACGCCAGGGACAGCGAGCGCAGCTTCCATATCGACACGCCGCGCAACGAGGTCCCGGACAGTCTTGACGCGGAGATGATCGACGACGCCCGGCCGGTGTTCGAACGGCGCGAGAAGATGCAGCTCACCTACACGGTGCGCAACACCCACCGCGCGGTCGGCACGCGTTTCTCCGCCGAAATCACCGCCAAATATGGCATGAGCACCTTGAACGAGGATCATGTCCATATCCGCCTGCGCGGTTCTGCTGGCCAGTCGCTCGGCGCGTTTCTCTGTCAGGGGATCACGCTGGAAGTGTTCGGCGATTCCAATGACTATGTCGGCAAGGGCCTGTGCGGCGGCAAGATCATTGTCCGGCCGATGGTCAGCTCGCCGCTGGTCAGCCAGGACAATACGATCATCGGCAATACCGTGCTCTATGGCGCCACCGCCGGGCAGCTCTTCGCCGCCGGGCAAGCGGGCGAACGGTTCGCCGTGCGCAACAGCGGTGCCGATGTCGTGGTCGAGGGCTGCGGCGCCAATGGCTGCGAATATATGACCGGCGGCAATGCCGTGATTCTGGGGCCGGTGGGCAGCAATTTCGGAGCCGGCATGACCGGCGGCATGGCCTTCATCCTCGACACAAAGGATGATTTCGAGAAGATGGCCAATGGCGAGAGCATCGTCTGGCAGCGGCTCGAGAGCGCCTATTGGGAAGGCCATCTGCATGCACTGATCGAGCGGCATCACCATACCACCGACAGCAAATGGTCGGAATCGATCCTGCGCGACTGGGACCGCTGGCGCGGCCGCTTCTGGCAGGTCTGCCCGAAAGAAATGGTCAGCCGGATCGCGCAGCCGCTGTCGGATAGTGAGGTGATCGAGGCGGCGGAATAAGCCGGTCGAATGTTCTTGTTTTGATCTTTTATCGCACTATGCTCGCCGGATCCCGAGTCAGCGCCAAGCAAGGAATCCGACCATGCCCAAAATCACCCCCAATTATCTCGAAATGAAAGCCAGCGACCTGCCCGCCAGCAAGGCCTTTTACGAGCAGGCCTTTGGCTTTGCCTTCACCGATTATGGACCGGATTATTCTGTCGTCGAAGGCGGACCTGTGCATATCGGGCTGGCCGCTGGAAACGAACCCATTCCGCCTATGCCGACGTTCGAGAGTGATGATCTGGAAGCCTCTCTGGAGCAGGTCAGGGCGGCCGGTGGTCTCATCATCAACGAAATTTTCGCCTACCCCGGCGGACGCCGGTTCGAATGCCTCGATCCTTCGGGCAACCGGCTGGCCATCTATCGGCCGGGGTAGCATTCACCCCCATACCGTTACCCGTTGCGAAGCGCCGCGCAGCATATTGATCCGTCCCCTTCCAATCGGTCGGTCCTGCATCAAAGCGCTTCCACAAAATCTCATTCGCGACTAACACCGGCAGCATGTGGCAGTTGTATCAGTTCCCCCTATGTCCGTTTTCCCGCAAAGTCCGCTTGCTGCTGGGCGAAAAATCCGTCGGCTATGAACTGGTCCGCGAATCACCCTGGAATCAGCGCGACGAATTTCTGTCGATGAACCCGACCGGCCGCACGCCAGTGATGAAAAATAGCGAAAATGATATCTGCCTGATCGACAGTGTCGCGATCTGCGAATATATCGAGGAAACCGTCGAAAAGGTGCCGATGATCAATGGCACCGCGGTCAACCGGGCGGAAATCCGGCGGCTGGTCGCCTGGTTCGATGAACAGTTTTACGGCGATGTCACCGCACCGATGCTGCACGAGCGGATGCACAAGCGGCTGGTCCGGCGCGAGCCACCCGACGCCAAGGTGCTGCGCGAGGCGATGCGCCGGGCCAATTCGCATCTCGACTATATCGACTATCTGATCGACCACCGCAGCTGGCTGGCCGGCGCGACGATGAGCCTTGCCGATCTCTCTGCCGCCGCACAGATTTCGGTCGCGGACTATCTCGGGGCCATCGACTGGGCCGGACATGACCAGACCAAGGCCTGGTACGCGATGTTCAAATCGCGCCCGTCTTTCCGGCCTCTATTGTCCGAGCGCATGGAAGTGATTGCGCCGCCGGCCCATTACGAGAAGGTGGATTTTTAAATTCGCCATAGCTCGCTTCGTCATTGCGAGCGCAGCGAAGCAATCCAGTGCGTCTTGTGCCGCCCTGGATTGCCGCGTCGCCTTCGGCTCCTCGCAATGACGGCAGCCGGCCCAGATTTGACCAGATTCTGGTCATCAGGCCCTCACCACCGTCATCAGATAGTTCAGCGCCAGATTGTCGGACACCGAAAAGCCGCTCGCCGGGCTATAGGAGATTCCACTGGTGTCGATCACCTGCAGTCCCGCTTCGCTCAACATCTTTTCCAGTTCATCCGGCGTGATGAACTGCTCGTGGTGATGGGTGCCACGCGGGATCCGGCCGGTCAGCTCGGCCAGTTCCACCAGCATCAGCTTCGACAGCGCAGTGCGATTGGGCGTCGACAATATCATCAGACCGTCATCGGCCATCGCGCTCGCCAATCCGGCGACAAAGGCCTGCGGATCATCGACATGCTCAATCACCTCGAGAGAGGTAACCAGATCAAAACCCCGGCCTGCAAAATCCTCTATCGCTTCATTGCGATAATCAATATCCAGCCCTTGCGGTTCGGCATGGGCCTTCGCCGCCGCTATATTTTCCGGCGCAGCGTCGAGACCGGTAACGCTTGCGCCCAGACGCGCCAGCGGCTCGCAGAGCAGCCCGGCACCGCAGCCGACATCCAGCGCCCGCTTGCCGGCTAGCGGTTTTAACAGGCTGCTGTCTCCGTGGAAATGCAGGTCGATGGCATCCCTGATATAGGCCAGACGCACCGGATTCAGCCGGTGCAGCATCGCCGACGATCCCTTCGGATCCCACCAGTCCGCTGCCATTGCACCGAAATGCGCGGCTTCTTCGGGCTTGATCGTGCTGCTACTTGCCTTTGTCATGCCCCCTCTTTATCAGGCTTTTCAATCCTGTTCAGGCCCTTTTTATCGAAAGTTTTACCGACAGCAGTATGGCACGTATCGTGATGAAATTTGGCGGCACCTCAATGGCCGGTATCGAACGCATCCGCCGGGTGGCGCAGATCGTCAAGCAGCAGTCCGACGCCGGTCATGAAGTGGCGGTGGTAGTCTCCGCCATGGCTGGCGATACCGACCGGCTGGTCAATTTCTGCCGCGAAGCCAGTTCGCTCTATGATCCGGCCGAATATGACGTGGTTGTTGCGTCGGGCGAACAGGTGACATCGGGGCTGCTGGCCATCGCCCTGCAGTCGCTCGGTGCCAAGGCGCGCAGCTGGCTGGGCTGGCAAATGCCGATCCGCACCATTGAAGCGCATAGCAAGGCAAGGATCGATAGAATCGACGCAGAGGCCCTGACCGCCGCCATGCAAAGCGGCGAGATCGCCATCATTCCCGGCTTTCAGGGCATCAGCGAAGAAGGCCGGGTCACGACGCTGGGTCGCGGCGGGTCCGATACCAGCGCGGTTGCCATCGCCGCAGCGGTCAAGGCCGATCGCTGCGATATCTATACCGATGTCGATGGCGTATATACCAGCGATCCGCGGATCGTGACCCGCGCCCGCAAGCTGAAGACCGTGACCTTCGAGGAAATGCTCGAACTGGCCAGCGTCGGCGCGAAAGTGTTGCAGACCCGTTCGGTCGGGCTGGCGATGAAGGAGGGGGTGCGCATCCAGGTGCTGTCATCCTTCACCGATGAGAACACCAACTGGACCGCGGACGACCTGCCCGGCACGATGATCGTGAGCGAAGACGAAATGGAGATTGACGAAATGGAAGGCCAATTGATTACCGGCATCGCCCATGACAAGAATGAATCGAAGATCACCCTGACCCGCGTGCCCGACAAGCCCGGTGCGGTCGCCAATATTTTCGCGCCGCTCGCCGAGGCCGCGATCAATGTCGACATGATCATCCAGAATGTTGGCCGCGAGAAAGGCGAAACCGACGTGACCTTCACCGTGCCGAGTGCCGATCTCGATCATGCGATGCAGGTGCTGGAACGCGCCAAGGAGAGTATCGGCTTCAACCGCCTGATCCCCGACAGCAATGTCGCGAAAATCTCGGTGGTCGGCGTTGGCATGAAGAGCCATGCCGGTATCGCCTCGACGATGTTCAAGGCGCTCGCCGATCGCGGCGTCAATATTCAGGCGATCACCACTTCGGAAATCAAGGTCAGCGTGCTGATCGAGGAAGACTATACCGAACTGGCGCTGCGCGTGCTGCACACGGCTTACGGGCTGGATGCGGAAGACGCGGCCTGATCAAACTCTCCCTCCCCTTCAGGGGAGGGATCAAGGGAGGGGGAGTCATTGTGACCATCCCCCTCGCCCAACCCTCTCCCCTGAAAGGGATAGGGCTTAAGAAAGAAATATGATGGCCCAATCGACACTCCAGCATCTCATGCAACGCGGTACCGACTTTCTCGGCTGCGAGACCGCGATCATGTGCGGGGCGATGTCCTGGGTCTCGGAGCGCCATCTGGTCAGCGCGATTTCCAATGCCGGCGGCTTTGGCGTGATTGCCTGCGGCGCGATGACGCCGGACCTGCTCGACACCGAAATTGCCGAGACGATGAAACGCACTGACAAGCCGTTCGGGGTCAATTTGATCACCATGCATCCCGATCTGATGGATCTGATTGCGGTCTGCGGCAAACATGACGTGACCCATGTTGTGCTGGCTGGCGGCCTGCCGCCCAAGGGCAGTCTCGAGGCGATCAAGGAAACCGGTGCCAAGGTCATCTGCTTCGCACCCGCCATGGCGCTGGCCAAGAAATTCGTCCGTTCCGGCGTCGATGCCATCGTCATCGAGGGCATGGAAGCTGGCGGTCATATCGGCCCGGTGTCGACCTCGGTGCTGGCCCAGGAAATCTTGCCGGAGATTGCCGATCAGCTGCCGGTCTTTGTTGCCGGCGGAATCGGCACCGGCGAGATGATCGCTGCCTATCTCGAAATGGGTGCAAGCGGTGTCCAGCTCGGTACCCGCTTTGTCTGCGCGCATGAATCGATCGCCCATCCCGATTTCAAGAAAGCCTTCATCCGCGGCAATGCCCGCGATGCGATCACCAGCGTCCAGGTCGATCCGCGGCTGCCAGTGATCCCGGTGCGTGCGCTGAAGAACAAGGGCACCGAGGAATTTACCCGCAAGCAGATCGAGGTCGCAAAGCTGCTCGATTCCGGCGAGATAGAAATGGGCGAAGCGCAGCTGCAAATTGAGCATTATTGGGCAGGAGCGCTCAGAAAAGCGGTCATAGATGGCGATATTGAGCATGGAAGTGTCATGGCCGGGCAGTCGGTCGGCATGGTCAAGGCGGAAGAATCCGTGGCCGAAATTATCAAATCACTGATGGATCAGGCGGAAGCGGCGCTCGCCCGATAGCTGCCAACCGTCTTGCCGGAATGGTACAGCTCGGGCATAGGCCGCATATGGCCGAACATGCTTCCACTTCTTCCACTGACCACCCGGCCCAGTCGCTCGGTATAAGCCACTATAACCAGGGCCTGACACCCCTGCATCCCCGGCAGAAAAGCCTGATCCGGATCAGCATGATCCTCCGTTCTCTGCTCTTGCTGGGACTGGCACTGGCAGCAGAAGTTGCGCTGCAAGTGCAGCTTGGAACGGCGCCGGGCATGGTGCTGATACCCGCTGCGCTGATCGCCCTGATCCAGATCTTCCTGCTGCCTGGCCGCATCTATCGCCGCTGGGGCTATGACATGGGCGACGAGCGATTGCGGGTACTGCGCGGCTTTCTCTGGCGCACTGACACGATTGTCCCGTTCAACCGGATCCAGCATATCGACGTCGCACAGGGGCCGTTGCAGCGCCTGTTCGGCCTGTCGACCCTGATCGTGCACACCGCCGGAACCCACAACAGCATCGTCACCCTGCCCGGCCTTGCGACCGCTGATGCCGAAGACATGCGCGAGACGATCAAGGGCCATATCCGCCAAGACATGATATGACCGAGCCGTTCGCCGATCCGGTGCCACAAGAAAGCGCCCCGTTCCAGCGCCTGCATCCGCTCAGCATCGTGCTGAAATCCATCGGCACGCTGGGCCAGAATCTGTTTGCGATTTTCGTGCTGCATTTCAGCCTGTTCGACCGCAATTTCCTGTACACCGGGCTGGCCGCCGCGGCTTTGATAATGCTGGTGGTCGGAGTGACCACGCTGATCTGGTCGCGCTTCACCTATCAGGTTACCGCGAAGGAAATCCGGATCAAGAGCGGCCTGCTCAACCGCAACAACCGCTCGATTCCGTTCGACCGGATTCAGGACGTCAGTCTCGAGCAGCAGCTGGTCAGCCGCTTGCTGGGCCTGGCGACGGTGGCGCTGGAGACGGGTGCCGGCGGCGGCGAAGATGGCAAGCTCGACGCGCTGGCGCGGGCCGACGCCGAGAATCTGCGCGACACGATCCGCGATTATAAAGACGGGCTGAAGACCAGCGATACCGAGCAGGTGCTTGACCCTGATGGGGCAGAGGCACCGCCCCTGTTTGCGATGGACAATCGCCGGATATTGATCGCCGGCCTGTTCAATTTTTCCTTCGTGCTGCTGGCGATCCTTGGTGCCGTTGCCCAGAATCTTGACTTTCTGCTGCCCGACGGATTTTTCGACCCGCACAAATGGCTGGATGCCTTGCCGGGTACGGAGGTCATCAATGGATATAGTTCGTGGGCGCGGATCGGCGGCGCGGTTGCCGCCATTCTTGCGCTGATCGTCGTCGGCCTGGTCAGCGGGATCGTCCGGACCTTCGTGCGCGAATATGGCTTTCGTCTGGACAGGGTCGTGAGCGGCCAGCCCGGTTTCCGGCGGCGACGCGGATTGTTCACGCTCACTGACATGGTCATGCCAATCCACCGCGTTCAGGCCGCGATCGTGCAAACCGGTCCGGTACGGCAACGCTTTGGCTGGTATCACCTGAAATTCATATCCCTGGCGGCGGATGCCCATGGCGAAACCGACCATAGCGCCGCGCCTTGCGCCAAGCTGTCGGAGATCGACCCGATCCTGACAGCATCAGCGATCCACGCGCCCTCTTGCGGTCTGGCTTTTCAACCGGTCAATGCCGCTTTCTGGTGGCGGCGTGCGATCCTACTGTCGCTGCTGTTTGCGGTGATCGCGTTGGTTGCCGGGCTGCTACTACATCGCGGCTTTTTTGCGATCGCGCTGCTGATCCTCCCGCTGTGCCCGTTGCTGTTTCTGGAATGGCGCCATCATCAATATGCGCTGACCGACCGCCAATTGTTCATCCGGACCGGATGGTGGCGCCGGCGGCTGACGATCCTGCCGCGGCGCAAGATCCAGACCGTGGACGTCAGCCAGTCACCGCTCGATCACCCGCTGAATCTCGCGACAGTGAGCATCGGCATCGCGGGTGGCTCAGCGATCCGGCCGGTGATGATCCAGGCTATTGGATTTGCCGAGGCGATGGATCTGCGGCGGCAACTTATCAACCAAACCGGTGATCAGGAGGCTCCGGCAGAATGAGTTGCCTGGGCGCTGCGGACCGATTAGGCTTCGTGCTTGGAGAATAGCCATCGTCGTCGGTTGGCGCGATAATGAAAAAAGGGGCAATATATGCGCAAGATGATTTGGGCTGCGGGAACGGCAGTTATGATAGCGTTCGCAACGCCGGTTGCGGCGCAGGACAACAGCGCTCTCAAGGATATTGTTGACCGATATTGGGCTTATCAGCTGGAGCAATATCCCGAATTTGCGTCCTCGCTCGGAGTCGACGACCCGATCGGCCGGGTGACCGACGCCAGCCTGCAAGCCGAAGACGCTCGCGTGGCAAAAGCAAAAGAGTGGCTCGCGCGACTCGACGCGATCGATACCAAAACGCTCAGCGAGGAAGACAAGACCAATTATGGCATCTTGCGGCGGACACTGGTCGAACAGATCGAAGCCAACGGTTATGGTCAGCGGACGATCAATTTCACCAATCGCGGCGGCTGGCACCAGAGTTTTGCCAGCATGCAAAACAATCTGCCGTTCCGCAACACCCAGGACTATCAGACCTACGTCAACCGGCTGAAACAATATGCCCGGGTCAACGATCAATCGATCGCAGTGGCCAACCAGGCCTTGGCCGGGGGCTATGTACAGCCCTGTGTGTCGATGGAAGGCTATGAAACCAGCATCTCCGGCCTGATCACCGACGACCCTCGCGAGTCCCGTTTTTTCGAGCCGTTCAAGCGCAAGGTGCCGGAGGGCATGGATCCGGAGGAATTTGAAGGCCTGGCAGGCAGCGCGATGATGACCATTGGCGCGCTGATCAATCCGGCCCTGAAGAAGCATCTCGACTGGTATACCAAGGAATATGCGCCGAAATGCGCCAAGGCACCCGGAATATCGGCGCAGCCGGGCGGTGCGAAATATTATGATTTCCGCATCCGCCAGATGACTACCACCGGCAAGACCGCAGACGAAATTCACAAAATAGGCCTAAGCGAAGTGAAGCGGATCCGCGCCGAGATGGTCGAGGTCGCCGAGGAGGCAGGCTATGACACGCGCGAGGCGTTTATCGAGCATCTGCGCACCGATCCCCAATATTATGCCAAGACGCCGGAAGAGCTGATGGAAAAGGTCGCCAGGGTGAACAAGACGATCGATGGCAAAATGCCCTCGATCATCGGCAAGCTGGCGCGGCTGCCTTATGGCATCAAAGAAATCCCGGCCGAAACCGCAGAGGGCACGACCACCGCTTATTATAATCCCGGCTCACCCGACGTCGGCATCGCCGGCTTCTATTATGTCAACACATCCAAGCTGGACCAGCGCCCGTTCTGGGAAATCCCCGCGCTGAGCGTGCACGAGGCGGTGCCCGGCCATCACCAGCAGATCGCGTTGCAGCAGGAGCTCGACATGCCGGACTTCCGCAAATATGGAGCCTTCTTCACCGCCTTCGTGGAAGGCTGGGGCCTCTATTCGGAGAGGCTCGGCATCGAGATGGATCTTTATGATACGCCGGCCAAGAATATGGGCCGCCTGTCCTACGAAATGTGGCGCGCCTGCCGTCTGGTCGTCGACACCGGCATTCACAGCAAGGGCTGGAGCAAGCAACAGGCGATCGATTTCATGACCGACAATACCGCGCTCAGCGAGGCCAATATCGAGGCCGAGGTCAACCGCTATATCAGCTGGCCGGCCCAGGCACTGGCCTACAAGATGGGCGAGCTGAAAATCCGCGAGCTACGCGCCAAGGCGACCGAAGAGCTGGGCGACAAGTTTGACCTGCGCGAATTTCATGATGTCGTGCTGGGCCAGGGCGCAGTGCCGCTGGACATGCTTGAGGCACAGGTGAACCGGTGGATTGAGGGGAAGAAATAGATGCGCTCAGTTCAGGCAATTTTATTGGCGATCAGCGTCGCGACGGCGACGCCTTCGCTGGCGCAGGCCACACCGGAAGCTTTGGCCAATGACGTTCTCATGGCTTACAAGCAGGGCAATACAGACGAATTTAGCAAACTGGTGACCGCATCCCCGCTGCTCAACAATACCCCTACGCTTGCCGCCCAGATAAAGAGCAATCTCGCGACATTGCTGGATCTATATGGACCGGTTGAAGGGTGGGACCTTGTTCGGACAAAATCTGTATCCCAACGCTATGTCGAGAAGAGCTACATCATTTTCCAGAATGAATATGCGACACGACTGCAGCTGACATTCTACAAAAAATCTTCGGGATGGATCATCACAAGTTTCAAGATCGACGACAGCATCGACACGTTGTTCGAATCAACCGACTGATTCCGTTCAATCGTCGTCGGGGCCGGGTGTCTCGTCCGCTCCCGGCGGGACGGCAAGATCATTGGTCGCCTCTTCCTCGGCATCGGTTGCATCCAGCCGGTCACGGGCGGCCTCAGCTGCCTCTTCCCGCGCTTCGCGATCGGCTTCGAGTTCCAATACACGCTCTTCCACCGCATCGGCTTCCGCATCGATCCGCGACAGGCGTTTTTCGCGTTCTTCCTCAATCAGCTGTCCCCAGTTGACCGTGTCATCAATACCCTTTTCGGCATAAGCCTGGCGCAGCAATTCCTGCGTACAGCCAGTAAATCCGCCGGCCCCGGTAGGCGAACAGCTGCTCGTTCCGGATTTTCCGACATATTCGTAAGATTTCACCCTTTCCGACCAAGCCTGATTCTTGGCTTCGCCCAGTTCGCCTCCGCGCAGGGTTTCGGGAATGCGATAGCGTTCATTTTCGTCCTTCCGCGCGCAGACGACAATCTCGTTATCCGTGCTGGGCGGACAGGGATCGTCCCCGTAAATGACCAGCTGATTGACCCGATCACCGGCCTGATCCTGCGCCTGTGCCGGAAAGGCCAGCAAACCCGCGCCAGACAGCGCCGCAGCGGAAATAATAAATTTCTTCATCATAAAAGTTCCTATGTCCTGACCGGCGTGAACCGGCGCTGAAGCGGATCACGCTTCCTAAATTCGTTTCGACAATCCAATTGCAACCCGGCAGCCCAGCCGGATCGCTGCGCTCAACACCGGATAGCCCGGCGTCTCTTCCGCACCCGATGCGATGGCCGTTGCCTTATGCTCCAGTTCCTCCTCGCGAAACTCCGCAATCATACCGGTCAGTTCCGGATCATCTTCTGATTCGAGCGCGTCGAGCTGATCCTGATAATGACGGTCGATTTCGGTTTCGACCGCCGCCGTGCATGCCATAGCCGCCCGTGGACCCAAGGCAGCCGTCGTCGCGCCCAGCGCATAGCCGGCCATTTTCCAGAAGGGCTGCAGTACCGTCGGCCGAACGCCGCGCTCCGCGATCATCTGGTCGAAAGCATCCAGATGCCGCTGCTCCTGATCGGCCATGTGGTGGATCGCGCTGCTATGCGGAGCATCATCACCCATTACGGCAAGCTGCCCCTTGTAGATTTGCGCGGCGCCATATTCACCCGCCTGATTGACGCGTATCATCGAGGCGATATCGGCTTTTGTATGTCCTAATTTTGTTTCAGCCATTCTCTGCGCTCCTTCGGCTTTTTGCCAACAAGATCGCGATTAGGATAGCACCGCCAACGGAAAAGAGGAAATTGAAACCGGCCAGCGAAATCCCAAACAATGACCATGGCGCGACATCGCAGCGCACCAGCGGCGCGTTCATGATCGAATCGAGCATATCGCCACCGGCCGAAATATTAGTGGCGCAGGACGTCAGCCCTTCCCACCAGTCATATTCTACGCCCGCATGGAAGCCACCGATCAGGCCACTGACCAATATCGCCAGCGCCGCAGCCACCACCAACAGCATCGCCCAGCTGCTGGTGCGAAACAGCAAAGCCACAAAGGCCAATATGATCGCGACAAGATGCGGCCATCTCTGCCACATGCACATTTCACAAGGATAGAGGCCAAAGCCATATTGGCTGATCAGCGCGCCGCCGAGCAACGAGACGGGAAGCAGAAAGGCGAGCCAGGCGGCGCTGCGGAAAGCTGCCATCAGAGGCCCCTAATTTTTCGCCACCACGGTTTTCTTGGCATTCTTCTTCGCCGCCTTGTTCATCGCCACTTTCAATCCTTCCGGGCCGAGGCGTCCAATGGTCTGCAACGCATAATGCAACTGGAAGTCTTCAACGCCCTGCTCTTTCAGCTCTTCAGCCGTCTGCTGGAAGCGTGGATCATCCTTGCCGTCTTCCTCCAGCACATCGTCTTTCAGCTTGAGCTCGTTGACAAGATGACGGCGCAAGTCGGACTCTCTGAACCGGGGCCGGGTCTTGTAATCAGGATCGGACAGTTGCGGGACCATAATGTCGGGTTCAATCCCGCCTTCCTGCACCGACTTGCCCGAAGGCGTATAATAGCGCGCGGTCGTCAGGCGCAGGGCGCTTTCGTTGGACAGCGGCAGCAATGTCTGCACCGAACCCTTGCCGAAGCTGCGCTCGCCCATCACCAGGCCGCGATGATGGTCCTGCAAGGCGCCCGCGACAATTTCAGATGCCGATGCCGAACCCGCGTCAATCAGAACAATGACCGGCAGCCCGGCGGCGGCATCACCGCTTTTCGCAAAATAGCGCTCAATGTCCGATTTTTCACGGCCACGCTGTGACACAATTTCACCGCGCGACAGGAATACGTCGGATACGGAAACGGCTTCATCAAGCAGACCGCCGGGGTTCGACCGCAAATCCAGCACATAGCCGAGCGGCTTCTTGCCCAGCGACTTGTCGATGCCGGTGATCGCCGCAGCGACATCGGCCCCTGTATCACTCGAGAAGCTGTTGATGCTGATCACGCCAATCTGGTCCTTGATCTCCCAGATCACTGGCTTGAGATCGATAATCGCCCGCTTCATCGAGACGTCGAACGGCTTGTCGCGGCCGGGACGGACGATCGTGATGGTGATCGGCTCGCCGGGCTTGCCGCGCATTTCTTCGACCGCTTCGTCGAGCGTGCCGCCATAGATCAGTTCGCCATCAATATGGGTGATATAATCACCCGCTTTCACCCCTGCCTTGTCCGCCGGTGTATCCTTGAACGGCGCGATCACTTTTACAGCGCCGTCTTCCAGCGTCACCGAAAGGCCGAGGCCGCCGTAATTGCCGTCGGTCTGGGTCCGCAGATTTTCAAAATCGCGCGCATCGAGAAAGCTGCTGTGCGGATCGAGACTGGCGAGCATGCCTTCAATCGCACCCTTGATCAGATCCGCATCGTCCACCTGATCCACATAGTCATTCCGCACCCGTTCAAAGACGCTCATGAACTGCTCCATCTCACGATAGGTATTGGCATCCACTGCGGAGATCGCCGAAGTTGTGGCGGGCAAAAGAGCGACGGTCAAAACAAGGGCGGCGGCTTGCAATACGGGCTTTTTCATCAATACTGTCCTGTCGGTATAAATCGGTGCCAAATATAGTCTGGAATCGTCTGTAAAGCCAAGCAGCTTAACCAATAATGACGCAAGCGATCGACCAACGACAATTTTCGACGCTTCTTCACCTGATTCAGCCAATCAGGGCGGCAATATCGATTGGTCTGCCATTGCGCCGCAGTTCGACCGTAACCTTGGGGTCGTCCGCTCCGGATTGACCGACCGGTGCGCCCTGCACCACCTGGTCGCCCACAGCGACACTGCTGTTTGCCATATTGGTGATCAGGCTGGTCCAGCCAGCTGCATGTTCGATAATCAGGATATTGCCATAGCCGCGATAACGGCCGGAATAGGCGACCCGGCCGGCCGCCGGTGCGACAATCTGCGCGCCGGGATCGACAGCGAGGGTCAGCCCGCGCGAACGATAGCCGCTATCGGATATTTCCCCCAGGCCAGTCACAATCTCGCCGATCACCGGCAAGCGATAGGCAGTGGCGACATCTTCAGTCTGCTGCGACGCGCCAAGAGTTGGCTCCGCTCCCTGACCGGGCCGCAGCATCGGGCCATCCAGTTCAGCGAGCGACTCGCGGACGGCACCGCTTTCGCGAATCTGGTCCATCAGATCCAATATATCCCGGGCTTCTTCGCCAAGCGCCAGCGCCTGCTCCTGCTCGATTCCGGCATCGTCGGAAAATTGTGCGGCGTTGATCCGTTCGCTGGCCTCCATTCTGGCCAATTGCTTTCTTTGTTCGGTCAGACGGCGCTGGCTCTGGTCGAGCGACGCGATCGCCCGTGCAGCTTGCTGCCGCAACTGCTCTCCCTGCCGGACTTCGTCGCGCAGACTGGCAGTCCGCCGTTCGATTTCCGGCATCACGGCCGACAGGATCGAACGCATATAGATAAGCTCATCGAGCGAACGCGGCTCGACCAGTGCGAGAGCGGTCGGCTTGCGGGTCATCATCTGCAGCGCCGCGGTCAGCCGGATCATCGGCCCCTGTTTTTCCGCCAGCCGCTCTCTTTGACGCCGTTGCAACTGGCTGACGATAGCGATGCGAGTCCGGGCGGCCTTGATATCGGCTTCTGCTGCCTGGATGCGGGCCGCAAGTGCCGCTGCTTCGCTGGCGATCCGGTCGGCATCATTGTTTGCCGCTTCTGCCTGCCGCCGCAGGGCCAGGCTGCGCTGACGGGCCCGTTCGGATTGTTCACGCGCCGTAATCAGGCTGCGCTTCTGTTCTGCCAGCGTTGGTCCAGTGGTCTGCGCAGAGAGCAATGCGGTCCCGGCGATCGTCAAACCGAAAGCCGTAATCAGCGCAAGAACAGAGCGAACCATGAAGCTCACCCCTCCCTGTGATAGGGATGGCCAGCGATGATCGATGTCGCGCGGAACAATTGCTCCGCCAGCATCGCCCGCGCCATCATGTGCGGCCAGGTCGCCTTGCCGAATGAAAAGAAATGGTCGGCGCTTGCCCGCTCTTCGGCGCTGAGGCCATCCGCAGCGCCGATCAGGAAACGCGCTTCACGCGCACCATTGTCGCGCCAGTTCGACAGCAATTTGGCAAATTTTCTCGATGTCCAGTTTTCGCCCGCTTCGTCCATCGCGATTATCTTGGTCACACCTTGCAGTTTGGGTGATTTGCCGCCCTGATCCGGGAGTTCGCTGATCTTTACGTCCCAGCCTATCCGCTTGATATAGCGGTCAACCAGCTCCGCTTCCGGACTGCGGCCGATTTTGCCGCGGGCGACGATATGCAGTCTCATCGCCCGGCGATATCAGGCTTCGACGACTTCCGGCGCTTCGCCTTCCTCGTCGACCGCCCACATCCGTTCCAGATTATAGAAGCTGCGCACTTCCGGCCGGAACAGGTGCACGATCACATCGCCAGCATCGATCAGCACCCAGTCGGCATTGGCCAGGCCTTCAACGCGAGCGGTGCCACCCGACTGCTTGACCCGTTCGGCCAGTTTCTGCGCGATACCCGCGACCTGCCTGGTCGAACGCCCCTCGGCGATCACCATATGGTCTGCAATATTGCTCTTGCCTGCCAGCGGAATCGAAACGACGTCCTGCGCCTGATCATCGTCGAGCGATTTCATGATCAGCGCGTGGAGTGCGTCAGATTCGGCCTTTCCTTCCTCAGAAGTGGCAGATTTCAAGACTTTTTCCTTCGGTTTCGTCAACGTATATCCTAATCTTCTGGGCCGATCAGCCGACGGGTCACCGCGTCTCGAACGCGGCGATCATCATATTGCTGATGCCAATGGGGCCGAGCCATCCGGATCGCGGTGGCTGAGCGAGGGTCGGGACGATAGCGCAAGAATGTCAGCGCCGGCGTACTCCAGTTGGTCCAGTTACCACGCTGGCTCGCGGGGTGGACGAAGCGCCGAAGCCAGGCCATTGCGGGAGCCGCAAAAGCATCGTCATCATAGCCCGGTCTCGAAATAACTGCAATCGGCAATAATCGGGCTATTTTTCGCCAGTCTTTCCAGCGGTGAAATTGTGCCAGATTGTCAGCCCCCATGATCCAGACAAATTGCCGTTTCGGGTAACGCCTCACCAGCTCGCGCAAGCTGTCATAGGTGTAGCGAGTGCCGAATTCCTGTTCGATCGCCGTCGGCTGGATCTTGCTGCGGCGCGCCATTTTCCGGGCGGACGCCAGACGGGCATGCAAGGTCGCCATATCTTTGGCGCCTTCTTTCAGCGGATTACCCGGCGATACCAGCCACCAGAATTCATCCAGATTGAGCTGCTCCATCGCGAACAGGCTGATCGATCGATGCGCGCCATGCGCCGGATTAAACGATCCGCCCAGCAGGCCGGTGGTTTTCACGGATTCCCGCTCAAGGGCGTGTTTGTCCGGTTCCGCGCACCACCCATTTATAGGTCGTCAATCCTTCGAGAGCGACGGGGCCGCGTGCGTGGAGACGCCCGGTGGAGATACCGATTTCTGCGCCGAGTCCGAATTGTCCGCCATCGGCAAACTGGCTGGAGGCATTGTGCATCACAATCGCGCTGTCGGCGCGCAGAATGAACCGTTCCGCCATCTCCGAATCTTCGGTGACAATGACATCTGTATGATGTGAGCCATGGCTAGCGATATGCGCAAGCGCCTCATCGGCGCCATTCACCATCTTCACGGACAAAATCGGGGCAAGATATTCGGTATCCCAGTCGGCCGCTTCAGCAGAAACGATGCGCTCGTCGAGCTCAAGCACCGAATCATCGCCGCGCACTTCGCAGCCGGCCTCCAGCAACGCACGAACGAGAGGGCCAGGCGCAGGATAGTCCTGATCGATCAGCAAGGTCTCCATTGCGCCGCAGATCCCGGTCCGGCGCATTTTGGCGTTGACCGCGATTGCCAGAGCCTTTTCCGGATCGGCATCCTTGGCGATATAGGTGTGACAAATGCCGTCGAGATGCGCCAGCACCGGTACTCGCGCTTCGTCCTGCACCCGCTTGACCAGAGACTTGCCGCCGCGCGGAATGATGATATCGATCAGCCCGCTAGCCTTCAGCATCGCCCCGACCGCAGCACGGTCAGTGGTCTGGACCAGCTGGATAGCGTCCGCAGGCAATCCCGCTTCGACCACCCCGGCAACCATCGCGTCGTAGATCGCGCCGTTGCTCTGAATCGCTTCCGATCCGCCGCGCAGGATCACCGCGTTGCCCGACCGCAGCGCCAGGGCAGCGGCGTCGGCGGTAACATTGGGCCGGCTTTCATAGATGATGCCGATGACGCCGAGCGGCACCCTTATCCGTTCCATGACCAGGCCGTTCGGACGTTCGGTGCGGTCGATCAATTGGCCAACCGGATCGGGAAGGACCGCGACATCATCAACCGCAGAGGCAATGGATTCCAGTCGATCGGCATCAATCATCAGCCGGTCGAGCATCGAATCGCTGAGCCCGCGTTCGCGCGCACTGTCCATGTCGCGCTGGTTGGCGGCGATGATCGTGTCCTGGCTGGCGCGCAGGTGGCGTGCGGCAGCGGTCAGAGCGGCGGACTTTTGCGAATCGCTGACGCCGGTCAGTCGGGAAAAGGCAGAGCGCGCGTTGCGCCCCATGTCGTTAATTAGTTTTGCAGAATCTGTCATAGGCGGCTGCTAGCATGGCTGCGGCACCAATTTAACCCATAATCTCGCGATCTCTTGGCTGGAAATTGCAGCCCTTTAAGCCGCCGCAACGCCAAAATGCGCAACGAGTTCAATCGCACGGAGCAACTCACCGCACGACTCGTTCGACTCGTCACGAGTCACCCGTTTGCGATTCGCTTGGCGAGGTCCCCTCTGCTACCGGGTTTCGGGGATTACGAACTACAACGGCGGGTCATGCACAAAAACAATACCAGACAAGGGCTAAAAGCCCGGCTGGACCATATGTTTACCGATCGCGAATTCTTCATGCGATCGCACGGACAGGTCCGTTTTCTAACCATATCGGCGACATTGCAAAAACGCGTGTTTTACTCGGCCGTAGCGGCGCTGGCAATATGGCTGGTGATCACATTGGCGATGATGGTCAACCAGTTTACCGTCAGTGGAGAGCGCACCGCGCTCGCCCAGAAAGAGGCGGAACTCAACAGCGCCGAAAGCCGCGTCACGAGCTACAAGGCTTCGATTGAAGACGTCGCCGCGGATCTGAAACAGCGTCAGGATGTGCTCGACCAGATGACCGAGCAGTTTATCGGTGAGCAACCGGCCTTGGACGACGAGAAGCAGAGCGAAGAAAAATTATCGGAAAACACACGCAAGATTAGCGCCGCCTTTCCTGAAGCGGCTCATCTCGCGAAACTCGAAGCGCGGCAGATCCGTTTTGCCCAGCGCCTCACCAAGGCGGCCATGCAACGCACCGAACAAGCGGCGGAAGCGATCCGCAAATTCGGCCTGAATCCAGAAAAGCTGAGCAAAAGCTCTACCGATGCCATGGGCGGCCCGTTGATCCCTATCTTCAAGGACAAGAGCCAAAAGCTCCACCCTACGTTCGAACGGCTTAACCTGGCGCTGCAGCGCATGGATTCGCTCGAACGGACGTTGATTGCGATCCCGTCCGGCAAACCGTCCAGCACCGGCATGATTTCGAGCAGCTTCGGCTATCGCCGCGACCCGTTCACCGGCGGCGGTGCCATGCACAGCGGCATCGATTTCAAGGGACCGCTGGGCCAGCCGATTCTCGCAGCAGCCGGCGGCAAGGTGACGCATGCGGGATGGAAATCCGGCTATGGCAAATGCGTCGAAATCACACATGGCAACGGATTGATGACGCGATACGCGCATCTTTCCCGGATCGGCGTGACCAGGGGGCAAAAAATCGAACAGGGCATACAATTGGGAGCGATGGGCAGTACCGGTCGCTCGACGGGCACGCATTTGCATTTCGAAGTGCGGCTCAACGGACGCGCCATCAACCCCCGGCCATTTTTGGAGGCGAACACAGATGTTCTCAAGATCAAAGCCATCGCGCGACAACGTGCCAAATCACCAAATCGCACCGAGTCAGGCACCGACCGTGGCTAGAAGCAGCGGCACAAGCGGATCCAGTTTCTCGATCATCGGTGACGGCATTGTCATCACCGGAAATATCGAATCGAAAGTCGATCTGCATATCGACGGCGAAGTGATCGGTGACGTCAAATGCCTATCCCTGGTGCAGGGGCCATCGAGCAAGATCAAGGGCGCGATCGTCGCCCAGAATGCCAGCCTGTCGGGCTCGGTCGAAGGCTCGATCGATGCTGGCGACCTCGCCATCGCGTCAACCGCTCGCATCGGCGGCGACGTCACCTATGAAAATGTGACGATCGAGCAAGGCGGCCATGTCGACGGCAAGTTCAAGCACCGCAGCAACAAGTCGCCCAATCTCGCCAAATCCACCGTCAACATGAATGATATGGCGATTCCGCTGGAGCTGAAGGCCGACGATCAGGCGGCCTGATTGCGCATCTGGGATTGACTGTGCGGCTCCCTAATTGCGAGGTGCTTGCCGCCGATAGCTGAGCGCTTCCGCCACATGCAGGCGACCGACAATATTCGCGCCAGCAAGGTCGGCAATCGTGCGCGACACTCTCAGAACCCGTGTATAACCGCGTGCGGACAGCCGCATCGCTTCGGCAGCCTGCGCCAGCAATTTCCGTCCCGGCTCGTCCGGCGTGGCATATTTTTCCAGCGCATCGCCGTCAATTTCAGTGTTGGTCCGCATGTTCAGATCGGCATAACGCTGATTCTGGATCAACCGCGCTGCTGCGACCCGCGCCGCCACCGCCTCTGACCCCTCGCTCGGCGGCGGCATGGTCAGGTCGGCGGCGGACAAGGCATCCACCTCGATATGCAGATCAATCCGGTCGAGCAGTGGTCCCGACACCTTCGCCTGATAATCGGTCGCACAGCGTGGGGCCCGCGAACAGGCCAGCGCCGGATCGCCCAAATGGCCACAGCGGCAAGGGTTCATCGCCGCAATCATCTGCACCCGCGCCGGAAATGTGACATGGGCATTAGCTCTGGCCACGCTGACCTCTCCGGTTTCGAGCGGCTGCCGGAGCGAATCGAGCACCGCCCGCTGGAACTCCGGCAGTTCATCCAGAAACAATACACCGAGATGCGCCATGCTGACTTCACCGGGACGCACTTTCAGCCCACCGCCGACCAGCGCCGCCATCGAGGCGCTGTGATGCGGTGCGCGAAATGGTCGCTGGCGTGACATCTGACCGCCTTCCAGCGTGCCGGCCACCGATGCAACCATCGACACTTCCAGGGCTTCCGCTGGCGACAGGGGCGGCAAAATCCCGGGCAAACAGGAGGCGAGCAGCGACTTTCCCGATCCGGGCGGCCCGTTCATCAGCAGATTATGTCCGCCGGCTGCAGCGATCTCCAGCGCCCGTTTCGCCGTTTCCTGCCCCTTCACATCCTTCAGATCGGGTCCATAATCGGGTTCGGGCACTGCGCCCGTTTCAGGCGGCGTCAGGATCGACTGGCCCTTGAAATGGTTGAGCAGCGCCAGCAGATCTGCCGGTGCCAATATCTCGACATCGCCGGCCCAAGCGGCTTCCGAACCCTGCAGCGCAGGACAGATCAAACCAAGATTCTTGCCCGATGCATGCAGCGCGGCCAGCAATACGCCGGGCGTCACCGCCAGTCGCCCATCCAGCGACAATTCGCCGACCACGATATAGCTGGCCAGCGTTTCGGCATCGATAATGCCCATCGCGCCGAGCAATGCCAGTGCGATAGGCAAGTCGTAATGCGAGCCCGCCTTCGGCAGATCGGCTGGCGACAAATTGACCGTTATCCGTTTTGGCGGCAGCGAAAGTCCCATGGCTGCAATCGCTGCGCGGACCCGTTCGCGGCTCTCTGCCACCGCCTTGTCCGGCAAGCCAACCACGTTGAATGCAGGCAATCCCGGTGCAACCTGACATTGCACCTCGACACCGCGCGCCTCCAGTCCGAGATAGGCCACCGTCTGAACCAGCGCTACCATGATAGCCGCCCCAATTGCATGGCCAAAACACTGACGGTGACAACAGAATCTGTCGAGCCTCAACCGCATTCTGGCCGTAACCGTCAACAATCGACGGCCTGCTGGCGGCCCGATAGTTAATATCGGGTAACTTTAGTCCACTACTTCGTCGAAGGCTTAAACCTGCATAACAGGGTCATGAGCAATAATCATCAGACAACCCTGTTACCCACCAGCCTCCCGTCAAAGAATTTGAATGCGAGTGTGCTGGTCAGTGCTTTGCTGCTTTTTGTTTCACTTCTGGTCCCTACCCAAGCCGCCTTTAGCGCCAGCAGCTACACAGTTACAGAGACGGTCGAGATTATTGAATATGATCTGGATGAGCCGCAGGCGCAGGCAACGCCGGCGACTGCGGCTTACGGTCAATATGGTCCGTTTCGCGTGATTTCAGCGGACACAGTGGAAATGACCGGTACCGTGGACAGCTATACACCCGCGTTGTTTCAGCAAATGATGAAACATTTCCCTGCGATCAAGCGCATCGAAATGCTCGATTGCGACGGGTCGGTGGACGAGGATGCCAACCTCCGGCTCGCTAGAATGATCCGCCGGGCCGGGATCAGCACCCATGTCCCCGCTAACGGTTCGGTGCGCTCCGGTGCGGTTGAGCTATTTCTCGCCGGCGTTACCCGGACGGCCCATCGCAATGCAGAATTCATCGTGCACAGCTGGATGGACGAAAACGGGCGCCAGGCAAATGACTATCCCGCCAATGATCCGGTCCATGCAGAATATCTCGATTATTATACCGATATGGGCGTGCCCCCCAGCACCGCCAAAGCGTTTTACACGCTGACCAACAGCGTTCCCTTCTCGGAGCAATTGCGCCTGTCCCGCAACGATATGGCCCGCTTCCAGATGGTACATTAGTCTGCAAAAATATCGTTGTCCGTTCACGCTTTATGCATATCCGGGAACGATAATCTCCTCCACGCGCTTTAGTTAACAGAGCAAGCTTGCGGGTCTGCCTGCAAAGCACCAAATGGAATGAGATGAACGGCAAAATCGATAAAAAGCGTTGGAAATATACGTCCGGGTCCCGCTTCCTGCTCTCGGTGCTCGGCTTTACACTGATTCTGATTTCACCGATCATCGGTGCCATCCCCGGGCCGGGCTTCATCATTGTGTTTCCGATCGGCTTGGCACTGGTGCTGCAAAACTCCCGCTGGGCAAAAAAACGATATGTCGATTTCAAGCGCCGCTTCCCCAATTATGGCAAATGGACCGACTGGGCGATGCGCAGACGACACCACAAGACCCTGCCCGAAGATTTTGAACTGCCGCTTTTCGGCAAAGTGAAAACCGGCAAACGCGACAAGAAAGTTTAGGGTCACGACCTGTCGCAAACGCTTGACTTTCCGCGCCTGGCTGCCTAATCGCAGCGACAACGTATCGGCCGCAGCTTTTGGCGGCCTTTTTTATCGAAATTTTGACGTAGGATATTCGCGATGAAGCGTACATTTCAACCGAGCCGCCTGGTCCGTAAACGGCGCCATGGATTCCGCGCCCGCAAAGCAACCGTCGGCGGCCGCAAAGTGCTGGCTGCCCGCCGTGCCCGTGGCCGCAAGAAGCTCTCTGCCTAAAAGCAACCTGTCCGCTCGTGCTGCGCCTGCCGCAGCACCGCTATCGCCGGATCCCTTGGACGAGAAGCAGACTTCGTCTGATTCGGGGCGCACCGCTGCCAGTCATTCCATAGAAGTGATTCGCAAACGCCCGGATTTTCTTGCTGCCAATCGCGGCAAGCGATTCGTTTCCAACGGCTTTGTCCTGCTGGCGCATCGGCGTCGGGCCGATCACCCCATCTCATCGCAAACGGTCCGCTACGGTATCACGGTCACCAAGAAAATCGGCAATGCCGTTGCGCGCAATCGGATCAAGCGCCGCTTCCGGGCTTTGCTTGCGCAATGCTTGCCCAGTCACGGTATCGCAGGAGTCGATCATATCATGATCGGTCGCAAAACGGACCGGGAACCCGATTTTGCAGCGATGAAGGCCGATTTGGAAAAAGGCCTGAAATATCTGGCGAAGAAGCTGGGCTAGCCATGCTCAAGAGCGTTTTCATCTTCTGTGTGCGTTGCTGGCAATGGGGCCCGTCGCGATTATTGCCGCCGACATGCCGCTATATGCCGACATGCAGCGCCTATACGATAGAAGCGATTGAGAAACACGGTGCAATTAAGGGTAGCTGGCTGGGAGCTAAACGGCTATTGCGCTGCCATCCTTGGGGAAGCTCGGGTTACGACCCTGTGCCTTGATACCCTGAACACCGATCCTATTTGCAACAAATGGCCGAAAGCGGGACGATATAGTGGACGATAAGCGTAATATTATCATGGCGGTGCTACTCACCGGGATCATTCTGTTTGGCTGGCCGTTGATGATGGAGCGGTTTTTCCCGGACATGGCGAACAAAAACGAGGTCGTTGAGGAGGCCAACGCGCCGGCAAACGACCAGGTTGGCGACAAAGCCGGTACACCGGTTGGCACTCCGTCCGCTGGCGGCACGGACATCACAACGGGGCCCGTTTCCAACACGATCAGACCATTGGCGACCGTTCTGCGCGAAAACCCTCGCGTCCTGATAGACACACCGCGGGTCAAGGGTTCCATCAACCTCAAGGGCGGCCGTATTGATGATCTGACGCTGTCCGATCATACGGTCGACATGAGCAAGGACAGCAAGCCTGTTCGGCTCTTTTCTCCCTCAGGAACCCAGGACGCCTATTTCAGCCGCGTTGGCTGGGCGGGCGATGGCGTTGCTGTCCCCGATGACAATACAATCTGGTCCGCCGACGGCAGTCGCTTAACCCCGGAAACGCCGGTTACGCTGACCTGGTCGAACGAGACCGGACAAACTTATGCCATCAAGCTGTCGATCGACGACGACTATCTGATTACCAGCGAGCAAAGCGTTACCAATCGCGGCGCAAATCCGGTGGCGCTGAGACCCTATGGTCTGATCAACCGGAAGCGGGATCTTAACAATATTCCGCCCAGCGAAGCCAGCACCTGGACCATTCACTCGGGCCCTGTCGGTGTCTATGAAGGCGCAGCGAATTACGATGTCGACTATAAAAATCTCGCTGGTGAAGAACCCGGATTTTTTGCCAGCCTGTTTGGTACCTCCGCCGTTGCCGGAACCAACAGCTATGACAAGGACGTCAGCTGGCTTGGCTTTACCGACAAATATTGGCTGAGCGCCCTGATCCCGGACAATATCAACGATGTCGATGCCAAATTCCGTTCTGGCGGCGGTGACATTTTCCAGGCCGAGATCGCGAAAAAGAGCGCAAAGATCATCGCCCCCGGCCAACAGCTGAAAACCACGACCCGTCTGTTCGCCGGCGCTAAAGAAAATGCCGTGCTGGTAAAATATCAGGAAAATCTTGGCATCACCAATCTTGACCGGGCGATCGACTGGGGATGGTTCTACTGGTTTGAAAAGCCGCTTTTCTATCTGCTCAACTGGCTGTTCAAGCTGGTCGGTAACTTCGGCGTGGCAATCATTCTGATGACCTTCATCGTCCGCGGCATCATGTTCCCGATTGCCCAGAAACAATTTGCTTCCATGGCCCAAATGCGCGCTGTGCAGCCGAAAATGAAGGCGATCCAGGCAAAATACAAGGACGACAAGCAGCAACAGCAGCAGGAGATCATGAAGCTGTACAAGGAAGAGAAGGTCAATCCACTAGCCGGTTGTCTGCCGATCTTCCTGCAGATCCCGATCTTCTTTGCGCTCTACAAGGTGCTGATGCTTTCGATCGAAATGCGGCACCAGCCGTTCGCGCTGTGGATCAAGGATCTGAGCGCGCCCGATCCGCTGACTCCGGTCAATCTGTTCGGCCTGCTGCCATTCGATCCGCCGACCTTCCTCGCGGTCGGCATCCTGCCGATCCTGATGGGCATCACCATGCACCTGCAGTTCAAACTGAACCCGGCACCGATGGATCCGATGCAGAAGCAGATCTTCAGCATCATGCCGTGGATTCTGGTGTTCATCATGGCACCATTTGCCGCCGGCCTGCAGCTCTACTGGACCGTGTCCAATACGCTGACCATCCTGCAGCAGAAGTGGCTCTATTCGCGCCATCCGCAGATGAAAGAGGCAATGGCCAAGGAAGCCGAAGAGAAGGCGCGCAAGGCAGCGGCTGACAAGGCAAAAGCATGACGTCGCTGCACCCGAAGCTGTTCTCCGGCCCGATCAGCTTTCTGAAAAGTGCACCGCAGCTGCAGTTTCTGCCCGATCCGGATGTGCCTGAGATCGCCTTTGCCGGCCGTTCGAATGTTGGCAAGTCGTCGCTGATCAACGCGCTGACCAACCGCAATGGTCTGGCGCGCACGTCCAACACGCCGGGCCGGACGCAGGAGCTCAATTTCTTCGATGTCGGCGATCCGCTGATCTTCCGGATCTGCGACATGCCCGGCTATGGTTTTGCCAAGGCACCGCCAAAAGTGGTCCAGAAATGGCGCTTCCTGATCAACGATTATCTGCGCGGGCGGGCGGTTTTGAAACGGACCTTCGTGCTGATCGACTCGCGCCACGGCATCAAGCCGGTCGATGAAGAAGTGATGGAGATGCTCGACAAGGCCGCAGTGAGCTATCGCGTGGTGCTGACCAAGGTCGACAAGGTCAAGCAGGAAGCATTGGACATAACGGCGGAAAAGGTTGCGGCGATCGCCAAGAAACATCCCGCTGCGCATCCCGACTTGCTGCTTACCTCTTCGGAAAAGAAACAGGGCATCGACGAATTGCGACTGGCCGTACTGGAAGCCGTAGAAAGCTGACCGCCCGAAACCACTTGGCCTGAAAAGGCTTTTCTCGACACAGCCGATTTTATTTGATTATGGGTGAGCTATGAAACTGATAATCGGAAACAAAGCCTATTCCAGCTGGTCGATGCGTGGCTGGCTGGCCTGCAAACAGTCGGGCCTGTCCTTCGAGGAACTCACCGTGCCGCTCTTTGGCGACGACTGGGATCATGTCCGGGAGAGCGAAAATTTTGCGCCGTCGGGCGGCAAGGTACCGATTCTATGGGATGGCGAAACCGTCGTCTGGGACAGTCTGGCGATTATCGACTGGCTGGCTGACAAGACCCATCGCGACCGTTTCTGGCCAAAAGACGAGACCGCCCGCGGCATGGCGCGTTCCATGGCGGCGGAAATGCACTCGGGCTTCATGGCGCTGCGCCGCCAATGCCCGATGAACACGCGGAAAATTTACGAAGGCCTCTCGCTCAGCGACGAGGTCAAGACCGACGCCGCGCGGGTGATCCAGCTGTGGGCACAGGCGCGGGCGCGGTTCGGCGGCGGCGGGCCGTTTCTGTTCGGCACCTATGGCGCCGCCGACATCATGTATGCGCCGGTCGTCTCGCGCTTTCAGACTTACGGTTTTCGCCTCCCCGGCTTTGCCACCAGCTATATGCAGACCATTCTCGATCATGAATGGACCGCGCAATGGATGGAAGCGGCCGAGGAGGAGCCCTGGGTGATCGAGCGGCTCGAACAACCGGAAGCGGCGAAAGCATGACCACCGAACGATGACCGCACCAACCACTCTCGACCTGACGAAAAGGCTGATCGCACAGCCCAGCATTACCCCTGCGACCGGCAGCGTGTTTGACGAAATGGAAGCGATGCTGAAACCGCTCGGTTTCGAGATCAGCCGCTTCATTGCTGGCGAAGCGCCGGACGGGCCAGTCGAGAATCTCTTCGCCATTCGCAAAGGCGCTGCCGGCTCCCGGCATTTCGCCTATGCCGGTCATCTTGACGTCGTCCCGCCCGGCCAGGGCTGGCAAACCGATCCTTTCGTACCGGAAGTGCGCGGCGATCTGCTGCATGGACGAGGCGCCGTCGACATGAAAGGCAGCATCGCCGCCTTTGTCAGCGCCCTGCACCAGCTGCCGGACGATCTCGGCACGATCAGTCTGATCATTACCGGCGACGAAGAAGGGCCGGCGCGCTTCGGCACGGTCGCGCTGATGGATTTCATGGCCGAACGCGACATTGTCCCCGACCTCTGTCTGGTGGGCGAGCCGACATCGGTCCACCGGCTTGGCGACATGATCAAGATCGGACGGCGCGGCTCGGTGAACATGTGGATCACAGTGCACGGAGCGCAGGGCCACGTCGCCTATCCGCACAATGCCGACAATCCGATCACCAAGCTGGGCAAGATATTGAGCGAAATCGATGCGCTGCAGCTGGACGAAGGCACCGACTGGTTCCAGCCCAGCAATATCGAATTTACCGACCTCCACGTCGGAAATCCGGCGCATAATGTGATACCGGCCAAGGCTGAGGGCCGCTTGTCGATCCGGTTCAACGACCGGCACAGCGGCGAAAGCCTGAGCGCTCTGGTGAAGGAGATTGTCGAACGCCATGGCGGAGAGCTGAGGCCCGTCATTTCCGGCGAACCGTTTCTCACGCCGCCCGGCGAATTTTCCGACATCATCGCTAGCGCGATCCGCGAGATAACCGGCGTCGACCCGGAACTGTCGACCTCAGGCGGCACGTCGGACGCCCGCTTTCTGGCGAAGATCATGCCGGTGGTCGAATTTGGTCTGTGCAATGCGACGATGCACAAGCTGGACGAAGCCGTGGCAGTGGATGATCTCGACCAGCTAGCGAAAATCTTTGCGCTGATCGTCCGCCGGGCCCTGGCCTGAAGCGCAGATTCAGCGTCGTCGCCGCAGGATGATATAGAGCGCGCCGGCACCGCCATGCCGCGGGTGCGCGCGCCGGACCGTCGCAATATGGGCGTGATGCCGCGACGCCGCCAACCAGTCGGAAATGGCGGCGCGGATCGCACCGCGACCACCCTCGCGGCGGCGCTCGTCATCATTGCGCGCCTTTCCGGTAATCAACAATATCGCGCGATGGCCTGCGGCGATGCTCAGCTCCAGTGCGCTGTCGAGGCGGCCATGCGCGGATGAAAGCGTATAGCCGTGCAAATCAACCGTGACATCGGGCTGAACCATGCCTTTGGCGAGCCGGCGATCCCAGCCGCCGTCGAGGCCGTGGCGTGTCAGCACCGGCTTCTGATCACGGAGTGGCACCGCTGCAGCCGGTTTTTCGCCAAAGCTCTCCGCCGTGATCGGTCCCGACAGATCGCGTGATCGCTTTGCGACCGGCAGGTTTTCCATCCGCTTCACACGCGCCTGATCAAGCGGTTCGACGCTTTCGATGAACTTCTGCCAAAGCGCCTTCTCACCGGCGGTCAGGGGCCGGTCTGCCATCGTTACTGCCCTGATCTCTGGCGCGCGGCGACGAGTCTGACAACCGTGCCTTTGGGCAGAAACAGCAACGCTTGTCCGCTGGACGACATGCCGCCCGCGATTTGCGCCGCTTGCTCGCCAGCGCCCCAGAATGTGTCAAAGCGGTTGGCACCCTTGATCGCGCCACCGGTATCCTGCGCGACCCACAGCCCGTCAGCAATATCATGCGCCATGTCGAGAAACACCGGTGCGCCGAGCGGGACAAACATCCGGTCGGCAGCAACAGACGTCCGCGCGACCACCGGATGGCCCATGGCACCCAGCGGGCCGGGTCCGGTCAGTTCACGAAAAAAGACATAGCTTTTATTCTCGCGCATGATCTGCATGCCTTCTTGCGGATGCGCCCGCAGCCATTCGACAATGCCCTGCATGTTGGTCTTGCCGTCGGCCAGCAGGCCGCGTTCCCGCATCAGCTTGCCGATGCCGGTATAATCCTGACCATTTTGCCCGGCATAGCCGATCCGCATGATCGACCCATCCGGCAGGGCGAGACGGCCGCTGCCCTGAATCTGCAGGAAGAACAGATCGATATAATCGTGGGCCCAGGCGAGCTCGAGGCCCTGACCTGCCAAAGCGCCATCATCAATCTGCGCCCGGTCTTCAAATGGCACCAATTTGGTCCCGTCGATTTTGCCGCGAATACGCTTGTCTTTCAGCGCTTCGGAAAACAGCCCGAGATCGACGTCGAGCAAATTGTCAGGACGCCGATAGATGGGCATCTGGTAATTCTGGTTACGAACCCGCGATCCGTTGATCTGCGGTTCAAAATAGCCGGTTGCGAACGCCTTGCCATCGCCGATCTGTACGGTCTCGAAATAGGAAGCGAAAAAGCGCGCGGCATCCTGATCCGGCCAGCGTTGCGCAGCGTCGCAGGACAATTGCCAGTCGGCACCGTTTGTCAGGCCGCTATTATCCTCTCGCCGGACCAGCGACGAACAGCTGGTGCGAAAGGATTGCAGGGCAGATGCCGCTTTCGCACCTCCGAGATTGAGCGTGCTAATATCCGGCCCCAGCGCGACACCGGCACCGGTTGCCCGGCTGCTATCCTCGCCAATTTTCACCAGTTGAGCGGGATCGACCGGCTGGAATCGGGCTGGCGCACCGTTCTGATAGGCAGGTCGAGATGGCGGGACATCGGCTCTGTCACCGGTCACCCATTCACCGTCTTGCTGGGAAGATTGTTGGGGCGGAAGGCTGCGTGCAGCCCCTTCCGGGATGATACTCATCGAGCAGGCGCTGACCATTGCGACGGCCCCGCAAAGCAACCCGATTTTCACGCTAATGTCCCAGAACGACCGGCTGTCAGGCCTCATCGGTTTCGTCAAGCAGCCAATTGGGGTCGGCGCTCGACAAGTCACGGCTGAAGGTCCAGACGTCGTGCGTTTCAGCGGCATCGGAAAGCGAACCGCCGATCAAATTGCCCTTTTTGTCTTTCACAACTGCAGCGATATCGGCATCAAACTGGACCGTGATGCTCGCCACCGGCCGGCGATATTCCGCCGCCGAGATCCGGGCGTTGTCGATTCGCACCAGCTGGTTCTCGAGAACCTCGCCGCGTTCTTCACGGGCGTCTATGGCTTCCACAAAGCTTTCATAGACATCTTCATCGCACAGCAATTTCAATTCTTCCTTGTCGCCTTTCCAGAAGGCTTCCAGGATCATTGCATAGGCCGCTTGTGCACCCTCGACGAACCGGCCGACATCAAAATTGCGGTCGGCGCTGAGAATTTCCCGCATTCCGGCTTCGGCGCTGCTGTCATAGACCATGGTTGGCGCTCCAGCAGGAGCGGGGACAATATCGGGCACATGCGGCTTGGCATCGTCCAATGTCCTGCGTTCATTGGCGCGTGGCTCAATATTCCGCGGTGTATGTTCCTGCTCATGACCGCTGCGCTTGCCCAGCACAGAATAGAGGCGCAGGCCGAGAAAGGCTGCTACCATGGCCAATAATACGATTTCGATGGTCACTTCAGAATCCAATCTTTTATTTAACCCTATACATAAGCAGAAATAGGGGCGGTTTCAAATGGCATTAGCGAAAAAGCCGCATTGCCGCAAATCGCCAGCCGCCTCGAACGACCGATTTGCGAACCAGCAGTTGTAAATGCACTCGCATGACGGACGCCTGAATAGCCGATTACTCTTTCATTGCCCTCGGTTCCGTCCCCTGCTAGGCGCGCTGCGAACGGCGTGGCAATATGCGCCTCAGGACATGTTTGACTGATTTTCCGAAAGGACAGGCCCGATGGCTGATGAGAATGACAATAACGAATCCGGCGCAACACCTACCGGCAACGTGAACACGCCCGACCCGCTCGCCAATGGCGCAGATACCCAGCCACAAATCGGCGTGATTTCGCAATATGTGAAAGATTTGTCCGTCGAAAACCCCAACGCGCCCGACGTGTACCAGTGGAATGCGCAGCCGCAGATTGATGTGCAATTCAATATCGGCTCTTCCCAGATTTCGGACGAAGTGCATGAAGTCGAACTGAAGATCGACGTCACCGCGAAAGCGGATGAGGGCGTCGCCTTCGCTATCGAACTGCTCTATTGTGGTCTGTTCGGTCTGCGCAACATTTCCGAAGACCAGGCCCATCCGTTTCTGTTCGCCGAAGCGCCGCGGCTCCTGTTCCCGTTCGCCCGGGCGATCATTTCCGACGCGGTGCGGGATGCCGGCTTCCAGGCCTTGTTGCTCGAACCGATCGATTTCACGGCGCTCTACATGCAGCAGCGCGAACAGATGGCAGCACAGCAATCGGGCGAGCAACCCGTTGGTAACGCCTAAGTTCCCTTGCTAGGGCAGCAGGCATGAACCTGCTGAAATCTACCGGAATCATCGCCGGACTGACGCTGGTCAGTCGCATATTCGGCTTTGTCCGCGATATCATGCTGGCCCGGATCCTAGGCGCTGGCGCAGCTGCCGATGCGTGGCAGCTGGCCTTCCAACTGCCCAATATTTTCCGCCGCCTGTTTGCCGAAGGGGCCTTCTCGGCAGCCTTCGTCCCGCTCTTCAACCGCAAGGTGGAGGAAGACGAGGGCCGCACGGCAGCGCAGACATTCGTGATTGATGTGCTGTCGGTGTTCGTGCCGCTGCTGCTGCTATTTTCGGCGATCATGATGCTCGCCATGCCCGGAATCATCTGGCTGATCGACGATTTCGGCAGAGGTGGGCGGACAACAGATTTTTCGATTTCGCTGGCCCGGATCACCTTCCCCTATCTCGGCCTGATCAGCGTCACGACCCTGTTCGCCGCGATATTGAACTCGCTCAGCCGGTTCGCTGCTGCGGCTGCGGCACCGATCATGCTCAATATCTGCATGATCACGGCGCTGCTCGCTTCCTACTGGTTCAATGACGGTACCGATCCGCGCCAGACAGCCTATTTTCTGGCGGTCGCGGTCGCCACCGCCGGGCTGGTGCAGATGCTCTGGCTTTACTATTGGGCGCGCAAGACGGGCTTCCGCTTTCCGCTCAGGATGCCGCGCATCAATGCCGATGTGAAGGAACTGGGAATCCTTATCCTGCCAGCGGTTTTCGGCGCCGGCATCTACCAGATCAGCCGCTTCATCGACCTGTTTTTTCTCGGCCGGCTGCCGGAAGGTTCGTTCGTCTATCTGGCGATGGCAGACCGCCTGAATCAGCTGCCGCTCGGCATTATCGGCATCGCCCTCGGCACCGCGATTCTGCCGGCGCTCTCGCGGTTCATCGCCAAGGATGATCTGGGCGGCGCCCAGCGGCTGCAAAGCAACGCCATCGAGCTCGGGATGCTGCTCACCATTCCAGCAGCAATTGCCCTGTTTTTCGCGGCAGGTCCGCTGGTCACCTCTTTCTATGTGGGTGGTAATTTCACTGTCAGCGATGGCCAGACCACGTCGGCTGTCGTCGCCGCACTGGTTGTCGGCCTGCCCGCCTATGTGCTGGTCAAGGTGCTGATTCCCGGCTTTTTTGCTCGCAAGGATACCAGGACACCGGTGTATACCGCCGCCATTTCGCTGGTCGTCAACATCGCGCTCAACCTGCTGTTGATTCCGCTCTATGGCATCAAGGGTCTGGCCATTGCCGGTGCGATTGCCGCCTGGTGCAATTGCGCGATGCTTTACACCATGCTGCATCGGCGCGGACATTTTCATCTGGAATGGTCGCTGCTGCTGCGGATCGGACGGATCACGCTGTCCGCGGCGGGCATGGCGGTGGTGCTGGTCTATATCGCGCCGATTGGAAATGATCTGTATATCGGAACAATCTGGCAAAGGGTCGGGTCGATCACCGCTCTGGTCAGCGTCGGCGGACTGGTTTATGCCGCGCTTGCATGGCTGACCGGCGCGATCGACCGCGACAAGATCACCATGCTCACCAAGAAGAAAGCGGCAGAAGCAGCCGCAAAAGAAGGAAGTTAAGACATGCGCACGGTATCGGGCATCCAGCCCACAGGTAATCTCCATCTCGGCAATTATCTCGGCGCGATCAAAAACTGGGTGAAGATGCAGGACGAGGGGGAATGCCTGTTTTTCCTCGCCGACCTGCATGCGATTACCGTCCACAATGACCCCGCCGAACTGTCCGCCAATTGCCGCGAGATGGTTGCCGCACTGGTCGCCGCCGGCATCAATCCGGACAAGTCGATCCTGTTCAACCAGGCCCGGGTTCCCGCGCATGCAGAGCTGGCCTGGATGCTGATCTGCAATACGCCGATGGGCTGGCTCGACCGGATGACCCAGTTCAAGGAAAAATCGGGCAAGCACAAGCAGCGCGCGTCGCTCGGTCTGTACGGCTATCCCGTGCTGCAGGCCGCCGACGTGCTGGTCTATCAGGCGACCCATGTGCCGGTCGGCGAGGATCAGAAACAGCATCTGGAACTGGCGCGCGATATTGCCTCCAAGTTCAACAGCGACACCGGCACCGAAACCTTCGTCTTACCCGAACCGTTTATCGGCAAAAGCGCGGCCCGGATCATGAGCCTGCGCGATGGCAATGCCAAAATGAGCAAGTCCGATCCGTCCGATCTCAGCCGAATCAATATGAGCGATGATGATGACACGATCGCGCGCAAATTGAAGAAGGCAAAGACCGATCCCGAGCCGCTGCCCGACAATATGGCGGATCTCGCCGATCGTCCGGAAGCCAGAAATCTGGTCGGCATATATGCTGCGCTGGCCGATCAACCGCAAGAGGCCGTGCTCGCCGAATATGCCGGCAAGGGCTTTGGCGACTTCAAACCCGCGCTTGCCGATCTGGCGGTCAGCACCCTTTCGCCGATCCGCAATCGGTTTGAGGAGTTGCGCGAGGACAGGGATGCGATCGATGCAATCCTGAGCAAGGGTTCCGCAAAAGCTTCGGCGCTGGCTTGCCCCACGGTGGAAGCCGCTTATACGGCGCTCGGATTGCTGCGCGATTAGCCTGTCGCGACAGGACCTGCGGTTGCATCGGGCGCAAGAGGCTTGCCTGTCTCGCCATTTGCGGTAAATGCTGGACCATGGATATTATCTCGATACGCGGCGGCAACCGGCTGTCTGGCACCATTCCCATTTCCGGCGCAAAGAACAGCGCTCTTACCCTGCTGCCCTGTGCGCTGCTGACCGATGAGCCGGTGACGCTGCGCAATCTGCCGCGGCTGGCTGATGTCGACAGTTTCGGTCATCTGCTCAATCAGCTCGGCGTTTCCACCACCATCGAAGGCGCCCGCCCGGAAGATTTTGGCCGGGTGATGACTCTGAAAGCCGGCCGCATCACCTCGACCGAAGCGCCTTATGATATCGTCCGCAAGATGCGGGCCTCGATCCTGGTGCTGGGACCTTTGCTGTCCCGGGCCGGGGAATGCCGGGTATCGCTGCCCGGTGGCTGTGCAATCGGCAACCGGCCGATCGACCTGCATCTGAAGGCGATCGAGGCGTTGGGTGCGACGATTGAAACGACCAGCGGCTATGTCATTGCCCGCGTCCCCGATGGTGGCCTGCCCGGCGGCGATTTTACCTTCCCGGTGGTGTCTGTCGGCGCGACAGAAAATGCGCTGATGGCCGCGGTCCTGGCCAAAGGCACCAGCGTCCTCAAAAATGCCGCCCGCGAACCGGAGATTGTCGATCTGTGCAACATGCTGGTCGCGATGGGCGGAGAAATTGAAGGCATCGGTTCCTCGACGCTGACCATCACCGGCGTCGACCGGCTCCACGGCTGTACCTATCGCGTCATGTCGGACCGGATCGAAGCGGGCAGCTATGCTTGCGCCGTGGGTCTCGCAGGCGGCGAAGTCGATCTGCTGGCCGCGAAGGCAGACGAAATGGAAGCGACGCTGGATGCGCTGCGCCATGCCGGCCTGTCGGTCGAACCCCATGCCAAGGGCATCAGGGTCGCCTCCGACGGCAAGCTCAAGCCGCTTACCCTGTCCACCGCGCCCTATCCGGGCCTCGCCACCGACATGCAGGCGCAGCTGATGGCGATGCTCTGTCTTGCCGATGGCGCCAGCGTGCTCACCGAAACGATTTTCGAGAACCGCTATATGCATGTTCCGGAACTCAACCGGATGGGCGCGGATATCGAAACCAAGGGGCGCACCGCAGTGGTGCGGGGTGTCAAAAAACTGACCGGCGCTCCGGTGATGGCGACCGATCTGCGCGCCTCGATGAGTCTGGCGATTGCCGGACTGGCGGCGGAAGGCGAAACACGATTGCAGCGCATCTACCATCTCGATCGCGGCTACGAGCGGCTGGAAGAGAAGCTGGCGGCGGTGGGCGCCGATATCGAGCGGATCAGCGGCGACTGACCGACTGGCGCTAGCACTTATGGCAGCTTGTTTTTTGGCCATTTTTCTCCTGTAGTCCGCTCCATTAAAAGGAGAGGATAGTCCATGTTTTCAGGACCAATTGAAGATCGACTTGCGATCCGCGAATTGCACGATGCCTATTGCGATGCCGTGCTGCGCAAGGATCCGGACGACTGGGGCGCACTCTGGACCGAAGATGCCACTTGGTCGCTGATGGGCACCGAAGTGGTCGGTCGCGAGAATATCGTCAATCTCTGGAACGGCGCGATGGGTCAGTTTGATGCGGTCAGCTTTCTGGGTATCCCCGCCAGCCTGGAAGTGACCGGCGATACCGCCTCTGGCCGCTACCAGACCCATGAAATACTGGTCGAAAAGGGCGAACCGCGCGTCGCCGGCGGCCGCTATGACGATGAATTTGTCAAAATCGACGGTCAGTGGCTTTACAGCAAACGGATATTTGTCGTCGTCGCCCAGTTCGGCGGCAACAAACTTTAGGAGAATTGGATATATGGCGAAGATTTTGATTGCGGCACATATCGATGTCGATCCGGCGCAGCGCGAAGAATGTTTGAAAAGCGGCAAACCCTATATTGACGGCGCTCTGACTCAGGAAGGCTGCCTGTGCTACAGCTGGGCCGCCGATCTCGACAATCCGGCGCGCATCGAAGTGTTCGAGGAATGGGCCAGCGAAGAAGCACTGGCGGCGCATTTCAAAAATGTCCACTATGCCAGCATGCGAGACCATATCGGCAAGTTCGGTCTGACCAATGCGGTCAGCGCCAAATATCGCGTTGATGCCGAGAGCCCGGTCTATAACGCGCAAGGCGAACCAACGCCTTCTTTTGACTGAATAAGACAGGAACCTGCCATGAACGAAGCCGTTTCCAAATCGCTATTCCAACCAGACATTCTGGTCGATCCGTTTGAGTTTTACGAAGAACAACGCGCCAAAAACCCCGTCTTCTATGACGAAGCGGCCGGCGCCTATGTCGTGCTCGACTATGACCTGATTTCGGAAGCGGTCGGTCGGCTGGACGATTTTTCCAACAATTTCAATGCGCTGCTTTCCGGCGGAAAATCCGCAGAAGAGCTGGAAAATGACAAGGAGTTGAAGGAAATTCAGGCGGAGGGCTGGCCGCAAGTCAACACCCTGCTGACCGCCGATCAGCCGGTGCACACGCGTTTCCGCAAGCTGGTCAATCTCGCTTTCTCGATGCCCAAGGTGAACAAGCTGGAAGACAGCATGCGCGAGATGTCGAACGAGCTGATCGACAATTTCATCGACAAGGGCGAATGCGAATTTGTCGAGGAATATGCGATTCCCATGCCGGTCCGCACAATCGCCGTGCAACTCGGCCTCGACGTTGCCGACGCGCACACGATCAAGCGCTGGACCAATGCCTTTGTCGACCGGCTTTCCGGCATGATGTCCCGCGAACGGCAGCTGGAAACCGAGCGCGAGGTGGTCGAATATCAGCACGCTCTGAAAGCCAATATGGACGAGCGCCGCAAGGAAGCGAAGAGCGATATCCTGTCTGACCTGGTTAATGCCCGGGTGGATGGTGAACGGCCGCTCGACGATGCTGAATCCCTGTCGATCGTGCAGCAGTTGATGGTTGCCGGCAATGAGACGACAACCGCAGCCCTGGCCGAGGGCACGCGCCTGTTTGCCACCAACCCGGACCAGTATAAGAAAATTCAGGACGATCCGTCGCTGATCCCCAACGCCGTCGAAGAAGTGCTGCGCATGTCGAGCGGTTCATCGGGTATCTGGCGGGTCATGCACCGCGATGCAGAACTGGGCGGCGTGATGCTGCCCAAGGGCGCGATGGTGATGATGCGCTATCATGCGGCCAATCGTGATCCGAAGCAGTTTGAAAACCCCAACGAATTCCATGTCGATCGCAAGAATGCGCGCACCCATCTGGCGTTCGGCAAGGGCATCCACATGTGCGTCGGCAACATGCTGTCGCGCAAGGAAATGACCGTGTCCTTCCAGCAGTTCGCCCAGCGTATGGACAATATCCGGATCCCGGAAGGCGCGGAACTGCGCTATCCACCAAACATGATGCTGCGCGGACTGGCCAATCTGCCGATCCAGTTCGACAAGAAATAGACCGGAAACAGGAAAACGACATGGGCATGATGGACGGAAAAGTCGCGCTGATCTCAGGCGGCGCGGAAGGCATTGGCGGCACCGCCGGGCAGCGCGTGATCGAGGAAGGCGGCTCGGTAATGCTGGCCGATATTCAAATCGACAAGGCGCGCGAACATGCCGCCTCGCTGGGCGAACGCGCGGATGCGGTTGAGCTGGATGTGCGCAACCTCGACCAATGGCAGGCTGCGGTCGACGCCACCAAAAAGCGCTTCGGCAAGATGACGACGCTGTTCAATGTCGCCGGTATTTCGGAACCCGGATCGGTCGACGAGGTCGATCTGGAAAGCTGGAACCGCACCATCGATATCAATCTGCAGGGCACCTTCTACGGCTGCCGTGTTGGCCTGCCCGCGATCATCGAAAGCGGTGAGGACGGCGCGATCGTCAATATCGGCTCGATGCTGGCGATGCGCCCCGGCGCTCAATTCGCCGCCTATTGCGCGAGCAAGGCAGCGGTCACGGCCTTGAGCAAGTCGCTGGCACTGCACTGTGCGGCCGAAAAATATCCGGTGCGGGTCAATACCGTGCATCCCGGCGCAATCGACACGCCGATGTACCAGCGTTATCTCGCCGCTTATCCGGGACCGCATGAGGAAGCGGTGGAACTGTTCAACCGCAACCACCCGATCAATCGGGTCGGTCAGGCAGTCGAAGTCGCCAACGCGATGCTATGGCTGGCCAGCGATCTGAGCAGCTTCACCACCGCCAATGATGTCACCGTCGACGGCGGCGGCAGCTATCGCGAATAAGCATAAAAAAGGGCGGCCGGAGCGGGCCACCCTTAATCGCCGGACCGTTTGAAATGCGAAGTCCGGTCATTAATACACGCATTTAACGCCCTGTGTTGGCGACGATATCAACCAAGGTTCCGCCGCCCGAACGCTCGTTAAGGGTTATGACATAAGCATTGGCCTGATTCGGTTTTGAACCGCCCAGAACATGCTCGTTGCCCCGCAAAAGATATTCGGCGTCATATCCGCCGCGCTTCGCCCTTGTATAATAATAGTCGACAATCTTCTTGATCGGCGTGGCGGTGGTGAAGCTGACCACGCGCAAGTCGCATTTGCCAGCCGCTTCCTGCAAATTTGCTTTCGGATAGACTGCAAATTCCGGCGGCATCTTGTTGGCCCAGCCCATATCGTAGGTCAGCTTTTTCTGGCAGGGGGGCTTGTTGCCGCGCGCTTCCTCCAGCTCGGCCTTGTCTCCCAGCGTCAATCCTTCATCGTCCGAGGTCATTTGCTTCGGCGTCGGCGCACTCAGCATTTTGCCGCCAAGCGCCGCCTTTGCTGCGGCGCTGCCATCTTCACCGGTGCCGGGAGGGACCGACCCGTCTGCTGCCCCATTGGCGCTGCGAACCGCATTGCGATTGGCCTGATCGGTCAGATCGGGATCCACGAGGATCGAATCTTCCAGCGCGTCATTCATCGCCGGGTCGGAGGTCAGATTGTCATCCAGCTGCGCCAGCTCTTCGTCGCTCGCATCATTGCTGCCACAGGCAGCGAGCGTCAGAGGCAGCGCAAAAGCTGCGGCAGACAGCATAAGGGAACGGGTAAGCTTGGACATGCGATAGGCTCCTGAATTTTACGGGACCAAATGCACCAAAAAGCGTTAATATTTCGTTAGGGAAACTGGTTAATCCGGTGACTGGTTGTTAACCTTTTGTCCCATTTAGGGATTTCACCCGAACGTGTCCGGCCCGTCGATCTCACCAAAACGGATCAGCCGCGATGTCAGCACCGCCGCCTGCCGGTTGACCACCGCTTTTTGATATTCGGGATCAGTGACCATTTCCATGAACGCGCCGCTGGTCGGATAGCGAGCGATGAAGGCGGAATCCCACTGCTTGTCGTCGGGTCCGATGACCATGCATTCCATCTGCCCCCGCCAGATGATCGTACCGCCAACCCGCTCGAAAATGGGCCCGCTGGTCTTGCCATATTCGCGATAGGCGCGGGCGCCACTCCATCCCTTGCCGGCATTGGGGTGATCGTCCGGATAATGAGCCGATTCGTGGAAGCGGAGCAGATTGAGCATCTGGATCGGCACGTCGCGTGGCAGCGCCTTGAACGCATCAAACGCCTCACGGGTCGGGTCGAGATATCGGTCTTCTGCCATGCTTCTGCTCTCCTACTGGAACTGCTTTCTATTCGCTTGCCACTGTTCGCGCGATTGGCCCCAGTCGTCAACCCGTGCCTCCTCAAAAGGCGCCGGCAATTGCGTCGGTCCGCGATTGATTGAGCCGAGGCGCTCGGCCAGCTTGATGGAGGCGATATTCTCTGGATCAATCGTATGGCAGATATCCTGCCAGCCCAGCTCATCCACGGCATAGTTCATACTCGCCACCGCCGCTTCCAGCGCATAGCCTTTGCCGGCATATTGGCTAGCAATGCCCCAGCCCACCTCGGTGCCCGGCCAGCTGTCGGGATACCAGGGGCCGATCCGGCCAATCCATTGGCCGCTGTCCTTTAGAATCAGGGAAAACATCGCATAGCCCCGCACATGCCAGGCCCCCACCATTGCGCACAGTGACCGCCACGATTCGGCACGGCTTTGTGCGCCGCCGATATAGGTCATGGTTTGTGCATCCGCGTGGAAGGCAGCCCAGCCCTCCAGATCATCGCCATTGGGCGGGCGCAGGATTAACCGGTCGGTTTCAATTCTGATGTCTTCAATTGCCATGATCTCTCCCCCTTCAGCCATCCTGATTACAAAGCAACAAAGGGATTCGCAAATGCTTGAATTCTAGGTGCACTAGGCCTATAATACACCTATGTTCAATATCATTTCCATCCTCATCGGCGTGATCGCCCTTATTCTCTCCTTTGTCGGCCTGGTTCCCCTGCTCGGCTGGACCAACTGGTTGATCCTGCCGATTGCCGGTATCGGCGCCTTGTTCGGCCTGATCTCCTCGCGCGCCAGCGGCATGTATTTCTGCATGATCGTCATGTGCCTTTGCGCCTTCCGGCTCTGGATCGGCGGCGGCATTATCTGACCCCGAAGCCCGGTTCGCCCGGCGATAGGATTTCTTGATTGCCGGGTCGCGGCGTGAAGCCTAAGCGCTGCTCTATGGCCAACGCACCATCCACCAGCAAGATCGGCTTCATCCAGGCGCTCATCGCGTGCGTCTTCTGGGGACTGATGCCGGTATATTTCAAGCTGCTGCAAAGCGTCGACCCGCTGGAAATAGTCGCTCATCGTATCGTCTGGTCAGTCCCACTGCTGCTAGTCATCCTCTATTTTCGCAAAAGCCTGGCCAGCCTCTGGGCGGCGATGATGAATCGCAAGATGCGCTGGACCATGTTCGCCAGTGCCTGCCTGATCGGCGCGAACTGGCTGATCTACGTCTGGGCGGTGCACAACGATCATATATTGGCCGCCAGTCTAGGCTATTTTATCAGTCCGCTGCTGAGCGTCTTCATGGGCAAGATTTTTCTCGGCGAGCCGCTGTCACGGACCAAGTGGCTGGCGATCGCGATCGCGGTGGCCGGCGTTTCGCTGCTGGCCGTGCAAGCCCTCGATACGCTCTGGATCAGTCTCGCGCTAGCCGCCTCGTGGAGCAGTTATGGACTGGTCCGTAAAATCGCCGACATCGGACCAATCGTCGGGCTGACTGCGGAAACCGGAATGCTGTTCCTGCCATTCACGCTTTTTCTGGTCTGGATCACCTTCGGCATGCCGGTGTCTACATCTACCCAGCATCTCGGGGATGACTGGACCATCAGCCTTCTGCTGGTTGGCGGCTCCTTTGTCACCGCGATTCCGCTGCTGCTGTTTGCGGCCGCAGTCAAGAAAATGACGCTCAGTGCTATCGGCCTGCTCAACTATCTCGCGCCAACCATTCAGTTTCTGGTCGGCGTCTTTGTCTATGACGAGCCGATGACGCCATCCCATGTCGCCTGCTTCCTGCTGATCTGGATCAGCCTGGCGCTCTATTCGAGCGATTCTTATCGCGCTGGCAAGGCGGCTCGCAAACCGCAACCCACCTGAGCCTATTGACGGTTCAGGCCTGCGCGATCCGCCAGGGCAAGGCCGCGCCCGCATGAAACGGCACGAGCGTTGCGCCGTTGGCATCGATCGTGTCCGGCACGGCGATTTCGGATCGCTCCAGACTGACCATCGCCTCATTGACCGGCAGGCCATAAAAATTGGCACCATGGACGGAAGCAAAACCCTCCAGCCGCTCGAGTGCCCCCTCTTCTTCAAAAATGGCGGCATAGCTTTCCAGTGCAAACGGCGCGTTGAAAATGCCGGCACAGCCGCAAGCCGATTCCTTGGCGTGAATCTCGTGAGGGGCGCTGTCGGTGCCGAGGAAATATTTCGGGGATCCGGAGGTCGCGGCCTTGCGCAGCGCCAGGCGGTGCTGCTCGCGCTTCGCCACCGGCAGGCAATAGGCGTGCGGGCGCATACCGCCGACAAACATCGCATTGCGATTGATATGAAGATGATGCGGCGTAATCGTCGCTGCGACATTGGGACCGGCGCTATCGACAAACTGGACCGCCTGCGCGGTCGTAATATGTTCAAAGACGATTTTCAAACCGGGCATCGCTCGGATCAGCTTTTTCAACACGCGCTCGATAAACACCGCTTCCCGGTCAAAAATATCGATGTCGCTATTGGTCACTTCGCCGTGCACCAACAGCGGCATGCCAATATGCTGCATCCGCTCCAGCACTGGCATGATATGCGCCACATCGGTGACACCATGAGCGCTATTGGTCGTCGCATTGGCAGGATAGAGTTTGGCGGCGGTGAAAATCCCGTCGGCATGGCCCGAAGCCAGATCGTCGGCATCTGCATCATCGGTAAGATAACAGGTCATCAGCGGCGTAAAATCGGAGCCGGCGGGCAGAGCGGCCATGATCCGGTCGCGGTAGGCTGCGGCGCTGGCGGCGCTGGTCACCGGCGGAGAAAGATTTGGCATGATGATCGCGCGGCCAAACTGGCTTGCGGTAAAACCCGCCACCGCTTCCAGCATCGCACCATCGCGCAAATGGACATGCCAGTCATCGGGGCGGCGGATGGTTATGCGGTTTGTGGTGTCGGTCATCTTCTTTTCCGTCGATGCTGCGCCGACCGAACAGTGCCTAATTTCGGCAAGCCGGGTCCTGGCGGGTTGGTTTTCCGTTCGCGAACCCCTACCTAAATGCCATGACCGAAACCAGACTAAATGACCGCGCCATCATCCGGCTGTCCGCAACCGACGGATCCGAAGACATAAAGGCATTTCTGCAAGGGCTGGTAACGCAGGATATGGTCGTCGTCGTGGACGGCATGCCGCAATGGTCTGCGCTGCTGAGCGCGCAGGGTAAGGTGCTGTTTGATTTCTTCCTGTGGGCGGAGGGCGATGACATATTGATCGACTGCGAACAGGCCCAGGCCGAAGCCCTGCTTAAGCGTCTGAAACTCTATCGTTTGCGCCGGAAGATCGAGATCGCACTGGATGACAGCATTGGCGTACACTGGGCTCTGGCAGCAGAAGAGCGGCCGGCCGATCCGCGATTGCCCGCATTGGGCTATCGCTGGCTCGGTGCCACAGGAGACGGGGAAGGCACCGACGAAGCCTATCGGAAACATCGCCTGTCGCTCGGCGTCACCGAAGGCGCCGCGGAACTGGGCAGCGACAAGACCTTGTGGCTCGAATGCAATGCGGCCGAACTCCATGGCGTCAGCTTTGCCAAGGGTTGTTATGTCGGACAGGAAAATACCGCACGGATGAACTACCGACAAAAGGTCAACCGGCGGATGGTGATCGTGCCGCTTGATCAGGCCGATGAAAAGCGCCAGCGCGCCGCCTATCCCGCCTACGGACTCTCGGTCGAACATCGGCGAGTCGAAGATCTCCATGCGCTGGATCTGCCAGCATGGCTGGCCGACGCAATCAAACGTCCCTGAGGACAGGCTGCCTGCCCGGCCGGCTGTCTAGCCGGTTTTAGTCAGACGAAAACTAGGCGGCGTCATTCTCTTCTGCCGGACGCGGCTTGGTGACCCGTTTTTTGCGAGCAGGCTTTTTCTCGACCACGACCTCGTTCGACGCGGAAATTGCAGGCGGCAGGACGCTGGCATCCAGCCCGTTGCTCTCGCTGTTTTTGTCTGACGCGTCGTCTTGGGCGGGAACGCTTTCGGCTTTGCGCGGACGACGGCTGCGGACCGGCTTCTTCTCTTCTGCGCCGTCACTCGCCTTCTTGTCGTCGCGGTCTTCTTGATCATTCTGATCATCGCGCGCCTGGCGACTGGACTGCTTGCGCTGCGGACGATTGCGGCCATTGTCGCTATCGTTGTCGCTGGAATCATCCTGGTTATTGCTGCGATTGTCACCACGATTATCGCCGCGTGGCTCCTCCCGGGCGATCCGCTGCTCTTCGCGGCGAGCGACTGTATCGGCATTGACCCGGAAATAATGGTCGGCAAATTGATGGTAATATTCGGCCTGGACGCGGTCACCATTGACCTGCGCATCTTGCGCCATTTTCTTGAACTTATCGAGCATTTGCACGGCATTGCCCCGTGCGCGGTTATCGATCCGGTTTTCGCGATCCGATCCGCCGCCACGATTGTTCTGGGGACGGTTATTGGTGTTCCGGCCACGCCCGCGGCGGCCAGCTTGACGATTGTTCATCAATTTTTGAGTATCCTTAAGCCGTTAATAAACTTGGTCTTTCTCAAGTCATAGCCACACTCTGGTGGCGATTGCGTTGCGGACACCCCGTCCACAGCGGCCCATGCAAAACAAATACGCGCCGAGTTACAGCAACATTATCGCATTGGGGGCAGGCCAGTGATTTTGGGAAAAAAGCCAGAAATCCTCTGGGCCTGCACAAGTCTTAGCGAGTCGCTTCGGCAAAACCAAGCCCTTTTTCAGGGCGAAGGATCAGCAGGCGATCATTTCCCGATAAATCCTGTTTTAATTCAACGCTATAGCCGCTGTCCAAGGCTAATTGTGTGACCGGAATTGCCTGATCATAGCCGATTTCCAGCAGCGCAAACCCGGTCGGCGACAGCAGTTGCGCGAGCGCAGGGATGATGATCCGATAGTCATCCAGCCCGTCTTTTCCGGCGAACAAAGCCTGACGGGGTTCGAAATCGGCGACATCGGTCGCCAATTGAACGCCGGTCGCAACATAAGGCGGGTTGGCAAGAAGCAGATCATAGTCGTGCCCGACGGCGCCGGTCCAGTCCGGCAAGGTCCAGTCGAGCAGCAGAAATTTGGCGCGATCGGCAAGCCCGAGCGCATCGGCGTTGTTGTGGGCAATCTGCAGGGCAGCCGCGCTGGCCTCGATCCCGACCCCTTGCGCGTCCGGAAATTCATGCAGCGCCGCCAGCAGCAGCGCACCGCTTCCGGTTCCCAGATCGAGAATTCGCGCTGGTGGTGCGTCGGCGTGCAGGCGCACCGCTTCCTCAAGCAGCAGCTCGCTGTCGGGACGCGGAATCAGGACATCGGGGCTGACCTGAAAATCCAGACCCCAAAATTCCTTAATGCCGATAATATGGGCAACCGGTTCGCTCCGCTGACGACGCGCGATGAGCGCGTCAAATTCTGCAGGACATTGCAAGTCGGGAAGCTTCAATAGCAGCTGCGACCGCTCCATCCGCAACGCATGCGCCATCAGCAATTCAGCGTCGAGCCGGGGAGTGTCGGAAATCTCGGCCAGTGTCTGCGCCGCTTCCCGCAGGGCGCGGGCGGCATTACCCATCCAGATTGGCGAGCCGGCTGGCCTCATCCTCTGCGATCAGCGCGTCGATCATTTCGCCCAGCGCCGTGCCCTCGACAATTTCGGGCAGCTTGTGCAGCGTCAGGTTGATCCGGTGGTCGGTCACGCGCCCTTGCGGATAATTATAGGTGCGGATGCGTTCGCTCCGATCGCCGGAACCGACCATCGACTTGCGTGCTTCGGCTTCCTCGCTCTGCACCGCATCGCGTTCCTGCTCATAGAGCCGCGCCGCCAGTACCTTCATCGCCTGCGCCTTGTTCTTGTGCTGCGACTTGCCATCCTGGCATTGCACAACCAGCCCGGTCGGCAGATGCGTGATACGGATCGCACTGTCTGTCTTGTTGACATGCTGCCCGCCTGCACCGCTCGCCCGGTAGGTGTCGATGCGCAGGTCCTCGCTGCGGATCTTGATATCGACCTCTTCCGGCTCAGGCAGAATCGCCACCGTTGCCGCAGAGGTATGGATGCGCCCGCCACTTTCGGTTTCCGGCACCCGCTGCACCCGGTGCACGCCGGATTCGAATTTCAGCTTGGCGAACACGCCCTTGCCCTGAATATTGGCGACCACTTCCTTGAAGCCGCCCACTTCCGAGGCGTTGGCCGAGAGCATCTCGACTTTCCAGCCCTGCTCCTCGGCATAGCGCGTATACATGCGGAAAAGGTCGCCGGCAAAAAGCGCTGCTTCGTCGCCGCCGGTGCCCGCCCGAATTTCCAGCATCGCCGGACGGTCATCGGCAGAGTCTTTGGGCAGCAATTGCAGCGCCAGCGCGTGCTCCGCCTTTTCCAGCGCCTTTTTCACGCCGTCCACTTCATCCGCCGCCATCGCCTTCATCTCGGCATCATCGCCTGCCAGCATTTCGGCCAGGCCTTGCTGCTCGTCGCGCAAGCTTTTGACTCGCGCGGCCGCCTCCGCGACGGGTTCAATCTCGGCATATTCCTTGGAAACGGAAACAAATTTGTCACTGTCGAGATCGCCCGACGCCATCATCGCCTGCAACTCGGCGAACCGCGCCTCAATCTGCGCAATCCGCTGGGGAGTGATCGCGGTCATGCCGTCAAAGCCTCGGCCAGTCCGCCCAGAACAATCTCACGCTGATCACCGGTTGCCAGATTTTTGACCGCCGCCACGCCGTTGGCCAGTTCATTTTCGCCGATAATCACGACATGCGCAGCGCCAGCCGCATTGGCCTTCTGCATCCGTTTTTTCATATTGCCCTTATAGGCCATGTCACAGGTAATTCCGGATCTCCGCAATTCGCCCATCAGCTTCATCGCCGCCGCTTCGCAGCCATCGCCGAGCGGAATGAAAATCGCATCGGGACCGGCCACGACGGGCTCGTCCAGCAACATCCCCAGCCGCTCGATCCCGGCCGCCCAGCCGACAGCCGGTGTATGCGGCCCACCAAGCGATTCCATCAGACCGTCATAGCGGCCGCCAGCCAGCACCGTACCCTGCGCGCCAAGACGGTCGGTGACAAATTCAAACGCCGTGTGCCGGTAATAATCGAGACCCCGCACCAGTCGGCTGTTGCGCACCCAGGCGACGCCACAGGCATCCAGTCCCTCGGTAACCTGCGCGAAAAACTCCTTCGCCTCGGTCGACAAATAGGCGTCGATATCCGGTGCCGCGTCGGCAATCGAGCGGTCCTGCCGTTCCTTGCTGTCCAATATCCGGAGCGGATTGCGTTCCAGCCGGTCCTGACTGTCTTCTGACAGCTCGGCTTTGTGCGCCTGAAAATGTTCGACCAGCGCCTCGCGCCAGGCATCGCGGCTTTCGGCATCGCCCAAAGTATTGAGCTGCAGGGTGACTCCATCGTCAATGCCCAGCTCCTTTAAAAGCTGATCGGCAAAACACAGCAATTCCACATCCGCAGCCGCTTCACCGGCGCCGATAATCTCGGCATCAAGCTGGTGGAACTGACGATACCGTCCCTTTTGCGGCCGCTCATAGCGGAACAGCGGGCCATGCGCCGCCAGCTTGAGCGGCACATGCTGTTGCCAGCCATTGCTCAGAAAAGCCCTGCAGATGCCGGCCGTAAACTCGGGCCGCAGGGTCAGGCTGTCGCCGCCGCGATCCTCGAAGCTGTACATTTCTTTGGACACCACGTCAGTGGTCTCCCCCAGCGAGCGGGCGAATACCGCGGTCGGTTCAAACACCGGCATCTCGACGCCCTTGAAACCATATAGCCGCCGCACACGTTCGAATGTCTCGATCACGTGCTGAAAGCGTTCCTGATCTTCGCCGAAAATATCCTGCGTGCCGCGTACCGGCTGGGGGGTCTGTATCTTTGCCATGGGCAGCCTTTAGACGGTGATCGGTCAAAGCGGAATATGTTTTTCAACACGGCAGGCTCTCGTTGGCCCTATGCTGAAATTCGCAACCACTAGACGCCGCCGCCAAAAACCTTCATTTGAGAATCAACCAGATTCAGAGGATTTTCTCCCCATGCGTACCGCCGCCTTTCTCAGCCTTGGTCTGAGCCTTACCGCTTTCGCACCTGCGTCAGCAATGCCCGACAATCTGAGCAAGCCGGAATATGTCGCTCCGCAGGACAGTATCCCGTCACCGCAGGACATTGCCTATCCCGGTACCATGACGCTGGAAGTCGATGCACGCGACCATGACCAGGGCATATTTCGCGTCACCCAGACGATCCCGGTCAGTCAGGCCGGCCGCCTTACCCTGCTCTATCCCGAATGGCTGCCTGGCAATCATGCTCCGCGCGGCGAGATCGAGAAGCTGGTCGGCCTGTCCTTTACCGCCAACGGCCAGACCATTCCGTGGGTCCGCGACAATGTCGATGTTTATGCCTTCCATCTGACAGTGCCGGAGGGCGTGTCCCAGATTACCGCCAAATTCCAGTTTGTTTCGGCCACGATGGAGAATCAGGGCCGCGTGGTCATGGCACCATCGATGCTCAATCTGCGCTGGCATCAGGTCTCGCTCTACCCCGCCGGCTATTATGTCCGCCAGATCCCGGTCGAAGCGACCGCCATCTATCCCGAGGGCTGGCAGGCTGCGAGCGCCTTGCGGCCGAAATCGCAGACCGGCAGCACCACCGTCTATCATAAGACGGACTATGACACTCTGGTCGACAGCCCGGTCTTCGCCGGACAATATTTTCAGTCCTATCCGCTGACCAACCGGGTCCACCTGAATGTTGTCGCGGACGACGCAAAATTTATCCGGCCGGCCAAAGAGCAACTTGCGCCACATATCGCGCTGGTCAAAGAGGCCGAAGCGCTGTTCGGCAGCCACCCCTATGACCGCTATGATTTTCTGCTCGCACTGACCGACGAAATGGGCGGCATCGGCCTGGAGCATCACCGCTCCTCCGAAAATGGCGTGAACCGGGAATATTTCACCGACTGGGATAGCGGGCCGGGCCGGCGCAACCTGCTGCCGCACGAAATGACTCATGCCTGGAACGGCAAATATCGCCGCCCGCAAGGCATGTGGACGCCGGACTTCCGGCAACCGATGCGCGACAATCTGCTGTGGGTCTATGAAGGACAGACGCAATTCTGGGGCTATGTGCTGGGGGCACGTTCCGGCCTCTATTCGAAGCAGGACACGCTTGACGCCCTGGCCGCGATCGCCGCGGACATGGATCTGCGCGTTGGCCGGGAATGGCGGCCTCTGGTCGACACCACCCACGATCCGATCATCGCCGCGCGGCGACCCAAGCCCTGGACCAGCTGGCAGCGGGCGGAAGATTATTACAACGAAGGGCTACTGATCTGGCTTGAGGCAGACCAGATCATCCGCCGCGAATCGGGCGGGAAAAAGTCATTGGGCGATTTCGCGCGCGCCTTTTTCGGCGGCAAGAATGGCGACTGGGGTGTTCGCACCTATCAGGAAAAGGATGTCATCGACGCGTTAAACGCGGTCCAGCCTTATGACTGGGCGACCTTTGTTACGGAGCGCGTACATCAAACCACCAGCGAGGCCCCGAAGAACGGCTTGATTCTGGGCGGTTACCGGCTGGTCTTTGTCGACACGCCCAGCGCCTATATTCTGGCCAACGACAAGCGCCGGAAACAGCTGGACCTGAGCTATAGTATCGGCCTCGTCATGGGCAGCAAGGGCATGATCAAATCGGTGGTCTGGAACAGCCCGGCGTTTCGCGCCGGCCTCAAACCCGGCCTCACGGTCTCGGCGGTCAACGGCAAGGCTTATAGCGACGACGCTCTGAAACAGGCGATTGAGGAAAATAAGGGTCAGGACGGCCAGATCGATATTTTTGCCAAAAATGGTGAGGCATATCATAATTTTAAGGTCGACCATTCCACTGGCCTGCGCTATCCGGCGCTGGAAAAAATCACGCAAGAGGGCGCTCAAACAGACGGCGGCATCGACCAGTTGCTAAAGCCGAAAACCAGATGAAGGAAACGCTTGTTCCATGGACATTAATAAAATTCCGATTGGCGATAATCCGCCAGAGAGCCTGAACGTCATTATCGAGGTCCCGGTTGGCGGCGAACCCGTCAAATATGAGTTCGACAAGGAATCCGGTGCACTGTTCGTGGACCGCATTCTGCACACACCGATGCGCTATCCGGCCAATTATGGATTTATCCCGCACACGCTTTCGCCCGACGGTGATCCGCTTGATGCACTGGTCGTGGCCCGTTCCCCGTTCATGCCCGGCTGCGTTGTCCGCTGTCGTCCGATTGCCGTGCTCAATCTGGAAGACGAGCATGGCGGCGATGAAAAGCTGCTCTGCGTGCCGATCGATGCGACCTTCCCCTATTATCGCAAGATCGACGAGGGCCATCATCTGCCGGAAATCGTGATGCAGCAAATCGAGCATTTCTTTACCCATTACAAGGATCTGGAGCCCGAAAAATGGGTTCGGGTCGGCAAATGGGGCGATGCGGACGAAGCGCGCCAGGTCGTGCTCGAAGCGATCGAACTGGCCAAAAGCAAAGCCAAGGCCGGCTAGGAGACGCAACCTTAGGGCGTTCTGCGCGTAAGCTGAATATCAGTTTAACAGGAGCCCTCTATGTCCCGCGTCACCAATATCGAAACATTCGCACGAGCGGGGTATCTCGGTCGCGCCGTCGTCTATGGATTGACCGGCTATTTAACTCTGACAACGGCCGGTTCAAAAGGCACGACCGGCGTCTTGGAAGAAATTAAGACGATGTCCGGCGGTCCGTTCCTGCTGGCATTGGTCGGTGTCGGTCTGCTGGGCTATGGGATATTCCGATTATATGGTGCTTGGATGGATCTGCAGGGCCATGGCAGCGGTGCAAAAGGGATAGCGGTGCGCATCGGCCATGCGGCCAGCGGCTTTGCCCATGTGTTTCTGTGCTATTTTGCCCTCAAGGCCGCCTTTGGTTCGTCCGGCGGATCATCAGGAGGCGGGAGCTCCGCTGGTCAGGCAGCCGGCACCCTGGCATCGATGCCGATGGGCGACATATTGCTCGGCATCGTCGGACTGGGATTTCTTGCGGCGGCGCTCAATCAGGCGACCAAGGCTTATACGTCCAAATTCATGGGCCTGCTCGATGCCGATGCGCCTGCGTTCGCCAAGCATGTCGGGCAAGCGGGCTACGCAGCGCGCGCCGTCGTTTTCGCTGTCCTGGGCTGGCAAATCGCCTCCGCGGCGCTAAACGGCAACGCCAGCTCGGTTGGCGGCATCGGTCAGGTGCTCGACAGCTTGCGCTCGACCAACTGGCTCTATATCGCGGTGGCCATCGGTCTCCTGCTATTTGGGCTGTTCAGTCTCGTCATGGCGCGCTATCGCCGGATCAGAAATGATGACGTTCTGGAGCGACTCAAATCCTGACCCATTGCAAAATCGTGGTTCTGACCGTGGCCGGCTGCGCCCTGCTGTCCGCCTGCGCCACTCCCGAAACCCGGGTGCGCAACGGCCTGATGAGTGCAGGCCTCTCCGCCCCGGTTTCGGCCTGTATGGCCGACCGGATGGTGGATCGGCTATCGCTCGGCCAGCTGAATAAGCTGAACGGTCTGAGCAAGCTCAAGAAGCGCAGCGCCGGTGATGTGACAATCAACGAATTTGTGAAACAGACCCGCGCGCTGCAGGACCCCGAAATCATCGGGGTCGTGACATCGTCCGGGGTGATTTGCGCGGTAAAATAGAGCGGCTCGGCGGCTCGGCTGAGTTGCCACTGGTTTCACCTGCAACCGGTCCGGCCACGGTTCGCCAGATCAACCGACAATTATCATGAATCAGGGTGGAAATGGCCCATCATCTGTGCTTAAGCCTGAGCCAAGACTCGTATCGTCTAACCGACCATTTTCAAGCGCAATGAAAGGCTTCATATCTTTCCATGAACATCCATGAATATCAGGGCAAAGAATTGCTCGCAAAACACGGCATCGCCGTTCCTGCCGGCTATGCCGCGCTTTCCGTTGACGAAGCGGTTGCCGCTGCCGAGAAACTCCCTGGCCCGCTCTACGTCGTCAAGGCGCAGATCCACGCCGGTGGCCGCGGCAAGGGCAAATATAAGGAACTGGGCGCAGACGCAAAAGGCGGCGTGCGGCTGTCGAAAACCATCGACGAAGTGCGCGCCAATGCCGAAGAAATGCTCGGCAACACGCTGGTGACGATCCAGACCGGTGACGAAGGCAAACAGGTCAATCGGCTCTATGTCACCGACGGCGTCGATATCGAGAAAGAATTCTACCTCTCGATTCTGGTCGACCGGGCCAGTGGCCGCGTTGCGATGGTCGTCTCCACCGAAGGCGGCATGGATATCGAAGACGTCGCTCACAACACGCCGGAAAAGATCAAGACGATCACCATCGATCCGGCCCAGGGCTTCATGCCGCATCACGGCCGCACCCTCGCCTTCGCGCTGGGACTGGATGGCGATCTCAACAAGCAGGCGCAGAAGCTCGGCAAGAAACTGTACGAAGCCTTCCTCGCGATGGATTGCGAAATGGTCGAAATCAACCCGCTGGTGGTCACCGAAGATCAGCAGCTGATCGTGCTCGACACCAAGATGAGCTTCGACGGCAACGCGCTGATGCGGCACCCCGACATTGCGGAGCTGCGCGACGAAACCGAAGAAGATCCGGCGGAAGTCGAAGCCAGCAAGTCCGACCTCGCCTATATCAAGCTCGACGGCAATATCGGCTGCATGGTCAATGGTGCCGGTCTGGCGATGGCGACGATGGACATCATCAAGCTGAATGGCGCTTTCCCGGCGAACTTCCTCGACGTGGGCGGCGGCGCGACCAAGGAAAAGGTCACCTCGGCATTCAAGATCATCCTCGCCGATCCGGCTGTGGAAGGCATTCTCGTCAACATCTTCGGCGGCATCATGAAATGCGACATCATCGCCGAGGGCATCGTTGCCGCAGCCAAGGAAGTCGATCTTTCGGTTCCGCTGGTGGTTCGCCTCGAAGGCACCAATGTCGAGAAGGGCAAGGAAATTCTCGCCAATAGCGGCCTGCCAATCGTGTCGGCCGATGATCTTGGCGATGCCGCGAAGAAGATTGTCGCCCAGGTTAAAGAAGCGGCCTGAGCTTATCTAAGCCCCTCCCTTGAAAGGGAGGGGTTAAGTCGAAAATGCTGCGCCGCAGCGCAAACTTGACGTTTACGTGAACGTAAGCTAAGAGGTTTGAGAAATAGTAGAAGGAAACAGCAATGAAAATCCTGGTACCCGTCAAGCGGGTGATAGATTATAACGTGAAACCGCGGGTCAAGTCCGACGGCAGTGGCGTCGATCTCGCCAATGTCAAAATGTCGATGAACCCGTTCGACGAAATTTCAGTCGAGGAAGCCATCCGCCTGAAAGAGGCCGGCAAGGCAGAAGAAATCATCGCCGTATCGGTTGGACCGCAGAAAGCACAGGAAACCCTGCGCACCGCTCTCGCCATGGGCGCGGACCGCGCGATCCTCGTGGTTACTGACGAAGACGTCGAGCCGCTGGGCGTTGCCAAAATCCTCGCCAAGATCGTTGCTGACGAACAGCCGCAGCTGGTGATCACCGGCAAGCAGGCGATCGACGACGATTCCAACCAGACCGGCCAGATGCTCGCAGCGCTGCTCGGCTGGGGCCAGGGTACATTCGCCAATACCGTCGAGCTCGACAGCGACAGCATCACCGTCAAGCGCGAAATCGACGGCGGCCTGCAGACGGTCAAGCTGAACCTGCCCGCCGTGGTCACCACCGACCTGCGTCTCAACGAACCACGCTACGCGTCGCTGCCGAACATCATGAAGGCGAAGAAAAAGCCGATGGATGAAAAAACCCCTGCCGATTACGGCGTTGATATCGCGCCGCGCCTGACCACCACCAATGTCTCCGAACCGCCGGTTCGCCAGGCCGGTGAAATCGTCGAGGATGTCGATGCGCTGGTCGCGAAACTCAAAGCTGTGGGTGCCATCTAGGACCCTGCCGTTCGTGTCGAGCGCAGTCGAGACACGCTTCTCGACGATGCTCGAAGCGAACGGATGAAACGAATTTTAAGGAGTTAAACCATGAAAACTCTAGTTTTAGTCGAACATGACAACAAGACCATGAAGGACGCCACCCTGGCCGTGGTCACCGCTGCCTCGCAGCTCGGTGAAGTCCACGCGCTGGTCCTCGGCTCCGGCTGCGCCAGCGTTGGCGAAGAAGTGGCCAAGGTCGCCGGTGTCGCCACCGTCCATGTCGCCGATGATGCCGCGCTCGAGCATCAGCTGGCGGAAAATGCCGCACCGCTGATCGCCAGCCTGATGGAATCGCACGACGCATTCCTCGCGCCCGCCACCACCACCGGCAAGAATATCGCCCCGCGCGTTGCCGCTCTGCTCGACGTCATGCAGATCAGTGACATTCTCTCGGTCGAAAGCGAAGACACGTTCACTCGGCCGATCTACGCCGGCAACGCGATCGCCACCGTAAAATCTTCGGATGCCAAAAAAGTGATCACCGTCCGCGGCACCGCTTTTGACAAGGCCGCTACCGAAGGCGGCTCGGCAACGATCGAAGGCGTCACCGGCGCCGGCGAATCCGGCCTGTCGACCTTCGTCAGCGAAGAAATCGCCAAGTCCGAACGCCCCGAACTGACCAGCGCCAAGATCATCGTCTCCGGTGGCCGCGCGCTCGGTTCCTCGGAAAAGTTCGAGGAAGTCATCACGCCATTGGCCGACAAGCTCGGCGCCGGTATCGGCGCCAGCCGCGCCGCCGTCGATGCGGGCTATGTCCCGAACGACTATCAGGTCGGCCAGACCGGCAAGATCGTCGCGCCTGAAGTCTATATCGCCATCGGCATCTCCGGCGCGATCCAGCATCTCGCCGGCATGAAGGACAGCAAGATCATCGTCGCCATCAACAAGGACGAGGACGCGCCGATCTTCCAGGTCGCGGATATCGGACTGGTCGCGGACCTGTTCAATGCGGTGCCGGAACTGACGAGCAAGCTCTGAGGCACGCGCCATCCCTCTCGTCATCCTGAACTCGTTTCAGGGTCCCGCGAGATAGCGCGTCAAACTCGAGAGATCCTGAGCCGGAGGCCACCGGAGGCAAAGAAGTTCAGGATGACGAATTGGAGAAAACCCCCGCGTGGAAACGCTGGGGTTTTTTCGTTTCCCGGCATCCCTAAACCGTAAAACTCTCCCCACACCCGCAAGCGCCCTTGGCGTTCGGGTTCTCGAACACAAAGCCCGCGGTGAAATCATCTTCGACCCAGTCCATCGTGCTGCCGATCAGATAGAGCACCGAACCGCCGTCGACATAAAACACGCCGCCGGGGGTGATGATCTTCTCGTCGAACGCGACTTCCTCGCTGACATAGTCAACCGAGTAAGCCAGGCCCGAGCAGCCGCGGCGCGGGGTCGAGAGCTTGACGCCGATCGCGTCGGCGGGGGCTTTCGCCATCAGCTCGGCAATGCGCTGCTCCGCCGCCGGGGTCAGGATGATCGCTGCCGGAATGGTACGGGTTTTGGTTTTTGTGTCGGTCATAGTCTTTCTCCTTCTCCCCTCCCGTTTACGGGAGGGGTCGGGGGTGGGATTGTAAATGGCTTTAGGCCCACCCCTAGCCCCTCCCGCAAGCGGGAGGGGAATAAGCCTTAAAGCATCCCCAGTTCCAGCTTCGCCTCGTCGCTCATCTTGCCGGGGTCCCACGGCGGGTCCCAGACGAGATTGACCTCGGCATGGCCGACGCCTGGAACGCTGCCGACCTGCATCTCAATCTCGCCGGGCATCGATTCGGCGACCGGGCAATGCGGCGTAGTCAGCGTCATGGTGACAATCGCGTGATTGTCGGGGGTGATCTCGACGCCGTAGATCAGGCCGAGATCGTAAATATTCACCGGGATTTCCGGATCGAAGATCGACTTCAGTGTGTCGATCACCGCCTCATAGACATCGCCGCCGGCTTCGCCCGCCGGGGTCTCCGCCGGTTTCTGCGCGAGAAAGCCCTCGAGATAATCCTTCTTGCGGCTGAGCTTGGCCGAATCGCTTTCCGCTTCATAAGGCGACGGCGCCATCACCGGAGCCGATTTGCCGTTCGTGTCGAGCGTAGTCGAGACATCTTGCTCGCTGTCATCCACCGCATCCTCGACCTTCGCCAGCTTCGGCTTTGCGACGCTGTCGACTTCTTCCACCAATATTTTCCGTTCTTCGCTCATATCGTCACCTTAACCAAAAATTGTTCTCACGCGATTGATGCCGTCGACCAGAGCCGCGACATCGCTGTCATCGCTGTAAATCCCGAAACTCGCCCGCGCGGTCGCCGGTACGCCGAGCGTATCCATCAGCGGCTGGGCGCAATGATGCCCGGCGCGGATCGCGACGCCACCTTCATCCAATATAGTAGCGACATCGTGCGGATGCACGTCGCCGACCGCGAAACTCAAGATACCCATGCTCTTGTCCGGCCCGAAGACCCGCACAGAATTGATCCCGGACAGCGCCTCGCGCGCCTTCGCCAGCGTGGCGTTCTCGTGATCCGAGATCACGTCCAGCCCGATGCCCTCGACATATTGGATCGCGGCATCCAGCCCGGCCACACCGGCAATATGCGGCGTGCCCGCCTCGAACCGGCCCGGCGGTGGTGCATAAGTCGTGCCGTCAAAGGACACACGGTCGATCATTGACCCGCCGCCCTTCCAGGGCGGCATCGCCTCGAGCGTCGCATAAGGCGCCCACAAAGCACCAATGCCAGTAGGACCGTAAATCTTGTGCCCGGAGAAAACATAGAAATCGCAGCCCAGATCCTGCACATCGACCGGCAGCCGCGGCGCCGCCTGACAGCCGTCGAGTAGCAGCTTCGCGCCAACCTTATGCGCGATAGCCGCCGCGCGCTTCGCATCGAGCAGCGAGCCCAGCACATTGGACACATGCGCCAGCGCCACCAGCTTGTGCTGCTCGGTCAAATTCGCCTCGATCCAGTCGAGATCAATCTGGCCGTCCTCGGTCAGCGGCGCGACATCGATCTCCGCACCGACCCGCTCGGCCAGCATCTGCCACGGCACGATATTCGAATGATGCTCCAGCTGCGACAGCATGATGCGGTCGCCGTTGGTGATGAACTTGTTCCCCCAGCTTTCGGCAACCAGATTGATGCTGTCGGTCGCGCCGCTGGTGAAGACGATCTCGTTTTCGCTCGCGGCATTGAGAAACCCCGCCACGCGCTTGCGCGCAGCTTCATACGCCAGCGTCATATTGGCCGAACGCGCATAGACACCGCGGTGCACGGTCGCATAATCCGGGCCGTAGGCACGAGCAATCGCCTCGAGCACCGCCTGCGGCTTCTGCGCCGTCGCGGCGCTGTCGAGATAGTGCCAGTCCGGTCCGATGCCGGGGAAGTCGGTGCGGTAAGAGGTTTTAAGGATGGCAGGAGCGTTCATATCGAAACTCCCCCCCATTCGTCATCCTGAACTTGTTTCAGGATCTTGGGAGGTCCTGAAACAAGTTCAGGATGACGAGGGTATAATCCACTCACGACAATCCCTCCAGAACCTCAAGCGCCTTGCTCTCAATCCCATCGCGCACCGCATCATCACCAACCGACACAAAGGCATCGGCAATAAACGCCTGCAGCATCAGCTTCTTCGCCGCAGCCGGCGGCAATCCGCGCGAAGCGAGATAGAACAAGGCCTGCTTGTCGAGCTCGCCGACGGTCGCGCCATGGGCGCATTTTACGTCATCGGCGAAAATTTCCAGTTCCGGCTTGGCATTGGCGGTGGCACCGCGGTCGAGCAGCATCGCCTTGACCGACTGCGCCGCATCGGTCTTCTGCGCGTGGCGCGCGACATTGATCCGGCCGAGGAAGCTGCCGGTGGCCTTGTCGGCCAGCACCGAGCGCACCACCTGGTTGGAGGTACCATCGGGTTCGGCGTGGATCACCTCGGTGACAATCTCCAGCGTCTGCGATCCCTTGCCCAGGATCGCCCCGCCGAGCTCGAAATGCGCGCCCTTGCCGAGCGTCGCCTTGACGTGGATCCGGCCATAATCGGCGGCATTGGCGAGGACATGAATGGCAAAGCGTGCATTGTCGCCAATGGTAACGTCGAGATCGACCATGCCGACACCGTCGACCACCGGCAGTTCGGTGACCAGCCGGGACGCCTGCTCGCCAGCAGGCACATCGATCCGTTCCGGACCGGCCAGTTTTGGCCAGACAGGCTCGAGCGCCTTCAGATCGGCATAGCGCCAGGCTTCATCGCGGTGCGTGGGAAGCGGAGCGTTCATCGCATCACCTCCCGCTTTTCCGCGCGACAGCGCCAATTTCTATCACGCGAAGGCGCGAAGACACGAAGGCAGCGCGGCAAGAGGCTATCTCTTTGCGCCTTCGCGGCTTCGCGCGAGTCAAAAATATCCCGATAGGGGCCGCCAAGGCGGCCGTTATGGAGTTGAAGGAGGAACGAAAAAATCACGCCGCCTCCGCTATCGCTTCATAGCCCTCTTCTTCCAGCTGCAGCGCGAGGTCCGGGCCGCCGGTCTTGACGATCCGGCCATCGGCAAGCACGTGGACAAAGTCCGGCTTCACCAGTTCGAGCAGCCGCTGATAATGGGTGATCAGCAGCACTGCCTTGTCGGGCTTGCGCATGATCGAATTGATTCCTGCGCCAACCGTCCGCAGCGCGTCGATGTCGAGGCCGCTGTCGGTCTCGTCGAGGATCGCCAGCTTCGGATCGAGAATGCCCATCTGCACCATCTCGTTGCGCTTCTTCTCGCCGCCGGAAAAACCCACATTCACGGCGCGCTTGAGCATGTCCATGTCCATCTTCAGCAGCGCCGCCTTTTCCTTGGCCAGCTTGATGAATTCCGCTCCGTTCAGCGGCTCCTCGCCGCGCAGCTTGCGCTGCGAGTTGAGGCTTTCGCGCAGGAACTGCAGGTTGGACACGCCTGGAATTTCGACCGGATACTGGAAGCCCAGGAAGATGCCGGCAGATGCCCGTTCGTGCGGATCAAGGGAGAGAAGGTCAAGTTCTCCATCCGTTAGCCCTGAGCCTGTCGAAGGACGCTTCTCGTCCGAGAGGCGTGGTTCGACAAGCTCACCACTAACGGCAGGCGTAAAGCTCACGCTACCCTCAGTAATCTCATACCCGGGCCGCCCACCCAGCGCATAAGCCAGCGTCGACTTGCCCGCCCCGTTGGGCCCCATGATCGCATGGATTTCCCCAGCATTGATGGTCAGGGAAAGTCCCTTGAGAATTTCGGTATCGCCAACAGAGGCGTGGAGGTTTTCAATTTTTAGCATTATTCTTCTTTCAATCCCGCTCGTTGACGCAAAACTTTGAGTCTTGATTCAGACTTTGCCCTTTCGGCAATGCTATCAAGAAACTCGACTGCTATTTGTTGTGATGATTTTCCCGTAGAACTGTCGGGTAGCTTTTCTAAATCCTCTATCAACGAAAAATGGGAATCGACCCAATCACCCGCACATGCTGTTTTCGCAGCCTCAAAGATATCGTCAAAGTCTGCCCTTGACGGCTCCAATTCTAATGACGCAGATTCCAGACACGCTCCGTACGATTGCACTGATGCTGACGTCTGACTGTCAATATAGTTTGGCAGGCGGTCGGTTGCTGCCGGGGCAGCAATTAGAAAAATCAGCCAACTCATACCATACTCTCTTTCGACAAAGTCGCCTTCGCGCCTTCGCGTCTTCGCGCGCAAAAATTTGACTCACGCGAAGCCGCGAAGCCGCAAAGTTCGCCAGTTCCGTCATTGCAAGGAGCCGCAGGCGACGTGGCAATCCAGAGATGGCGCGCGCCGCCCTGGATTGCGTCGCTGCGCTCGCAATGACGAAGGGAAGGACGGGACATGATCACCCCACGCTCCCCTCAAGACTGATCGCCAGCAATTTCTGCGCCTCGACCGCAAATTCCATCGGCAGTTCCTTGAGCACTTCCTTGGCAAAGCCGTTGACGATCAGGCTCACCGCCGCCTCTTCATCCAGCCCGCGTTGCTGGGCGTAGAACATCTGGTCGTCGCTGATCTTGCTGGTGGTCGCTTCATGCTCGATCGTCGCGGTCGGGTTCTTGACCTCGATATAGGGCACGGTATGCGCGCCGCTCTGGTCGCCAAGCAGCAAAGAATCGCACTGGGTGAAATTGCGGACATTCTCCGCATTCGGCCCGACCCGCACCAGACCGCGATAAGTATTGTCGCTGTGCCCGGCGCTGATTCCCTTGGAGATGATCGTCGAGCGGGTATTCTTGCCGTTGTGGATCATCTTGGTGCCGGTATCGGCCTGCTGATAATTGTTGGTCAGCGCGACCGAATAGAATTCGCCGACGCTGCCCTCGCCGTTGAGCACGCAGCTCGGATATTTCCAGGTCACCGCGCTGCCGGTCTCGACCTGGGTCCAGCTGATCTTGCTGTTCTTGCCCTGGCAGAGCCCGCGCTTGGTCACGAAATTATAGATGCCGCCCTTGCCATTCTCGTCGCCGGGATACCAGTTCTGGACGGTCGAATATTTGATCTCCGCATCGTCCATCGCGACCAGCTCGACGACCGCGGCGTGCAGCTGATTCTCGTCGCGCATCGGTGCGGTGCAGCCTTCGAGATAGGAGACATAGGATCCTTCTTCGGCAACGATCAGCGTCCGCTCGAACTGGCCGGTATTTTCGGCATTGATCCGGAAATAGGTGCTCAGCTCCATCGGGCATTTCACGCCCTTGGGAATGTAGACAAAGGTGCCATCGCTGAACACGGCGCAGTTGAGCGTGGCAAAATAATTGTCATGCATCGGCACGACTTTGCCAAGATATTGCCGGACAAGGTCAGGATATTGCTTGATTGCTTCCGAAATGGACCGGAAAATGACGCCTGCGTCCTCCAGCTCCTTGCGGAACGTAGTGGCCACCGAGACGCTGTCGAACACCGCATCGACCGCGACCTTGCGCGCACCCTCGACGCCCGCGAGCACTTTTTGCTCCTCGATCGGAATGCCGAGCTTCTCATAGACGCGCAGGATTTCCGGATCCACTTCATCCAGGCTGCCGATCTTTTCCTTCGGCTTCGGCTCGGCGTAATAATAGGCGTCCTGATAGTCGATCATCGGAATGTCGAGCTTGGCCCAGTCCGGCGCTTCCATCTTTTCCCACTGGCGATAGGCCTTCAGACGCCATTCGAGCATCCACTCCGGCTCGCCCTTCTTGTCGGAAATGAAGCGCACCGTGTCTTCGTTCAGACCTTTTGGCGCAAAATCCTGCTCGATATCCGACGACCAGCCGAATTCATAAGTGGAGGCCTTGTCGACCGCTTGCTGCGCTTCCGCATTCATTTCGGCCCGCTCGGCATCATAGTCGGAAGTTTTGACGTCTTCGCTCATTACGCTTTTTCCATCATTTTTAATTTTGCTGCCACCGGCAAATCCGACAGGCTAGCCAGAGTCACGTCATCCAGCGCCTGTCTTATTGTCCTGTTGACGACACCCCAATGCGGTTTCACCGTGCATCCGGTTTCCAGCAGGCAGTCATGATTGCCGTCGATTGTACAACTGGTGATCGCCAGAGGACCTTCAACCGCCTCGACAATATCGGCAAGGCTGATCGATGCCGGCGGACGAGCCAGCCGGATACCGCCACCGATGCCGCGCGTCGATTCGAACAGGCCCGCTGCGGTCAAGCGGCTGACCAGCTTCTTGGCGGTCGGCAGCGGGACGCCGGTTTTCTCGGCCAGCTTCGTTGCGTTGAGCCGTCCATCTGCCAACCGCGCAGCACCACAATGTCGCGCGGCAGCGGACATCAGGACAACGGCATAATCGGCAAGGTTGGAAAGGCGCATATTTCTCGAATCACCAGGTTGAAATTTTAAACAAGACCAATTTAGTCTCATTTATCCAACATTGCAAGCGCAGCGCCGCCTAGCGCAGCGCCGGAAAAACGCAAACATGCTTCCAAATCTTCCAATCAGGTGTCCGAAGTCAGTGGTGCAATCTTGCCCTTGAGATCCGCTCGCTGGTCGAGCAGCCGCGCCGTTTCGCCCTCGCCTACCCGCAGCTGAGTCGGCGTCACACCGGCAAAGAATTTCACTTCCCGAATCATGTGCGACTGGTCGTAGAAGGCATCGACCAGCTCCAGCAGCTCTTCCTCATTATGCTCGGCATATGCCCTCGCCGCCCGCAGCGCGCGATATTTGCGCGCCAGATATTTCGGCGGCATGCCATAAAGCTTGTTCACCGTGCGCAGAACCTGCCGGGAACTTTGCTCGGACCGCTCCATCAGACTGCTGACCGGCGGCGAAGGCTCTGATGACAGCCAAGCGTCGACCATTTTGGCGAAAGCCGCTGTCTCCGGCTTCAGGCGCGGTTTCAGGGCCCGGTAGATCTTGTCCGCCCAGGCCACCATGTCCTCCGGACTCTCGCAGCCGCGCAGATATTCGAGGTTTTTGTCAATTTCCTGCGTAAAAACCTCGTGCGCGCTGACTGCTCGGTCGGTATAGTCTGCCGCCGATTTGCGCGTCGAAATTGCCCAGCCGGCGGGCAAAATGCCAACCCCGAACATCCGGAATGGTCCCTTTACATCAAAACGCATCGAGCCCGTCGAAGGGCCTTGCAACATGGCGTCTTTGGCCGGAAAACTGTTGCCATTGGCAAAGCTGACCTCGGCGCTTCCCTCGAGCAGGAAACGCAATTGAGCGATCGCAGCCCGCTCGTTATCGATAAAACGCGGTTGATCAACCTCGAACAGATAATAGACTGAGACCAAGTCTCGAACATCTTCTGCAGGCGCAAAATATCTCAGACTTACCAAGCGACGACCCCCTCATCTGTCCCTCCTCCTGGTCCAGATTTCCTATGGATGCCCGTTTATAGCTGAAAAACAAAGGTAAAAAAAAGGCCTGACTAAATTAATAGCCAGGCCTGAAAAGGAAAAGAACTCTAATATCACCGGATTACGATGGTGAGAGCCCTTCGGGTCGCACCGACCGTATTGCCCGAATCGGCCAAGATTCATTGGACAGAAACGACAGATTCCGAAACTACCGTTGACATTTTCGGACAATCACCGCTGATTGATGTTACTTGCTGTCGGCTATCCAGGCGTCCACCCGTTCTTCGAGGATGTCGAGCGGCACCGGACCACTTTTCAAAACCACATCGTGAAAACCGCCCATGGTGAACTTGTCGCCCAGCGCGTCCTGCGCCCGACTGCGCAATTCGAGTATTTTGAGCTTGCCGATCATATAAGCGGTCGCCTGGCCGGGATAAACGATATAGCGCTCAATCGCCTTGCGAATATCGCCCTCCGGATTCGGGGTGTTGTCGGTCAGATATTGAATCGCTTCCTCGCGGCTCCAGCGCTTGTCATGAATGCCGGTATCGACCACCAGCCGGCAGGCGCGCCACAGTTCCATCCCAAGCCGGCCAAAATCGCTATACGGGTCCTGGTAGAAGCCCATATCCTTGCCAAGCTCTTCGGAATAGAGTCCCCAGCCCTCGGTGTAGGCCGTCCATCCGCCAAATCTGCGGAACGGCGGCAAATCACCCAGTTCGGTTTGAATCGTTCTTTGCAGATGATGCCCCGGCAGACCTTCATGGTAGGCGAGCGCCTCCAGCTCGGTCTTCGACATGCTGCGCAGATTGTAGAGATTGACATAATAAGTGCCCGGCCGTGAACCGTCCGGAGCCGGCCCATTGTAAAAGGCCTTGCCAGCGGATTTCTCACGAAAGGCCTCGACTGGTTTTACCACGAGCGGGGCCTTCGGTAATGTATCGAAATATTCGGGCAGCTTGGCCGTCATCGCCGTCAGCTTGGCATCGACATCCGCCAGATAGGCTTCGCGCGTGTCATAATAAAATTCGTCGCTGCTGCGCAAATGGGCGAAGAAGTCCTGCAAACTGCCTTCAAAGCCGACATCCGCCATGATCTTGCGCATCAGGCTGTGGATCCGCGCCACATTATCCAGGCCAATCTGGTGGATTTCATCGGCGGTGAGATCGGTTGTGGTGTAATTTTGCAGGCGCTCGGCATAATAGGCGGCGCCGTCCTTGAACCGCCAGATGCCATCGCCGTCAACCGCCATCGCTTGCTGACGCTCCATCTCGGCGATCAATTTCTCGTAAGCGGGCTTCATACTGGCCACCATCGCTGCACCACCGCGCGCAATGAGATCGGATTTTTCATCCTCCGGAATATCAAGATCGCCGACTTTTTTCTTCAGATCGGCGTAAATGGGCGAGTCATCGCCATCCTCAAACGGGGCACCGCTGATGACATTTTTTGCATCGGCGATGACATAGGGAAACACCCAGTCGGGCACGATTACGCCATCATTCGCCCGCTCTGCCGACTGCGCCACCAATGCTTCGATCAACGGACCGGCGCCATCAAGACGGCTGACATAGGCCTCGGCGTCTGCTTTGCTCGACACCCGGTGTATATTGATCATGAACGCCGGGATTTGGCTCTGCGCGCCGTTCATCTGGTCAAATATATACGCATTGCGACGGAACGGGAACGCATTGGTCGACCGCTCGCCCCGTGCCTGGAACAAACGATAGCTGAGCTGGCCGTCCTCGCTAAGCGCATTTTCGTCAAACTCAGTTTCCATCTGTTCAAGCGCCGTCTGACTACGTTCATATTGCGCGATTTCAGCGGCTTCGCTCGGATCATCCCACTTCCCATAGTCTTCATCCCGGATACCGCGATAGGCCTTTGAGACGGGAGAATCGGCCAGCTCCTGCTCGTCATAGTCCTGGAAAAATGCCGCCAGCTGTTCGTTTACGTCTTGCTCGGCCTGCGTTTCAGCGTCACTGGTTTGCGCATGGCTCGCAGGCGCAATGCCGACGGCGGTCAACGCCAGCGCAGAGGCGGCGCTCAAAAGCAAATTTCTCATCCAATTTTTCCCTTATCTGGTACAACTTGTAACGCTCCTATCACCCCCTTCTGATTTTCACAATTGCGCCGAGCTAGTCCGGGAACGGGCATCGGGATAGTGCCACTTGGTTGTTGCTGGCATCCGGAAGCGGCGCTAGTCCCGGGATATATGCAGACAAACTCACTCGATGCACTGATTATCGGCGGCGGCCATAACGGTCTGGTCTGTGCATATTATCTCGCGCGCGCCGGTATGAAGGTGCGGATATTGGAAGCGCGCGATGTGATCGGCGGAGCGGCCGTCACCGCAGAATTTCATCCCGGCTTCCGCAACAGCACGGCGAGCTACACCGTCTCGCTGCTGCAGCCAAAAGTGATTGCAGATATGGAGCTGGTCGAACGCGGCTACCGCGTGATCGAGCGCCCCAAAAGCAATTTCCTGCCGCTTGGCAATGGCCGGTATTTGCTGCTCGGGGGCTCTCTGGAAGCAACGCAGCGGGAGGTGGCGCGATTTTCCGAGAACGATGCAGCTCGCCTGCCGGACTATTATGCCATGCTCGAATCTGCAGCTGCGATCTTGCGCGACCTGGCATTGGAAATCCCGCCAAATTCCGGAGACGGCGCTATCGCGATGCTAGCGGGCATCAGGACTGCGCGCCGGTTCGCCCGTCTATCCGCGCTGGAACAGCATCAGATCAGCAAGCTGTTCACGCTCAGCGCACGCGAACTGCTCGATCAATGGTTTGAGAGCGCGCCGATCAAGGCGGCTTTCGGATTTGACGCCATTGTTGGCAATTATGCGAGCCCCGATATGCCGGGCAGCGCCTATGTTCTGCTCCATCATGTGTTTGGCGAGGTCAACGGCAAGCACGGGCAATGGGGCCATGTCCTGGGCGGGATGGGGCGAATCACGCAATTGATGGCGGAAGCCTGCGAAGCGGTAGGCGTTGCAATCGAACTCGGCCAACCGGTCGCAAAACTGCTCGTCGAGAAAGGACGGGCGGTAGGCGTGCGGACGACATGCGGTAAAGAGATACGCGCGCCGAAGGTCATCGCCAATGTCGGGCCAAAGCTGCTCTATGACCGCCTGATCGATCGAGATGATCTGCCGCCCGACTTCCGCAGCATGATGGCGGGCTATCAATGCGGTTCCGGCAGCTTCCGGATGAATCTGGCGTTGAGCAGATTGCCCTATTTTGCGGACCTGCCGGGTCGCGGGGATCATCTGCAATCGGGAATCATCATGGCGCCCTCGCTCGACTATATGGACCGCGCCTATCAGGATGCCCGGCGCTATGGCTGGTCGCGCAAGCCCGTTGTCGAGATGCTTATCCCCAGTCTTGTCGATGACAGCCTGGCGCCTGCCGGGCACCATGTAGCGAGCCTGTTCTGCCAGCAATTCGCGCCGCAACTGCCGGACGGTCGGCGCTGGGAGGATGAGCGGGAAGCAGCGGTGTCATCGATCCTCGATGTGGTGGAGCAGCATGCGCCCGGCTTCCGCAAGCTTATCCTCGGTCAGATAGCAATGTCGCCATGGGACCTGGAGCGCAAATTCGGGATGGTCGGCGGCGATATCTTCCATGGCCGCATGTCCCTCGACCAGCTCTGGGCGGCGCGACCGGTGATCGGTGCGGCCGGCTATATGGGGCCAGTAAAGGGCCTCTACATGTGCGGCTCGGGCACCCATCCGGGCGGCGGCGTGACCGGCGCACCCGGTCACAATGCCGCCCGAACCATCCTGCGGGAGCGCGGTCTGCTGGGACGCTGGCTCGGCTGACGCTACGACAGGCTGGACAAATCAGCTCCCTATTGCGCCTGCACCTCGGGAAGGATAGATTTTGGAAATTGGGATGGGAGATTCAATATGCGCAAATCACTGATGTGGGCGGTCTGTTCGGCTGCCTTGGCCCTCGGGGCATGTTCCGAAAACAACAACGGTGACAGCGACGCCGCGGAAGTGACCAATACCGAATATCCCGAACAGGTATTCTGGGGCGACACTCATCTCCACACCGACAACAGCATCGACGCATTCGGATTTGGCAACCGGCTGGACGCAGAGGCAGCGCTGCGATTTGCCCGGGGCGAAGAAGTGACCGCATCCAAGGGCGCCAAAGCGAAGCTGTCTCGTCCTCTCGATTTTCTGGTAATTGCCGACCATAGCGACGCCATGGGGGCAACCAAGGCGATCATGGAAGCGCCGCGCATCGCGTTGCTGACGAACAAATTCTTGCTCCGCTGGCACGATATGATGAACGAAAGCGATGAAGGGTCATTGCAGGTCACAGCCGAACTGATCGACGGTGCTGCGAAAGGAACCTTGCCTGAATCACTGACTGACCCGGAGCAGAGCAGAGACCGCACGGCTGATCTCTGGGAAAAGCATGGCGAGACCATTGATCAATATAATGAACCCGGAAAATTCACGGCCTTCATGGGCTTCGAATATACCTCGATGCCCGATGGCGACAATATCCATCGGGTTGTGATGTTCCGCGACAGCCCTAAGAAAATGGGAGATACTCTCCCGTTTGGCGCTCTTGGCGCGCAGGACCCGGAAAAACTCTGGGCCTATATGGCCGCCTACGAGCAAAAAACCGGTGGCAAGGTGCTGGCAATTCCACACAATAGCAATGTCTCGAATGGCCGCATGTTCGCGATGAACAAATATGACGGCAGCCCGATCGACGCCGCCTATGTGAAAACCCGCGCGCTCCGCGAACCGATCGTCGAGGTCACGCAGATCAAGGGCGACAGCGAAACCCATCCGTTTCTGTCACCGAATGACGAATTTGCCGAGTTCGGCATTGCCGGCTGGGACAAATGCAACCTCAGCTGCACCGAGGACATGCCGCCGGAAAGCTATGGGGGCAGCTATGTTCGCGAAGCCCTGAAGCGCGGTCTGCAGCTGACCCTGACAGTCGGTGCCAACCCGTTTAAATTTGGCATGATCGGTTCGACCGACAGCCATACGTCGCTGGCCACGGCCGATGAGGACAATTTCTTCGGCAAGCACAGCGGCAACGAACCGACCAACAAGGATCGTGCTCTTGAACCGCAAAATCTCGGTACAAGGGAAGGCCGTTTTGGCTGGCAATATCTGTCGAGCGGCTATGCTGCCGTCTGGGCGACCAGCAACACGCGGGAAGCGATTTTCGACGCGATGATGCGCCGCGAAGTCTACGCAACGACGGGGCCCCGGATGCAGGTGCGTTTCTTTGGCGGCTTTGATTTCACTGCCGACGATGTCGCCAATCTGGTCAAAACCGGTTATGACAAAGGAGTCCCCATGGGCGGCGATCTCAGCGGCGGCGACGGCGAAGCACCCAAGTTCCTGATCAGCGCGCTGATGGACCCGGAAAGCGCCAGCCTCGACCGGATTCAGGTTATCAAGGGCTGGGTCGATGCGGACGGCAATAGCTACGAAAAAATCTATAATGTCAGTTGGAGCGATTCCGGCACACGGAAGCTTGGGGCAAATGGCAAGCTGACACCGGTCCCGAATACGGTCGATTTGACCAAGGGCACTTGGGACAATGCGACCGGCGCACCCGAACTGGTCACCTTTTGGCAGGACCCCGATTTCAACCCCGCGCAAAATGCCTTTTATTATGTGCGCGTGCTGGAAATTCCGACACCGACATGGCCGGTCTATGATGCACTCAAATTCCGCCTCACCCTGCCAGAAGAAGTAGTCAAGATTCAGCAGGAACGGGCTTACAGTTCGCCAATCTGGTATACGCCGTCGGCTTAGCCGGACCAGCCGTTCACGGAAAGCCTGACAATCGGCGGCCAATGGGAATGAGAGACAAGCTGCTGCCGCCACTAACGGATTACATGATATATGTTGGGTAAATTTATTCGCGAGCCTCTCGTCCATTTTCTGGGTGGCGCGCTGCTCGTTTTTGCTTTTTTCTGGGCGACCGGCGCCGATCGCGACCCGGCGGACTATAGGATCAGCATCGATCAGACAGACATTGACAGGCTTACCAGTGACTGGGTCCGGAATTTCCGGCGCCCGCCGACAGAGGCAGAACTGAACGGCCTGATCGATCAGGAAATTGCGGAAGAAATCTATTATCGCGAGGCTCTCCGGCTGGGCCTGGACAGGGATGATCCGGTCATTCGGCGGCGACTTTTCACAAAAATGCGCTTTATCGACAGTGAAAACGCAGAAACGGCTGCGCCTACTGATGCAATTCTGCAGCGATGGCTGGAAGAGCATCCTGAAAAATATGCTCTCTCCCCGCTCTACGATTTCGAACAAATCTATCTGGGCCAGATCACCGCTGAACAGGCAAACGAGCGGATTCAACGTTTGAAAGAAGGCGCCAGGCCCGCCGATTTGGCGCGATCGATTTCTTTGCCTGAGACAATTCAGAACGCCACCATTGCAGAAATCTCTCGCCAGTTTGGCGATGAGTTTGCAGGAGAATTGGACCAGTTGCCAATCGGTCAGTGGGCTGGTCCCGTTGCGTCAGGATTTGGCATACACGCGGTCCAGGTTTCCGACAAAACGGCGGGCGAGACGCCCGCTTTGGCAGACATCCGGCAGCAAGTAGCCAATGACTGGCTGGCGGACCAACGGGCGGCGCAGAAAGAACAGGCGCTTGCCGATTATCGATCGCAATATGAAGTCACGGTAGCCGGCAGGCCATGAGATGCTGTCACGCCCTGGCGTGGCTGTGTGTCGCGCTTGCGCTGTTTCCAGCGCCCGCTCACGCCGATGAATTGCGTCCTGCCTATATCGAAATGACCGAACAGACGCCCGGCCAATGGTCGCTGCTATGGAAGGCCTCCACCAATTCGCGGCTTGGCCAGACCGGTGAGATCGTGATCCCGGAAAATTGCGAAATCGATGGCGAGCCCCGGCGTGAATATTCCGGCAGCAATATTCTCACGCGCCTCGACCTGCACTGCGATCGATCGCTGCAGGGACAAACCATTGGTCTGCAAGGCCTGGAACTATCCACCACCGACGCGCTGGTGCGCATCGCCCCGCTGGACAGCCCCATGCAAACCGTCCGCCTGACCCCGGACCAGCCTGCGGCCACGCTAGCCGAACCGTCGGTGATCTCCAATGTTGCGGCGACCTATACCATCATCGGCATCGAGCATATTCTCCTGGGCTTTGACCATCTGTTGTTCGTGCTGGCGCTCGTGCTGCTGCTCAAGGGTGGTTGGCTGGTCGCCAAAACCGTGACCGCATTTACGGTGGCGCACAGCCTTACATTGGTCGGAACGACGCTCGGATTCCTGTCGCTACCCTCCCAGCCGGTTGAAGCGGTCATCGCCCTATCGATCATCTTTCTCGCCGTTGAGGTGGTAAAAGCAAAACCCGGCGAGATCCGCCTGTCGGAACGCTTCCCGTGGATCGTGGCCTTTCTGTTCGGCCTGCTCCACGGCTTCGGCTTCGCTGGCGCGCTGGCCGAAATCGGCCTGCCAGAAGGCGATGTGCCGCTGGCCCTGCTGACCTTCAACCTTGGCGTTGAAATCGGCCAGTTAGCGATTGTCGGGGTAGCACTGATCCTTTTGCACGCCATCCGCAGTTTCCAAAACCAGTGGCTGCACCCCACCAAGACCGCGATGGCCTATGGCATCGGGATCATTTCGACCTACTGGTTCATCGAACGAACGGTGGCCTGATTATGTCAACTCTTATGACTATCTGCTGGCACCACCCATCTGACCAAATGAGCGGCTTGAGAATAATAGGGGAATGAGGGTTAGATCGCTGCATCGACCCTTTGAATATTTTATCTTTAGAACTTGTTAGCAGACACAGCATTGTATTAACGCAACATAATGGACGACACAGCTTCTACTCATTTCATTGGCGTATGATACAATGGGCACCTTGTTGCTTATGCCTGCAGCGCATCAGCATGGCTAAATGACGAGCAAAAGCTGCAAGATTGCGGCAGCACTATTACGTCAACGGCCAGACAGTTCAAGATGCGAGCGATTAGCGCAATGACATTAACGCAAGTTCCCGGTATAACAACAGAGAGATTTCTCGTTGGAGGTTCGGGCTGGCGCCCCCTCCTCTCGATCAAGGCCCTCCCCCAAAATCTACTATCGGCGATCCCGTTTAATAGGCTAAAGGCGTCGGCTTTAACACTCTCTGACCTTATCACTTCTAGCGACCGGGCGAGCCGCGGGGTCGCATGCCATAGCGCTTTGGATATCCTATTGCGGAGGACCCTGCACTTGAAAAGCAATGGTTCGGTGGCAAAGCGGAGCTACCGCTCAACCAAATGGAACGTTTGAAAAAAGGACTACCTGATAATGAAGATTGCAATGATCGGCACGGGCTATGTGGGGCTTGTCTCTGGTGTGTGTTTTTCGGATTTCGGCCATGAGGTGATCTGTGTCGACAAACTGCCCGAAAAAATCACGCAGCTGGAACGCGGCGAGGTTCCGATCTACGAGCCTGGACTGGACGCCGTCATGGAACGAAACGTCGCAGCTGGTCGGTTGAGTTTTACGACGGATCTTGCGGCGGCCGTCAATGGTGCGGATGCGGTATTCATCGCTGTTGGAACGCCGACTAGGCGCGGCGACGGACATGCGGACCTGACCTACGTGATGGAGGCAGCCGAGGATATTGCACAGGCGCTGACCGAATATGCAGTGGTGGTAACCAAGTCGACGGTGCCAGTGGGGACCAATCGCAAGGTCGAGGCAGTCATACGCGCTGCCAATCCGGCTGCCCTTTTTGATGTGGCTTCTAACCCCGAATTCCTGCGGGAAGGAGCTGCAATTGACGATTTCATGAAACCCGACCGTGTGGTAGTTGGCGTTGAGACTGATCGCGCAAAGGCGGTCATGGGCGATATTTATCGCCCTCTATTCCTGCGCGAATTCCCGATAGTCTATACGGACCTGGAATCAGCGGAGATGATCAAATATGCGGCCAATGCTTTTCTGGCCACGAAGATCAGCTTCATCAACGAAATTGCTTCACTGTGCGAGCGTGTTGGCGCTGATGTCAAATCCGTAGCAAAAGGCATCGGACTGGATGGTCGCATCGGCAACAAATTTCTGCACGCCGGGCCGGGCTATGGCGGGTCCTGTTTTCCGAAGGATACCAGTGCGCTGGCGCGAATTGGACAAGAACATGGCGTTCCGCAGCGTATCACTGAAACGGTAATCGAGGTCAATGAAGCGATCAAGCGCCGGATGATCGACAAGGTGCTGGACCTGTGTGGCGGATCGGTCAACGGCAAGACAGTCCTCATTCTGGGAGTGACCTTCAAGCCCGAGACAGACGATATGCGCGACGCACCATCCCTGACGATCGTTCCGGCGCTGGTTGGTGGCGGAGCGCAAGTCCGGGTCTGTGATCCTCAAGGAGAACGCGAAGGGAAGGCCCTCTTGCCAAGCGTGGCGTGGTATGACGATGTCTACGCGGCAGCGAACGGAGCGGATATTGTAGTGATTCTGACCGAATGGAACGAGTTTCGTGCACTTGATCTCGATCGACTAGCGGATGGCATGGCCTCTTCCATCATGGCCGATTTACGAAATGTTTATGACCGCGATTCGGTTATAGCGGCAGGGTTCACCGAATATGTTGGGGTGGGACGCTAACAATAACGGCCATCCCGGAGACTGGTGAGCCTACAGACTTTTTTGATCTAAGTCTGCGATCCGAACTGTGGCACCAAGCTAGCTAGTTGGTCGCCGCGTTCGACGCAATTACCGCGTTCATCTTCATCAAACAGACCTGGAAAAAGGCACCTATAGCATCAACAACAATGACTGGATCTGGCGCGACCGTAACTGCAACAAGCGAATGGTTTATGATAGGGTTTTAGCGCGCCGCGGAGAAGTCCGAAGCGTCTCGAATTTATTGAGCCGTATAACCCCCGTCGACCACGAATTCAGCGCCCGTTACATAGGTGGATTCATCTGATGCCAGAAATAGGACGCAATTGGCGATGTCGGTCGGTTCGCCGAGCCTGCCCGCCGGGATTGCAGCTTCGATAGCCGCATAATTATCCGAATTGCTGTCCGCCCCCTGGTCCTGCATATTGGTTCGGATAATTCCTGGATGCACGGTGTTCACCCGGATGTTCTCGGCGGCGACTTCGAGGGCAACGGATTTGCTGAACAGCTTTACCGCGCCCTTTGACGCGGCATAGCTCGCGCTGCCGCGAAATCCAACGATCCCCGCCACTGATGACATGTTGACGATGGAGCCGCCGCCGGACTGCCGCATCGCACGGACCGCGACCTGGGTGCCGATAAAGCTGCCTACAACGTTGACGTCGAACTGGCTGCGAAGCGCAGCAACCGCCCGGTCGCTGGAAACAGGTGCGACCTCCAATATGCCCGCATTGTTGACAAGCACGTCGAGTCGTCCGTGTTTTGCCAGCACGTCCGCCACCACTTGATCCCAATCGTCCTGCGAAGCAACGTCATGCTTAACCGCCGACGCATCGCCGCCTTTTTCGCGGATCAATGCGGCCGTTTCTTCTACACCCGGCAAGTCGACATCACTGAGCACCACGGTAGCGCCCTCGTCAGCCAGTCGTTCGCCAATGGCTGCTCCGAGGCCAGGGCGCGAGGCGCCGCCGGTCACCAGCACGATCTTGCCGTGCATACGTTTTGACATCGACGTTATCCTGCTGGAGGTCTGTGAGCGTCTTCGGACCAATCCTGCCGCGCCGCCCATTCCTCAAGCGTCTCGAACTCAACTTCCGGCAGCCGCTGCTGCATGAAGTCGGTGTTGACTTCGAACGGCCGGGTTTCGTTGTTGTTGTTATATTCGTAGAAGGCGGTGATGCCGGCTGCCATGGTTTCCCGATTCTCGGGCGGTACATCGTCGCCAAAGGCTTTGACCAGATAGTCACCGAATTCCTTCGGCGTGCAGGGATCATATTTGATTTCATGCCCGAACACGCGCGAGAGGGTTTCAGCTACTTCCGGTGGTTTCAGGCGCTGCGGGCCACCGATGTTCAACCAGGAACCTTCAAAGTCCGGCCGGTCCATCGCGGCGACCATGCATTTGCCGACATCGTCAAGACTGATCCAGTTGGCTTCGAGCGTGGCATTGTGCGGATAAACATAGCGCTTTTCGTCGACAATGAACGGCCGCGCCCAGTTGGTCAGCAGATTGTCCATGAACAGCACCGAACCGAATACGGTGGCCGGCATGCCGGACCGGAAAATCTGGTTCACTGCAATCGTGTTGTTACCATAGGTGAACGGATCGCCTGGACGCTCCGGAATCCAGCTCGACGTGTTCCAGACAAAGCGCTCGGTGCCCGCTTCCTTGGCCGCAGCCGCGACCTTGCCAACCATCGAGGCGCGATCTTCGCGTGCCTGCAGAGGATGGGTATAGAAAACGACGTCCGATCCTTCGAACGCCGGAACCCAGGTCGATTCATCGGTCAGATCGATCTGGCGACACTCGTCCGCCGCATTGGTTCCGCCAAGATCGGGGTTTTCACTACGCGACAAGGCGCGAACCTTGTGCCCTGCTGCTGCCAATTGCCGAATTTGCGCGAGGCCTTGTCGGCCGGTTGCACCCACGACTGATACCAATGCCATGATTATCTCTCCTATTGCGTTTGGACGGACGCTAGAGGTGAAAATGGCTGGCCCCAATGCTCCATTTTATCAGGCCTATTTTGTTAGGGAGCGGTCAGGATGCCTCAGCAGCGAGCATCGCCTGCCACCGCTGCATGCCCGAAATCCAGCGTTCGGGATCAGCGCCCTTCTGCTTGATATAGTCCCCCACCACGGGATGCGGCAGAATAAGGAAGCGCTCATCGCCGATTGCCTCGACGCACATGTCCGCGACATGTTCCGGTGTTACGATGCCATCCTTTGCAACCGTGGAGGTATCGACCCCGGCAATCATCGGCGTATCGACGCCCTGCGGACACAGGACAGAAACTTTCAGGCCTTCTGCACCGTGGGTGATCGCCAGCCATTCGGCGAAACTCACCGCAGCATGTTTGGTCACCGAATAAGGCGCGGAACCGATCTGTGCCAGCAGTCCGGCCGCCGAGGCGGTGTTGAGCAGATAGCCACCGCCGCGCTCCAGCATTCTGGGCACCAGGATTCGCGCCGCGCGGATATGGGCGAGAACATTTATCTCCCAGATATTCTGCCAGACATCGTCTTCCACTTCCGCGCCGCCGCTGGTGATGATTCCCGCGTTGGAAACGAACAGGTCGATCGGCCCGATATCGGATTCAACGGTTTCGATAAGGTTGCTGATATCTTCTGCCAAAGACACGTCGGTCTTGATCGCCACGCCGCCAATCTCGTCGGCAACCGCTTGCGCCCCTGCCAGATCGCGGTCGGCACAAACGATCTTCTTTGCTCCTTCAGCAGCGAAGCGGCGGGCCATCGCCGCGCCAATGCCGCTGGCGCCGCCGGTGATCACGATAATCTTGTCTTTCAATTCCATTTTGCTCTTGTCCTGCTTGAATAAATTAATCACTCGCTTAAAGATGCACGCCGGTTAGAACAATAGCTACATTGCCTTCCGGTCAATGCTCGCTGAAAAGTCTCGACCGGAAAATGAGGAGAGAAAAATGTACAGTCACATGATGGTTGGCTCGAACGACATCGACCGCTCAAAAAAATTCTATGATGCGTTGTTCAAAAGCATCGGTGGCCCGGAAGCCATGGTCGATCCGAAAGGTCGGCTGATGTATATCCACAATGGCAGCATATTCATGGTCACGTCGCCGATTGACGGCAAGGATGCAACCTGTGGCAATGGCATGACCGTGGGATTTGCCATGGAAAGCCCCGAGCAGGCCGATGCCTGGCACAAGGCCGGCGTGGAAGCGGGTGGCACATCCATAGAAGACGCTCCTGGCGTGCGCGAGAATCCCGGCATGAATCTCTATCTCGCCTATCTGCGCGATCCCGACGGCAACAAACTCTGCGCCCTGCACCGGATGGACTAAGCTTATGTCAGACAAGAGCGTCCGCATCGGCGGTGCGAGTGGCTATTGGGGCGAAAGCGCCATGGCCACGCCGCAACTGCTGGCTGCAGGCGTTGATTATCTCGTTTATGATTATCTCGCCGAGATCACCATGTCGATCATGGCGCGCGCACGCGCCAAGGATCCGGCCGCCGGCTATGCCAGCGATTTTATCAGCGCTGTCCTGAAACCATACGCCAAGGCCATCTCCGAGCAGGGAGTGAAGGTAATTGCCAACGCTGGCGGGGTAAACCCGATGGCCTGCGGCGAAGCGGCGAGGGCGTTGATCGAAGAGCAAGGTCTGGATCTCACTGTCGCGGTGATCACCGGTGATAATCTTTTGGACGAACTAAATGCAATCGCTGACCGAGCACCAACCGAGATGTTCACCGGGGCAGCATTTCCGGACAAGAACCGGGTCGCCAGCATCAACGCCTATCTCGGAGCGTTTCCGATCGCCCGCGCGCTGGCGGAAGGCGCGAATATCGTGATCACCGGGCGCTGCGTTGACAGCGCGGTGACGCTCGGCGCCTGCATCCATGAATTTGGCTGGTCCGGGAGCGACCATGATCTGCTCGCAAGCGGCAGTCTGGCAGGGCATATTCTCGAATGCGGTCCGCAGGCGACCGGCGGCAATTACACCGACTGGGAAGACGCCGGTGATATCGCCAATATCGGCTATCCGATTGGCGCTATTTCATCTGACGGATCGTTCACCGTAACCAAGCCAGACGGCACAGGCGGCTGCGTAACTGTTGGCACGGTTTCGGAACAGTTGCTCTATGAAATCGGTGATCCGCAGGCCTATATGCTGCCCGATGTGGTCTGCGATTTTTCCGATGTCGAAATAACGCAGCTCGGCACCGACTGTGTCCGGGTTTCTCCGGCCCGAGGCTACCCGCCACCGGATCAGTATAAAACCTGCCTAACCTATAGCGAAGGCTTTCGCGGCGGCACCTATTTCAGCTTCTATGGCTTTGACGCGGCCCGCAAGGCACAGAAATTCTGCGACAATGTCTTTGCCCGCGCCCGCAAGATTCTGCGGGGCCACAATCTTGGCGACTATAGCGAAACCAGCGTCGAGCTGATCGGGTCGGACAGCCAGTTCGGGGAATTTGCTGAAGACAGTGAACCGCGCGAGGTCGTCGCCAAAATCGCGGCCAAACACAGAGACGCGGCGGCGATCGGCATTTTGCTGCGCGAACTGACCGGCCTCGGTCTGGCGACGCCACCGGGGCTGAGCGGCTTTTCCGGAGCGCGTGCCAAGCCCTCACCCGTCGTACGGCTATTTTCCTATCTTACGCCCAAACAGTCTATTGCCATCCATATCGACGTCGATGGCCGCTCTATCGACTTTGCTGATTACGAAGGACAATCTTTCCATCCCGAAGCGATCTCCAGACCGCCCGACCCGGTAATAAATGAAAGCCCGGATGAGAGCGTCACTGTACCTCTGATTAAACTTGCCTGGGCGCGGTCCGGCGACAAGGGCAACAAGGCCAATATCGGAGTGATTACCCGAGATCCGGCCTTTCTACCCTATATCTGGGCAGCGCTAACCACGACCTCCGTGGCCGCGCGCTTTGGCCATTTTATCGACGGCGGTCCGGGCGCCGCAAAAATCGAGAAATTTCATCTGCCGGGATCGCATGCGATCAATTTCCTGATCGACGCGGTGCTCGGTGGTGGTGGTGTGGCCAGCATTCGCAACGACGCACAGGGCAAAGGCTACGGGCAGATATTGCTCGCGCATCCGGTTGCGATTCCCGCGGCGATGGCGAATAAGCTGGAATAGCAGGAAGGATTTTCGAAATGATGCAGGAAGCCAGGGATTTCTGGGAAGAGAGCGATACGCTCGCGGCGGTCCTTGCCGATGCCGACGACGCGATGTTTGCCACAGTCACCCAGTTCAAGAGCTGGACGATAGAGGATGTTATCGGCCACCTCCATATCTGGAACGCGGCGGCTCTGATGACCCTGCAGGATCCCGACGCCTTTCAGCGGTTCCTCGGCGATATCATGGGCGCATTCAAGACCGGCAAGAGCCATATCGACGTGCAATATGAATGGCTGGACGAACATTCCGGTGGCGTGCGCGGCAAGGCCCTGTTCGATGCTTATTGTGACTATTATCCGAAGCTCGCTGCCGCCTATGGCGAAGCCGATCCCGAGCAGCGTGTCGCCTGGGCCGGGCCCGACATGACCACCCGCTCAAAGATCATCGCCCGCCAAATGGAAACATGGTCGCACGGTCAGGAGGTCTTCGACATATTGGGCAAGGAGCGCGAGGATGGCGATCGCATCCGCAATATCGCCCATCTCGGCGTGACCACCTATGGCTGGACCTTCCGCAACCGCCGCCAGGAGCCGCCCGCGCCCAAACCCTTTGTCCAGCTGACCGCGCCGTCGGGTGCCGTCTGGGAATGGAATGATCCGCAGGAGGATAATCTCGTGCGCGGCAGCGCCGTCGAATTTTCGCAGGTCGTGACCCAGACCCGTAATATCGACGACACCGCGCTGGAAACCATCGGCGACACCGCTCGCCAGTGGATGGAAATCGCGCAATGCTTTGCCGGTGGCCCCGAGACACCGCCTGCGAAGGGAACGCGGAGTGTTGTGGGCGGCTGAGATGGATGAAGCGATATCCGCCAGCGACCGTATTTCGACCCTTGCCTCGCGAGCCACGCCACGTCCCTGTGCTATTTGGCCATGATTAGTTCAAACCGGCTGATCGGCACGGCTTGATCTGCCCGGACATAAGGTAGCTTCGCGATCCCTTCGACGAGCGCGCCAGCACGCATTTTCATCTTGTTAGCGGGCACTCGGAAGCAATTGAAAGAGCCCGCTCCGGCTTCTCTGTCGAACAATCAATGGCTTCAATCCTGATAATTGCCACGGGCATCCGTTCGGTAGGAAACATATTTTTTCTTGGCTGACTGTGCCAAGAGAGAATTATTGCAGAGAGAGGCAGATCGCAACTCCAACTAGGCAGTGGACTCATAAAATCTTAGCCAGAGTCTGGTTGACGCGAGTGCGACGACGGCGAGGAAGTTTCTGGCGAGTTTGTCGAAGCGGGAGGCACATCGTCGG
>NVXM01000008.1 GCA_002733865.1 Sphingopyxis sp.
GGGTCGAAACCAAAATCCTCGGCGAGATCGCGCCAGGTCGGGTTGCTGGCTTCGATCAGATTCAGCTTCCAGTCCCGGTGCCAGCGTTTCAACTGCTTTTCGCGGGTGATGGCGAGTTCCATCGTGCCATATTGCTCGAACAGCACCAGCCTCTTGAGATTATAGCGCTTGGTAAATCCGTCCGCCAATCCCGCGCGGTGCTGGTAGAGGCGGACGATCAGGTCTGATGTGACTCCGATATAAGGCAGTCCTCGGGTTTTGTTGGTGAGGATGTAGATGCAGGGCTGGAACGGCATGACGGGAATTTAGGCTTCGGCAGGCGGGCGGGGAAGTTTCTGCTGTGCGTTATGCCGGGTCTGTCAAATTCGCTCGTTCATTCGTTCGTCATCCTGAACTTGTTTCAGGATCCCTCCAGGTTCGCGCTGTGCCGCCTTGAGATCCTGAAACTAGTTCAGGATGACGAGGGTGGGGTGATCCCTCCAGGTTCGCGCTGTGCCGCCTGAGATCCTGAAACTAGTTCAGGATGACGAGGGTGGGGTGATCCCTCAAGGTTCGCGCTGTGCCGCCTGAGATCCTGAAACTAGTTCAGGATGACGATTCTTCCTTTGGAATGACGCCTTGTCAGTCCCGCCTGCGCGGGGATGACAGCGTAGCTTACCTCCCTACCCTACAGCCCCTCCCCTAGCGGCACTTCAACTCGCCGCGGTCAATTTCGCGGCCCAGCAGGGCACCGCCGGCGGCGCCGAGGAGGGTGCCGAGGGTGCGATCGCCTTTGCTGTCAATTTCACGGCCGACCAGCGCGCCGACGGCGCCGCCGATGATCAGGCCGGTGGTGCCATTATCGCGCTTGCAGTGATAGCGCCCGTCGCGACCGCGCCAGATGCGGTCATTGCGGCTGAGCGGCTGCGGTTCGTAATAGCGGCCGCGGTCGTCATAGCGGCCCTTGTGGTGCTTGACCTTCTGCAGGCCGTAGGCGGGCGCGTGGCGTGGCGGGTCGGCGAGCGCTGCGGCGGAGGGGACCACCAGCGAGGCGGCGGCGAGGGTCATCAGGATATTGCGCATGGTTAAACTCCCTTGCAGTCATTTTTTGAACTGTCCCGGGTTTAGAAAGGCAAAGATGAACGACCAGTGACCTGATCGGTCAGCATCGGTGAAGATTGCGGGGTCAGCGCAAGGCGGTCAGGTTGAAGGCCCGGCAGAGGGCGCGGACAGATCCTGGTCCTCCCAGCCGCCGCCCATCATCGCATCGCCGAGGATGCCGCACTCGCTGGCCCTGGTGATGCTGCGGGCGAATCCGGCATAGGGCGTGAGATTGTCCTGTTCGTTGGCGGCCCGGTCGCGCGTGGCGTTGCGGCGCGTCGGGTCGGTGGTGATGCCGGTGCCCTCGACCAGGCGGTTCATCAGGTTGAAGATGCCGGTCACCGCGATCGTGTGGAACAGCGCCTTTTCGCTCCAGCCAGCGGCGTAGACATCGTCCGCGTCGCTGTCGCTGACGCTGGACGGCGCCTGGGTCAGCTTGCGGGCATAGGCGAGCAGCGGCAGCAACCGTTCGTCGAGCCCCGCCGCAGCGGGATCGGAGACCAGCAATTCGAAACATTCCGGCGCTATGCCGTGGACCTCGGCAAAGCTGCGGTGGGAATTATAGGAGAAGTCGCACTGGTTGAGCCCTGACACATAGGCCGCGATCAGCTCGCGCTCGGCGATGCTGAGCGGTGACGGGCCGCGCAATATCGTGTCATGATAATCGCACAGCGATTCGAAACCCTCGCTGTGGGTGGCGAAGACCTCGATCATTTCGGGATTGGCGGGCAGTGAGGGAAATTTTGACATGGGCACGGCTCTTTCAGCAAGGCTTCGATGCCCGATCGACCGCGCTTGTGGGGAGCGGTCGATAGCGACAGACCGCCAACCTGCGCAGCATAGTAATAAGGATAGATTAAAATGCGCAGATATAATCCGCGCAGTGCTGGCGGCGGTGCGATGCCGGGAGGAACAAATCGGGCGGCCATGCGTTGACGGGGTAACAGAAAGAGGACTTTATGACCGAGAAACAGAACAGCAATCAGACCAGTGTCAACCAGTCGCAGCGCGACGATGCGCAGGCCCAGAAAGTCGCCGATCAGGCGCAGACGCAGACCAGGGCGAAGCTGGAGTATGTGTCGAACAGCCGCCGCGACGACCAGAGCGATCCGGCGCAGATCATCCCCGATGATACGCAGGACACGGTCGATCATATGAAACAGATGGCGGAAGGCGGGCGGATTGATGACGGTGCCTTTGCCGGCGAGCGGAATGATGATGACGAGGAAAGCGATCTCGGGATTTTGGACAAGGCGGAGGATGATGCGCCGTTGAGCGAGAAGGGTGGCGCGGATTTTGGGAATAGTGGGTGAGGATGTCAGACGACCGCTTGATTATCCGTTGTCATCCCCGCCAAGGCGGGAAGCCAGTGAATGAACAAAGCCGCTGCGCGACATTTTTATTGGACTGGATCCCCGCCTGCGCGGGGATGACAGGTTAGGGGGATAGCGAAATTAGTGCACTGTCACCGTGATTGCCAATGTATTCAATAACGGCGACACCGTGACTATATTAATTCAATCCAAATATTTTCGTAATAAAATCGTCTATTTTCTCCCAGCCAATAATCACAGACATTGATGAGAATATACCGAGCGCGGCTACATACGCCGTCAGCACCGTCTGGCGTAATTTCCGCCGTCGATCTCGGATTCGGTTCTCAACTTCAATCTGATCCAGTAGAAAGGCAACCAATGTCGCCAACATTTGGGCAACGTAAATCGCATCTTCCTCGTTTCCTGATTCAAACGAAATTGCCAGCCTCTCGATTTGGTCCTCAATCTTCTGCGAAAACTCATCAAGGGCAGCGAGCTTAGAATATGGAATACCCGATCGATCGATAATTAACGAGTAGAGCTTTAACCTTTCAACGCTCGGGTGTTGCACGTACGCATCAATCGCAAGATAGCGGTCAATGGTCCTTTCGTCGTCACGAACAAAGAAATTCAGGAAACTTGACCTATTGCGGTTATGATAATCATACGAGGAAACGACAATTTGATCTAGCCCCGCCTCTCTAAGAGAGAAATACCCGACAAGGTCCGATATGGAATCACTGCTCGCTGCAAGAACTTTTGGAGATGGCGACCCAGCACCGATAACTGCAAATCTGGCTGGCGATTCCAGATTGATCCGACCGTCAATGATATCGGTCAATTTGAAATAGCCTTTAGCAAAGTGGCTACATCCGAAGCAGACATGTTGGAAAATGGTAAAAAGACTTCAACATCGCGGTACGGAGAAGCAGCTTTAAAAATATCCCTCACTTGATTGGCCAAGCTCAACATACCGCGCGATGAATCATCAGATGTTTGCCATTGATCTGACTTATTGGCCACAATGACAATCTTATCAATTATTAGATTTTGGTCTATTGCCGCATGACTAACTTGCTTGGCTAACTCAACGTGCTCCGAGACTCGCCCCGCTGAAATTTCTTCTGCGGCACCCTCAGGATTATGATCGATAAAGAAAAGAATTCGGACTGACATTGCTTGAACGGTAAATTGTATATGGTTTTTTGCGCCAACGGAATCAACGAGCATCACCTGCTGTGGCGGCTCTGTATCAGGAATCCGCACCAATTGCCCGTATGGCCTAGCTGTCTCTTTTCCATCGTATGCTCGACTAACTGTCGCATCTAGAAAAGTGGTCTTTCCAGAGGAAGCCAATCCTATGAGTCCTATCCCCATAGAATTGGCAATTTGTTCATTGACATGTTCTATCGGAATTCGAGAGTTAGGATTTGGAGGTGCTATGTACTTTGGTTTGGAAACAACGATTCCAAGGGCGATATAAACACCAAATCCTATCAACACCCAATCCGAGTATGGAATATCGGCAAATCTAAAACCAGCGAATGCCACGATTGACGAAAATATCGCAACTCGGCTGAATGTTGCATCAAAAAAACTAAGAGTGTTTTGCCCCCAAGACTTAATGTATTTTTTCATCGCCCCCCTACTCCGCAGCAACCCCCGCATCAGCAAACATATCCGGCCCGTCATCCGCCGCTGTGTCATCTTCATTGGCGACCTTGCCCTTGCGCTTGTCGAAGCTGGACCAGACGTCGTTCCACTCGCCCTTGGTCGCGCCCTTGGAATATTCGGTCGCGCGGGCTTCGAAGAAATTGGCATGCTCGACGCCGTTGAGCAGCGGGGCGAGCCACGGCAGCGGGTGGTCTTCGATCATGTAGATCGGCTGGAAGCCGAGCTGGCCGAGGCGCCAGTCGGCGATATAGCGGATGTAGCGCTTGATTTCCTTGGCGGTCATGCCGGTCACCGGGCCGTCGCTAAACGCGAGGTCGATGAAGGCATCCTCCAGCCGCACGGTCTTCTGGCAGCAGTCGATGATGTCGTCGCGCACCGACTTGGTCAGGCAGTCGCGTTCCTCGACGAAGGTGTGGAACATCTTGATGATGCCCTCGCAGTGCAGGCTTTCGTCGCGGACCGACCAGGAGACGATCTGGCCCATGCCCTTCATCTTGTTGAAGCGCGGGAAGTTCATCAGCATGGCGAAGCTCGCGAACAGCTGCAGCCCCTCGGTGAAGCCGCCGAACATCGCCAGCGTCTTGGCGATATCCTCGTCATTCTCGACGCCGAACGTGCCCATATAATCGTGCTTGTCCTTCATCGCTTCATATTCGAGGAACATCGAATATTCGCTTTCCGGCATGCCGATGGTGTCGAGCAGGTGGCTGTAGGCGGCGATGTGGACGGTTTCCATGTTGCTGAAGGCGGTCAGCATCATCTTGATCTCGGTCGGCTTGAACACCCGGCCATATTTGTCGTGATAGCAGTCCTGCACCTCGACATCGGCCTGGGTGAAGAAGCGGAAAATCTGGGTGAGCAGGTTGCGCTCGTGCTCGGTCAGCTTCTGGGCCCAGTCGCGGCAATCCTCGCCGAGCGGCACTTCCTCCGGCATCCAGTGGATCTGCTGCTGGCGTTTCCAGAAATCATAGGCCCAGGGATATTCGAAGGGCTTGTAGGTTTTGCGTGCTTCCAGAAGTGACATGGTTACTCGTTCTCCGCTTTACTGTCGTCGGCCTCGGCTCTGACCGGGGCGTCATTCAATCTCGTTTCACCCTCTCCCCGGCGGGGAGAGGCAACGCAGACTTGGCAGCTTGTCTGCCTGGTCGAAGTCGGTGAGGGGGGTCGACCCGCTGGTGCAGTGCACCCTCACCCAGCTTCGGCTAAATTCGCGTTCCGCTAATTAAGCCTGCGCAACCCTCTCCCTTAAGGGAGAGGAATAGTTCGCGCCTCTACTTCCGAATAAAATGGCCTCCTCCCAAAAGGAGCGAAAGGGGAGGAGGCAGTGGGCAAAGCCCGTGCCGCGCCGGTTACTGACAAGCCAGACATTCGTCATAATCGGTGGTGCCGGCGGTGGTCATCAGTTCGACCGTTTTCGGGTCGAGCGTGTTGTCGGCTTCGACGCCGCCGCCGGTGGGCTCGCTCATGATCGTCTCGCCACCGGCGAAACCGGCGCGCTGAATTGATTTCGAGCGCAGATAATAGAGCGACTTGATGCCGAGCTCCCAGGCGCGGAAGTGGAGCATCAGGAGGTCCCACTTGTCGACATCGGCCGGGATGAACAGGTTCAGCGACTGCGCCTGATCGATATAGGGCGTGCGGTCGGCGGCGAGTTCGAGCAGCCAGCGCTGGTCGATCTCGAAGCTGGTCTTGTACGTGTCCTTCTCCTCGGGCGAGAGGAAGTCGAGATGCTGGACGCTGCCGCCCTTCTCGAGGATCGAGTTCCAGACATTGTTGCTGTCCTTGCTCTTTTCCTGGAGCAGTTTCAGCAGGTGCGGGTTCTTGACCACGAAGCTGCCCGAGAGCGTCTTGTGGGTGTAGATGTTCGCCGGGATCGGCTCGATGCAGGCCGAGGCGCCGCCGCAGATGATGCTGATCGAGGCGGTCGGGGCGATCGCCATCTTGCAGGAAAAGCGCTCCATCACGCCCTGATCGGCGGCATCCGGGCACGGCCCGCGTTCCTTGGCCAGCATCATGCTGGCTTCCGATGCTTTCGCCGAAACATGCTTGAAGATCTTGAAATTCCAGGACTTTGCCATCGCGCTTTCGAAGCCGAGGCCGCGCGCCTGCAGGAAGCTGTGGAAGCCCATCACGCCGAGGCCGACGCTGCGCTCGCGCTCCGCCGAATATTTCGCCCGCGCCATTTCATCGGGCGCGCGGTCGATATAATCCTGCAGCACATTGTCGAGGAAGCGCATGACATCCTCGATGAAATTCTTGTCGACCGACCATTCGTCCCAGGTTTCGAGATTGAGCGACGACAGGCAGCAGACCGCAGTGCGATCCTCGCCGAGATGGTCGCGGCCGGTGGGCAGCGTGATCTCGGAGCAGAGATTCGAGGTGGACACCTTGAGGCCGAGATCGCGGTGATGCTTGGGCATCATCCGGTTCACCGTATCGCTGAAAATGATATAGGGCTCACCCGTCGCCAGCCGCGTTTCGACCAGCTTCTGGAACAGGCTGCGCGCATCAACCGTGCTGCGGACCGAGCCGTCCTTGGGCGACTTGAGCTCGAATTCGGTGCCGTCGCGCACCGCTTCCATGAACTCGTCGGTCAGCAGAACGCCGTGATGCAGGTTCAGAGCTTTTCGGTTAAAGTCACCGGAAGGCTTTCTGATTTCAAGAAATTCCTCGATCTCCGGATGGTTGACGTCAAGATAGCATGCCGCCGAACCGCGGCGCAGCGAGCCCTGCGAAATCGCCAGCGTGAGGCTGTCCATCACCCGCACGAACGGGATGATGCCCGAAGTCTTGCCATTCAGGCCAACCGGCTCACCAATGCCGCGGACGCTGCCCCAATAGGTGCCGATGCCGCCGCCGCGCGACGCGAGCCAGACATTCTCGTTCCAGGTGTTAACGATGCCGCCGAGACTGTCATCGACGCTGTTGAGATAGCAGCTGATCGGCAAGCCGCGTCCGGTGCCGCCATTGGACAGCACGGGCGTCGCAGGCATGAACCAGAGCCGCGAGATATAGTCGTAGAGCCGCTGGGCATGTTCCTGGTCGTCGGCATAGGCATCGGCGACGCGAGCAAACAGGTCCTGATAGGATTCGCCGGGCAACAGATAGCGATCGTTGAGCGTTTCCTTGCCGAAATCGGTCAGCAGAGCATCGCGGCTGGTGTCCAGCTCGATCTTGAACCGGCGCTTCTCGACACTGTGGCTGTCGCGCTCTGCCTTCAGCTCTTTCTCTTCATTGGCCTTGGCTGAAGCCGCTTCGGCAGCCGCTTTCTTGCTGACCTCCGGTTCGCTGACCGGTCCGGTGTTTTCGGTTTTGCTTTTTGGCGTATCCAATACTTCAGCGCCCATGTCACTCTCACTCACATCTGTTCCGGAACCAACGTCGTTGTCACGGTTATCTCTAAAATCCATCAAAGCCCCCTAAAATCACACTACTAATCCAACGATCACAACGGCCTATCAGCCGATCGATCAGCGGGACTTTTTCCGGGCATTTGTTCCTGTCTTGTTCGACTCGGGTCGAAGCTCTCACTCTAACAGTTTTGACACCCGGGCGGGCAATTATTTATGCCCGCTTCCCCGCATTTTTTCCTTTCATTCCGGCAAAAGGGGAGCCGCCCACCGAGTCGGTGCTTTTTGCAGCCAATACTATAAGTTGGTGTGCCCCCTTGCCCGAACCACAACCCATAGTGGCTGAATCAGAATTTTATGCAAGGGGGTAAATGACATTTTAGGGACTCCATTCGTCGCATAAATGAATCGCCTCGCCGAGCGCCATTTTATGCTGCAGTGCAGCGACGCATGGACCCGCTAGGGGTCGCGCGAAGTGCAACAGCCGATGTCGAAATTTGTGAAATTTTTATCCACAGATCATTCACAAGCGTTTGTGACAAGCTTGTTACGCTATATCTGGTGGATGGTCTTTTCCCGAGAGCATTGCCGGGCAGCAATTTGCGGAGACAATATCCGGCGGTCGGCTATCGCCTCGACCGCGGTGGATCGCATCGGCGATATTGTTCGTTCGCTTGGCGGCCAGCGGGGTCGGCAATAACACACGACGAGGTTGGGATTATAGAGGCTGAACTGAAGACGGCTTGAAAGTCGTCGACCTACCAAGTGTTTTGGTAGCCCGTCGTTCACAACCAGGACCGACCTCAGCAGGCTCTACCCGATCCGCGGCAGTTTCAAGCCAGCCTTACCCAGTGGCCAGAAATGGACGGCAGAATTCGCGCAGCCCCGTCAATCTTTTTCCGCCCGCCCGCCGCGTGTTGGCATCGCACGTGCTATAATTCAGTGAAGCTCAGCGCCGATCGACAGCGATGCCAAGGCTTTGACGCAGTAATATCGGGGGAGGCAAATCGCCTTCTACCGCCCCACTCTTATGTGACCCTGGAAGGCCTGTTGAATGACAATCAGACAAAAGCTCCTCAGTTGCCTCGGCTTATTTGCCCTTGCGACGCTCTCGATTCTCGGAGCTTCTTTCTGGTCAGCAACGAACAGCAACGCGGCGCTAGACTCAGTTTTGGACGATCGGGTCGTGCCGTTGCGCGATCTAAAGGTCGTTGCGGATGGCTATGCGGTCAACATCGTCGATTCGGCTCACAAGGCCCGCAATGGCAATATCACGTCCGCGCAAGCGATCGAAAATATCCAAACGGGCCTCACCGAGATTAAGGCAGCGTGGACAGGTTTTCGCGCCACCAAAATTCAGGGCGAGGAAGAGCAACTGGCAGCTGCAGCTGAAGCTCAGATGCAAAAGTCCGATGTCAGCATTGAACGCCTGCTCCGTATCCTTCGCAGCGGCGATCAGGCTGCACTCGACCGTTTCGTTCGTGGCGAGCTATACCAGAGCATCGATCCGGTGTCGGATGCATTGGGTAAGCTCGTCAATATTCAGATCAAGATCGCGGCGGAAGACACTACCGCTGCCTTGGAAACCGCAAGCACAGCGATGGTGATCATGTTCCTCCTCGCGCTCGCCTCTGCAGCTGTTCTGATATTTTCCGGTATAACCATCACACGCAGAGTTGTTCGCCCAATTCAGCAGTTGGCTCAGGTTATTGAAAATCTCGCGCGTTCATCAGGCGAAGCCCTGCTTCCGAATTTGGAGCAGAAAGACGAGATCGGCGATATTGCACGCGCCGTAGATACGTTCCTGGCGGCGGCTATGGGCAAGGAGCGCGAGCGTTCCGCTGCAGAGGCTGCCGAGCAGAAAATCGTCACTGGCGCGCTACGCGATAGCCTGGCCGCGATGACGGCTGGCGATCTGAGTTCGCCTATCACTGCAGAGTTCCCCCCCGCCTACACAGAACTCAAAACCAACTTCAACGCGGCTCTGGAGTCACTGCGTGACCTGATCGGTTCTGTAACCGAAAGCAGTGTCGCTATCCGCACAGGCTCGGGTGAGATCGCTCATGCCTCGGAGGATCTTGCCCGGCGGACCGAAAGCAATGCAGCAAGCCTGGAGGAAACCTCTGCCGCGCTGATGCAAATCGATACGCGGATCAAGGCCACCGCAGATGCTGCAAGCCGCACCGTATCTCGCGCGGACGAAGCAATGGGCAATCTTTCCGGCGGTCGTGCAGTCGCCGGGGAAGCGGTCGAATCCATGGGCCGGGTAAAAGAAAGCGCAAAGGGGATCGACGAGGTCATCGAGGGCGTCGACAAGATCGCATTCCAAACGCGGGTGCTAGCTATGAATGCTGCGGTTGAAGCCGGGCGCGCAGGCGATGCCGGTCGAGGTTTCGCGGTCGTTGCCGACCTTGTCAGCGCGCTCGCCATGCGCGCCGAGGAAGAAGCAAAGCGCGCCCGCGATCAGCTTACCCTCACTCAGTCCGAAATCGTAACTGCAGTGGAGGCGGTGCAGAAAGTCGATGGCGCTCTCAACGGCATTTCCGATGGAGTTGGAGAGGTTCACACGCTGCTGGGCAAGATGGCCAATGACAATGCGGCGCAGGCGACGGCCATCACGCAGATAAGTGCAGCGGTCAATAGTATGGATCAAGCCACTCAACAGAATGCCGCGATGGTCGAGGAAACTTCGGCCGCTGCTCGAAGCCTGAGCGTCGAGTCTGATTCTCTGGCTGGAAAAGCGACAAGGTTTCGGATCAGTGAAACCAGCAACCGTGCTGATGCAAATGTTGGGCGGGATGCGGAGATGCTGCAGGAGCATGAGAACATAAAGGGTGTAGCTCTAGCTCTTGCCAGTTGAACGTGCGAGCAATGCGAATTGAGATACCCGTGGGTACCCTATGCTGCGGACGGGGTTCCAAGATTTAGAGTCGGTGAGTGCTTCTTCCCACCACATGGTCCGCGCGCGCTTCACTCTTCAAGTGCTGGCAGCGGAGCGTCAAAAGGACCGCCCCCTTTGCGCCTTTCGCCCAACGCGGACTAAATCACCGACTTGGGCCGCGTAGCTTCCGCTCTTTCGAAACTGAATGGGCAACCGCTTTCGGGTATTTGCCTAGCTAGCTGGAATGACCGAGATTAGGGCGCGAAGCAGACATATAATTCAGCTAATTTGAATGTCCGCTTTTGGGGGCATGCACGCACCGCGATTGCTTCAGCGAGGGAGCATCGCCAGACATGCGTCCAACCAAATATGACAGGGCCAAGGGCGCACCACAAAAACTTGCCCGGTTCGATCATATCCGCCAAAAGGCTCCGCAATCCCATATTGCCAGTTTTCGGAGCATTCATGACCACGACCATCAAGACCGCCGACCTGATCGAGAGCGTCGCCGACGCGCTGCAGTTCATTTCCTATTATCATCCGATGGATTATATCCGGGCGCTGGGCAAAGCCTATGAGGCCGAGAAATCGCCAGCGGCCAAGGATGCGATCGCGCAGATCCTGACCAACAGCCGGATGTGCGCCGAGGGCCATCGGCCGATTTGTCAGGATACCGGTATCGTCAATGTCTTCGTCAAATGGGGCATGGACTGCCGGCTCGACGACACGTCGCAGTCGATGCAGGAAATTGTCGATGAAGGCGTGCGCCGCGCCTATCTCCATCCGGAGAACAAGCTGCGCGCCTCGATTCTGACCGACCCTGCCTTCACCCGGCGCAATACCAAGGACAATACGCCGTCGGTACTGCATGTCGAGATGGTGCCGGGCGACAAGGTTTCGGTCGACGTCGCGGCCAAGGGTGGCGGCAGCGAGAACAAGTCGAAATTCAAGATGATGAACCCGAGCGACAATATCGTCGACTGGGTGCTGGAAATGATTCCCCAGATGGGCGCCGGCTGGTGCCCGCCGGGGATGCTCGGCATCGGCATTGGCGGCACCGCAGAACGCTGCGTGCTGCTCGCCAAGCAGTCGCTGATGGATCCGATCGACATGGGGCAGCTGAAGGAACGCGGGCCGCAGAATGATATTGAGGAACTGCGGATCGAGATTTTCGACAAGGTCAATGCGCTGGGCATTGGTGCGCAGGGTCTGGGCGGGCTTTCGACCATCCTCGACGTCAAGATCAACGACTGGCCCTGCCACGCGGCGGGCAAGCCGGTGGCGATGATCCCCAATTGCGCTGCGACGCGCCACGCCCATTTCACGCTGGATGGCAGCGGCCCGGCCTATCTGGAGCCGCCGAAGCTGGACGAATGGCCGGACGTCAACTGGACACCGTCATCGGAAGCCAAGCGCGTGCATCTCGACCAGCTGGATGCGGCGGAAGTGGCGACCTGGAAACATGGCGACCGGCTGCTGCTCAACGGCAAGATGCTGACCGGCCGCGATGCGGCGCACAAAAAGATCAAGGATATGCTGGATGCCGGCGAGGAGCTGCCGGTCGAGTTCAGGGGCCGGGTGATCTATTATGTCGGGCCGGTCGATCCGGTCGGCGAGGAAGTGGTCGGGCCAGCGGGTCCGACGACGGCGACGCGGATGGACAAGTTCACCGACATGATGCTGGAACAGGGGCTGCTGGCGATGGTCGGCAAGGCCGAGCGCGGGCTGGATACGGTTGGTTCGATCAAGAAACACAAGAGCGCCTATCTGATGGCGGTCGGCGGCAGCGCCTATCTGGTGTCGCGGGCGATCAAGGGATCGAAGGTGGTCGGCTTTGAAGAGCTGGGCATGGAAGCGATCTACGAGTTCGAGGTGCAGGACATGCCGGTGACGGTGGCGGTCGATGCCAAAGGGAAGAGCGTGCACCATCTGGCGCCGCTGGTCTGGCAGGAGAAGATCCGCAAGGAGGGGCTGCTCGAGCAAGCATAATCCAGATCAATGCATCCTTTTCGCGGGTCATCTATTGATAAGCGACTCCGCTATGGAGCGTGCCTGTAAAGGAATTGCATATGTTCACGCAGCTCAATCCGCCGATTCCGCTCAAGGTCCTGGACAAGGGTGACGGGATGGCCTTTGCCGTGATCGATTATGGCGCAGAGCATAATCTGCTCTGGGTCACGGCGATCGATGCCACAGGCGAAATATGGTGTGCCCCCAATCCAAAAGTGCGGATGCAGACCAACTGGAGCCTCGGTCGTTTGACGCCGGATGGCAACAAGGCTGACCCGCAAGTCACGCCGGAGTTGAAAGCGATCTAGACATGTGCTTCTGATGCGTTGGGGGGACAGTTGATGAAGCAAAAACGCTGTTTGGGACGGATGTGGATTGAGCAGAAACGGGGCGAGGACAGGCCTCTATCGATGGCTGTGTATCGCCGATGTCATGCCTGCCCGATGGCCGTCGCCGATATTTCGGCAGGCTGAAATGGCCCGAAAAATCCGTCTCTATTCTCCTTATGCGCCGGTCCCGCTCGCGCGCATCCTGGAAAAGGAAATGGACCGCGAGTGGACGCAGAAGGAAAAGAATAAAGGCCGCGTGATGGGGGCCGGCACAGAGGAAAAAATCACCCTGCGTTATGTCCGCTATAATATCCGCAATGATTTTTCTACCTGCCTGACCGGCAAAATGGTGCCCGACCGCGGCGGCACGATGATCAAGGCGAGGCTGGGACGCGCTCGCAGTCTGAAGGTCTTCATGACGATCTGGTTCGGTTTTCTGATTTTCTTCATGCTGGTCAGCACCGTGCTGGTCGGCAGCCAGGATATCGAGATGAGCTTCAAGCTGCCGTTTTTCGGAATCCCGTTGCTGATGATGCTGGCGGGTGTCGGGATGCTGAAATTTGGCGGCAAGGATGCGGCCGAACATGAGGAGAAGATTCTCGCGTTTCTGGCCGACAAGGCAAAGGCGCAGAAGGTGCGATCGCTCGGCTGAGTAGCTATTTCGCGGTGCGGCGACAACGCTCGGAACAATAGATCACATTGCCCCAGTCGCGGGCCCATTTCTTGCGCCACGCGAAAGGACGCTGACAAACCGGGCAGGTTTTTTCCGGCAGATGGGCTTTTTTATGCGCCACCTATCTCACCCGCCATGCACGACTAGTGCAGGGTCTGGCTGCAACGAGCCCCCTGCCCGTCATTGCGATGCCGCTATTTTGATGCGCCGGATCATGTTCAATGCTTCGTCACCCATGGCCGGACGAATATTCTTGTCCATCAATGACAATGCCACCAAATGGGCTTATGTTGAAGCCATGTATATTGTGATCATTTTCTTTTGCGGCATCTGCAATTTCGCGATGCACAAGGCCATGCTCGAGAGCAACCATCCGATCATCGCTGAAGCCCGCGGCAACTTCCGCAGGCTGCTGGGGCCCTATGGCAGCTATATTCTGGAGTTTTTCATGCTGGTTGCAGCGATGATCTTCGCCAATATGGGCATGCTGACGGCGGTGATATTCTACTTCATCTACACGCTCGCCAACTGCGCGGCGGCCTGGGTGCTTTTTTCAAACAAACATTAAGATTGAGTGGCTTACGGGCGCCACGCTAGCAAGCCGTTGATCCGACTACGAATGTAGTTTGTCGAAAGGCGGTTTCGGGTGCAACCATTCCGGCATAGCAGCGCCTCATTGAAAACGGACGGACGAGGGATAATATCTTGTACAACAGAGCCAGCGCCCTGACCGCTGCGATCACGAGCGTGACGATCGCTACGACCTTGTCCCCGATGCCGGCCTTTGCGCAGGATCAGACGGCCGCCCAGTCGTCTTTGCAGCCTCGGGTCGAAAACGGTCGCCAGATTTATGACGCGGAGCAGTTTGCGCGTTTTACCCCGCGCACCGCGCTCGATATGGTTGTCCAGGTGCCCGGCTTCACCATCGACACCGGCGATGATGACGAGCGCGGGCTGGGTCAGGCCGATGAAAATGTCCTGATCAACGGCGCACGTATCTCCGGCAAGAACAGCGATGCCTTCACCTTTCTGGGGCGCATTTCGGCGGCCAATGTGGTCCGTATCGAAATCGTTGATGGCGCGACGCTTAGCATTTCCGGCCTGTCGGGACAGGTGCTCAATCTTGTCACCAATGCCAGCGACGTGGGCGGGATCAGCGGCAATTTCAAATGGCGGCCGCAGTGGCGCCGGGCGGGCAACAACTGGCTTGCCGGCGAAGCCTCGATCAGCGGCAAGCTGGGCAAAGGCGAGTTCACGCTGTCTGTCGAGAATGATGCTGCACGCAATGGCGTCGAAGGCCCCGAACGGATCACCGATCGCTTCGGCGCCTTGCTGTTCGAGCGCGACGAGATCGCCCGCTACCGGCAGGATCAGCCAAAGCTGAGCGGCTCCTATAGCCGAAGCAGCGACGAGGGCTCCGTTTTCAATGCCAACGCGGCCTATCAGCTATACCGAAAACGGGAGACCGTTGCCACGGATCGCACACAGGTCGGCCAGCAGGATATCTTCGAATTTTATTCCAGCCGGGAAAAGGAATGGAATGCCGAGATCAGCGCGGATTATGAGTTTGATCTTGGCACTGGCCGGTTGAAGCTGATCGGCCTGCAGCGTTTCGAACATAGTCCGGTCAGCGACTTTTTCGGCCAGACATTCTCTGACGGTATGACACCCAGCAACGGCAGCCAGTTCGACCGGATCACCGACGAAGGAGAATCAATTCTGCGCGCCGAATATGGCTGGAAGACCGCTGGCGGGACCGACTGGGGTATCAGTGTTGAAGGGGCCTATAATTTCCTCGATAACGAAGCCGCTCTGTCCGTCATGGATCCCCAGGGAATATTTCAGCCTGTTGCGCTCACCAATGCCAACAGCAAGGTCACCGAATATCGCGGCGAACTGATCACCTCTTATGGGCGGCCGCTGTCGGACGATCTGACGCTGCAGGCAAGCTTGGGCGGTGAATATAGCAAGATAAGCCAGACGGGTGCCAGAGGCGAAAGCCGGTCTTTCGTAAGGCCGAAGGGATCGGTCTCGCTGGCCTGGAGACCGCAGCCGGATCTCGACCTCAGCCTGAGAGTCGAGCGGTTGGTCGGCCAGCTTGATTTCTTTGATTTTGTGGAATCGGTCGATGTCTCCCAGAATAACGGCAATGCCGGCAATCCCGGTCTGGTGCCGCCGCAAAGCTGGCGAGCGGAACTGGAGGCGACACAAAAACTGGGGCCATGGGGGTCGATGACGGTCAATATTTATGGCGAGAAATTCAGCGATATTGTGGATTCCATTCCGATCACTGCGACGACCGAGGCGCGTGGCAATCTGGACAGCGCGACGAGCTATGGCGTCGAGCTGGTTTCCAGCCTGTTGTTCGATCCGATCGGGTGGCGCGGGGCGAAACTCGATTTTTCAGGAGAGGTCCGCAAAAGCTCACTGCGCGACCCGCTTACCGGGATCTTCAGAAGGATCAACGACGACAAGATTTTCACCTACGAAGTGACCTTGCGCCATGATATCCCGAACAGCAACTGGGCCTGGGGCGCGGGCGCCGAGGATTTCCGCTATTCGAAAACGCTGCGGCTGGACCAGACCACCAAATTTCGTACCGGCGCGCCCTATACCTGGGCCTTTGTCGAGCATAAGGATGTGTTCGGGCTGACGGTGAAGGCGGAGCTGGGCAATCTGCTCGGCCGCAGCGAGAATTTCACCCGCGCCGCCTATGGCACTCTCCTGGGCCAGCCGGGCGATCTCGATCCTCCGTTCATCAGGGGGCGTCGCAACGGACCGCTCGGATATGTCGAGGATCGCAGCCGGGAGTTTGGCCTGGTTTACCGGCTCAGCGTTAGCGGCAGTTTCTAGGGTCGGCACCGAAGCGCACGGTTAGTGCACGATCAGCCGCATAGACTTTCCCCGCCGCTATCCCTACATCCACTGCCATGCCACCTGATTATGCTACCGAGGGTCAGATCGATCCTCCGATGATCCCCACGCTCAAGCGCTTTCTGCCCTATCTCTGGCCAAAGGGTGAGCCGAACCTGCGGCTGCGCATTGTCATCGCCGGATTGCTGGTGCTGTGCGCCAAGGCGGCGATCCTGACGATGCCGTTTCTTTACAAGGCGGTGATCGACCGCATGTCGAACGACTCGCTGGGCACCGAGCTGACGGTGCTGCTCGCGCTGGTCGCGGCTTATGGCGTGGCGCGGTTCGGACAGGTGTTGTTCGACAATATGCGCAATATCGTGTTCGAGAAGGTCGGCCAGCAGGCGGCACGGCGGCTAGCGACCAATGTATTCACCCATTTGCACAGCCTGTCGCTGCGTTTCCATCTCGGACGGCGCACTGGCGAGGTGACCAAGGTCATCGAGCGCGGCACCAAGAGCATCGACGTGATGCTCTATTTCCTGCTGTTCAACATCGCGCCGACGGTGGTCGAACTGGCTGCGGTGCTGATCATCTTCCAGATCAAGTTCGGCTTTGGCCTGGTCGCGGCGACATCGGCGATGGTCGCGATCTATATCATCTTCACGCGCAAGGTGACTGACTGGCGCAACGCGCTCCGGGCGCGCATGAACGACATGGACACGCGGGTGATCGGCCGGTCGGTCGATGCGCTGCTGAACTACGAGACGGTCAAATATTTTACCGCCGAGCGGCGCGAGAGCGAGCGCTATGACCAGGCGATGCGCGACTGGGCCAATGCTGCGGTCAAGTCGGAAAACTCGCTCGGCCTGCTCAATATCGGCCAGTCGATCATCACCAATCTGACGATGGTCGGGGCGATGGCGTTCAGCGTCTATGGCTGGCAGCAGGGCGACCTGACCGTGGGCGACCTGGTGCTGGTCAACGCGCTGCTGATGCAGCTGTTCCGGCCGCTCGACATGCTAGGCATGGTCTATCGCACGATCCGCCAGGGGCTGGTCGACATGGACGCGATGTTCAAGCTGATCGATACCAAGCAGGAAGTGGTCGACAAGCCGGGAGCGAAGCCGCTGCAGGTGTCCGACGGCACGGTGCGGTTCGAGAATGTCGTGTTCAACTATGATGACGACCGGCGGATTTTGCACGGGCTGGATTTCGAGGTGCCGGCAGACGGGACGCTGGCGATTGTCGGGCCTTCGGGTGCCGGCAAGTCGACGATCGCCCGGCTGTTGTTCCGTTTCTATGATCCGCAAGCCGGACGCATCCTGATCGACGGGCAGGATATTGCCGGGGTCACCCAGCACAGCCTGCGCGGTGCGATCGGCATCGTGCCGCAGGACAGCGTGCTGTTCAACGACAGTATTGGCTATAATATCGGCTATGGCCGCGAGGGCGCGACCCAGGCGGAGATCGAGGAAGCGGCGCGCGGCGCAGCGCTGGACGGCTTTATCGCGCAGTTGCCGCATGGCTATGACACGCAGGTCGGCGAGCGCGGACTGAAACTGTCCGGCGGCGAGAAACAGCGCGTGGCGATTGCCCGGACCCTGCTCAAAAATCCGCCGATTCTGATTCTCGACGAGGCAACCTCGGCGCTCGACAGCCGCACCGAGGATGAAATCCAGGCGACGCTGGCGAAAATTTCCGAGCGGCGCACCACATTGATTATTGCGCACCGGCTGTCGACGATCACCCATGCCGACGAGATCATCGTGCTCGACAACGGACGCATTGCCGAGCGCGGCAGCCACCGGCAATTGCTGGTCAAGCGCGGACTCTATTCGGAAATGTGGAAGCGGCAGGCGGAGGACCAGCGCGAGGTGGCGTGACCCCGATCGGGATTACAATTGCGGTCAATCTCGCTTTTGCGGTTTCGCATTCCGCCATGTCTGGCTAGGGAAAGGCACATGACCGCAGCCCTTCTTCCCCTGCTCAAATCGACCTTCGGCTTCAACCAGTTTCGCGGCATGCAGGCGCCGGTGCTGGAGCGCGTGATGGCCGGGCAGAATACGCTGGCGGTGATGCCGACCGGCTCCGGCAAGTCGCTTTGCTACCAGCTCCCCGCGCTCGCCAACAGAGGCACGACGATCGTGATATCGCCGCTGATCGCGCTGATGCATGACCAGCTGCGGAGCGCCGAGGCGGTCGGGATAAGGGCGGCCACCCTCACCTCCGCCGACGACAATCGCGCCGAGACCATTGCCCGGCTGAAGGCGGGCGAGCTGGACCTGCTCTATGCCGCGCCGGAGCGCGCGTCGCAGCCGCATTTTCGCGAATTGCTCGAACAGGCTGACATAGCCCTGTTCGCCATCGACGAGGCGCATTGTGTGTCGGAATGGGGGCATGATTTCCGGCCGGATTATCGCTTGCTCCGTCCGCTGCTCGACCATTTCGGCTCCGTGCCGCGGCTGGCGCTGACCGCCACCGCAGATGCGCATACGCGCGAGGACATATTGGTGCAGCTGGGCATCCCGGCAGAGGGCATGATCCTCGCCGGCTTTGACCGGCCCAATATCCGCTACAGCATCAGCCCCCGCTCCGGGCTGGCGCGACAGATCGGCGATCTGGTCAAGCGCACGCCGGGGCCGGGTATCGTCTATGCCCAGACTCGCGCCGCGACCGAGAAAATGGCCAGCCAGATCGCGGCTACCGGACGCAGCGCGCGGGCCTATCACGCCGGCCTACCACCGGAAGTCCGGCAGCAGAACCAGCATGATTTTGTCGCCTCCGAGGATATGGTGATGGTCGCCACCATCGCCTTTGGCATGGGCATCGACAAGCCGGATGTGCGCTTTGTCGCCCATGCCGGCCTGCCCAAGTCGATCGAGGCCTATTATCAGGAAACCGGACGTGCCGGCCGCGACGGCGATCCGGCCGAGGCGCATATGTTCTGGGGCGCGGAGGATTTCGCCAGGGCGCGGCAGCGGCTCGGCGAGGTCGACCAGAGCCGGCTGGAAAGCGAACGGACCAGGCTGGCGGCTCTCGGAGGGCTGGTCGAGACCGCGGGATGCCGCCGCGCGGTGCTGCTGCGCCATTTTGGCGAGAACCCGCCGGAGACCTGCGGCAATTGCGACAATTGCCTGAACGCACCGGAAACCCGCAATGTCACCGAGCTGGCGCGCAAATTCCTGTCCGCTGTCTATCGCACCGGCCAGAGTTTCGGCGTGACCCATCTTGAAGCGGTGCTGACCGGGCGGCAGGAGGAGAAAATCCTGTCGCGCGGTCATGACAAGCTTTCGGTGTTCGACATTGTCGGCGAAGACGAAGCGCCGCTGATCAAGGCCGTATCCCGCTCGCTGTTGCTGCGCGATGCGCTGCGCAACACCGATCATGGGGGCCTGATGTTCGGGCCGGAAGCGCGCAAAATCCTGAAGGGCGAGCAGGAAATCGCGATTGTCGAGCCGCCGAAGCGGCAGTCGCGCAAGCGGCGCGGCGACAGCGCTTCGCTCAACCCGTTTGGCGACCCGCTGTTCGAAGCGCTGCGCAAGAAGCGCATGGAACTGGCGAAGGAACTCGGCGTCCCGCCTTATGTGATCTTTCATGATAGCGTGCTGCGTGATATGACCGGTCTGAAGCCCAATAGCCTGTCAGCGCTCGGCGAACTTCCCGGCGTCGGCGCAACGAAGCTGGAGAAACATGGCGATGCCTTTCTCGCCGTCATTCGTGAGGTGACCGAAGCAGAGCAGATGAATATATGAATTATAAATTGGCACTATTTTCGATCGCCTTGACCGGCTGCGATGTTGCCACTGCGACCAATATAAATGTTCCCATGGAGGAGACCCAGAACATGTTCCGCAAAATAAACGACAAGATCAGCGTTTCGCCGCAAATCAGCCTGGACGATGTTACCGCTGCCAAAGCCGAAGGTGTCACACTGATCATCAACAACCGGCCCGATGGCGAAGACCCGTCGGCACCGCAGAGCGCGGACATCGAAGCGGCGGCGCGAGATGCGGGGATGAAATATATTTCCATACCGATCACCCACAGCGGCTTTTCCGGGCCGCAGGTCGATGCGATGATCGCTGCGCTCGCCGATGGCGACAAGACGCTGGCTTATTGCCGCTCTGGGACAAGATCGACCCTGCTCTGGTCGCTGGCGCAGGCGAAACAGGGCGTTGATCCCGACGAGATTTCGCGGCTGGCGGGCAATGCCGGCTATGATATCACGCCGGTCCGCGCGATGGTTGATGCACTGGCTGCGGGGAACTGATCAGACTATCTGGACAGCCACTTACATTCGTGTAAATAGTGTGCCGTTATGGAAAGTCTGCCATCCCCGACCGACTGGGCGGTCCCGTTCTTCATCCTCACCGTCGCCATGGAATGGTGGTGGAGCCGCAAGAACAGGAAGATTCGTTATGAGACCAGGGACGCGCTGACCTCGCTGGCGCTGGGGACGGGCAGCGTGGTTGCGGGCATCCTGACCGGCGGAATGGTGCTGGCGCTGAGTCTTTGGGTCTATCAATATCGGATATTTGATTTCGAGATCAGCTGGGCCAATGGTCTGTGGCTGGTGCCGCTGGCCTTTGTGCTGGATGATCTCGCCTATTACTGGTTTCACCGCACGGCCCACCGGGTCCGCTGGTTCTGGGCGGCGCATGTCATCCACCACAGCAGCCAGCATTATAATCTGACGACCGCGCTGAGGCAGACATGGACCGGATTTTTCGCGCTCGGTTTCCTCTTTCGCCTGCCGCTGTTTCTGATCGGCTTTCCGCCGGCGCTGATTTTTTTCCTCGCAGGACTGAACCTGATCTATCAATACTGGATCCACACCGAAGCGATTGACCGGATGCCGCGCTGGTTCGAGGCAGTGATGAACACGCCGTCGCACCACCGGGTCCATCATGCCACCAATGCGCGCTATCTCGACCGCAATTATGCCGGAGTTTTCATCATCTGGGACAGGTTGTTCGGCACCTATGAACCGGAAACCGACGCGGAGACGATACAATATGGGATCGTAAAGAATCTGACCAATCACAACCTGCTTTGGGCGGCCTTTCACGAATGGATCGGCATTGCGAAAGATCTGTGGAGCGCGCCGTGGCGACACAAGTGGAACTATCTCGTCAAGCCACCGGGCTGGAGCCACGATGGCAGCCGCGAAAGCAGTGAGATGATCAAGGAACGCTGGAAACAGGGGCTGTAGCGGCCAGACCGGAAAACATTGCACAAATGTTACTATCCTTTCCGGCAAAAAACGGGCAAGCGCGGTATAGAGGGTTGAGGACCCCTCCAGTCGTGCATGATCCGCACGCGGGTCTCGCATTGGAACCATCTTGCAATTTTCAAAGGGAACCAGCCGCCGTCGGGGCGGGCTGGCCGATAGTGGCAGCTTGCCTGCCAATGCTGCGTGTCACAGGCCTCGCCGATGGACATGAGCGACGCTCAGGACATCCATCCCGGCTCGCTGTCACTGATTTCCCCTCCTGGACCAATTTCCCGAGTGGTGCCGACAAGCTGGATGGTGGCGCTGCTTGCAATCAGCCTGCTGATCGTGATCGCGATGATGGCCGGGGCCGGTCTACGCATGGATTTCCTGAAAATCAGCAATGGCAAATATCTGCTGGCGCTGGGTCTGCTGGCGGCCATTCGCTATGGCATGCGCGATCAATCGGCCGGATGGCCACGGGTCGCGCGCGATGGCTGCGAATATGTCGGCTTTTTCCTGCTGATCAGCCTGCTCGGTGCGACCGCTACCTATCCGGCGGCGGCGGCCACCAGCGGTTTTGCCGATCCGGCGCTGGCCCGGATCGATGCTTTTCTGGGATTCGAGTGGATGGGCTGGTACGAACTCGTTGTCGATAATCCCTGGCTGCAGACCGCCGGCAGCCTCGCTTACGCCAATATCTACATGTCGCCGGTGCTGCTGCTTGGTGGCCTTGCGCTGAGCGGCGAGCGCGCCCGGGCGCAGCTGTTTCTGGTCAGCTTCTGGCTGGCGGCAGTGATCACGATGCTGCTGTTCCTCGCCATGCCGGCAGTGGGGCCGCTGGCCTATCTGTGGCAGGGGCCGATTCCCTATATGCCGACCAGCGCGCTCTATCAGGCGGAACTGCTGCCGCTGTTGCGCGAGAATTTGCTCGGATCGGTGGATCTGGGGGCGCTGCAGGGACTGGTGTGTGCGCCGAGTTTCCACACCGCTGCCGCCGTCATCTATATCGCGATGGCCTGGCAGTGCCGCTATCTGCGCTGGCCGCTGCTGCTGATCAACGGAGCCATGTTGCTCTCCACGCCAGTCGAAGGCACCCATTATCTGGTCGACATGATCGGCGGTGCGATGGTCGGTTTATTTGCTCTGTGCACGGCTGGCGCAATACAATATAGCCTCCCCAAAATACGCGAAAAGCGAATATGGAGAGAGACGGGTCTATGGCAGAATTTGACATCATCGTCATCGGCGGCGGTTCCGCCGGTAGTGCAGTCGCGGGACGGCTGAGCGAGGACGGCAAGCGCACGGTCTGCCTGATCGAGGCCGGCGGACGGAACAACAATTTTCTGGTCAAGACGCCGGGGATGATGCCGTTCCTGCTGAAGAACGCCAACTGGCGGTTCGACACGGTGCCGCAGAAAGGGCTGAACGGCCGCACCGGCTATCAACCACGCGGACGCGGACTGGGCGGATCGAGCGCGATCAACGCGATGGTCTATATCCGCGGCAACAAATGGGATTATGACAATTGGGCGGCGATGGGATGCAGCGGCTGGTCCTATGATGATGTCCTGCCCTATTTCAGGAAATCCGAAGGCAACGAGCGCGGCGGCGATGCCTATCACGGCGGCGACGGCCCGCTGTCGGTATCCGACCAGAAATGGCTCAATCCCGGAAGCCTCGCCTTTGTCGAGGCGGCGCGCAATCTGCAGCTGCCGATTCTCGACGATTTCAACGGCGAGAAGCAGGAGGGCATGGGCATCTACCAGGTCACCCAGAAAGACGGCGAACGCTGGTCGGCGGCGCGCGCCTATGTCGAGCCGGCGCGGGGTCGGCCCAATCTGACGATCCGGACCAAGTCGCTGGTCGAGAAGCTGATCGTCGAGGATGGCCGGGTCACCGGCGTGCAGATCCGGCGCGGGTTCGGCCGCGAGACGATCCACGCCCGCGGCGCGGTTGTGCTGTCTGCGGGGGCTTTTGGGTCGCCGCATATCCTGCAGCTCTCCGGCATCGGACCGGCGGCGCATCTGCAGGACAAGGGTGTGGATGTGATGCTCGACAAGCCGCAGGTGGGCGAGAATCTCAAGGACCATATCGATTTCGTGTCCGGCTATCAGACCGAGTCGAAGGAGCTGATCGGCGATTCGCTGACCGGCACGGTGCGGATGGCGAAAGCGATCATCCAGCACCGGATCAAGCGGACCGGAATCATGACCACGCCTTATGCCGAGGCCGGCGGATTCTGGAGCAGCGGCCCGGATGTGCCGGCCCCCGATATCCAGTATCATTTTGTTCCGGCAATGCTCGAGGATCATGGCAGGGAAGCGGTCAAGGGCCATGGCTTCAGTTGCCATGCCTGCGTACTGAGGCCGCACAGCAAGGGCCATGTTCGGCTGAACAGCGATGATCCGACAGCGCCGCCTTCGATTGACCCGAATTTCCTCGATGACGACCGCGATATCGCGACGCTGCGCAAGGGCGTCCGGCACATGAAGCGGATCCTGGAGACGCCGCCGCTGACCGACTATGTGCCGACGGACCGGCATCCGATCGATATCAACAGCGATGCCGAACTGGACGCGCTGATCCGGCAACGCGCCGATACCGTCTATCACCCGGTCGGCACCTGCCGGATGGGTGGAGACGATGCAGCGGTTGTCGATCCCCGGCTGAAATTCCGGGAGCTGGAGGGCCTCTATATTGCCGATGCGTCGATCATGCCGGAAATCATTAGCGGCAATACCAATGCACCGAGCATCATGATCGGTGAACGCGCTGCAGAATTTATCAAAGCTGATCTTGCTGGCTGATCGCCATCACTGGCGATGGGCCGCGCCGCCTATAATCGTTCGATGGAGACGGAAATCAGAATCATCGCCACGGTGAGCAGCGCCAGAACCGTTGACACCAGCGCCACATATGATGGCGGGAGATATTCCCTGGACACCCCGATCGTCCCGCCGGTCAGCGGCAGCTTTCGCGCGACCAGCGACAGGGCGATGGCGACGGCCAAAGTCACCAACAGCCCGATCAGGTTCCACCACATCCAGAACAGGCCTGGCTGGAACTGCCAGAAATAGAGATTGAGCAACAGGCCCGCCATGAATCCAATATTGGTGCTCAGCACGGTCCGGCGTTTCCACAATATCGCGATCAGAAATACGCCGAGGACCGGACCATAGAGAGCGGAGCCCACTTTGTTGATCGCTTCGATGACGGTCGCCGAGATATCACCGGAATAAACCGAAAACAGGAGGATGATGCCGCCCCACAACAAGGCCAGAAAACGGGCGACGAAAACCTCCAGTTTCGGGTTGGAGGCGCTAAAACCAAAGCTCCGCAAATCCTCCATCGAAACCGCGGACAGCGAATTTACCGCCGAGCTGAGAGTCGACATCGCGGCTGACATGATTGCGACCAGCAACAGGCCAATAATGCCATTGGGCAGATATTCCAGTATGAAGAAGGGCATCAGATAGTCCGGGCGATCCTGCGGAATAAGCGCCAGAAAAGCGCTGTTCTGCGTAGCAATCACGCCGATTGCCAGTCCCGTCACGCAATAGAGCAGCGTGACCGGAAACCGTAACAGGGCGTTGGCCATCAGCAATTTGCGGATGTCGCTCAGGCTTTTTGCCGACAGCGACCGCTGAGCCTGCGTCTGATCACAGGCATAATAAGAAACATAGAGGACAAATCCGCCGAACAGCATTGGCAGAAGAGCAAATTCGTCGGTGACGAGTCCCGCGTAGCTCCATTCGACCACCTGCAATCTGGCCGGATCAATACTGGACCAGAATGTTTCAAATCCGCCGATCAAAGAAATGGCGTAGATCAGACAGATCAGCAGGCCGAAGACAATCAGCACCATCTGAATGGCGTCGGCATAGACCACCGCCTTCATCCCGCCGAGAAACGAATAGAGGATGGTGATGATGCTGATCACCAGAATCGATTGCAGGAATGGAATACCGAGCACAGCCTCGATGATCAGGCCTGTCGCATAGACCATGATGCCAGTGCCAAAGGCGCGCACGATCTGAAAGGAAAAGCTGATGATGAACCGGGTGGAACGGCCGATCCGCTGTTCCAGAAAATCGAAGATGCTGATCACGCCCGACCGATAAAGCGGCGGCATGATGACAAACATAACCAGCAACATTGCCAGCGGCAGTGCGAATTCGAAGGTCAGCCATTTCAGCCCGCCACCTTCGCGAAGGCCGACAAAGGCAGGCGCGGAGATAAAGCTGATCGCGGAGAGCTGGGTCGCCATGGTCGACAGCGCCAGGGGGAACCAGCCGATCGCCTTGTTGCCTAAAAAATAGTCACCTTCGCTGCCCTGCTTGCTGAGAAACATGCCGAAAGCCAGCATCGCTGCGAGATAGGCGAGGATTACAAAATAATCGAAGCTGTTCATGCTTTCAAACTATATCCTGTGCTGATCCATTGCCAAAAAAAAAGGCCGGGATGCTTTCACATCACCGGCCGTAAAGTCTGTTGTTCGCAGGAGGAACAAGGTGAGGCGCCGACCGGATTTTGGGAGGAGACGGCCGGCGCCAAACTGTTTAACCTTTGGCAAACTCCGGATAGGCTTCCACGCCCACTTCGGAGATATCCAGGCCGACCATTTCCTGTTCTTCGGTCGGACGGACACCAATGGTGAATTTGAGTGCAAACCAGACGATCGAGCTGGTCACCAGCACGAAGACGCCTGTGGCTACAACACCGGTGAGTTGTGCAACAAATGGCACTTCGGTGTTGGAAAATGGAACGATCAGCGTGCCCCAGATACCGGCCAACAGGTGAACCGGAATGGCGCCGACGACATCGTCGATCTTCAGCTTGTCAAGCATCGGCACGGCGAAGACAACGATCGCGCCACCGATACCCCCGACCAGCAAGGCCTGCGGTACGGAAGGAGCCAGGGGTTCAGCGGTGATCGAAACCAGACCAGCCAGTGCACCGTTAAGCGCCATGGTTACGTCGATCTTCTTGTACAGCACTTGGGTCAGGATGATCGCAACAACCACACCGGCAGCAGCGGCCATGTTGGTGTTTACAAAGATCTTGGAGATATCGCTGACGTCGGTGATCGTGCCCATTGCGAGCTGCGAAGCACCATTGAAACCGAACCAGCCGAGCCAAAGGATGAAGGTACCCAAAGTCGCCAGAGGAATGCTGGAACCCGGCATGACGTTCATCTTGCCATCGACATAGCGTCCCAGACGAGGACCGACGATCAAGGCACCAGCCAGAGCCGCCCAGCCACCGGTCGAGTGGACCAGAGTGGAACCGGCAAAATCACTGAAGCCCATGGCGTCGAGCCAGCCAGCACCCCATTCCCAGCTGACGATGACGGGATAAATGAACCCGGTCAGCACGAAAACGAAGATGAAGAATGGAATGACCTTGACGCGCTCAGCAACCGTGCCGGACACAATCGACGCTGTGGTTGCGCAGAAAACCATCTGGAAGAACCAGTCAGAAGCGACCGAATAGCCGGTCTCAACATCAGCTTCGCCGACGCCCTGCATGGCATAAGGGAAATCAGCGATACCAAAATAGCCGCCTTCAAAACCGGGATAGGCGATCGAGTACCCAATGACCCAGAACATGATGCCGGCGATCGAATACAGGCCGATATTCTTCAGGCACTGCATCGAAACATTTTTCGAACGGACAAGGCCTGCTTCCAGCATGGCAAAGCCTGCGGCCATCCACATGACCAGAAATCCGCCGATCAGGAACAACAACGTGTTGAGGATATAAGCCGTGTTTGCGCTGGGATCGACCACTTCGGCCACTTCCTGCGCTAGAGCAGGAGCAGCGGCACCCATGGCCACCAGCCCTGCTGAAATTGTTAGAAATTTTCTCATGATTATCTGTGTCCCCCGATTATATTGCTGTGTCGCCGGTTTCGCCGGTGCGAATGCGGACGGCGTCTTCGAGACCAAGGGTGAATATCTTGCCATCACCGATCGATTCCGTGCCAGCCGCGGTCTGGATCGCCTCAACGGCCTGCGCCGCAACATCACTGCTGCACGCAACCTCGATCTTCAGCTTTGGCACCATATTTGTGGTATATTCTGCACCACGATAGACTTCCGTCTGGCCCTTTTGCCGACCGAAGCCCTTGACTTCGGTTACGGTCATGCCGGTCACGCCGACACCGGTCAGCGCTTCACGGACATCGTCAAGCTTGAACGGTTTGATTATGGCTATGATAAATTTCATTACGCCCCCTATAGTTGTTGCCAAGGGACGCCTCGCAAAGCCCATGCCAGAATCGGAAGGCGCTGGATTCAAAGGCTTTTGGTCAAATCAGGGCGCTTAAGAAAGAGTAAATTTTGTGCATTGCAGCAGAGATGCACAATTATTAGGCAGTAGTATACATGACAAAGCAAGTGATTCGTGATACGCCTGCGGGGCGTGACAGGCCGGTTGAAATTACGCCTCAGATGATTGAGGCGGGCGTTGATACTCTTACCAGGGTGCTAATTTTAGATCACGGCGATGACCGGGATGGTATCGTTAGTCAAATCTACGAAAGTATGCATCGGTCTCGGGGTTAACTTTCCTCATATGCTTAGCTGCTTGCTTTAGGTTTTCAGGCCCAAAACGGGAGTGTAGAACCCAGTTAATTGAGCTTAGCCTATCCTTGGCCGTGATAATTTTATCTGCCAAAGATTGTAAATCAGCCACTGACCATATTTTCTGGAACACAGGGTTTTTTGTTGCTGGTCGTGCAATGCTATAAAATGGATCATTTCCACCTTTTGCAGGCCTACCCCATTGGGCGTGGGCAATTTCGTTTCTCTTATTTGCGACAGTCCCAAAATCTTCTAGACATTTTTTCAATTCGTCTAGAAGAGGCTTAGAAGCTGGGGTAGATAACAGTTCGTTTCCCAAGCCTCTTACAATATCGGAGCGCGCTTTTGAGCTCCCTAAGGACCAGAAAATCGCATTCCCTCGAGCCGGGTCTCCCAAAAGTGCCCACAGGGTGAGGCAGAGCGTACTTTCCAAAGAGGCAAAATCTGTTACGATTAAACCTATGTATTTTAGGTGCTCGGGATAGCCATCTAATCTGACAAGCTCTCCACCAACTTCATTGGGTTTTCTTGCCATGAATAATACCAATCAAAAAAAAGAAGACGAGGTTCTGAAGCGGATGCTGAAAACGCCGCCTAAGCCTCATAAGACGAAAAAGACTGAATCGCTTTCGACTCCGCCCCAGCCGCAAGAGACCTTGAAACAGAAAGGTAAAAAGCACAAATAGGAATTGCCGCGCAATCGCGGTAGAAAGAGGGGTCTATTATGACCAAACTTTTGGCAAAGAACCGCCCCTCCTAATTTCCCAGATAATTCTGTGGTGCAAGGGGGCGGTTACTTCAACTTCCTAACGGAAATACCGCTTTCGCTTTTCGCCGATCTGAGGCGCTGTGAGCGTGTATCGAGCCTCAGGCTGCAACAGGCCTCCGATAGGTCAGCCGTTTGCCTCGAGCGCCCATTAGGCTCGCTGTAGCGCGCTCAAAGTCATTCAGCTTGCGAGTGTTATAGCGAAAGTCGAATTCAGCCGCATAGCGCCTCAAATGCGCTTCGCTGACATGGTGATAAACACCGATAATGCCGCGCTTGAAGATGGAGAAAAAGCCTTCAATCGTATTGGTATGAAAAATACCGGCGCGGCCATATTCGCCAAGACTGTGCTTAACGACGCCGTGGCCGACATATTCTTTACCAACTGCTTTGTAGCCGTTGTTATCGTCGGTCATCAGCCAGCTACCGCGATGGGCGTTGGTAACGAGAACTTGGCGTAGCAACGGGCCGGTCACTTTGGCAACGTGAAAGCTGCGAACCTTGCCGCCACGTTCAACTAGGGAAACAACAGGCTGCTTGTGGGCAAAAGGGCCTTGGCGCTTGGTAGCACGTTCGCTTTTGTGACGATTTGAGATCTTACCGCCGACATAGGTTTCGTCGGCTTCAATGGTCTTGCCATAGCCGCCCATAGGGCCTTGGTCAGTGTCTTTCATGGCTTCACGGATGCGGTGCATCATGAACCATGCTGTTTTGTAGGTAACGCCGATCATACGGGCGATCTGATGCGCGCTCATGCCTTTCTTGGACGAGCAAAGCAGATGATTGACCAGCAACCATTTATTCAAAGGAACCTTGGAGCGCTCAAAAACCGTTCCGACGGTCACAGTATATTGCTGGCGGCAGTCATTGCACTGGACAACACCTTTGCGGACGGTGCCGCCGGGATGCGCCTTGGTGGCCTTACGCTTTTGCGGCGGCAGTCTTTTGGCATTGTCTGAACCACAGTGGGGGCAGACAGGGCCGTCTGACCAGTGAAGGGCCTCCAGATGCTCACGGGCAGCGTCTTCGTTTCTGAAGCGAGGGGCGAAGATGTCGATTGCGTTTTCCATACATTATCAATGCAGCAATGGGGCTGCTTTGTCATGTATACTATTGCCAATTATTAGGCAGCACGCTCCGCCAGCCGGGCCAATATTTGCGGGATGATTTTTTCCGTTTCGCGGCGGCCGATATCGATCAATTCCTCGGCCCGGGTAAAGTTCTGAATGTCGATATGACCGACAGGCGGCGACATGGCGAAGTCGGGTGGATCGAGCGCCAGCGAATAGCGGCTGAGATTGCGAAGCGACAGGCCGATCGATGCCTTGACGACCGCCAGGCTGTTCGGATCCTTGCTGCTGTTCTCGGTAATACCGGCAGCGATGGTGCGATTGAGATAATCATCCTGCAGATTGACCGACAGACACAGCGCCTCGGGTGCCAATTCCCGGACCGGCGATACCGGAACCGGCAAGGCGGCACCGCCGTCGACCAGAAGGCGGCCTTCATGCTGTACCGGTTTGAAAATACCGGGTAGCGACATCGACGCACGGACGGCTGGGACGAGCTTGCCCGATTTCATCACAATCGTGTCGCCGGTGCGCAGATCGGCGGCAACCACGGCGATCGGAATCGGAAGGTCTTCGAAGCGAGTGGGGCCGAACTCGGTTTCCAGCTCTTTTTCGATATTGCGCGCGCCCATCACTGCGCCGCGCTTGAAATGGGGATCCATGAACCGCAGCATATTGCGGAAATTGACGTGGCGGGCCATGTCCTCGAGATAGTCGAGCTTGCCGACGGCGTAGCTGGCACCGGTAATCGCACCGATCGACGTGCCCGCGATCGCGGCAATTTCGAGCGGTGAATCGTCGATTGCCCGCAGCACGCCGATATGCGTCCAGCCGAGACCCGCCCCGCCGCCGAGCGCCAGCGAAACTTTGCCAGCGCCGGTCACAAGGATACATCCTCGGCCAATATCGCCCTGGCTTCCGTCAAATCCTCCGCCAGCACCATCACACGGGCAGGCAGCGCGATTCCGGCACCCTCGACGATGTTCACATTGCTGTCAAAGCACACTGCGCCGATACCGGCAGCTTCCAGCCGGCCGCGGATGATTTCCGCTTCGACGCCATGCATATGCCGGGAAAGCTCGACCAGGCTCATGACCCACTATCCGCCAAAATAGCGGTCCGTGGCGCGCGTCGGCAGACCGTCGATGCTTTTCACCCGGTTCGACATTTTTTCCATCCAGGCGTCGGGGTCGGCCTGGCGATGATATTTGACCAATGTTTCCCGCTCGGCCTTCAATTCCATCTGCGGCACGCCCCAGCCGCAGCTGGTCTGGACGCTGTCGACCTTGATATCGAAAATCTGGCGCGTGCCGGGCAATATGTCGAATGGCGCGGACAGTTCATCCCAGCCCGCATCCTGGGGCAGGACAGGTTTGCCGGTACCATAGAGCCGCATGATCAGCGCCGGGTTGGCAAAATTATTGAACATGATGGTGATCCGGCCATCGGCGACCAGATGCGCGTGGGTCTCGTTGCCCGAGCCGCCGAGATCGAGATAGGCGACACGGTCGGGACCGAGGACGCGGAACGCATCATAGCCCTTGGGCGAAAGATTGATCCGGCCGTCTGCGGCTGCGGTGGCGACGAAGAACATCGGTTGCTTTGCGATGAAGGCAATATGATCATCGTTCAGGGTATCAAAAAACTCCGCCATATCTTTCCCTTCTCAATAATATGGGCCGCCGAAAACAAGCTTCCAGGTCACGACCAGCAGCCAGTGGATCGCTATCACCGGCCACAGCGACTGCGAAACGATCCGGATATGGGTCAATACTATGCCGAGGATGAACGTAGCAAACAGAAATGACGGTTGCAGGAAAATCGCTGACCAGGGCGGGCCGAAGGTCAGCGCCTGAAACGGGTGCCAGAGCACGAACAGGCCGATCGCAAGCCAATTGCCGGCGCGCTGCGAGAATGTGGCGAACCAGGACAGGAGAAGACCGCGAAACACCAGTTCCTCCAGCAATGCAGGGACAAAGAATAGAATGACGGCAGCGACCAGCGCGGACGGAAGATCGCTGACGGGGCTGAAATATAGCCAGCCGCCGAGAAATCCCGACAAGGCGATGAGCGCAACCGCAGGCAGCGCGAGCGCCATGGCCGCTTGCCAGCGCGCCGCATCGGGCCATATTTGCAAGGCGCGCAAAGTCTGGTTTACGGCCCGCATGGGGCCTACCAGCTGGCTCCGTCTTCGATGGCCGCCTGCTCGCCGGGGCGGAATTGTCGTCCGAGCACCTTGTTGCGATGGGGGAAGCGGCCAAATTTGGCGATCACGTCGCGATGCTCGTTGGCAAATTTTTCGTTGCGGTCCAATTTGGTGAACAGCGCCACCGATTTGGTCTGCAGGCGCAGATCCTCCGCATGCATGAACGGCATGTAGAGAAAGACCCGCTGCTCCTCGCGCAGCTGCTCATCGAGATCGAGATCAACCGCCTGTTCGGCAATCTGCTGCGCCAGATGGTCTGTGGAATAGGCATCCGCGCTGTCGCGGAACATATTGCGCGGGAACTGGTCGAACAGAATGACCGCTGCGAGCGCGGTGCGGGGCGAGCTCAGAAACGCGTCGGCGGTCTTCGACTTCTGCTCTTCCCAAAGCTCGAGAAAGCGCTCTTCGATCTGTTCGTCGACAGCGTCATTCTGGGCCCACCAGTCGTCGGAACCAAGCTCCTCAAACCAGAAGGACAGGATCTCGTCAGGCCAGTTCAATGGTATATCCCCTATCCGATGGTGCTGCGATCCGGCTCAAGCGGTACCGCCAACGGTCAGGCCTTCGACCAGAAGGGTCGGCTGGCCAACGCCGGCGGGGACCGACTGGCCGCCCTTGCCGCACATGCCGATACCTTCGTCGAGTGCCATGTCATTGCCGATGCCGGCGACCTTGGTCAGCACGGTCGGGCCGTCGCCAATCAGGGTTGCGCCCTTGATCGGCGCGCCGAGCTTGCCGTTTTCGATCTTGTACGCCTCGGTGCAGGAGAAGACGAATTTCCCGGAAACGATATCGACCTGGCCGCCGCCGAAGCTTTTGGCGTAGATGCCGTTTTTGACCCGGCTCATCAGTTCATCCGGATCATCGTTGCCGCCGCGCATGAAGGTGTTGGTCATCCGCGGCATGGGCGCATGGGCATAGCTCTCGCGCCGACCATTGCCGGTTGCCGGTACGCCCATCAGGCGCGCGTTCAGCCGGTCCTGCATATAGGATTTCAGGATGCCGTCCTCGATCAGGATATTTTCCTGGGTTGGTGTGCCTTCGTCGTCGATGCTCAGGGAACCGCGCCGTTCGCGGATCGAGCCGTCGTCGACCACAGTGACGCCCGGTGCTGCGACACGCTGACCAATCTTGCCGGAAAAGGCACTGGTGCCCTTGCGGTTGAAATCGCCCTCGAGGCCATGGCCGATGGCTTCGTGGAGGATGATGCCGGGCCAGCCGGGGCCGAGCAAAACGGTCTGTTCGCCAGCCGGTGCGGCGACGCTCTCAAGATTGACCAGAGCCTGCGCCAGAGCTTCGTCTACGGCCCGGTTCCAGCGCGCTTCTTCGAACAGGTCGTCATAGAGATAGCGCCCGCCCATGCCGAAGCTGCCGCTTTCGCGGCGGCCATTCTGTTCGGCAACAATCGATACGTTAAGCCGGACCAGAGGGCGGACGTCGGTGGCGACGAAACCATCGGGGCGCACCACCTCGACCACGCTCCAGCTACCGGAAAGGCCGACAGAAACCTGCGCCACGCGAGGGTCGCGGGCGCGGGCCGCCGCGTCGATCTGCTGACAGAGCGCAACTTTCTTGGCGAACGGGGTCGCTTCCAGCGGATTGGCCTCGCCATAGAGATGCCGGTTGTTGCCGCGCGGCGGCGGGGCTTTTTCGCCCTTCGCCGGGTCGAGCAGTTGCAGGGTCTGGGCCGCGCGCTGGATCGCCGCTTCGCTGATTTCGTTGCTATGGGAGAAGCCGGTCATCTCGCCGGACACGCCGCGCAGGCCAAAGCCGCTATCGGTGCTATAATCGGCGGTTTTCAGACGACCGTCGTCGAAGCCGAAACTCTCCACCGCGCTATATTGCAGATAGAGTTCGCCATCATCACAGGATGAGAGACTGTTGGCAACGAGCGTCTTGGCGCGGTCGGGGTCGAGGCCGTCAGCGCGATACAGGAAGGAACGGGGGTCAAGATTTTCTATCATTGCCCGTATATAGAAATGAATCAGGGGCCTTGCACCCCCTATGTCGGATTATTCTTCGGACTGGCTGGCCGCGGTATCGGCAGGCCCGCCGATCATCACGAATCGCCGATCGCAATAGCCGCAGTCGACATAGCCTTTTTCGTCAATCTCCAGCCATACGCGTGGATGACCGAGCGCTGCGCCGCCCGGGATATCGGTGGCACCGTCGCAAGCATTGCGTTTCTTGGCGGTTCTGACAATTTCTGGAGCGTCGATCATGCCAGAGCGATTAGCAACGGATGCGATGCCGCGCAATCCTGCAAATGCAGCCTGATCCGGTTTTTGAGCAGGATGCGGCAAAGCCTTTGATTGTAACCCACAAGATGGTTATGCGAAGCGCATGACAAATGCAGCGATCTCGATCCAGAATCTTTCAAAAACCTATTCGGGCGGCAAGCAGGCACTGGACGATGTCAGTTTTGATGTTCCGCGCGGGTCCATTTTCGGTCTTTTGGGCCCCAATGGCGCTGGCAAATCAACCTTGATCAACATTCTCTCCGGGATGGTCCGCAAGACCAGCGGCAGCGCCAGCATCTGGGGATTCGATATCGATGACAACCCGCGCAACGCCAAGGCGTCGATCGGGATCGTGCCGCAGGAGATCATTTTTGATCCCTTCTTCACCCCGTCCGAGGCGCTGGAGGTACAGGCAGGGCTTTATGGCGTCCCGAAAGCGAACCGCCGGACGATGGAATTGCTGCGGGCGGTGCATCTCGAAGACAAGGCCGATGCCTATGCGCGCACCCTGTCGGGCGGCATGAAACGACGGTTGCTGGTCGCCAAGGCGATGGTCCACTCCCCTCCTATTCTGGTGCTGGACGAGCCAACCGCTGGCGTCGATATCGACCTCAGGCAGCAGCTTTGGGAATATGTGGTGGAACTGAACCGGTCCGGCGTGACGATCGTGCTGACAACCCATTATCTGGAAGAAGCGGAAAATCTGTGCGACCGCATCGCGATTATCAACCATGGCAAGCTGATCGCCAACAAGCCGACACCGGAACTGGTCGACATGGCGCGCGAGAAGCTGGTCGAGCTGACGCTGGACCGCGATATCAGTGACGTACAGGACGCGGCTTCCTTTGCCAATGACCTGTTCGAGAAAGCCGAGATTATCGGACCGCGCACGGTTGCGGTCACCTATAACAAGGACCGGACCAATGCCGGTGGCGTGATGGCCGCGATCCAGGACCGGGGCTTTGCAATCGTTGACGTGACGACAAGAGAAGCGGATCTGGAGGATGTGTTTCTCAATCTCACCCGCGCCAAAGCGGCTTGAACAGAATGCCCGGTCTTCGGTCCGCAGGGGGTCAGCCTATCAAGCCGCGCCAATCCATCAACGGCCGCCGCTTGGCGGACTCAGACTAACGGAACCAATCGATTGAACCATGACGTTATCATTGTCGGGTCCGGCGCTGCCGGACTAAGCGCCGCAATCACACTGGCGCGCACCCATAAGGTATTGGTGCTGGCCAAGGGTGAACTGACCGGCGGCTCCACCTCCTGGGCGCAGGGGGGGATTGCTGCGGTGCTGGACGCGGGTGACACGTTCGAAAATCATATCAATGACACGATGGTCGCAGGCGCTGGCCTCAATCGCCGCGAAACCGTTGAATTTGTCGTGGAAAATGCTCCGGCTGCGATTGCGCGGCTGGAAGACATGGGCGTCCCCTTCAACAAGGAAGCGGAAGTCCTGCATCTGACCCGTGAAGGCGGGCACAGCCACCGGCGGATTGTCCATGTCGACGATGCGACCGGCTGGGCGGTGCAGGAAGCCTTGCAGAACACGGCTGCAGCCCATCCAAATATCACGCTGAGACCGCATATGGTGGCGATTGACCTGATCGTTGACCGCCACGCCGAAACCCCGACCGGTGCCAACAATGTCTGGGGCGTCTATGCGCTCAACAATGAAACCGGTCATGTCGAGACGCTGACTTCGCGGGCGACAATCATGGCCAGCGGCGGCGCCGGACGGACCTATCTCTTCTCCACTGCACCACGCGGCGCGACCGGCGACGGCATCGCCATGGCCTGGCGCGCGGGTGCGCGGGTTTCCAATATGGAGATGATGCAGTTTCACCCGACCTGCCTCTACAATCTCGAGGTCAAGAATTTCCTGATCACCGAGGCCGTACGCGGCGAAGGCGGGCATCTGAAGCTGCCGGAAGAGGCCGACGATGAAGCGGGCGATCGCTTCATGGCCCGCTTCGATCCGGAGCGCATGGAACTGGCGCCGCGTGATATTGTCGCTCGCGCCAATGATCATGAGATCAAGCGGCTCGGGCTAGACTATGTCGATCTCGATATTTCCCACCGCGACCCGGAATTTGTGAAAGGCCATTTCCCGAATATCTATGACAAGCTGATCGGGCTGGGCATCGACATGACCAGGGAGCCGATTCCGGTGGTGCCGGCACAGCATTACACCTGCGGCGGGATATTGATCGATCTGGCGGGCCGCACAGACCTGCCCGGCCTCTATGCGGCGGGCGAGTCGAGCGAGAGCGGGCTGCACGGAGCCAACCGGCTGGCGTCCAACAGCCTACTGGAGTGTTTCGTATTCGGCGATGCGGCGGCGCGGGATATTGCCGAACATTGGGACGACCTCCCTGCCCCTCCTGCGATCCGTCCCTGGGATGAAAGCCGGGTTACCGACAGCGACGAAGAGGTGGTGATCAAGCAGACCTGGACGGAGATTCGCCGCTTCATGTGGAATTATGTCGGCATCGTCCGCACCACCAAGCGGCTCGAACGCGCCCAGCACCGCATCGATCTGCTGCGCGGCGAAGTGCAGGAATATTACGGCAATTTCCGCGTCACCCAGGATCTGATTGAATTGCGCAATCTGATCGAGGTGGCGGATCTGATCGTGAAATCGGCGCTGGCGCGGAAGGAAAGCCGGGGATTGCATTATATTACCGATTATCCGGATTTGCTGCCGGAGGCGGTGGATACGGTTTTGGTGCCTTAGTGGGCTAGTCGTGGCTATTTATGGAGTGATACTGAGGTTCGGGATATTCACATGAACTTCCGTCGCTCAAGCGACATCAGCGAATTTCCGGTCGAATCCATGTGAGCTCAGGATTCTTGACGCACCATTCCAGCAAATCCAGTTCTTCAGGAGATGCGACCCTTGCGGATTTGAATGTCACGACAGTTCTGTCTCCACGGGGGAAAACAGATAATCGCGAACTATCCGGGTGCACATATACTGAACCAGTGCGACGATGGACCCGGCCTATCAGTACATATTCGAATTGCGCAAACACGCGGCTGCGGTTTCCAGACCTCAAACACCCCTCTACTTCGGAAAATGCAAAGCGAGACTCCCGATCAAACCGCGTTTGCGTCTCCATTTTCGAGCTTTCGTGCGAGATAGCCAGCCATGCCGCCACAGCGAGTCCCGCACCGCTGAGACAAACAATACTCACCGCGGCGATCCGATTGATTTTTGCCTCCTACCGATTGCGTTAGAGCCCCGATTTTAGAGTGGAGCACATCATTTATTACTGCTGCGCACCACCTTGTCACTCGTCTTGTATTTCTCCAGATCCTTCGGATCAAACCAGACCGGCTTCAGCTTCTTGTCGACAAACAGCTGCATCTGGTCGGTGTAATGCGGTGAATCCGGCCTCGTAGTGGCGGCGCCGAAGGGCTGGATTGAGCGGGAGTCGACCTTGCCGTCCTTGCCCCACTCGATGAACATGATGAAGCTGTCGCCGTGGCGCACCGATAGCCGTCCGTCCTCTTCAACATCCCACAGGGTCGAGGCGCGGATTGTGTCGTTGCCACCATCCACGGGCAGATCGACATCGCCCTGCCGCATCCGCAATACGTCCATCATTGGCGGATCAATCTGGCCGAAATATTGCGTCAGATGATCGACCGTTTCCTCCAGTATCTGGCGCGGATCGGGCATTTCACCGCGCTGATAATGCGACTTGTTGGCCGGGCGCAGCACCATCAGCGCGAGCGCGTCTGCCGGGTCTTTGCCGTCGAGATTCCAGTCCCACTGGCCGAGCAATTGCTGCGCCTTGAGCAGCTTTGCGCTGTCCTTCAGATCGAGCGCGGCTATCCGGTCCAGCCAGTCCTTGGCATAGCCCGCTTTTTCGTAGCCGGTATCATATTTGATCGCCCACAATTCTGCATCGGTGATTGTGCCATCGGAACTGGCCTCTTCAAGCAAGGCGATCGACCGGCGGGATCGGTTGGTCTCATCATCCTCGATCCCAAGCAGCGGCGAGAAATTGTCCGGCTTCAGTTCGTCGCCCGGTCCGGCAGCGATATAGGGGGTGTTATTGGCGTTCATGACATAGCCTGATGCCGGATTGACGATGGCGGGAACGCGAGTGAACGGCAGGGTTTTCTGCCACAGTGCCTTTGACGTGTCGCCGGGCAGCACGCCGCGCCAGTCATAGCCTTCCGGGCGGTCGGGGAACATGGCGTTGTAATACAGCCCGATATTGCCCTCGGCATCGGCATAGATGAAATTGGTCGCAGGAACGCCCTGCCCCGCCATCGCCGCCTGCCATTGGTCGAAATTCTTCGCCTTGTTGATCCGGTAATATTGGGTCAGCATGTCGAGTTCGTCGATGCCGGCATAGCGCAGCGCATAGGCGCCACTGTCGTTCATGATCACCGGTCCGTGGATCGAACGATAGGCGATCTGCGGATAGGGAATGACGAAGGGACCGAATTTGATTTTCAGCCAGACGCGTTTCTTTTCAAGCGGCTTCCACTCGCCGTCAAAGCGATAGGCATCCTTCTTGTCATTCAGCGTGAGCTTGTAAATGTCGACCAGATCGGGGCGGTTGACCGTGTTGGTCCAGCCGAGATATTTGTTGTGGCCGAGAAACGGAAACGGCGAACCGGGAAAATTGGCACCGGCGAAGTCCCAGCCTTCATCGCTGTGCACGACCAGCTCGTACCAGGCGACATTGCCGCGCAGTGGCTGGTGGGAGTTGGAGATCAGGCGGGTCTTGCCATCGGGCGAGAGCGATGGCGCGAGGGCGTAGGCATTGGAGCCATTTTCATCCGGGTCGGAGCCGACCGGGGTGGCCGGTTTTTCCTCAATCATCTTGTCAGGGCTCAGCGGGTGGACGGATTTTTTGTCCGGCTGGCCGGTCAGACGCGGACCGCCTTCACGCGGCAAGGGCTTGTTCTCGACCAGCGCCTGCACCGGATTGTTGAGTCCGAAGAAAAACGGCGAGCGCAGGACAAAACCGGCAGCGATATCCTGACCATTGACCGGGAACAATTTGGCCAGCTTCACTTCCTCGGGATGGTCCTTGGCATAGGCGTTGAGGCCGGACGCATAGCCGGCGAGCACGGCCCGGACATCGGCTGGCAGGCTGTCATATTTGCGACTCACGGTCCCGCGCACATCGAGCAGCGCAGCAATATAGTCGATCGGCGCGCTGTCCGCGCCATTGAGCGTTGCCATCCGGCCGCGCGTCATCGCGGTCACTTCCTGCAGCGTCGAAAAATCATCTTCGGAATGGGCGTAAGCCACGCCATAGGCGACATCGGCATCGGTCTTGCCGAATATATGCGGAACCCCGAATTCATCGCGCACGATCCGGGCTTCATAAGCGTGGGCTGGCGGCGGAGCGGATTCGGTGACGCTCAACGGTTCCCAGACCATCAGACCAATTGCAATGCCGATAATGATGATGATCAGCCCGATGCCCGCACGCTTAAGTGTTTTCACGTATGTTTTCCTCTCAGACAGCTTCTTAAGCTGTGTGCACTTTACCTGTGCAGAGCGCGCACCATATAGCCCTGACAGAAAAAGTCATCAACATGGTTGTGTTGCAAGAGTACAACACCATATTCAGGGTAAGAGACTGAGAACGAACAGGATGAATCCATGAACCTTGAGAAATTTACCGACCGCGCCAAGGGGTTTTTGCAATCTGCGCAGACCGTCGCGATCCGCATGAGCCACCAGCAGATTACCGCTGCGCATATTGCGAAAGCCTTGCTCGAGGACGATCAGGGCATGGCGGCAGGCCTGATCACCAAGGCCGGCGGCGATGCCAAAAAGGCGCATCAGGAAATTGATGCGGTTCTGGCCAAGATTCCCGCGGTTTCCGGAGGCGGTGCGCAACAGACTCCGGGGCTGAACAACGATGCCGTCCGGATGCTTGATCAGGCTGAGCAGATCGCCGAGAAAGCCGGTGACAGCTATGTCACGGTTGAACGGCTCTTGCTTGCCCTGTTGCTGGCAAAGGAAACGGCTGCCGGCAAGGCGCTGCAATCGTCCGGTGTGACCCCGGAAGGCCTGAACAGCGCAATCAACGAGCTGCGCGGCGGTCGCTCGGCGGACAGTGCGTCAGCCGAGGAAAGCTACGAAGCGATGAAAAAATATACCCGTGACCTGACCCAGGCCGCGCGGGACGGCAAGCTCGACCCGGTGATCGGTCGCGACGAGGAAATCCGCCGCACCATCCAGATATTGGCGCGCCGGACCAAGAATAATCCGGTGCTGATCGGCGAACCCGGCGTCGGCAAGACGGCCATCGCCGAGGGCATGGCGCTGCGCATTGCCAATGGCGATGTTCCCGACAGCCTGAAGGACCGGCGGCTGATGGCGCTCGAGATGGGCGCGCTGATTGCCGGTGCGAAATATCGCGGCGAATTTGAAGAGCGGTTGAAGGCGGTGCTCGACGAGGTTCGGGGCGCAGCAGGCGAAATCATATTGTTCGTTGACGAGATGCACACGCTGGTCGGAGCCGGTGCCTCGGAAGGATCGATGGATGCCTCCAATCTGCTGAAACCCGCCCTGGCGCGCGGAGAACTGCATTGCATCGGTGCTACGACGCTCAAGGAATATCAGAAATATGTCGAGAAGGACGCCGCGCTGCAGCGGCGGTTCCAGCCTGTGTTCATCGGCGAACCCACGGTCGAGGACACGGTTTCGATCCTGCGCGGGCTGAAGGAAAAATATGAACTGCACCATGGCGTGCGGATCACCGACGGTGCGATTGTTGCCGCTGCGACCCTCTCCCATCGCTATATCCCGGATCGCTTCCTGCCCGACAAGGCGATCGACCTGATGGACGAGGCCGCTTCGCGGATCCGCATGGAAGTGGAATCCAAACCGGAAGAAATCGAGACGCTTGACCGGCGGATCATCCAGCTGAAGATCGAACGCGAGGCGCTGTCCAAGGAAAGCGACGACGCGTCCAGGGGGCGGCTGGAAACGCTCACCAAGGAGCTGGCGGAACTCGAGCAGCAGAGCACGGAACTGACCACGCGCTGGCAGGGTGAGAAGGACAAAATCCATGCCGAGTCCCGGCTCAAGGAAGAGCTGGATCAGGCGCGAATCGAGCTGGAACAGGCCGAACGCGCCGGTGATCTCGCCAAGGCCGGCGAGCTGAGCTACGGCACCATACCCAATCTCGTCAAAGCGCTGGACGAAGCCGCCGGGGCGACCGAGGGGGCCATGCTGCGCGAAGAAGTCACCCCGGAAGATATTGCGAGCGTGGTTTCAAAATGGACCGGCATCCCCGTCGACAAGATGCTCGAAGGGGAGCGCGAGAAGCTGTTGGCAATGGAAGAGCTGCTCGGCAAGCGCGTGATTGGTCAGAAGGATGCAGTCGCTGCCGTATCCGCTGCCGTCCGCCGCAGCCGCGCCGGCTTGCAGGACCCGAACCGGCCGCTGGGCAGCTTTCTGTTCCTCGGGCCCACGGGCGTCGGCAAAACCGAACTGACCAAGGCGCTGGCCGGGTTCCTGTTCGACGATGACCAGGCGATGGTCCGCATCGACATGTCCGAATTCATGGAGAAGCACAGCGTTTCACGGCTGATCGGCGCTCCTCCCGGCTATGTTGGATATGATGAAGGCGGTGTATTAACCGAAGCGGTTCGCCGGCGGCCTTATCAGGTGATCCTGTTCGACGAGGTCGAGAAGGCGCACAGCGATGTGTTCAATGTGCTTCTGCAGGTGCTCGACGACGGGCGTTTGACCGATGGCCAGGGCCGGGTTGTGGATTTCTCCAACACCCTGATCATTCTGACCTCCAACCTGGGAAGCCAGTATATGGCGAACATGAAGGATGGCGAGACGGTCCAGGATGTCGAACCGCAGGTGATGGAAGTCGTGCGGGCACATTTCCGTCCGGAATTTCTCAACCGTCTGGATGAAATCATCCTGTTCCACCGGCTGGCCGAGGAACATATGGCGCCGATTGTCGATATTCAGGTCTCGCGGGTACAGAAATTGCTCAAGGACCGGAAGATCGAACTGGACCTCACCGACGCTGCCCGGCGCTGGCTGGGACGGGTTGGCTATGATCCGGTCTATGGCGCAAGGCCGCTGAAGCGGGCGATCCAGAAATATCTTCAGGACCCGCTGGCGGATCTGATCCTGCGGGGCGAGGTTCCGGATAACAGTGTTGTGAAGATCGATGAAGGTGATGGTGCGCTGAAGATGGAGCCGGTATCGGCAGAGGCAGCTTAGGCTTGCACAATCCGGCCCTCACAGGCACATAGCGGCGATGAATTTAGCTGCGAGACAGACCGAGATCATTGACGACGCTGACTATCTGGCGCACCGCTACGATGAAGTCGCCGATGGTTTCCGGTTTGTCCACGTGCCGCGGGACGTACATCGCTCCAGCACATTCATTACCGACGAGCATTTGCCGAATGTGCATGACTATGAACTGATCAGCAGAGCCGATCTCGCCAAGGCGGAAATACCGACTGTGCCTGTCCATTTCATATTCCATTCGGCTTATTGCTGTTCGACGATGATGGCGCGGGCGTTTGATATCCCCGGCGTTTCGATGGGATTGAAGGAGCCAGTGATTCTCAATGATATGATCGGCTGGCGCCGCCGCGGAGCAGACCGGCAGAAGCTGGCGGCAGTGCTCGACAAGTCGCTGGAGCTTCTGGCCAGACCAATGGGCGATGACCGCGCGGTCATTATCAAGCCATCCAATATCTGCACACCGCTCGCTATAGCTTCGCTGCAATTACGGCCGGAATCGAAGGCGTTGCTCTTATACGCGCCACTGCAGTCCTATCTCCAGTCGATCGCAAAAAAGGAGATGTGGGGACGCATCTGGGTGCGTGACGTGCTGATCGGGACGTTGAAAGACGGCTATGCCGTCGGCGGATTTTCGCAAGAGCAGCTGCTGCAGCTCACCGATCTGCAGGTGGCCGCGATTGGCTGGCTCTCGCAACACGCGGCTTTTGCAAAGATCATCGAGACTATCGGTCCTGACCGGGTCAAAACGCTGGACAGCGACAGCTTCCTGGCAATGCAGGAGGCGACGCTGCAATCGCTAAATCAATTGTTCGCTCTCGATATGGACGACACGCAAATTGCGCAGACACTTCAAGGCCCTGCATTCACCAGCCATTCGAAGCTGGATCAGGCGAAGTCCGGATCGGTTTTTGATGCCAGTGCCAGACATCGTGAACAAAAAGAAGTTTCTGCTCTCCATGGTCCCGAAATCGAGATGGTCTGCAAATGGACTTCCGCCGTGGCAGACAGCCAGGACATCAAAATGGATCAGGCATCCGCATTATTGCGATAACGTCCGTTTCTGGAAACGAAGATCAGTTGCTCTCAGCCATCCCAGACTGCAGACCATCTACGAACTCCTGAGATTCCCGAGATCCCTTCCGGACATATTCGGCCCATTCCGCATTGGTCATGCAAATACGCTTCTTTTTCGCAAGCGAACCAATCACAGGTTCGGACCGGCAACGAACATAGTTCGGATCACGGCGGTCCGTTATCCTCTTGGGCTTTTTGGATTTCTGGCTCGCTTCTGCCCCCTCTTTGGAGTTCTTGTCCGCAGCATGTGCAGGAACCACCAAGGCCAGAGCAGAGGCGAAAGCCAGAGCGGGTGCGAGAGAAAAATATTTCATCGAATTTCTCCAAAAGGGCCGATATTTGTCCAATTCATACCGCAGGTGCGAAATCATTGCAAGTTGCGCTCCGTAAAAGCGCCGCTTGTAACAGCATCGGCTTTGTCTGCCTGCAGGAACGAGACGCTACGCAGCGAACTCTGGGCAATAGCATCTAAAAGATAGCCTTAACAGCGAACCTCAGGTCGCTGGTTGGTTTTTACTGGACATCCGTTCGCAGTCCCCCATCCATGTCAGATACAAATTGATTGGATCGGCGGTTGCCTTCCTGTATGTGGGCGGCCCATTCGCTGTTGGTCATGCAGACCCGCCGCTTTTTGGCCAGGGACCCGATAATCGGCTCTAGCCGGCAACGTACATAATCGGGATGACGGCGATCAGTGATCCTCTTTGGCACATGCGAGTCATCCGCTTCATCCTTGGGAGATTCCTTGTCTCCTGACGCGATTGCAGGCTGAGCAGCAATCAATAAGGTCGCCAATCCGCCAAGCGACAATGAATATAGAAATTTTTTCATGCAAATCCTCTCATGGGTCAGCGCCAAGAGACCAAAATATTGTAACAGCCGGGTTCGGCGTATCTTTGTCAGGGACGGGAACTGTCTGACGGCGCAATCGGAAACCGGCTGTCAGACGTCCCTACCGCAGTGCCGTCGACAAATTGCCGAGCCTCTGCATTTCCTTTTCGAGAATATTCCGCCCATTTCTCGTTGGTCATACAAATCTTGCGTGTCCGAGCAAGAGATCCAATAACTGGCTCCTTTCGACAGCGCACATAATCAGGATGCCGTCGATCAGTGATGCGCTCCTGACCAGTTTTTGCATCGTTCGCTTGAGCTTCGCTGGCACTTGCAGCGACCGGCTGGGCCATTGTTATGAAGATCACGCCGGTAATGGCCGGCGAAGTAATACTCAATAAACTTGCCAAGTTTTTCATAATATTTCCTCTCTGGATATCGTTCCATATCAGAAAGTAGGCAAATTTTCAATTATGGACAAAAAAAGGGCGGCTCCGAAGAACCGCCCTCTTTGTGATCATTATAATCTTTGGATTAGAACGAGAACTTAACGCTCGCGCCATAACGACGGCCCAGCGCATCGTAAGACGATGGGTAGGTATTGCCGCTGTTAAACGATGTTGAACCAATGTCGTTACCGACGATTGTTGGCTTGTTATTGAACAGGTTCTGAGCGGTAAGCGTGAACAATACATTCTCACTGACATCCCACTGGAAGGAAAGATCGAAATAGCTTTCCGCCGGGATCTTCGTGAAGTCCACGTCACCGAACAATGGCGAGTTACCGATAAAGGCCGGGCCGTTGTTGACCTTATCCAATGGCTCCTGCTCAATCGCACTCAGATAACGCCAGCGCAATGACAAGGTATAATCCTGGTCAAATGTCAGCGAGGTCCGCTGCGAGAAGCTGAACTCGGACTGTGGCGAAGCACAGTTTACCGAGTAGAAGCCGACGCATTCGCGATCGATGCTCGTTGGCGTAGCCTGGAACGTCTGGCTGTTCGTCCACGTTCCGTCAAAGGATAGTCCGAGGCCGATCATGTCAGTGAGTTCGGTGTTGTACCGCATGCTCACGTCGATACCATCGGTGGCGATTTTACCCAAGTTGCTCTGCTGAAGAACCAGACCCTTTGTCGTAGCCGGGTCACCGTCGATGCCGCCCGTGAACGGATTACGCGAGATGAATTCTTGACCACAGAACGGGTTTGAAGCCGATGGATTGTCGAAACACGCCGCGACAGCATCACCAGGAGTTGGTGCAGATACAGCATCCGTGATTTTGATGTTGAAATAGTCAACCGTGATCGCGAAACCTGGGATAGCGTCTGGCAGGAAGGCCACACCAACAGTCCAGGTCTTTGCGATTTCCGTACCCAAATTCACGTTACCACCAGTGGTGACGTTGATCTGACCAGCAGCCGGTGGCGCAAGCGTTCCGTTGGTGATCGCAGCTGCTCCGGGCGAACCGGCAGGAAGCTGAGCCAAACAAGCGGCAAGCAGATTACCCGTTGGAACGCTACCGGTGGTTACACCATCGGCGTCCGTGACAGGGCCCTGGCATGGATCATTCGCAAGGTTGCTCAACCCGGTCGAAACAGGCGTGAACAATTCACCGATGTTCGGCGCACGCGACGAACGCTGGTAGTTACCACGGAAGGTCAGACCAGGGATAACTTCCCAGGCACCGCCCGCTTTCCAGGTAAACTCGGTACCAGCAGTCGAATAGTCCGAATAACGCGCACCGAGATCGATGGTCAGGCTTTCAGCAAACGATTCGCCTTCGAAGATAGGAATGCTAACTTCACCGAACGCATCATATACGTCATACTGACCGTCAATGTCCGGAGCGGCACCGCCACCACCAACAACTGCGCCGGGGGTCTGCGAAGCTTCGTCAGACTGGCGTGTTGCGGTGAATGAACGATATTCCCCGCCAACAGCAAACTGGATTGGGGTCTCCGAGAAACCGAAGCCAAGATCGCCGGTCACTGTACCGTTTACAGTTGCGATCGTCGTAGCGGTAATAACTTGCTGCGTGAGATTAAAGACATAATCCTGTGCTGCTACCGGGCCGAGGTTGCCTTCACTACCAAAGAGGTTGATCGGAACACAACCGTCGCCATCTCCACCGACACAGGTTCCATCTGGAAGGGCCAGCAGCGAGTTTTGCAGACGATTGAAGCGTGCGAAACCGCTTTGACGCTGGATCCGCTCGCTTTCGCCATAAGTTCCGGAAATATCATAGCTGATATTGTCGGTGATGGCGCCCCGAGCACCTACAACCAAGTTGAAGAGCGTTGAAGTATAGCTCGAATCACGGGTACCAATTTCAACCGTACGACGGCGAACCTGGCTAGAAAACTCGTAATAGTCGGGGTTTGCGGTACCATCCGGCAAGGTCGGCCCAAACGGAGTATTCCGCGCCGCAGTGTAAGCAGCACCAAACAAGCCGATACCATTACCGTACTGTTGGGCAATCGCTTCAGGAATGGTCGGGTTATTCAAGTTCAGTTGATACACGTTGAAGAACGAACCACCAGGTGCGATTTTCGTCGCAACGGTGTTCTTCGAGAAAACGGCCTGCGAATAGAGCTCAACATTCTCGTTGATTTCATAACGAGCCGAACCGAAGATATTGAAGCGTTCAAACGGCGTCTGATAAAGGTTCTGCGGGTTGAAGTTGAAAGGATTTGGATTGAATGAAGATTCCAGCCCGTCACCCGTCTGATTGATCTGCGCAGCAATGCCATTGGTATATCCAAAACCATTAAACGTCGAGCGGCGACCGTTATTCGCGGGGTTTACGCTACCCACGACCAACGGACAGTTTGCCGGATCTGTAAACAGGGTATCATCGCAAATGCTAGCAGGGTCGGTCAGCGCATTAAAAATAATGTTTGCAGGAACGGCGTTGGAAGAACCAGAGGCCTGACCGGAAAAGGAACCGACATTGTCGGCACCATAAGCACGGTCGCCCTGAAGCACAGGATCCTGATCCTGATAGCCGACGCTCAATACGACGTTACCACGGCCATCATCGAAATTCGCACCGATGGTCAGGTCAGCACGGAAAACGTTGCCGTCACCTTCCTCGGTGATCTGCTCGGAGATATTCGCCTCGATGCCGGCAAAGTCGCGCTTGGTGATGAAGTTGACAACACCCGAGATCGCGTCGGCACCATAAGTGGTGGTAGCACCACCGGTCAGAACGTCGGTACGTTCGATAACAGCGAGCGGGATGTTGTTAAGGTCGACGCGGCCTGTCGTGTCAGCAGGAACGAACCGGCGTCCGTCAAGCAGAACCAGGTTACGAACCGAGCCGATGCCGCGAAGGTTGACGAAGAACGAACCGCCGTTGCCGTTGTTAACTGCAGAACCGGTTGATGGGATAGCCGATGGCAATTCGCGCAGGAACTGCTCAGCCGTATTGGTCTGGCGCAATTCGAGTTCTTCGGAGGTCACCACGCCAACTGGGCTAGAAAGCTCCAGATTTGGGTTGCTGATACGCGAACCCGTAACAACGATAACGCTTTCAGATGCTGTGCTTGCTTCCTGAACGTCTTGGTCCTGAGCAAATGCAGGCGTCGAAACCATAGCGAGTCCGAGCACCATAGGTGCAACAGATGCCTTTAGGTTTGAATATTTTCTCATGTAATCCAGTCCCTTATTCTGGAGAGGTTGGCCATTATGGCCGATCCCCGGTTGTTGACCGATGGCAATCTGCGCGCCCCAAACGCACGGAGTCGACCACCGAGTTGAGGGTCAATTGCAACAAGGCATCGGTGCTGTAAAGCTTCTGTTCAGCCTGAACGGCGGATTTTGTAGAGATTGTAACTATTTTGTCACAGTGAGAAAGGTCCGGAAAAGGGCCGGATTCGGCCCCCCGGCTTCAGCGGTTATCTGGTTCCGGCAAACCGTCCGGACACCGGGAACAATCGATTGCCTAGGCTGGCGCGACTGCTTAATGTGACACCATGAAACGGAATAACAGGATAGGAAAGACGGGAATGGTCAGTTCAAAATGGTCTTTAGCCAGCACGCTTTCAGCAGTGGCACTGGCAGCAGGCGGCCTCGGTGCCCCTGCGACTGCGCAGGAGATGGATCGACGGGAGGCGCTTACGACACCCCCTGCGATCTATACCGATCTGGTCGCTTGCAAGGACATTGCCGAGCCGACCGCCAGGCTGGCTTGCTATGATGAAAAAGTTACCGCTCTGCAAACCGCTCAATCGAGCAATCAGGTCGTCATTGCCGATCGCGAGCAGGTCCGCGAGGCGCGGCGCGGTCTGTTTGGTCTGTCGCTGCCCCGCATCAAGCTGTTCGATGGTGACGGCGACGAAGGCGGCGAAATTGAAGCGGTTGATGGAACCATCAAGTCTGCAGGAAAGACGCGTGGTGGAAAATGGGTGATCCGTCTGGAAGATGGCGCGATTTGGCAGCAGACCGATCCGCCGCGCAGCACCATGCGGCGACCGAGGGCCGGCGACAGCATTGTGATTGAACGGGCGGCACTCGGCAGCTTCATGGCCAAGGTCAACGACGGCAGAGGCTTCAAGGTCAAGCGGATCGTCGATTAATCACGCGCAGAAAAGGTGAGCTACTCCATCGGCCCGGTCAGCAGGATCGGGTCGATGCGGGCGTCGTTCCATTTCATTGACCAGTGCAGATGCGGGCCAGTGGCGCTGCCGGTGGAGCCGATGCGGCCGATCGGTTCCCCGCGCTTCACGTGCTGGCCTTCTTTCACCAATATCTCGGAACTGTGGAGAAAGGCGCTGTTCAGGCCCATGCCATGGTCGATCATCAGCAGATTGCCTTCCAGCGTAAACGGGCTGGACGCAGCCAGCGTCACGACACCGTCGGCGGGCGCGACATAATAAGTGCCGGTGGGCGCCGCGATATCGATGCCGCTGTGATAGCTGCCGGGGTCGCCATTATAGATGCGCTGGGAACCGAACTGTCCGGATATCCGGCCCTTTGCCGGCCAGACGAAATTCTGGCGCCAGCCCTTGCTGCCGCTGTGGAACGCGCGGGCGGCGTGGATTTGCTCCAGCTCCGGACCGCGCCGGGCAAGGAAGGCCGCACTGCGGGTGGTGGCACGGCGGTTGATGCTGACATGTTCGATCTGCCATTTGCGCGGTGCGATATTGATGAACTTGCGGACCATCTCGCCATTGTCCAGCGTCGCCACAAGATTGGCGGCCTGACCGGCATCGCGGTTGAAGGCGATGATGAACTTGCCGTCCTCGTCGACCGGGATCGCCTCGCCCTCGAACGTCAGACTGCGGGTGCCGACCGGCGCATCGCCGATCATCACGCCGCCCTGGATCGCTTCGCCGGTGAAGCCGAACTTGACCGCTTCGCGGAATGCCGACTCTTCGGCCTCGTCCGCTTCTGCCTGTACCATGGTCGCCGGAATGGTTGCAGCGGCGAGGGTCAACGCGCCAGCGGCAATTGTGAAAGGCCGGATCACTGTTCGCCTTTGGGCAGATGCGCGCGCGCGGAGATCTGCGCCGTGGCATAGGGTTCCTGCTTCTCGACGCTCCAGTAGCGGAGTTCGTCGAGAGGGATCGCTTCACCGGTCACGGCGCACAGGACATGGTCCCCCGCCGTCAGCGGGCGGAAGCCGTTCGGCATATAGTGCAGCTTTGCTACCTTATTGCGATTGGACATTAACATGGGACGCTTATACTCCTTCAAGCCTTTACCTGCGATTTACCGGGCTCTGTAATCGTCACCCGATCCAATATATCGCGGATTTCCCTAGAATAAATCCTGCTGCCTGTCATCCGCCGGTTTTTTGTTGCGGCTCGACGGGCTTTTCGGGGCGGCTTTGGCGACGGTACGCGCTTCGGTGACCTGCGCGCCGATGGTGCCATCGGCGAAATGCAGGTTGAGGCTGCCGGCCTTTGCCGCCGTCTTGCGACTGCCGACCAGAGTGCCGTCGGCGGCAGATACCCGGGCATAGCCGCGCTTGAGCGGGCCATCGGGCGAGACCTGCTGTGCCAGCCGCCACAGCGCGTCGAGCCGCTGCTGCGCGTCGCTCAGCGGGCGCTGCACCAGCGAAACCGGCAGTTCGAGGCGGCGGAACTGTTCCTGCGAACGCGCCAGGCGCTGGTTCAGGATCGACGGACGAAGCGCGCCGGCGCTACTGGCGAAACGGCTGCGGGCGTGGCCGATATTCTGGCTCATGCCATATTTCATCCGCTCCGAGACCTCATCGACCCGCTGCTGGTGCGGGCGCAGCAGATCGGCGAGCGCCGGCATCACCCGCCGCTGCGTCTCCAGTCGCTCCTGCGCCGTCAGCAGACCCCGCTGCACCGCCCGGGCCATGCGCGACTTCGTCTCGCCCAGCGAGACTAGCCATTCGGTCCGCACTGGCACCGCCATTTCCGCCGCGGCGGTGGGGGTCGGCGCGCGTAGATCGGCAGCGAAATCGCAGAGCGTTGTATCGGTCTCATGCCCCACGGCGGAGATGATCGGGATCGTGCAATCGGCCACAGCCCTGACCACGATTTCCTCGTTGAAGCTCCACAGATCCTCGATCGAACCCCCGCCGCGCGCGACGATCACCAGATCCGGCCGCGCCACCGGGCCGCCCTGCTGGATATCGGAAAAGCCGCGAATGGCATGCGCGATCTGTTTCGCTGCACCCTCTCCCTGGACCAGCACCGGCCAGACGATGACATGGCTGGGGAAGCGGTCCGCCAGCCGGTGGAGGATATCGCGGATCACCGAACCGGTCGGCGAGGTGACCACGCCGATCGTCTTCGGCAGGAAGGGAATGCGCTTCTTGCGCTGCTGGTCGAAGAGGCCCTCGGCGAGCAGCTTAGCCTTGAGCTTCTCGAACAACGCCATCAGCGCGCCCTCGCCGGCCAGCTCCATCTTGTCGATCACCACCTGATATTTCGAGCGGCCCGGATAGGTGGTGAGCTTGCCCGAGACCACGACCTCGATGCCATCCTCGGGGCGGAACGGTAGCCGTCCGGCATTGCCCTTCCACATCACCCCGTCAATCACCGCCCGGTCGTCCTTCAGCGCCAGATAGACATGGCCCGAGGCGGCGCGCTTGAAGCCCGAGATTTCGCCGCGAATCCGGACATAGCCGAAGCGATCCTCGACCACCCGCTTGAGAGCGCCGGAGATTTCCGAGACCGACAAAGGCGGGGCGTTGTCACCCTGCCCGCTCTCGGCTAGGAGCTTCGCGTCTAGTGAAAGGGAATCGTCCATGAATATCCTGTTGATCGGTTCGGGTGGCCGCGAACATGCCTTGGCGTGGAAGCTGGCGCAATCCCCTTCGCTCGAGAAACTCTATGCTACTCCCGGCAATCCCGGCATTGCCCAGCATGCCGAACTGGTTGAACTGGATGTGACCGATCACGGAGAAGTGATCCTGTTCTGCGGTGACAAGGACATCGATCTGGTTGTGGTCGGGCCGGAAGCGCCCTTGGTCGACGGCCTCGCCGAGAGCCTGCGGATCGCCGAGATTTTCGTCTTCGGTCCCGACAAGGCAGCGGCACAGCTGGAAGGCTCGAAAGGCTTTACCAAGGATCTGTGCGCCCGCGCCCATATCCCGACCGCCGGCTATGTCCGTGCCACCAGCGCCGCCGATGCGCTGGCCGCGCTCGACCGCTTTGCCATTCCGGTGGTGATCAAGGCCGATGGTCTGGCCGCCGGCAAGGGCGTGATCATCGCCGAAACCCGCGACGAAGCCGAGGCGGCGATCCGCGACATGTTCGACGGCAGCTTTGGCGAGGCTGGCGCGGCGGTGGTGATCGAGGAATTTCTGACCGGCGAGGAAGCGAGCTTCTTCGCGATCACCGACGGCGAGAATGTCGTGCCCTTCGGCACCGCGCAGGACCACAAGCGCGTCGGCGATGGCGATGTCGGCCCGAATACCGGCGGCATGGGCGCTTACAGCCCTGCCCCCGTACTGACCCCCGAGCTGCAACAGCGGGTGATGGACGCAATTATCCGTCCAACCGTCACCACCATGGCCGCCGAGGGCACGCCGTACAGCGGCGTATTGTTCGCCGGGCTGATGCTGACCGAAAGCGGGCCGCAGCTGATCGAATATAACGCCCGTTTCGGTGACCCGGAATGCCAGGTGCTGATGATGCGGCTGCAGGACGATCTCGCCAAGCTGATGATGCGCACCGCGCGCGGCGACCTCGCCCAGACCAGCGCTCCTGCGTTCGCCCCGGAAACCGCGCTGACCGTGGTGATGGCGGCGAAAGGCTATCCGGCAACGCCCGAGAAAGGCGGCAAGATCCAGAATCTGGCCCGGGCCGAGCGCGAGGGCGCGAAGATATTCCATGCCGGGACTGCCGAGGTCGATGGTTCGCTGGTGGCCAATGGCGGCCGCGTGCTCAATGTTACGGCGCTGGGGGAGAATGCCACTGAGGCGCAGGCCAGGGCTTATGCGGCGGTTGACCAGATCGATTTCGCAAGCGGGTTTTGCCGGCGCGATATTGGCTGGCGCGAGGTTGCTCGGGAAGCGGCGAGTAAGTTTTAGCGGCGGTCTGTTCATGGTGGGCGGGTTTATTGGACGCGCACGAAGACACGAAGGCGCGAAGGGATTGTGCTTTGTGACTTTGTGTGAGCCTGGCCATTTCTGCGTCCCGCCGTCAACTTGACAAAAGCCTCCAGTTTTATTTTCTGTGACATTTGCCCCCAGGCCGCAGAATTCTGAGCTTTGTAGGGAAACAACCGGCCCTCGAGTGTAACCTTCCAGATTGCCGCTCAAACCGGTCCGGCAGAAACACCCACGCAGCCGCCAGTGTCGCGATAATATCCAGATTGTCAAAGAGCCTGCCCCGCGCATGGCGCGGAGCAGTACGATAATAGAGCGTTGAGGTGGGTGTAGGACAGCGCTTTTTCCACCTTCTCCCGCGAGGGAGAAGGATACGAAATCTTGGAGCCGAAGCGTCAGCGCAGGCGGCTAGATGCAGTTGGATGAGGGTGTTCCGCTGGTCGGCTGCTCTGCCACAACGGTCAGTACACCCTCACCCAGCTTCGACTAGGCAGCACGCTGCCAAGTCTCCACAACCAGTTTGGTTCGGCTTCAGGTCGAAGCGATCCCCCGGATCACTTCTAAAACATGCTGGGAGCATGTTTTACCTGCAGCAGAACCAAACTCCCTCACGGGAGAGGGGAACATCACTTTACCGGATCGCTCGCCAGCAAATCCGCCACCAGGAGGGCGGTGCGTTGCGTGGCCTGCTGGAGGCTGGTCAGGTCCATATCTTCGTTGACGGTGTGCGCGCCGGTGCCCGAGACGCCCAGGCCGTCCATGCTGGCGACATAGGGGGCGACGAAGCTGATGTCCGCCGCGCCGCGGCCTTCCGGAGGGGAGGGCTTGGCGGGTTCGAGGCCGAGACGCGCGTGCACGGCGTTGAGCCGGTCGAGCAGCGCTTCGTTCGCCTTGGTCAATTCCATCGCGGGATATCGGTCCTCGAAGGTGATCGTCGCCTTGGTCAGCGGCAGGCTGTCCTCGACAATCCCGCGCATCAGATTTTCCGCGGCGCGCAATTGCGCCTCGTTCATGAAGCGAAGGCCGCCCGAAGCGATCGCGGTTTCAGCGATCACATTGTCCTTGCCGCTGAGCGTGAACGCACCGGTGCTGCCGACGGGGGTGATCGCCGATCCGGCAACGGCCATGCCGGGATTGAAGGTCAATCCGAACGGTCCGCGTACCTCGCCGTAGAAGCGGTTCAATATGCGCGCCATTTCGAAAGCGGCACCGGCGCCGCTTTCGTCGCTGAAAATCCCTGAAGAATGAGCGCGCTTGCCGGTTACCTCCAGCTTCCATTTCGAGAAGCCGCGCCTGCCAACCACGGCCCATTCGGGGCTACCGCCTTCAAAATTGAGCGCATAGTCAGCGGCTTTGCCGGCAGCGATCAGGTCCTTGCGCGCCTCGGCGAGCGGCGCGCCGGTACTCTCCTCGTCGCCGGTGAAAAATATTGTCAGCTTGCCGCCCTTGATCGCGTCGGCATCGAGCAGGGCTCGCACGGCATAGATGACCACCGCATTGCCGCCCTTCATGTCAGCGACGCCCGGGCCACGCAGCTTGTCGCCATCGCGCTCGAAGCGCTGGAACGGGCTGTCGGGTTCGAACACCGTGTCGAGATGGCCGATCAGCAGGAGGTCGGGACCCTCGCCAAAATCGCGTTCGGCGACCAGATGACCGCCGCGCGCCATCGATTCCGGCATGTCGATCCAGCGAACCGCAAAGCCCATTTCCTCCAGTTCGCGCCGGTAGATTTCGCCGACCTTGCGGACTCCTTCGACATTGAGCGACCCGGAATTCTGGTTGACCGTCGCTTCGAGCAATCGCAACTGCTCTGCACCATTGGCGGCAACGGCGTCGAGAATGGGCTTGTCACTGGCGCTGGCGCTTGTGATCGGGACTGCGATCGTGGCGAGCAGCAAGCAGGCGGACGTAGCGGCTTTCATTATCGCGAACATGGTGGAGGCCTTTTCTCTTCGGTCATGGATATTTGCAATGATGGTCGAAATTAGCGGCCCAGCGTTCAACCGCAAGGGGGGATCTGTGGCTGACACCCCTCACACCATACTTGGTTGCATCGCAGGCAATCCTTTCCATCCTACTGGGTTTGGGCGACAGTGTAGTTTTGCATTAGGGCAATGACAGTTTCATTCCGGAATTCCGATGGAATTACACCCTCTCCCTTCAAGCCGCATCCTCATATCGGAAAGCCGCGACCTTAATCGACCCTTCCCGCTCCCGCATCTGCGCCGCATCAAAGCGCGCCTGCATCCGGAGCAACGTGTCCATCTTCACGCCAAAGGCTTTCTCCACCCGCAGCGCCATTTCCGGCGACAGCGAGGCCTTGCCGTTTAGTAATGTTGACAGTGCGGGACGTCCGACGCCCAATATTTTTGCCGCATCGGTCACGGTCAGCTCATCGGGCAGGATCGCCTGCCGGATAAATTCGCCCGGATGGACCGGCTTCATGCCTATTTTGATCGCCATGCTTTCCCTTTCCTTATCCTAATGATAATCTTCATAATCGACATCGAACAGCTCGTCTGTTTTGTCGTCATATTGGAACGTGATCCGCCAATTGGGTGTGACTGACAGGCTGTAAGTCCCTGCCCTGTCGCCGCCGAGCAAATGCGGTTTGAACTTTTGCAGGTTATAAATTTCTTCAACGTCTTCCATGTCGATCAGAAAGGCCATGATTGCCCTGATCTTTGGAATATATGGTGGAGCCAAACCTTTCGGATTGTCTTTCTCAACCAGGTTGCGCAGACCTTTGTGCCGGATATTCCGAATCTCCATTCACGGCTTATAGCAAAATAGCGCCTGTTGCGCAACAGGCGACAACAGTGCCATTGTCGTCGGCCCAATCGGGGATCAGCAGGGGGCCGCTCTCTGCGCCCCGTTAATTGTGGGCAGCGATTGCCGCCTGATTTTCGGCCAGCCCCTTGTCTTCCTGGGCCTGCCTGATCGCTGCGCTATCCAGCGTCACGACAACCGCCGTGTATGCCGGAAGCGGGCGTAGCGGTTGAGCAGGTCGTTGATCAGCTGGTCGTGGCTAAACCCGGTCACGTCATGCGGCGTCTCGGCTTCCGAGGTGCGGGCCATTGCGCGGAAATGACGGGGCTCGGTTTCCTGGGTCTTGCGGGTTTCCGCCCAGACGAAACTCGGCGCCAAAAACGGTCGGCTGCGGATCGAATATTGGAAGCTGCCGCGCTCGCCATGCGGAACGGTGAGACGGAGGCCATCGCTATCCTCGGCCAGTTCGGGGGCAAAACCGCTTTCCCGCATCTCGTCGGAAAAGGCTTCCAGCGCCGGTCGTGCGGTCGCCGCAAGAAACTTTTCAATATCGGACTTTCCGAACTGGTGCACGATCGAGGTCAGTCGCTGCTGCCAGCTGCGCTCCGGCTCGGGAGGCGCGGATTCGGCCATCGACAGATCGCCCGACGCGTCCTGCTGCTCCATCTGCAAGGCCCGGAACAGGCCGTAGCAGATGAACAGCAGGATCACCGTGAACGGCAGCGCGCTGGTGACGACAGCCGCCTGAAGCGCTTCCAGTCCGCCGGCGACCAGCAGTACCGACGCGATGACGCCCGCGCAGACCGCCCAGAAAATCCGCTGCCATACCGGCGGATTTTCCGCTCCGCCGGAAGTGATCATGTCGATCACCAGCGCGCCGGAGTCGGCGGAGGTAATGAAGAAGGTGATCACCAGCAGCGTTGCGATGAGCGAGGTGATGGCGCTAAGCGGCAGCGCTGCGAGCGTCTCGAACAGCGCTACGGGCAGATTGTTGGCAACGGTTTGCGCGATCGGGGCAGCGCCGCTCATGTCGAGATCGATGGCGGTATTGCCGAACACGGTCATCCAAAGGAAAGTGAACAGTACCGGCACCAGCAGGACACCGCCGATGAATTCGCGAATGGTGCGCCCGCGCGAAATGCGGGCGATGAACATGCCGACGAAGGGCGACCAGGAAACCCACCAGCCCCAGTAGAAGAGGGTCCAGTCGGCCAGCCACGGATTGGGCTCATAGGCGTACATGCGGAAGGTGCGGTTGACGACGGCGCCGAGATAGGTGCCGACATTCTGGACGAACGCCTGCAGCAGAAACACCGTGGAGCCGACGGACAACACGAAGAGGAGCAGCAATATGGCCAATATGATATTGATCTCGGACAGCCGCTTCACGCCCCGGTCGAGCCCGAGGAACACCGACAGGGTCGCCAGCAGTGTGATCGACGCGATCAGCATCAATTGCACCGAGCTGTTGACCGGCGCGTCGAAAAGATAGTTGAACCCGGCATTGACCTGCAGCACGCCGAGCCCGAGCGACGTCGCCACCCCGAAGATCGTGCCGAGTACGGCAAAAATGTCGATCGCATGACCGATCGGACCGTAGATGCGCTTGCCGATCAGCGGATAGAGCGCCGAGCGGATGGTCAACGGCAGGCCGCGGCGGTAGGAGAAATAGGCGAGCGACATGCCGACGATAATATAGATCGCCCAGCCATGCAGGCCCCAGTGAAAGAAAGTCAGCGTCATCGCCCGCCGCGCCGCATCGGCAGTGCCGCCCACGCCGACCGGCGGATTGGCATAATGCTGGATCGGTTCGGCGACGCCGAAGAACACGAGACCAATGCCCATGCCGGCGCTGAACAGCATCGCGAACCAGGAGATATAGCTATAGTCCGGCTCGCTGTCGTCCGGTCCCAGCTTGATCTCGCCGTGCCTGCTGAGCATCAGATAGATGACAAAGATCAGAAAGCCGGCCACCGCCGCCACGTAAAACCAGCCGAAATCCTGAACCACGAGCGCCTGTATCTGACCGAACACCAGGCCCGCACGCTCAGGCAGCAAGGCCCCGAACAGCACGAATGCCAGGATCAGCCCCGCTGATACGAAAAATACCGGTGGATTGACTTTTATGCGCGCATTGTCTTCTTTCGGGGCAACCTCATTCGTGACGGGATCAGACAAAAATTTCTCCTGTTGTTTGCGGTCGTCTTGCTCTGGGGCAACGCGGCAGGGCGCTACCGGCTGGCTGTCTCTTTAGCCGGAGGCAAGGGAGTTTGCCAGCGTCTCGGCGCGCCGTGCATAGGAAAGCGGGAGCCGTCACTATCATTTCTGGGCGGGAGGGAGCGGTTGCGCGCGGCGTTTTTACGCAGGATCGCGGTCGACCGAGGCGTGCCGCGCCAATTCCAGATCCCGCACGAATTTCGCATATTCCACCTGTCGCCCCTGCTCATCCGGAATGCGCAGCAGATAGGAGGGGTGGATTGTGATCAGTAGCGAGCGGTCGGCGGCGAACGGCAGGATTTCGCTGCGGTGGCGAGCGATCTTGACCGGCTGGCCGGTCAGACAGCGGGCAGCGGTGGCACCGAGGGCGATGACGATCCGGGGAGCGACCAGCCGGATTTCCTGTTCGACCCACCAGCGGTAATAGTTGATCTCGCCGACATTGGGCGTCTCGTGGATGCGCTGCTTGCCGCTTTGCCGATATTTGAACCGCTTGACGGCGTTGGTCAGGAAAAGCTGCTGCCGGTCGAGCCCGGCCTCGGCGAGCGCGCGGTCGAGCATCTGGCCGGCCGGGCCGACGAACGGCTGGCCCTGCCGGTCCTCCTGATCGCCGGGCTGCTCGCCGATGATCATGATCCGGGCGTCCTGCGGCCCTGCCCCGCGGACCAGCCGGTCCGAGAAATTCTGGCGCGGTGCATCGCTCGCCCGTTCCAGCCGGTGGTAGAGCTGATCGAGCGAGGATGGCGGTTCGGCAGCGGAGGGGACCCCGGGGTCGGCCAGCGGCAGGTTGTCTTTAGGCTGCGCCACCATCGCGTCGACCCGCGCTGCGGCCCTGTCCAGCATCGAGGGGATGAGCTCCGCTTCCGGCAGGTTCTTCCAGTATTTCATCGGCATTTCCGACTTCATCGCGGCGATTTTGACCCGTGCGGGGTTGAAAATATGAGCGTAATAGGTGCGCCATTCCGCCTCCACCATATCCTCCTGCGGCACATCCTCCTTGCTCCCGCCGGGGCCGACCGCCAGCGCCTGGCCGTCCCAGGCGATGCTCGCTTCGGGCGTCACGATCAGCCAGTCCATGCCGGTGAAGCGGTTGCGGAAAAAGGGGGCGACGGCAGCGGTAATATGATGGTCGGGCTCGAACCAGGCGACAAATTGCTCGCGGCCCTTGCCTTCACCGATTTTGCGGAAGCGGACAAAGGCGTGCATCTTGTGGATGTCGCGGCGGATGGCCTTGGCGTAGCGGTTGAGTTGCAGCACGTCCGGATCGGCGGGATTGTCATGCAGCCGCGGCACCAACTGCGCGCGGCAGAGCAGCCGGTAGGCCAAGTCGAAACGGTCTTCGTTCCGGTGCAGCAAGCCGGTGTTGATCAGCGCCAGCAGCGGCTTGGCGATGCGGATGGGTGGCGGTGGGCGATCGATATTATGTTCGGGTGGTTCAGACGCCGCTGCCGCACCCGACAGGTCCAGTTGTCCGCTATCGGTGCGGCCGGCCACTGTCCAGGTCACGCGATCGGGCGGGACACCGGCCTGCAACAGCGCCCGCGCATGGCTGCGCCAGCCATCCACATCGACCTCGCTCGCCAGCGATATGCGATAGTTGCTGTCCAGAGTCGCTGCCGCCATCCGCTCGTTCCTATGCGGCAAACAGATCAAGCTGTTCGGGCGGCGGTTTCAGGCGGTCGTAGAGGCTCAGCGAGTCCAGCTGCTTGCCCGGGTGCCAGTCGGCGGCGGTGATGAACGGCAATATCTTTTTGACCGACTGGCAGATGCGCTCCAGGTCGGCCAGCCGCAGCGCCGAATAGCGCCGGGCTTGCACTATCTTGCCGACGCCCTTGCCGCCGAGACCGGGAATGCGCAGCAGGCTTTCCCTGTCGGCGCGATTGATGTCGAGCGGAAAGCACGCGCGGTTTTGCAGCGCCCAGGCGAGTTTCGGGTCGATTGTCAGATCGAGCTGGCCGGCAGTGCCGCCCTGCATGATCTCGCTGACCGAGAAACCGTAAAAGCGCAGCAACCAGTCGGCCTGATAGAGGCGATGCTCGCGCATCAGCGGCGGTGCCTGCACCGGCAGCGTGCTGCTGGCGTCGGGGATCGGGCTGAAGGCGGAATAATAGACCCGCTTCACGCCGTAGCTTCCGTAGAGCCCGTTGCTGGTGGTGAGGATCTTCGTGTCGTCGGAGGCGTCGGCCCCGATGATCATCTGGGTGCTGTGACCGGCGGGCGAAAAGAGTGGTGCCTTGCGCGAACTCTTGCGCTCTGCCTTCGCTTCACTCACCTGCCGGCCAAGATTGGCCATGGTCTTGCGGATCAGCTTGCCGTCCTTTTCCGGGGCCAGTCGGGTAATTGAGGCGTCGTCGGGCAGTTCGATATTGATCGAAAGCCGGTCGGCGTAGAGGCCGGCGCGTTTCAGCAGGTCGGGGTCAGCCTCGGGGATCGTCTTGAGATGGATATAGCCGCCAAAGCGGTGCACCACCCGCAATCGTCGCGCGACTTCGACCAGCTGCTCCATCGTATAGTCGGGGCTGCGGATGATGCCGGACGAAAGGAACAGGCCCTCAATATAGTTGCGCTTGTAGAAATCCAGCGTCAGATCGACGATTTCCTGCACAGTGAAGGCGGCGCGGCGGACGTTGCTCGACGAGCGGTTGATGCAATAGAGGCAGTCGAACATGCAATAGTTGGTCATCAGGATCTTGAGCAGCGAGATGCAGCGCCCGTCCGGCGCGTAGCTGTGGCAGATGCCCATGCCGCCGGTCGAGCCGACGCCGCCGGATTTCAGAGAATTGCGCTTGACCGAGCCGCTGGAGGCGCAGGAGGCGTCATATTTGGCGGCATCCGCCAGAATCGCCAGTTTTTCGGATCGGGAGAGCTTGGACATCGGTCCTGCCTAAGCGATGTTCCCGCTTTGTTCAATAACCTAGGTTAGCGTGCTGACCGGATACAGCACAGCCCGTCGCAAACTTGTCATACCCCCGTCACGCTCGCGTCACCGCAGCCGCCTAAGTCCCCGACAATCCATCAGGCAACCGGAGAGATGTCATGAATGTGCACGCGGGTTCTGTGAAACAGTCCACCATATTGAACGATGCGATCCTGCCCAATCGCGGCAGCAAGGCGGGGCTGCTGGAACGCACCTTCTCGCTGATGTTCCGGGGGCTTGTTTATCCGCAGATCTGGGAAGACCCGGTCGCCGATATGGAGGCACTCGATATCGGGCGGGACCATCATATTGTGACCATCGCCAGCGGCGGCTGCAACGCGCTCTCCTATCTGCGCGCCGATCCTGCCAAGATCACCGCAGTCGATCTCAACACCGCCCATATCGCGCTCAATCGGCTGAAATCGGTGGCGGCGCAGCAGCTGGACAGTCATGAGGCGTTTTTCCGCTTCTTTGGCGAGGCGAACAGCAAGGACAATCTCGCTCTCTATCGCGACCGGCTGCGGCCCCATCTCGATGCGGCGAGCCGCAAATATTGGGACGGTCGCGACCATTTCGGGCAGCGGCGGATCAACGGGTTTGCGAGGGGTTTCTATCGCAAGGGCCTGCTCGGTAATTTCATCGGGCTGGTGCATATACTCGGACGACTGGGCGGCGCCCGGCCCTCGCTGATGATGGCAGCCCGGACGCGGGAAGAACAGATCGACCTGTTCGACCGGCATATCGGCCCGCTGTTTCAGAAAAAGCTGATGCGATTTCTCTGCTCTAATCCGATGGCGCTGTTTGGCCTGGGCATTCCCCCGGCCCAATATCGGGCGCTGGCTGGCGAAAGCCATATGGCCGATGTACTCCATGAACGCACCCGCAAGCTGGCCTGCGATTTTGCCATCGCCGACAATTATTTCGCGCAGCAGGCCTTTGGCCGCGCCTATCAGAGCGCCGAACCCGGATCGGTGCCGCCTTATCTGGAAGCAGCGAGCTTTGCCTGGCTGGGCGAACGCAGCCAGAAGCTTGAGATACGGCATCAGAATTTTATCGAGTTTCTTTCCAGTCAGGACGCCCGATCGCTGGATCGCTATGTATTGCTGGATGCGCAGGACTGGATGACCGACCAGCAGCTCAACCGGCTGTGGAGCGAGATTGGTCGGACCGCAAAGCCGGGCGCGCGGGTACTGTTCCGGACCGCCGCTGAGGAGACATTGCTGCCGGGCCGGGTTACAGACGAACTGCTCTCGGCCTGGGACTATGACGCGGACCTATCGCAGGCGCTGACCCGCAAGGACCGCTCGGCAATCTATGGCGCGATGCACTTGTACCGGCTGAAATGAGTCTGATGGAAGATATATTGCGCAAGCGCCAAAGCGAGCGTCACGCGAAGTTGATGGACCGTGTCTATCGCAGCCAGAGCCGCATCTATGACCTGACCCGCAAATATTATTTGCTTGGCCGGGACGAACTGATCGCGGCACTGGCTCCGCCACCCGGCGCTCGGGTACTGGAAATCGGCTGCGGCACCGCGCGCAATCTGGTGCAGGCGGCGAAGGTCTGGCCGGAAGCGGAGCTCTATGGCTTCGATATCAGTTCGGAAATGCTGAAGGCCGCGCGGAAGAATCTCGCGCAGAGCAGAATGAAAGACCGCATCACGCTGTTCCACGGCGATGCTGAAAATCCGGCGCTGGCAATGCCATTGAAAATCCGTACATTCGACCGGATATTCCTGTCCTTCTGCCTGTCGATGATCCCTGACTGGCAAAGCGCGATCCGGGAGGCGCTGACGCTGCTCGAGCCGGGCGGTGAATTGCACATTGTTGATTTCGGCCAAGCGGAACGTTTGCCTTCGGCCTTCCGTTCCTTACTGCAGCAATGGCTGGCGCTATTTCATGTAGAGCCGCGCGAGCAAATGCATTCTTTTCTGGTCGAACTGGATCGCGAAATGGGCACACACAGCGAATTTATCCCCCAATATCGCGGCTATAGCTGGCGCTTTGTGGTCAGGCCTGCGCCCTGATCCGAAGGAATATCTTTCTCACTCCGCCAGTTTCTTCAAAATCCAGTACCAGTGGTCCAGACCGCCATAGAAGGAGTCGACCGGCAGACGTTCGTTGAGGCCGTGAGCGAACATGTCGGACGCTTTCATCGCGGCACCGGACAGCGCCACCGTGTCATAGCCAAGGGTGCGGTAATGCATGCCGTCAGTGCCGCCCGATTCCATATAGGGCAGGATTGTCATGCCGGGATATCTTTTGTCGAGACTGAAACGCAGCGCAGCCTTCACATTGTCCCGCAGCTTCGATTCCGGGCTTTCGGTAACATCGGTGATCAACTTGAACGTGACATCATCATTGCCGATGACTTCTTTCAGCTTCGCTTCGGCCGCCGCTGCGCCCTCGCCCGGGAAAATCCGGCAGTTGACGGTGGCGGTCGCCGATTGCGGTAGCGCATTTTCGGCATGGCCAGCTTCCAGCATCGTCGCTACGCAGGTGGTGCCGAGCGTGCCGACTGTTTCCGGATTGGCCTGCAGCGTGGCAATGGCGGCTTCATCCGACGGGTCCGCCGCAAACTGCAGCATCGCCTGCCCCAGTTCTCCCGGCGTCAGCTTGCCAGCGGTGGCAAAATAGCTTCTGGTCAGATCGGTGGCCCGCACCGGGAATTTGTAAGCGGCAATCTTGCCCAGCGCCCCGGCCAGTTCGTAAATGGCGTTGTCGGTGCGCGGGCGCGAGCTGTGGCCGCCGGGGTTGGTTACGGTCAGTTCGTAGGTGGCGAACGTTTTTTCCGCCGACTGCACGCGAAAGGCCACGGGCGTGCCGTCCTCGGCCAGCGCAATGCCGCCGGCGTCGCTGTTCAGGATGATTTCGGGGTTGATATTCTCCGCAACATATTTGGCCTGGGCCTTGGTCGAGACCATGCCGGTTTCCTCGTCGCCGGAGAAGACAAGCACGAGATCGCGCGATGGCTGCCAGCCCTCCTGCTTCAGGCGCAGGAGAGTGGCGGTCAGATTGGTGATGCCATATTTATTGTCGTCGGTGCCGCGCCCAAAAAAATAGCCCTCTTCCTCGGTCAGCGTGAACGGCGGCCGGACCCAGTCCTTGGCCAGCGCGTCGACCACATCCATATGGCCGAGCAGGACGATCGGCTTCTTGCTGCTGCCCGGCTTCGCCCGGTAGGTGACGATCAGGCCCTGGGTTTTCTCGCCGTCGCTGTCATAGTCGGTGATCTGGATATCATCATCGCTGAAGCCGGCCTTTTTAAAACGGTCGACGAGATAGGCGACCATCGCCGGCACCTGTTGCTGACCGCGAGCGGTGCGGAAGGCGATCACATCGCGGTAGATATCGCGCGCCAGCTGCTGGTGCGGGGTGAGAGCGGCGGTATCTTGTGCAAGGGCGGGCTGGGTGGAGAGTATGCTCGCCGCCAGCAGGACAGCCAGTCGGCCGGACCATTTCTGCAAATTCTTGTCTGCTTTCACCATCAGTCCCCCTCTGAAAAAACGCAGCTTATCGGAACGGTGGCGAATGTAAATCATTCTGTGGATCGCTCTGGGCAGCAGCAAGCGAGGGCTAGCTTTGCCGCTGCTTGTGCCCTGCCGCAGGGCGGGGTTCAGTCGATCGGACAGGACCGTTCTGAGCACCTCCCTGCGGCAGCGAACAGGCTCGTCTTCTGCTTCGCCATCGCGTCAGGCCGGTGACGAACAGCACGGCCGGGAGCAGTCCGCAGAACCCCACGAGCAACCGCCCGGCCAGACCGCCCGCAGAGCCTTCGTGTAGCGGGTGCAGCCAGTTGTTGATGATACTTCCGGCTTGCGCCTGCCGCGCATCCTGCACGGCCATCACATCGCCGCTGGCGCTGTCGAGCCAGACATAGCTGTGCGGGAAGCGGAAGCTGGGGTCGCCGGGGGCCTGCATCCGCAGCTTGAAGATGCCGCCTTGTGCGGGCGGCGTTTCGATCCAGGCAACCCGCGCGCCGGGCAGAGCGGACCGGGCATTGCGGATGATTTCCGCCACGCTGACCTGCCGCGCATCTGGTTGCGGAGGCGCATTAACATGTGGCATGGAATCGACCGGCAAGCCCGTGGCAGCGAGCACGGCATCGCTTTCCTCTGGTAGCGCGAGCATGATCCCTGTCACGGTCAACATCACCAGAAACAGCACCCCCCCCAAGCCGGCGAGCTTGTGCCAGTCGCGCAAACTGCGCTGGGGATGGGCATTGAGCTTGAGCCGCAGCGCCTTTGTCCACGAGCCTTTGGGCCACCATGCCCACAGGCCGCTGAGCAACAAGGCAAGCAGGATAAAGCCCAGCCAGCCGAGGATGGTGCCACCGGTTTCCTCCAGAAGCAGCCGGTAATGGAGATCGTAGAGGAAGGTCATCGCATATTCGCCCCAATAATCGCGGCGCAATACGCGCGAGCCATCGGGCGACAGCCAGACCATCATTGGGCGGAACGCATAGCCGGCGCGCTCGGGCGGGTTGTAATAGCGCGCCGGAATCGCGCCCGCCTCACCGGTCAGCTCAAACCGCCACGGTCCGCTCTTGTCCGGATAGGCCTCGCGGACGGTGGCCAGCGCGCGGTCCCAGTCGGGTTCGCGCGCTGGCCGATCGCTCGCCTCCACCCGGATCTGCGGATGCAAAAGCGCATCCAGCTCCGGGTAAAAGACGAGAATCGAACCGGTCAGGCCCAGCATCACCAGCAGGCCGCCGACGCCCAGCCCCAACCAAAGGTGCAGCGTACGCACGCCGTGGCGCAGCCGGTCTCCCCTGACCTGCATCAGAGCCGCAGCCGCGCGCTGGCCGTGACATTGCGGCCATTGGCCGGGCTGTGCAACGTCTGTGCACCGTCCCACCAGACATATTCATAATAGCTGCCAGCAAGATTCTTGACGGCTAGCCCGAGTTCCAGAGTCTCGTTCAACCGATACGCAACACTGGCATCAAAGACCGCGAGATCGCCCCACTTACCTTCGGCGTTGGCGGTGGTGAGATAGTAGGAGGATTGGCCGCGGCCGGTCAGCGACAGGGTCAGCGGTTCGACTGGCGCATATTCGATGCCGCCGGACCACAGCCAGCGCGGCGTGTGGCTGAGCTCGTTCCCTGCCAATTGCGGCGTTGCCGGTGTCGGGACCGCAATCACCGCTTTCTGCCAGGAAAGCGCACCCCAAACAGACAGTTCTGCGGTCGGTTTGACACGCAACTGGACGTCAATGCCCTCGCGGTCGGTGCCGCCGACAGTTTCGAAATCGCCGAGCGGATCGTTGAGTTTGCGGGCGATTTCACCGGTCGCGCTCTGCTGCCAGTAGGCCACCCGCCCTTCAACCGTGTCGCGCAACTGATATTTGGCGCCCAGTTCCCAGCCTTCGTTGATCGATGGCGCAAGGTCGACTTGCCGGGGCGGGATCAGATAGGCGCCGGATCCGAGGCCAATCTGGAAGGTCTTGCCCCAATTGCCATAGAGCGTCACTCCATCGGCCGGAAAGACGGCCACAGACAGCTTGGGCTGGTCGATACTGCCATAATCGTTGATCGGCGCGGTCGTGTTGTTCAGCAGATTGCTGAAATTGCCGCCGACCCAGTCTATCCGGTAAGCGGGCGTGATGCGCAGCCAGTCTGCCGGTTCGATATTCGCCTGCACATAGACACCGCCAACCGAAAGATCGAACTGCTGGTCGCGGGTCTGGCTGGTCGGGACGCGCTCGACCGCCAGCCAGCGAGCGGAGCGATTGTCCTGCCATTTGATATTGCCGCCCGCTTCGAACATGAACGGGACGCCGGAAATGGCGCTGTGCCAGTGCAAAGCCGACGACAGGCCATAATGGTCTTCCTCGGTGAGACGGCGCTGCTGCGACGCTCCCACGGAATATTTGACATAGCGATCATCGCGGAGGCGGTTGTAGTAAGTCATGCTCGACCAGTCGAGATCGCTGGAAAAGCTCACGTCGGCGGTGACCGCATATTGCTGCATTGCGCGGGTATCGCCGTCTGAGACATTATAGGCGTTGGTCATCCGCGGATTGGCGCGGCTGTCGGCAAAGGTGAGATAGCCCGGCTCTTCTGCGTCCGCATCATAATAGCGGGCAATGGCACCAAGCTTGACATCCTCACCCAGTGTCAGCCCCCATTTTCCCGACAGGCTGAACCGCTCTGTATCGGCATGGTCGCGGTAGCCATCGCTGGAGCGATAGGCGATCTGGTAATTCTGGGTGAGATTGCCCCGTTCCAGGCCCGCGACCAATTGGCCTTCATATGTGTCGTAGCTGCCGACCGAGGCGCGCCCGTCCAGAAATGTGCCGCCCGAGCGAGTCAGGATATTGGCGCTGCCGGCAATGGCATGCAGTCCGTAGCGCGGATCGGAGGTGCCGCGCACAACCTCGATGCCGGCGATATTGAGCGGGAAGACCATATCGATATAGGGCATGTTGCCAGAGTTGTTGTTCGAGGGGATGCCGTCGATCAGCAGCTTCACCGCGTTGATATTGCCCTCGCCATTAAAGCCGCGCATCGAGAATTTGCCGTTGGTGGTGCCCTGGTTGAAGTCGGTCACCAAGATGCCGGGCATCTGGCCGATCAGTTCGTAGACATTGTCGACATCGGCGTCCTGCGCGACGTCGCCGCCAAGACGGTCCACGGACGTCAGGACATTGTCGGTGCTGCCGGCCATTCCCCTGGCGGTGACGACAATTTCGCCGACCGAAAAACTGGTGTCGGGTTTCATTGGATTCGCCTGCTCTTCGGAGCTGGAGGCGTCGTTGGCCGTCGCGCCCTCTTCGGCAAGGACGGAAGGAGCATGGGTGACAAAGAATGTTGCTGCGGCAAGCGCAAGCATGGAAGTTTTCATGATTTAGATCCGATTCTGACGGGAGATAGAATGTGCTAGTGCGGTTGGACGCAGCAGGATCGGAGGGGAACTCAGGCGCGAAGCGATGCGGATCGTACCGATCCGGCGCCCGTTTCACGCGATAATGTTAACCGGATGGCTGCGTCAGGCAGCCAGTGGCGGCCCTCTTAACGGCGGCCGCAGGCGGGGCGTATCGCGCCCGCCGACTGTCATCACCGGCGCAAATCCCAGCGCCAGCACGAAGGCGATTGCCGTTATCAGCAGCGCCGGATCGGCACCGCCGACCACGCCCATGGTCAAGGCCGTGAACGGACATTTACTCTTGGCGGGCTCATGCTCTTGTCCGGGCGAGCCCTTCACCGGGATCGATATCTGCTGGGTGAGTTGCTCGCCGGTGGAATCCGAGCAGATAATCACGGTGAGCACCATATTTTCGCTGGACACCATATATCCCGCCGGAACGAGCAGCTTGAACAGCAAACTGGCCGCAAGCAGCAAGGCTGCCAACGGGCCGTTTCTGTGGATTATGGCGCGCAAATAAGCCATGGGCGCCTGTTAGTTTCCCCGATTGCGTTTGTCATTAGCGAAAGAGCCAGCGGATCCTGATCCTATGCATTTGATGGAGCGAACGAGCGATGCCGGATGAAGCAAAAATAAAATTAACCATTTCTAGCGGCTTTTTGCTGCATAGCAGGAGGATGAGGCCGGACAGTGGGGACTTCGAGCGCAAGCCTGCTGGACTTAAGCACTGATATCCGGCATTTTCGATAGCCCGTTTGAACGATGGCCGTGGGCTGGCAAAAGGGACTGGGGATAGCGAATGAAAAGCGGCAGCAAGATACTGATCGGAGCAGCGGCGACAGCGCTTTTGGCGGTCGTCGGCCACTGGACCACCGGCGAAACCTTTATCGCAGACCTGCAACAAAAAGCGCAGACCGAATTGGCAGCGCGCGGGCTGGAAACGGCTACGGTCAGCTTTGCCCACGCGCCGCTTTCCCGCGCCGCCATTCTGGATGGCGAACTGCCTGACGGTCTCAAGCAGGAAGCCCTGGAAGTGGTCGCCGCGACCCCTGGGGTTTCGAGCGCGCGTTGGAAGGGCGAGGAAGCCGCTCCAGCAGTCGCGGCCGAAGAGCGGCCCGCTGCTACCGAAACTCCCGCTCAGAACAGAATCGCCGAATGTCAGGCCGGTGTCGACAAGGTCCTGAATACCAAGCAAATCAGCTTCCGCTCCGGCAGCGCCTATGTGTCGCTCGAGTCCAAGCAAATTCTCGACGAACTCGCAGCGGCGCTGAAAACTTGCGATGGCGTGACCATAGCGGTCGAGGGCCATACCGACGACGATGGCGATAGCGACGTCAACCGGGTCATCTCGCAGGAACGGGCCGATCGCATCAAGGCCGGACTGGCCGAGCGTGGCATCCCGGAAACCCTCGTCACCGCAACGGGTTACGGTTCGTCCCGTCCGCGGGCCAAGGGTTCGGATGCTGTTGCTGATGCGCAGAACCGACGGATCGAATTCCAAATCGGGCCAGCGAACGGCTCAGCGAATGGTGATGTCAAAGCGCAACGGGAAAAATGATCGATGCCACTTTTACTTGAAAATCTGTTGCTCCTGCTGGCTACTTTTGCAATTGGCCTCGCCATCGGCTGGCTCATCTGGGGCCGCAGCAATGATGATCTTTAGCCGGACATCGCAAACAACGAAATTCAGAACGGGATTTTGAGACAATGATTACCCTGATTTCAGCCAATTGGCTGCTGTATGTCATAGCACTGGCAATCGGTATTATCACGGCTTTCGCCGTCTGGGCTGTCACTGGCCGTGAAGCGTCTGCGGTTGACCGCTTTTCAGCGGACGACGGACTGCTGGAAAAAGCCGGAGAACCGGTTCGGACAGCCGACCCGACCCCGACGCCCGAACCCGCTGCCCCTGCGCCGAAACCAGCCGCAGAGCCTGCGCCTGCCCCGACACCAAAGCCTGTGGTCGCGCCTGCGGCCGCCAAACCGAAAGAGGAAGAAACACCGGTCGCGGCCCCAGCAGCAGGCAAGCCGCAGATACCGGCAGCGGTCGGAGAGCCCGACAATTTGCGGCTGATCAAGGGCGTAGGACCGAAACTGAACACGCTGCTGATCAGTCTGGGCGTGACCCGCTTTGACCAGATTGCCGAATGGAAAGAGGCTGAAATCGCCGAGGTCGATCAATATCTCGATACGTTCAGCGGCCGGATCACGCGAGACGCCTGGATCGATCAGGCCAAGTTTCTTGCCAAGGATGATATCGCCGGATTCGAAAAGAAATACGGCAAGCTTTAACCCGGCAGTCCGGCACGCGGCCCTGACCGACCCCGGTCAGTCCGCCGGCTCCGGGTCGCTGGCCCGGACGATCAGCTTGTCGATCTTGCGGCCATCCATATCGACGATTTCGAAAATCCAGTCCTGGTCTTCAAAGCTTTCGCCTTCTTCGGGCAGATGGCGAAGCTGGGCCAGCGCGTGGCCGGCGACCGTGGCATAGTCGCGGTCCTCGGACAGCCGCAGACCAAGCCGCTCCGCCAGCGCGTCGATCGCCATGGCTCCGGAGACCAGAAAGCTGCCGTCGGCCCGTTCGATCAGGCTGCGCTGGGTTTTCTCATCCTGGTCCGAGACAAATTCGCCAGCGATCGAACTCAGCAGGTCATTGGGCGTCACGATCCCTTCAAAATGCCCATATTCGTCGTGCACCAGGATCATCGGCACCTGGGTTTCCCGCAATATTTCGAGAACGTCGAGCGCGTCGAGCTGGTCCGGCACCTTTTCCAGCGGACGCATGAGCTTGCGCAGATCCAGCTTGTCCCCGCCCAGTTGCGCGGCAACGATATCGCGGGCCCGAACCACGCCGCGAATTTCATCGACCGAATGTTCGGCCACGGGAAAGCGGCTGTGCTGGGATTCCATCAGCAGCTTGTGAATATCCTCGCGCTTCGCATTGATGTCGAGCCAGTCGATCTCGGTACGCGGCGTCATGACCTCGCGAATGGGTCGATCGGCCAGGCGAACGACACCGGCCATCACGGCGCGTTCATGCTCCTCGATAACGCCGGATCGCATCGCATCGGCGAAGACCATCTGCAATTCTTCCGCGGTCACATGATTGACCTGCTCGCGCTTGATCCGCATCAGGCGGAAAATCAGGGCGCTGCTATTGTCGAGCAGCCAGACCAGCGGCGCGGAAATGCGGGCTAGCAATTCCATCGGCTGGGCCATGATCAGGGCAATGCGTTCGGACGACCGCAGAGCGATCTGTTTTGGCACCAGTTCGCCAACCACCAGCGAAGCATAGGTGGTCAGGCCGATCACCAGAACAAAGCCAGCGCGGCTCGCCAGTTCCTCACCCATGCCCAGAGCCTCCAGGCGCTCCGCCACCGGGCTGCCGAGGCTGGCACCGGAATAGGCGCCGGCAAGAATACCGATCAGGGTGATTCCAATTTGGACGGTGGAGAGGAATTTCCCCGGGTCACTGGCGAGGCGAAGCGCGGCCTTGGCCCGCTTGCTCCCCCGGTCCGCCAGGCCATGCAGCTGCGCCTTGCGCGCTGAAACGATCGCCAGCTCCGACATGGCAAATACGCCATTGATCAGCACCAGTATAATTATGATCGCAACGTCAAACCAGGGAAAGGGTGTCATAATGTCCATTGAAAGGGCGAAATGCCATAGGCCCTTTAGCAGCAAGTTTTACAAAATCTCAAGTTTGCTGTCAGTCGCGGTTCATTTATCTCCCGCTAGGCGGAACCTTGTGATCGCCCAAGTGTTATCATAAGCGAACAGGAATACCTTAGAGGGGAAACAAAATGCGGATAAGAAAATCAATTATTACAGCGGCTTCAATTGGCGCCTTGGCCTTGACCAGCGGTTGTGTAACCAATCCTGAGACCGGAAACCGGACCATATCAAAAGCTGCGATTGGCGGACTTGGCGGCGTCGTCGGCGGCTATCTGCTCGGTGATGTCCTTGGTGGCCGCAACGATCGCACGGCGAAGATCGTCGGTGCTGGCCTCGGCGGTCTCGCTGGTGCCGGAATCGGTTATTATATGGACGAGCAGGAAAAGAAGCTTCGCGAACAGACGGCCGGAACCGGCATTGATGTCACGCGCGAAGGCGACAATCTGATCCTGAACATGCCATCCAACGTGACATTCCCTGTCGACAGCAGCGCGATCCAGCCGAGCTTCCAGACCACTCTGGCCAATGTCGCGGACACGCTTTCTCGCTATGAGAAGAGCTATGTCGACGTTCTCGGCCATACCGACAGCACGGGCAGCGATGCCTATAACCAGGCGCTGTCCGAACGGCGCGCCGACGCGGTTGCCAATTTCCTGGCGAACAGTGGCGTCCAGCGCGCCCGTCTGGCGACCAGAGGCTATGGTGAAAGCCAGCCGATCGCCAGCAACGCGACCGAAGAAGGCCGGGCGGCCAACCGCCGGGTTGAAATCAAGATTGTTCCGATCACGGAAGATGATCTGAACAACTAAATTAGCGCTTGCGCTTATTCCTTCATTCCGGGCATCCCCTGCAAAAATTATCAGAGGATGCCCGGACATGACGACACCCAATTTTTCTATCGATCTGACAGGCCGGACGGCCATTGTGACTGGCGCGTCCGCCGGGCTGGGACGCCGCTTTGCCAAGATACTGGCGGCCTGCGGGGCGAAAGTTGCCTGTACCGCCCGCCGCAAGGACAAGCTTGACGATCTGGTCGCCGAGATCAGCGCGGATGGTGGAACGGCAGAAGCCTTTGCGCTTGATGTGCGCGACGCCGAACAATTGAAGGCCATCATTCCAGCCGTGGCCAATTCTCTCGGACAGCCTGATATACTCGTAAACAACGCGGGCATCGTCGATGCCGAACATGCCACAAGGATGTCGACGGAACTGATCGATGACGTGCTCGATACTAATCTGCGCAGCGTGTTCATTCTGTCGAACGAGTTTGCTCGCCCGCTGATCGCCAACAAAGCGCCCGGACGGATCGTCAATATCGCGTCTATCGCTGCGACCAGCTATAGTGGCGGCGGAGCAGCGCTTTATTCGACCACCAAGGCCGGCGTCGTGCGGATCACCGAAACGCTAGCGGTGGAATGGTCAAAATTTCATATCAATGTGAATGGTATTGCGCCCGGCCTGTTCGCCACCGACATGGCCGACGGGATGATCGAGCGCGCTGGGGATTTTTCGGTCAATTTCCCGCGCAAGCGTCTCGGCCAGCCGGAGCAGATGGACAGCACCCTGCTCTATCTGGTGTCGCCTTCTTCGGACGCAGTGACCGGTACCGTGATCAAGATCGATGACGGCCAGGGCTCGCGCTAGCGTCTAGACCAGTTCACCGCGAAGCAGTTTCGGCAGATCGCCGGTTTCGCCCTTGGCTTCTGCCATGAACTGCGCCTTGAGCGGCGGAATGCGCTGGACGAGGCCAATTCCCATGCGGCGGATCGCCGAGGAGGCTTCCCCAGGAAGGCCGAACAGGCGCGTCAGCAGATCAGTGGCTGCCGATACCATCATATTGTCGAGGCTGCGCCAGCGGTCATAGCGGGCCAGAATCTGCGCATCGCCCAGATCTAGGCCGGTGCGCGCGCCCTCGACCAGACATTCGGTCAACGCCGCAACATCGCGCAGGCCGAGGTTGAGCCCCTGCCCGGCAATCGGATGAATACCGTGGCCGGCATCGCCGATCAGCACCAGCCGTTCTGAGGTAAGATGGGAGCTGTGATGGAAACCCAGCGGATAGGTCGGGCGGTCGGTAAGCAACTCGATCTCGCCGAGAAAGCCGCCGGTCTTTTTCATCATTTCAGCTACAAAAGCGCGCTTGTTGATCCTGGTATAGGCGGGGCCGTCCTTACGCGAGACGGTCCAGACCACGGCTGACCGGTGTTTGCCATCGGCATCGTCGAGCATTGGCAGGAGCGCGAAGGGACCGGACGGAAAAAACAGTTCATATGCGGTATTGGCATGCGGCTTTTCGTGCGCAATCTTGCAGACGATGGCGCTGTGGTCATATTGCCAGTGGGCCATGATGATCCCGGCTTCCTCGCGCATCCGGCTGCCCCGGCCATCGGCAGCGACGAGCAGCGGAGCGGAAAGCCGTTCGCCATTTTCAAGGCTGACCTCGACGAGATGTCCGCTGCGATCGCACGAAGCGACCTGTGTCGACAGGTGGAAGCTGATCGCGTCGTGCGCCTGGGCCGCCTCGAACAGAAGTTGGCGCAACAGTGCATTTTCGACCATGATGCCCATCGGGCCCTCGCCCTCGCCCGGTACGAAGTCGAGGGTGCCGGGCTTCAGACCGTCATTGACCAGAATCTTTTCGATATCACATCCATTGGGCCGCAGCTTTTCGGCCAGCCCGATGGCGTCGAACATGTTCCAGCTGGCGCTGTTGATCGCGGAAACGCGCGCATCATTTTGCGGATTGAGCAAATCATCCGGTTCAGCGCGATCGATGATCGCCACTTGCAGCCCGTGCGCGGCAAGGGTCAGCGCCTGCGTCAGGCCGATCATCCCTGCGCCCAATATGATGATATCGCTTTTCCGAGAATCAATTCCCATGGAGACCGCCTTTCCGAGCCATAATATACGTAACAGGTAGGCATCGACGGCCCGGAAAGAAAGGCAAATCCGCTAAAATATCGCCAAGAAACTTGACGGCGAGTCCCGGATTCGCGCAAAGGAGCAGATAGTTAATGCGCGCCTGTGGCTGGGGTGACGCACGGGAGTATATGATGGCGGATAAAGCCAATGAAGCAAACTGGCGCGAGATCATGCGCCTCAGCCTGTTGCGCAGCGGTGCCCTGATCGGAGCCATCGCGATATTTCTGGCGACCCTGTTCCTGTTGCTGGCGCTGGCCAGCTATTCACCCAGCGACCCGTCTTTCAACACATCGGCAGGCAGCGTCGAACATAACTGGATGGGCGTTTTCGGATCCTATCTGTCGGACCTGCTGTTGCTGCTGATCGGTTTGCCCGTGGTTCTGTTTCTGCCGCTGATGCTGGTTCTGGCCAACCGGCTGTGGCGCGATATTCCGCAACCCGGCTGGAAAAAACAATTGCTGTTGTGCCTGCTCGCCGCCCTGCTCGTCGGCACCGGACTGGCGTTGTGGTTTCCGGAGCCGGACATGGAATTGCCCTCGGGCCTTGGCGGCCTCACCGGCATGCTGATTGCCAATGGCACCAGCGCTGGGCTCAACGCCATGTCGACCGCCTGGAGCGGCCTGATTTCCGGTTTGCTGATCGCGCTCACGCTCACCAGCGGGCTTGTCCTGGGCTATATCAGCCTGCGGCTCGACCGGCCGCTATTCTCCGGCGCGCCGCTGAAATTGCCGACAATCAAAAGTCCCTTTGCGCAAAAAGACGACGATCTGGTGATCGAACCGGAGCGGGCCAAAGCCAAGGTGAAGGCCAAGCCTGAACCGGCGCCGCGCAAATCGGTCCAGCCCGACACCCGGCCACCGCCCGAGATCAGCGACCGCGCATTGCCGCCAAAGAAAGCCAGCAAAGCCAAGCAGGGTGATTTCTTCGGGCCCTATGTGTTGCCGCCGCTTGATCTGCTAACCCCTGCCCCGGAACAGAATAGCAATGTAGTCGACAAGGCGGGCCTGGAACGGAACGCGCGGCTGCTGGAATCGGTGCTGGATGACTTTCACGTCAAGGGCACGATCAACGCCGTTCGGCCTGGCCCGGTCGTCACCATGTACGAACTGGAACCGGCACCCGGTATCAAGGCAAGCCGGGTCATTCAGCTGGCCGAGGATATCGCCCGCAACATGTCGGCTCTGTCCGCGCGCGTTGCCGCTATTCCGGGACGTACGGTCATGGGCATCGAACTGCCCAATGCCAATCGCGAGATGGTGGTGCTGCACGAAATGGTCGGCAGCGACAGTTTCGCCGAGCAGGGTGGCAAATTGCCGATCATTCTCGGCAAGAATATCTCCGGTGATCCGGTGATCGCCGATCTGGCACCGATGCCGCATCTGCTGGTCGCTGGTACGACAGGCTCCGGTAAATCGGTCGGCCTGAACTGCATGATCCTGTCGCTGCTCTACCGGCTGACGCCGGACGAGTGCAAGATGATCATGATCGATCCGAAGATGCTGGAACTCAGCACCTATGATGATATTCCGCATCTGCTGTCGCCGGTTGTGACCGAACCCGCCAAGGCCGTTCGCGCGCTGAAATGGGCGGTTGAACAGATGGAAGAGCGCTATCGGATGATGTCGTCGCTCTCCGTCCGCAATCTCGCCAACTATAATGAAAAGGTGCAGGCGGCCAAAGCCAAGGGCCAGCCGCTCGGCCGCAAGGTACAGACTGGCTATGATCCGGAAACCTCTCGCCCGATTTATGAGGAAGAGCAGCTCGACTATGAAGTGCTGCCGCAGATTGTGATCATCGTTGACGAGCTTGCTGACCTGATGATGACCGCTGGCAAGGAAGTCGAATTTCTGATCCAGCGGCTGGCGCAAAAGGCGCGTGCGGCCGGCATTCATCTGATCATGGCAACGCAGCGCCCTTCGGTCGATGTCATCACCGGCGTGATCAAGGCCAACCTGCCGACCCGGATCAGCTTCCATGTCACCTCGAAAATCGATTCGCGCACCATTCTGGGCGAACAGGGTGCAGAGCAACTGCTGGGCAAGGGCGACATGCTCTATATGCCGGGCGGCAAACAGCTGACCCGCGTGCACGGCCCCTTTGTCTCCGACGACGAAGTGCGGCGCGTCGCTGACCACTGGCGGTCGCAGGGCCAGCCCGACTATATCCAGGCTGTCACCGAGGAACCGGAGGACGGCAGCTTTGCCCTCGATGGCGCCGATCTCAGCGACAGCAAGGAAGACCGGCAATATGCGCAGGCCTGCCAGATCGTGTTCGAGAGCCAGAAAGTATCGACCAGCTGGCTGCAACGGCAGTTGAGGATCGGCTACAATACCGCTGCCCGGATCGTCGACCGGATGGAGGAGGATGATTTTGTCAGCCCGCCCAACCATATCGGTCGCCGGGAAGTGCTGCGCGATCAAAATGGCGAACCGCTGTAACCCTCTTCCTGACAGAGTGATTAAGCCATTGTTCAATCGCTGGTGGCTAGGCGGACATCTGGATAATCTGGAGTTTTTTATGTTGAAATATGGTTTCGCCCTGATCGCTGCGCCGCTGGCCCTGACCGCCACCGTGCCGGCCACTGCTCAGCAGAGCCCGACCGACAGTCTCGCCAAAATATCGAACCATTTGCGGTCGATGTCGACGATGACCGCGAATTTCACCCAGACCGATCGTAGCGGGCAGATGATAACCGGGAAACTGATCCTGAAACAGCCGGGAAAGATCCGGTTTCAATATCAAAAGGACGCCAACCTGTTGATCGTCGGTGACGGCAAAGCCCTGACCATGATCGATTATGACGTCAACCAGGTACAGCGCTGGCCGATCGGCAACAGCCCGCTGGCGGCGCTGCTCAATCCCGAACGGGATCTGTCGAAATATGGCAAAATCGTTCCGACTCGCAATCCCGCTGTGTTGAGCGTGGAAGTCAGCGATCCCAAGCGTCCGGAATATGGTGTTATCACCATGGTTTTCACCAAGAAGCCCGGCGCACCGGGCGGATTGAGCCTGGATGGCTGGGTCTCGCTGGACTCGAAAAACAATCGTACATCGATCCGCCTTTCCAACCAGAAATTCGGCGTGCCAGTGGCCAACAGCAGCTTCAACTGGACCGATCCACGGAGAAAAAGCCGCAGCAAGCGATGAGACGAGGCGGGCTGCCGATCAGCAGAAACTGATCGATAATCCGTTCATATTGCCGACAGAAACACCGGCGTATAACCAAATACAGGATGAAGAGAGACAGTCAGGTTTTCCCCCTGTTACCTGACCAAAAAAGTCAAAATTCATCTTTTGCGTGACGAACGCGAGTTAACCCCCACCTCCTTCATGCCCCCGGAGGTGGGGGTTTTACTTTTCACTTCCAGCGAAATTACCGGAATGCCCGTTCGCCTTTGGGCTTGGGTTTCCGCGCGAGCGTGGCTAGTAGACTCGCCATGAGTGATACCCTGAAAATCGTCAGCTGGAATATTAACAGCATCCGTGCCCGAATCGACATCGTCGAACGGTTCCTGACCGAGGAAGCGCCGGACATATTGTGCTTGCAGGAAACCAAGGTTCGCAACGAACAATTCCCGGAAGGCATGTTCCGGCGGCTGGGCTATAACCATCAGATCCTGCACGGCCAACCGATGCACCACGGCGTGGCGATCATCAGCCGGGTACCGCTGCACAAGGATGAACGGTTTGACTGGCAAGACAATGGAGAGGCCCGGCATGTCGGTGCCGTCCTGCAGAATGGCGTGCGTATCGAGAATGTCTACATCCCTGCTGGCGGCGAAATTCCCGATCGCGACCTGAATCCCAAATTTGGCCAGAAGCTGGATTTCTTCGGACGGATGACCGAGTGGTCGGCAAATCTCAAGGAGCCGACGATATTGTTGGGCGATTTCAACGTCGCGCCGCTGCCGTCCGATGTCTGGAGCCACAAGGCGCTGATCAAGGTGGTCAGCCACACCCAGATCGAGATCGATCATCTCTACAGGATGCGCGATGCCCATGGCTGGGTCGATATCGGTCGCAAGCTGATTCCCGACCCCGAGCGCCTGTACACCTGGTGGAGTTACCGCGCCAAGGACTGGCGCGCCTCCGACAAGGGACGCCGGCTCGACCATGTCTGGGTCAGCCCGGAACTGGAAGACAAGGCGAAGAGCCACGTCGTCCTGGAAGATGCGCGCAGCTGGGGCAAGCCGTCGGATCATGCGCCGCTGATCACGGAATTCGAATTTTGAACGCAGCGCCTCAGGACGGGGCCGACAAGGCGGCAGCGCGCCGGGCGGCCCGCGCGATCGACGCGCTGCGCCGGGGCTGGCCGATCGGCGTAGAGGCCGACGAATCGCGCCTCAATCTGCTGCCGGTTGAGACCGGCGCTATCGAACAGGCCCTGCCTTCCTCCGGCAGCGTGTCGCTGCTGATTTCCGCCAGCCGGGCCGACACGCTGAAACTGCTCAACCAGCTTGCCGCTGCTGACCCCAGCCTGCCGATCCAGATCCGTCTGACCGCGCCGGTCAGCGCCGCCGAGATTATCGCCATTGTCGATCCGGTGCTCGACATGAAATATCCGATGAAAGGACCGTTTCGCAGCGAACCCCTAAGCGATCCGGCTGCTGCCAGGGCGGCGATGGAATTGGCGCGCCATGCGGCATTGCTGCCCGCTTTCCTGATCGTCGACGAGTCCGAGGATGTCGTCGGCGCAGAGGATGTTGCAGCTTATGTCGAGTCCAGTGCGCTGACGATCAGCGCTCACGCCAAATTGCCGGTCGCAGCCAATAGCGAGGCGCATATCTACGGCTTTCGCAGCGATGCCGATGCCACCGACCATATCGCACTGGTGGTGGGAAAGCGGGATGGCAGCACCCCGGTCGTGCGTCTGCACAGCGAATGCCTGACCGGCGATGTGCTCGGCAGCCTGAAATGCGACTGCGGCCCGCAACTCCACGCGGCGCTGCACCAGATGAGTGAAGCAACCTGGGGTGTGCTGCTCTATCTGCGGCAGGAAGGGCGCGGTATCGGGCTGATCAACAAATTGCGCGCCTATGCGCTGCAGGATCAGGGCTTTGACACGGTCGATGCCAACCAGCGGCTGGGCTTTGCGATCGATGCGCGCGATTTCTCGATTGCCGCACGGATGCTCGACCTGCTCAACGTGCCGAAGGTGAAGTTGATGACCAACAATCCGGAAAAAGTGGAAGGATTGGAAGCATGTGGCGTGACCGTGGAAGAACGGCTGCCGGTCAAGATTGCCGCCAATCCGCACAATGAATTTTATCTGGACACCAAGCGGGACCGGACGGGGCATCAGTTGTGACATTCTAACGCCTGCTGTGGACGGACAACGCGGGCAAGGCTGACATCAGCTGTCGCGGCATAATGGTCCAAAGGCCGCCGGTAGCGTGCCGAATAGAGCGATCAACACGGGCTGTCGGTCCTGCTCAGCAAGCCGGCTCGCCCTCTACTTTTCCTCCAATGAGCTTACCTCACCAATGCCCGCTTGGTCAGCCTTCTATGAAAGCCACCAGATCGGCGTTGATCGTGTCGGCGTTGACCGTCGCCATACCATGCGAGAATCCCGGATAGACCTTGAGTTCCCCTTGGCTGAGCAGGTCGATGGCAAGCCGTGCGCTGGTGTCGATCGGGACGAGTTGGTCGTCGTCTCCGTGCATGATCAGTGTGGGTACATTCATGGCCTTGAGATCATCCGTAAAGTCGGTTTCGGAAAAGGCCTTTATCCCGTCATAATGAGCCTTTGCGCCACCCGTCATGCCCTGGCGCCACCAATTGTCGATCACGGCCGAAAGTGGCTCCACCCCGGGACGGTTGAAGCCGTAGAAGGGTCCGGCGGCGAGTTCGCGGTAGAAGCTCGCCCGATCAGCGGCGAGCGAGGCGCGAAAGCCATCGAATGTTTCCATCGGCAAGCCATCGGGATATCTCTCTGTCTTGAGCATGATCGGCGGCACCGCACCGATGAGAATCGCCTTCCGCACGCGACCAGGCTCTGCCCGTGCCACATAACGCGCAACTTCGCCGCCTCCCGTTGAGTGGCCTATATGGACGACTTCCCGCAGATCGAGCGCTTCGACGACCGCAGCAACGTCCGCCGCATAATGATCCATGTCATGACCATCGGCCCCCTGCGAAGAGCGGCCATGGCCGCGGCGATCGTGCGCGATGACGCGATAGCCCTTGTTCACAAAGAAAAGCAGCTGTGCATCCCAATCGTCCGAGCTGAGCGGCCATCCGTGGTGGAACATGATCGACTTAGCGTCTTTTGGACCCCAGTCCTTGAAGAAGATTTCCACACTGTCACTGGTAGTTACATAAGTCATGTTTGTTGCTCCTTTTGCACAAGTTAAATCAGGTTAAATCAGGAGTGATTTCTAGACTGTCGGTATGGTGCCGCCATCGATCACAAATTCGGTTCCGGTAATCGAGCCGGCGCAGTCAGAGGCAAGAAAGGCGACAAGGCTGGCTATCTCTTCCGGCTTCGACGGCCGACCGATCGGCACGCCACCCAGCGAATCCATGATCATCTGCTTGCCCTGCTCGACGTCCACGCGATGTTCCGCAGCTAGCCGTTTGGCCAGCTCGACGGACGACTCGGTTTCGATCCATCCGGGAGAGACGCGCACCACACGGATTCCTTTGGGCGCCACTTCCTTTGACAGGCTTTTGCTGTAGGTGGAGAGAGCCGCCTTTGCCGCTGCGTAAGCTGTTGTCGCCTCCGGCAGAGGCAGTTCCCGCTGGATGGATGTGACGTGAATCACGACTCCGGAGCCGCGCGCCACCATCTCCGGCACGAGTTCGCGATCAAGCCGGACGGCCGGCATAAGGTTCAGGTCGAGTTCCTTCGACCATTGCTGGTCGTCAAGCGCGGCATAGCCCCCGGCCGGCGCCGATGACCCGCCGAGCATGTGAACGATGATATCCACCCCGCCGAGCCGCTCTCGCACAGCGGCCGCCACCGTGGCGCAACCCTCCGCGTGAGTGAGGTCCGCCGCCACAAACTCCTTTTCGGGCATTTCGTGCGGCTTGCTACGGGCCGTGGTCAGCACGCGCGCGCCGAGCTCCTTGAACAGGGTCACAGTGGCGCTTCCGGCACCACGCGTGCCGGAAGTGACGAGAGCCCTTTTCCCCTTCAGGGTCAAAAACGGGGTCACGGCACAATCTCCAGTTCAGCGATCTTGTCCCCTTGGAGGATGAAGAAGTAGCGCAGGTCCACCGGGCTTCCGGGAAAGTTGCCGACAAGATGGCTGGAGATGACTACACGTCCGCCTTCCTCGGCAATCGCAAAAGGCTCGACCGTATAGCTATATTGGGTCGAGGCATTCGCCATCCACTGCTCGATTGCATCGCGTCCGGTATAGATATTCCCTTCATCCAAGACGACTGCTTCCCTGGTGAAGCATTCCGCTATTGCCTTTGGATCGGCTGTCTTGTCAGCGGCAAAATATTGGGCGATCGTCTCCGGTAGTTCGATAGGCATATTGCTGTTCCTTTCATTCGTTGTCGTACGAAACCGATTTAGCGCGTTGACGTCGTCCAGATAAGTAGGATAAACCGGGATGAAGTATTACGGATTTTGGGATAATGAAAAGCTATAATCTGACCGATTTCGACGCGGTGCTTGCGATAAGCCGCCGGGGTTCTTTTCGGGTGGCGGCGCTCGATCTGGGGATGTCGACAAGCGCCCTCAGCAATGCGATTGCCAAGTTGGAAGGGACATTGGGGGTGCGCCTTTTCAACCGCACGACGAGAAGTGTCGCGCTAACTGAAGCGGGGCAGAGATTCGTCGATCAGGTGACCCCTGCCCTGAAGGATATCCATCAGGCCCTCGACGCCGTACGTTCACAGCAGGCGACGCCATCAGGCACCCTGCGCATCAATACATTTCCTACCGCCGGACGGGAAATCCTCTCGCCGCTGGTGATCGAGTTTCTGCGGCGCTTTCCCAAGGTTCATGTCGATCTGGTAACCGAGGGAAAGCTGGTCGACATCGTGGCAGATGGCTTCGATTTCGGCGTCCGGAGCGAAAATCTCGTCCCCACAGACATGATTGCAATCCCCTTGGGGCCTCCGAGGCGATACGCCGTGGTCGCTTCACCCAAGTATCTCGAAAAGCGCGAACGGCCCAACGCTCCGCCCGATCTCCTTGCCCACCCCTGCGTGCGGGCCCGGCTGCCCAATGGCGCGCTGTTTCAATGGCAGTTTGAGGCAGAGGGGCAGCCTGTCCGAGTCGACATCGACGGTCCCGTCACCCTTGACGAAGCCAGTCTGGCTCGGTTGGCAGTACTCGAGTCCGTCGGCATCGGCTTTTTCATGGAATCCGATGTGCGCAGCGACATCGAGGAGGGCCGGCTTGTGCGCCTTCTCGACGAATGGACGCCACCGCTCTCGCCTCTCTGTCTCTACTACCCGAGCCGTCGCAATCCGCCTGCGGCGTTCAAGGTTTTTGTCGACCTAGCGCGTGAACTGGCGCGTTCGTCTAGCAATCCCTGTCCGGCTACCAAGCAGATTGGGTTGCAACTGTAGGAATGACTCTTCGCGCGCCCTAAAACGGCACGTCATCATCCAGATCGCTGTCAAAGGCGCCGCCGCCCTGACCGCCGCCCGTCTGCCCCCAGCCGCCGGAACCGCCACCTGATCCGCCACTCGACTGACCGCCGCCCCAGCCGTCGTTGGAGCCGCCACCCTGGCCTCCGCCGCCCTGACGGCTGTCGAGCATTTCCATTTTCGCGTCAAAGCCCTGCAGCACGACATCGGTCGAATAGCGGTCGTTGCCGGACTGGTCCTGCCATTTGCGGGTTTGCAGCTTGCCTTCGAGATAGACCTTGCTGCCCTTTTTCAGATAGCGTTCGGCGACCCCGGCCAGGCCTTCGTTATAGATCGAGATATTGTGCCACTCGGTCTTTTCCTTGCGCTCGCCGGTCTGCTTGTCTTTCCAGCTTTCCGAGGTCGCAACGCTGAAATTGCAGACTTTTCCGCCATTGGCAAAGGTACGCACTTCCGGATCCTTGCCCAGATTGCCTACGATGATGACTTTGTTGATGCCGCCGGCCATTTCAAATTCCCTCAATAATATTGCATGAATATCGATTCTTGCGGACTCTATAGACCGAGGGCGACGGCACTCCAATATGTAATCCCGGCTGCGGCATAGGCGAGCGCGAAAAGATACAGGACCATGAAGGTTGGCCATTTCCAGCCATTGGTTTCACGGCGCGTGACAGCGATCGTCGAGATACATTGCGGAGCAAAGACAAACCAGGCGAGGAAGGCGAGCGCGGTGGGCAGCGACCAGCTGCTTTGCAGCCGTTCGGTCAGCGATTTGGCTTCCGCCTCCTCATCCGTTGCATTGATCGCATAGGTCGTGGCCAGCGCGGCGACCGCGACTTCGCGCGCGGCCATCGCCGGGATCAGGGCAAGCGCGATATCGCGGTTGAAACCGATCGGCTTGACCACTGGCGCGATGACATTGGCGATCCGTCCGGCCACGCTATAATCGACCTGGCTCATCGTGCTGTCCTCGGGAACCTTCGGGAAGGTCAGCAGCACCCAGAGAATGACGGTAGCGGCGAAGATGATCGTGCCGGCGCGGCGCAGGAAGATCCAGGCGCGCTGCCACAGGCCGAGCAATATATCGCTGAGCCGGGGCAACTGATATTTCGGCATTTCCATCAGGAAGCCGCTGTTCGGGCCCTTGGTCACCGTACTCCGCAGCACCAGCGCGACTATCATCGCGCCGACAATGCCAAAGACATAGAGGCCGAACAGCACCAGACCCTGCAGACCGATGCCGGGACCAACCTGGGTCGGCGGAATGAAGGCGCCGATGATGATCGCATAGACTGGCAGGCGCGCCGAACAGGTCATCAGCGGCGCCACCAATATCGTGGTCAGCCGATCCTTCGGATCGGAAATGCTGCGCGTCGCCATGATGCCGGGAATGGCACAGGCGAAGGACGACAGGAGCGGAATGAAACTGCGCCCCGACAGGCCGACGCTGGCCATCAGCCGGTCCATGATGAAAGCAGCACGGGTCATATAGCCGCTTGCTTCCAGCAAAAGGATGAACAGAAAGAGGATCAGAATTTGCGGCAGGAACACCACCACCGAACCGACCCCGCCGATCGCGCCCTCAATAATGAAATCGCGCACGAAGCCAGCCGGCAGATTGGCCTCGACCGCGGCGGCGACCCATTCGCTGGCGCTTTCAATCCATCCGATGGGCGCTTCCGACCAGGCAAAGACGGCCTGGAACATCACGAACAGCACGCCAAACAGAATGACCGGACCGATAACCGGATGCAAAAACACCCGGTCGGCCCGCTCCGACCAGCGCCGGCCAGCGGTTTCGGACACAATGGCGAGATTGGCAATGCGCTTCGCCTGTTTGCTCAGGCCGTGACCGCGATCCTTCGCAACCACCGGTTCGGTCCTGCCCTGCTTTTCCTGCAGCCGGTTTTCCACCGCTACGGCCAAATCTTCAAGACCGCGGCGCCGCACCGCCACCGTCGGCACAACCGGCACACCCAAAGCTTGCGACAGTTTTTCCGGATCGAGAGTCAGGCCATCCCGCTCTGCCAGATCCATCATGTTGAGCGCCACCACAACCGGCTGGCCGAGCGCGATGACTTCCAGCGCGAAACGCAGATGATTGTCGAGATTGGCAGCATCGAGCACCAGAATGACGGCATCGGGACGGCGCTCGCCCTTTTGCAGGCCCATGATGACGCCGCGCGTCACTTCCTCGTCGGGGCTGGTCGGATCGAGGCTGTAGCTGCCCGGCAAATCGACCAATTCAGCGGGCCGCCCGTCGGCAAAGGCAAAATGTCCGGATTTGCGCTCGACCGTCACGCCGGGATAATTGGCGATCTTCTGGCGCGCGCCGGTCAGGGCGTTGAACAGGGCACTTTTGCCCGAATTGGGGTTGCCCGCGAGGACAATGAGAGGAGCGGCTTCCGACATGAATCAGGCGGGGATCGTCACCGCAATCGGGCATACTGATATGGCCCGGGCATGCGACCTGCGCACTGCGATCATCATCCGCCCCACCTTCAGGGCGATCGGGTCATTCATCCCGAACATGCCCTTGTGCAGCTTTTCAACCGAGACGCCCTGCTCGATGCCCAGCGCCCGAAGCCGCCGGCCTTCGTTATCGGAAATGGCTGCCCAGTCGATCGCGACCACTTCGGCGCGTTGCTTGAGGGACAGCAGGTCCAGGGTTGTGGATGGTTGCATATATCTCGACATTTGATTTCTCTAATTGCGATTGATTATCAATATTGATTAGATTTGGCGAGTCTTTTCGTGAGATTGTGTCGCGCTCGTGCGCATCAGGTCACGGCCAGGGATCGCACGATGTTATTCGGTCAGGCTCCCCGGTAGCGCATCCGGCCGACGAAGCGCGCCAGACTGAACCGGTCGCCGCCGCGCCTCGTGACCTTGGCCTTGACCTTCTCGAACTGCATAATATTCTCGATCCGGCGATCCAGAAATGCGCGCGTGTCGGCAAAATCTTCGCTTTCATCATCGAGAAAAACGCTAATCGTACTGCCATAGATACCGGCAAGCAGGGTGCGCTTGGTATAATGATTATAGTCGGTCGCGGTATCACCGGCGACCCGCCAGATGCGGTCCGCTGTCCGCCAGCCCATTTTCGCCGCCCGGCGCAAATGCGGCGGTGCCGCCAGGATCGCGACCGCCCGCCGCAGCCCTTCCCGGTCAGCCGCCACGGCTTCCAGTCGCGCTTCGACCAGTGACTTAATCCGCTGCCTTACCTTCATCGCAGCCAGTTCATCGGCGCTATATTTATCCGCCATCTTCACATCAACGGCCTGAAACCAGGCGTCGATCATGTCTACCGGCCCTTCATTGAAAGCGAGCCTGGCGAGGTCGGGATCGATATTGTTGAGGTCAGCGGCGGCCAGCACCGCTTCCTCGTTCCAGCCGTCAAACGCCGCCTGCGTCGCCAGTTCGGGCGCGAGAAAGGCGCGAACCTCATCCAGTGTCGGATCTTCGGGCAGCGCAACGGTCATGGACATTCCTTTGAAATCAGAGCTATCGATATAGACAGAAATTGCTTGGTTTCAAACCATTGCATTTAACGGTGCCCCATCTTAGCTAACCAGTTAACAATTCATGCCTCCAGTTTCAGGGAATTCCATCTTGTCCACATTATTTGATCCGATCACCGTTGGCGCTATCGAGGCCCCGAACCGCATGTTCATGGCACCGCTGACGCGCTGCCGCTCAACCAAGGAACATGTGCCAACGCCGATCATGGGCGAATATTATGCGCAGCGTTCCGGCGCTGGACTGATCATTTCCGAAGCGACCGGCATCAGCCAGCAAGGCATGGGCACGCCCTTTGCACCCGGCATCTGGAACGATGCCCAGACCGAAGCCTGGAAACCGGTGATCGAACAGGTCCATCAGGCCGGTGGCCGGATCATCTGCCAGCTGTGGCACATGGGCCGGATCGTCCACCCCGATTTCCTGAATGGCGAGAAGCCTGTGTCGGCTTCGGCAACCACCGCTCCGGGCAGCGTGCGCACCTATGAGGGCAAGCGCGATTATGTTGAAGCGCGGCCGCTGGAAATCAGCGAAATTCCCGGGCTTCTCGATGATTATCAAAACGCCGCAGAAAATGCCAAAAAGGCCGGCTTCGACGGCGTCCAGCTACACGCTGCCAATGGCTATCTGATCGACCAGTTCATTCGCTCCGGCACCAACCTGCGTACCGACGAATATGGCGGGTCGGCGGAAAATCGTGTGCGCCTGCTCGGCGAAGTGACTCAACGGCTGGTCGATGTCTGGGGCGGTGATCGCGTCGCGGTCCGCCTGTCCCCCAATGGCGATTCCCAGGGCGCGGATGACGCGACTCCGGTTGAAACCTTTACAACGGCGGCGAAACTGCTCGACAAGATCGGTATCGCCTTTCTCGAACTGCGCGAACCGCCTCCACACGGTACTTATGGCAATACCGACGTGCCGGCCGTCAGTCCCGATATCCGGCCGGTGTTCAACGGCCCGCTCGTGCTCAACAGCGATTATTTTTATGACAATGCGACAGAGGCACTGGCCGAAGACAAGGCGGATGCCATCAGCTTTGGCCGGACCTTCATGACCAATCCGGATCTGCCGGAACGCTTCAAGACTGGCGCCGAGCTCAACTCGATCGACTTCACTCCAACCTGGTACAGCCAGGGACCGGAAGGCTATACGGATTATCCGACGATGGAGCAGACGGAAGAAGCGACCGCCTGAACGAATCGCGCCTGCTTAAAAGGCGCTTTGCAGGCGGAGGAACATGTCCTGCACCACGGTTACGGGCGATGGTTCCTCATTCATGCGGCGGGAAAGACGCTGGAGGCGCTGGTACAGATCCTGGCTGGCCGCAATGATCTCCTGCGCCTCTGCGGGAAACCGCGCGATCATCAACGGATCCGAAGCCGGTGTCTCGCCGAGCGCACGGTCACGATTCCAGGCTTCGCCGTCGGTTAGCTCACCGCTGTGCAGCGCTTTCTGATTCAGCAGCCATGCGATGCAATGCATCAACCTGGTGGTCACCTTTAGCGACTCACAGGAAAAAGACACCGCAAGCAGATTGGCCGGATCACATTCTTCGTTGAATCGCCCGGATTCAAAATAAGAGCGTGCCTCATCCGCGAGCAGCATCGCTTCGAGATAAAGTGAGTCCAACACTTTTGGTGTCAGCAAGAAATTACGGTGTGCCATGGACGCTCCGTAGCAAAATATTGGCGCCAGTTAACAGCTATTTTTGGATGATATTAAACGCGGAAACCGCAATGTTTCATACTGATACGCAGGCTTGCCTGGGGTTAAATGGTGGATAACATTGGTTAATGTCCGGCGAGGCCGCAGAACAGCGGGTGGTTCAGGCAATGATGTCGGGAATCAGCTGGTTCTCGAGCAAAATGATACGATCGCGCAGCTGCAATTTTCTTTTCTTCAGTCGCGCCGTCCGCAGCTGATCCGGATTGCCCGCTTCGACCAGCGCCGCAATCGCCTCGTCGAGATCCCGATGCTCAATTTTCAGCAGCTCAATCCGTGTTTGCAACTCTTCATCGCTCATCGCCATTCCGGATCAATCTCCCCCTTGCGTGACCGCAACAAATTTGTAATCTTAACCCTATTCATGGTGCAAGTCTAAACCAAGACAATTTAATCATGAAGCTTACGCCCATTGGCGTACAACGCAGGAAAAGGAGCCTTAATCCTCGTTCATTTTCAAAAACTACATTTTGAGGAGACTTTAATGATTCAGAATCACAGGTCAGCATTGCGCGAAAAGCATGAAGCGCTGGAACGCAAGATCAACGAAGAAGAAACGCGCCCCCTTCCCGACACGATTCGAATCCATAGTCTCAAGAAGCAAAAGCTCCGACTGAAACAGGAACTTATGAACTAGCCGAGGGACGGCAACGGCGACGCGACTGGCCCCGCACCATTAAAATCGGTTTTCGCACAAGATTGATTTTTCAACGTCGCTCTTATGCGGCCTTTCTGCTAGGCCTAAATAATGCCAGCCACTAATCCCTCAAGCACCAAGACTGCTCGCAATATATTGACCGGCCTGCGATCGATCATGGCTTCGCGCGGCAATGCGCAGGTCAAGTTGAACCAAGTGGTCAACACGATCGCGGACGCGGTCAATAGCGAGGTCTGCTCGATATATCTGCTCCGTGGGGGCGTGCTGGAACTATTTGCTACCCGCGGCCTGAATGCCGAGGCGGTTCATGTCACAAAGCTCGCCGTCGGCGAAGGCCTGACCGGCTATATCGCCAAGAATGTCGAGACATTGAATCTGGACGAGGCCGCGAGCCACCCTGATTTCCAGTATCACCCGGAAACTGGCGAAGAAAAATTTCACAGCTTTGCCGGTGTGCCGATCATCCGGAATCAGCAATCGATCGGTGTTTTATGTGCGCAGCATGTCGAACCGCGCCGCTATTCCGAAGAAGAGATTGAAGCCTTTCAGACAGCGGCCATGGTGTTGTCGGAGCTGATTTCCAGCGCCGAATTTGTCGATGACAATCTGGCGGAGGAGACCGCCTCGATGGATAATGGCTCCACTCGCCTGAGCGGCCTGCAACTGGTCAAGGGCAAGGCCAGCGGTCATGCGGTATTCCATCAGCCGAGAGTGAAAATCGAGCATACCGTAGCCGAAGACATCGAGGCCGAGCGGCACCGGGTCTATTCGGCGTTCGACAAGATGCGCGATCAGATCGATCAGATGACCAGCCAAGCGGAATTTGGCGTTGGCGGGGAGCATGAGGAAGTGCTCCAGACCTACAAGATGTTTGCCTATGACGAGGGCTGGAGCCGGCGCATCAACGAGGCAATCGACAGCGGCCTGACCGCCGAGGCTGCGATCGAACGGGTCCAGCAACATACACGCATGCGGATGCGGCAGATTGACGATCCGCTGTTGGCGGAACGGATGCACGATCTGGAAGACCTCGCCAACCGGCTGTTGCGCATCGTTTCCGGACAAATGGGTACAGCGGCAAAAATGGGATTGCGGCAGGACACGATCCTGATAGCGCGCAATCTGGGGCCTGCCGAGCTGCTGGAATATGACCGGCGGCGGTTAAAGGGCGTTGTTCTGGAGGAAGGCTCGCTAACCGCCCATGTCACGATCATCGCGCGCGCAATGGGCATCCCGATATTGGGACAGGTCAAGACTATCCGGCAAGTGGTGCGGGAAGACGATCATCTGCTGCTCAACGTCGACGACAATGCGCTGTTTGTCAGGCCCAGCTCGTCCGTCGAGGAGGCGTTTGAAGCCCAGCTGGAACTGAGCCAGAAAAAACGGGCCGCCTATTCGGAATTGCGCGACAAGGAAGCGGTTACCAAGGACGGCGTGCGGATCACCGTCAATATCAATGCCGGCCTGCGGGACGACATGGGTCTGCTCAACCTGACGGGCGCCGACGGCATCGGACTGTTTCGGACCGAATTTCAGTTTCTGGTCGCTGCGACCATGCCCGGCCGGGCGGGGCAGACGCGTTTTTACCGCGATGTGCTGGACGCGGCCGGAGAAAAGTCGGTCATCTTCCGCACGGTGGATATCGGCGGCGACAAGCCGCTGCCCTATTTTCAGACCAGCGACGCCAGAGAAGATAATCCCGCGATGGGCTGGCGAGCGATCCGCATCGGGCTGGAACGCGATGCCCTGATGAAAGTGCAGGCGCGCGCGCTGCTGGAGGCAGCCGCCGGGCGGAAACTGAACGTCATGTTCCCGATGATCGCCGAGCCCTGGGAATTCGATCAAGCCCGGGCGGTCTTCGAAAGCCAGCGCGCCTATCTGCACAGCCAGAAAAAACGGCTGCCGACAGTGATCCGCTATGGCGCGATGCTGGAAGTCCCTGCCCTAGCCGAATGTCTCGACCTGATGGCAGATCGACTCGATTTCCTGTCGATCGGAACCAATGATCTCACCCAGTTTCTGTTTGCCGCTGACCGCAGCAATCCGAAACTGGCCGAACGGTTTGACTGGATGAGCCCGGCCATTCTCAGATTTTTGGCCCGTGCAGCGGAAAATGCCGCCCGGTACGATATTCCGCTCAGTGTGTGCGGAGAAATGGGTGGTCGGCCTTTGGATGCTCTGGCTCTGCTGGGTCTGGGCATCCGCAGTTTGTCGATCACGCCCGCTTCGGTAGGACCGATCAAGGCTATGGTCCGGTCGCTCGATCTGGGTCAAGCGACGACGGAAATGGCGGCGATTTTGAAGGAAGCGCCCGCCGAACCCAGACAAAGGCTGGAGCAATGGGCAAATGAGGGCGATGTCGATCTAGGCTGACCGACCGGAAAATTTCGACGGTCCTGTGCTAACAGGGTAAATCCATGTTAAGAACGTAAATCTGTGTTAATAACGTAAAATGCAGCACCCTAGCCATGATAGCCATTGACATTTGCTGCCCAAACTGGCTTTTTTCCAACGAAATCCGGGGAATGCGAAAAGGGTCGCAAATTGATCCGGCCAAGGGAGTATTGAGTGGCCGAAGAGTCCAATGACGAGGAAAATGTCGAGCTAAATCTCCAGAGTACGGGGGAAACATTACGACGCGCGCGCGAGGAGAAAAATCTCTCGCTGGACGATATCGCCAAGGAAACCCGGATTCCGTACCGTCACCTGGAATCGATCGAAAACGGCGATTTTGACGCGCTGCCTGGAAGGACCTATGCGATCGGATTTGCCAAGTCCTACGCGCGGTCGGTCGGGCTGGTGGACGCGACTATCGGCAGCCAGCTACGCGCGGAAATGGAAGAGCAGGGTCTCGGCGCCTACCAACCTGAATCCAGCGGATACGCCCCGGCGAGCACGTCCAGTATTCCGCCGCTCTATCTGGTGTGGACCGCTGGTGCCATTGCTCTCCTCGTCCTCATCGGCTTTCTGGTCTGGCGCTCGTTCGTTCTCAATCCCGATGATCTGACACAGGTGGCCGACAGTGAAACGGCTGCGACAGCGCCATCGATTGAAACAGGCCCAGATGCCCAGACTGTCGCCGGGGCCGTTGCAACCCCACCAAGTGACGGCACCGTGATCCTCACAGCCACGGAACCCGTCTGGATGAAAATCTATGACGCCGAGGGTAACCGCCTGTTCGAAGATGAGATGGCCGCCGGAGACACATTTACGGTTCCGGCTGACGCCGATGATCCGCAGATCCTGACCGGGCGCCCCGACGCGTTGACCGTGACCATAGATGGTCAGGTCGTCCCTCAACTGGGCACGGGAGAGCGGACCATCAAGGATGTCGGCGTGAGCGCAGCAGCATTGCTGGCGAGGCAGCAAGGCGAAGACCAGGCCGCTGATCAGTCGTCGGAATAGCGAACGCCTTCCCCGGTGACGCCGCTCCAAACGGTTGGCCAGGACCGATTGCCTCGCACAATTTTGTTTACTTTTCAGCCTGATATATGGTTATCATATCGGGCATCAGCGGAGGCCATGATGAAGACATTCGGTATTACTATCCTGCTCACCAGCCTGTTGATCGGCACGCCAGCAGCGGCACAGAACGCAAATGTCGACAAACGTGTCGATCGGCTTGAGCAAGAAATGCGCGCCGTCCAGCGCAAAGTTTTCCAAGGGGGGTCAACGCGTTATTTCGAACCCGAAATAGCGGCCGAAAAGCCGACCACCTCGCCAACGAACACGATCACCACTTCGGCTGTCACCGACTTGATTGCCAGAGTTGATGCGCTGGAAGCCAGCCTGGCGAACCTCACCGGGCAAGTTGAGCAAAATGGCTATCGTCTGAAAAAGATCGAAGACCAGTTGGCGGCGGCAGAGACTCCGACCGTGAGCGCTGGGCCAACGGCTGCCGTGGGATCAGCTCAGGCTGCTGCGGCAAAGGCGTCGGCAGCGGAAGAGGCAACGCCGGATCCAGACCGGGTTGCCGGTGTCGCAGCGATTGTCATGCCGGACACCGGCGATGCTGTTGAAAACGCCTATATTTACGGCTATCGCCTGTGGGACGCCAAATTCTATCCGGAAGCGCAAGCGCAGCTGAAGAAAGTAGTGGCGGAGCATCCCGAGCATGCGCGGGCGAGCTTTGCCCAGAACTTGCTGGGCCGTGCCTATCTGGATGACAAGAAACCGGCGCTGGCTTCGGTAGCCTTGTATGAAAATTACCAGAAAAGGCCGCGCGGCGAACGCGCACCGGACAGCCTGTATTATCTGAGCACGGCGCTGGTGCAGCTGAACAAGAAAGAAGACGCGTGCCGGGTGCTGGCGGAAATGCAGGATGTCTATCCCGAAGTGGCCAGTGGCCGACTTGCTGAGCGCGTGACATCGGGCAAGGCTGCCGCCAACTGTAAATAGAATATGGTCGATGCTGCGGCCTCGTTCGACAGACGGTTTATGGCGGCGCTGGCTCGGCTGATCCCCGACATGGAATCGAAAGGCCAAAAGCTCGGACTTGCGGTTTCCGGGGGCCCCGACAGCGTGGCGCTCTTGTTGCTTGCCTGGCGGTCTTGCCCCGGCCAGATTGCGGCAGCGACCGTCGATCACGGCCTGCGCCCTGCCGCCCGCGAAGAAGCGGAATTTGTCGCATCTTTATGTCGCCAGCACGGTATTGCGCATGAAATCTTGCGCCCCGCCGCCCCGATCCGCGGCAGCATTCAGAGCACAGCCAGACGCGTACGCTACGAGTTGCTGAACGGCTGGATGCGGCAGAATGATATCGACTGGCTGGCCACGGCCCATCACGCCGATGATCAGCTGGAAACGATGATCATGCGGATCCTGCGCGGCAGCGGCGTCGACGGCTTGTCGGGAATTCGGGAAAAACGGGATAATATCATCCGCCCCCTGCTCGACGTTCAAAAGTCGGAACTGATTTCTTATGTTGCCGGTCATGGCATCTCCCCGGTCGATGATCCGTCCAATCGCGATCAAGGCTATGATCGCGTCCGGGTGCGCAAGGCTCTGGAGGAGCTCGGTGGATTTGACACGCGGCTCGCCAGCCAGAGCGCAGGCGCCTTGAGCGACGCGCGTGAAGCGATCGAGTGGATGGTTGAGCGGCTGGCAGCCGAGCATATCGTCACCTCTGATACCGGCTGCACATTCTCACAGGCCCCCTATCCCCGCGAAATTCAGCGCCGGCTGTTGCTCAAATGCCTGCATATATGCGAACCCACATTGGCACCGCGCGGGAGCCAGATTGATCAGACCTTGCTGGCGCTGAAAAAGGGACAGACCGTCACGCTCGGCAATATTCTGTGCGAGGGGGGCGATATCTGGCGCTTTCAGCCTGCGCCAGCGCGGCGGAACGGCTGAAATCCCGCTAGCTGCCAATATCGTGAAGCCGTCCGTTAACTGTGATCGGGAAAAACATTGGCCTGTATATTGTCATCTGTGGCAAAAGGCCTATCTTTAGTGGAATGACAAAATCGCGGCGACAGGTCCAACACCCGCAGCGACAATGATGACAGGACAAGATGCCCCATGAATGACGAACAGGATCCAAAAGAAAACCCGTGGATGAAAAGCATGGTCATCTGGGCCGGCGTTATCATCGCGCTTCTGCTGACCGTTTCGATGTTTGGCGCTGGCGCCGCTTCCGATTCCGGGTCAGCAATCAGCTATTCTTCGTTCCGCAACAAGGTCGAAGAGGGCAGCGTGAAAAGCGTCGCCATCGCCCCGGACAAGATCACCGGCGAGCTGACCAATGGCGACATGTTCTCAACCACGCCGGTTGGCAGCGATCCGTCGCTGGTCACATTGCTCGATGAAAAAGGCGTGGAATATAGCGGCAAGCCACAGGAACAGGCCAGCATCTGGCAGATCATTCTGGTCCAGTCCCTGCCCTTCCTGCTGATTCTCGGCATCGCCTTTTTTGTGCTGCGCCAGATGCAGAAAAGCAGCGGCTCCGGCGCGATGGGCTTCGGCAAGTCGAAGGCCAAGCTGCTGACCGAAAAGCAGGGCAAGGTTACCTTTCAGGATGTCGCCGGGATTGATGAAGCCCGCGAAGAGCTGGAAGAGATTGTCGAATTTCTGAAAAACCCCGGACGGTTCGCCAAGCTTGGCGGCCAGATTCCGAAGGGCGCGCTGCTGGTCGGCTCACCCGGTACCGGTAAAACGCTTCTCGCGCGCGCCATTGCGGGCGAAGCCGGCGTGCCCTTTTTCTCCATCTCCGGTTCCGACTTTGTCGAAATGTTTGTCGGTGTCGGTGCTAGCCGTGTCCGCGACATGTTCGAGCAGGCGAAGAAAAACGCGCCGTGCATCGTCTTCATCGATGAAATCGACGCGGTCGGTCGCCATCGCGGCGCCGGTCTCGGCAACGGCAATGACGAGCGCGAACAGACGCTGAACCAGCTGCTGGTAGAGATGGACGGTTTTGAGGCGAATGAAGGCATCATCATCATCGCTGCCACCAACCGGCCCGACGTGCTTGACCCTGCGCTGCTGCGTCCCGGCCGTTTTGACCGTCAGGTCGTCGTGCCACGCCCCGATATCGAAGGCCGCGAGAAGATCCTGGCCGTGCACATGAAAAAAGTGCCGCTGGCGCCCGATGTTGATGCCCGCACGATTGCGCGCGGTACGCCCGGCTTCTCCGGTGCCGATCTGGCCAATCTGGTCAACGAGGCAGCGCTGATGGCAGCCCGTCGCGGCAAGCGGATGGTCGCGATGAGCGAGTTCGAGGATGCCAAGGACAAGGTCATGATGGGCACCGAGCGCAAGTCGATGGTGATGACCGATGACGAGAAGAAGATGACCGCCTATCACGAAGCGGGTCATGCGATTGTCTCGATTCACGAAGAAGCGTCTGATCCGATCCACAAGGCGACGATCATTCCGCGCGGTCGTGCCCTCGGTATGGTCATGCGCCTGCCGGAGCGGGACAACTACAGCTATCACCGCGACAAGATGCACGCCAATATGGCGGTATCCATGGGTGGACGCGTCGCCGAAGAAATCATCTTCGGCTATGACAAAGTGTCATCAGGCGCTTCCAGCGATATCCAATATGCGACCAAGCTTGCGCGCGACATGGTTACCCAATGGGGCATGTCGGACGAAATGGGGCCGCTGCAATATGAAGAAGAGCAAGGCGAAACCTTCCTCGGCTATTCGCAGTCCCAGCGCGTTCATATGTCTGATGAAACCGCGAAGAAAATCGACCTGGAGATCCGCAAGCTGATCGACGACAGCTATAATCGGGCGAAGCATCTGCTGACCAAGCATAATGATCAGCTGCATGCGCTTGCCAATGCATTGCTCGAATATGAGACGCTGTCGGGCGAGGAAATCGACGAACTGGTCAAGAACGGCAAGTTCCACAGACCGGATGGTGGCGTGGTCAAGCCAGCTGCGGTTCCTACGGTCGGCGCTTCTATCCCGAAAGCGGGACGCAAGAAGAAGAAGGGACCGTTTAACGATCCCAAGCCGCAGGGCGCATAGTCGCCGGCACCCGGGACCGGCGCACAGAAGAACAAAGAAAAGGCCGCTCGGGATATGTCCCGGCGGCCTTTTCTTTTACCTGAATGTCCAGCGCCGTAGCGCCGAATAGTTAGCGGCGGCCGTAATCTCCGGCAACGCCTGCGCTGCGCGGTGGGGCGGCAGCGGTCAGACGAAGCGCCTCCGCCGACTGGCTGATCGAACCGATTTCATCCGGCGTGTCATCATCATCGATGAGAACCTTCTGCAGCGACTGGGTCAGGCTTTCCTCCAGATCTTTCGGTTTCACGGTTTCTTCTGCGATTTCGCGCAGCGCAACCACCGGGTTTTTATCGCGATCGCGATCCACCGTCAGCTCAGCACCGCCTGAAATCTCACGTGCGCGCTGGGCAGCGAACAACACCAGATCAAACCGGTTTGTAACTTTATCAACGCAATCTTCAACCGTAACGCGAGCCATAAGGCGCTCCTGATTCTGCAAACTATTGGAAAAGAACCCTCCATCTAGGGAGAAATGCGGGATTTGTCAACAAATCCGGACTCACGCCCGCGCCGCAATACAATCTAATGGTTTGTCCGGGGTTCAGGGATAATCTATGTCGCAAAACCATGAAAAATATACAGAACAGCAAGCGGACAAAGCAACCGGTGCTCCCGCGATCCTATGAGGTTGGGGGCAATCGGCTGCGGCTTATGCGCGCCGCGAAAGAACGCCTGTCTGCGCTGCTGACGACACTCGAAGGGGCAGAACATAGCCTCAAGCTGTTCTTCTATATGTTTGAGGATGACCGCGTCGGTAAGAGGGTCCTCAAAAGGCTGATCGCGGCCTGCGAGCGCGGGGTTGCAGTGGAAATAATGGTCGACAGCTTCGGTTCCAATGGCACACCGCGCAAATTCTTTGACCCGCTGATCGAGGCAGGCGGAAAATTCAAGTTTTTCAGCCCGCGATTTTCCTCCAGCTATTTCGTTCGCAATCATCAAAAGATGGTTATCGCCGATGACTGTCGTGCCCTGATTGGCGGATTCAATATCGCGGACGAATATTTCAATCTGCAGCCCAAGGAATCTGACACCGGCCTCCAGGACGACAGCTGGGAAGACCTCGGCATGGAGATTGAGGGGCCTGAAGTTTCGAATCTGGCGAACTATTATCGGATGTTGTCCAATATGGTCTATCGCAACAACGGCAACATGCGCTCTCTGCGGAAGATGGTGCGCCAATGGGATGCCGGCGATGGCCAGTTTCGGTGGCTATTGGGCGGGCCGAGCAACCGGATGAGCCGATGGGCGGCGGCAATCAAGAAAGACCTCGAGGAGGGCCGCCGACTGGACATGGTGACCGCCTATTTCTCCCCCGGGCAAGGGCTGTTGCGACGGATTGGCGGACTATCGAAGCGCGGGGGTCAGAGCCGGATTATATTGCCGGGTAAAACCGATAACCCAGCGACGATCGGGGCAAGCCGGTTGCTATATGGATATCTGCTGAAGCGGAAGGCGCAAATTTTCGAATATCAGCCGCGTCGTTTGCACACCAAATTGGTGATCGTCGATGATGCTGTGTATATCGGCTCGGCGAACTTCGATTTGCGCAGTCTTTTCATCAATGTCGAAATGATGCTGCGGATCGAAGATGCCGACTTTGCCGAACACGCGCGTTCGGTGATCGATGTTCTGCATAAAAATACGGAAACCATTACGCGGGAACTCCACAAGTCCCGGGCCTCATTCCTGCATCGCATAGGCTGGACCCTGTCCTATTTTCTGGTCAATACGCTCGACTATCGGGTGACCCGTCGGCTCAATATCGGTAGCGCGAAATAAAGCGTGATGGTTGGTACCCGCTAGCCTCGCAGCCGATCCCGCGCCTTCCGTCGCAACAGAAGAATCGTTCACCGCAATCCACGATTTTAACCCTGTTCAGATAGAAGCCCTTAGCTACAAGGATCTATGAACAATCCGATATGCCATGATCGACGACAGATGAAAAATTTTCGGCTGATATTGACCGCGCTGCTGACCGCTGCCCTGGCCGCGTGCGTATCGCCGCCGGACAGGCCGGTTCCGCAGCAGAGCAGCAGCGCTCCCCCTCCGGTTTATCAGAACAAGGCACCGTCGAGCCAGTCTCCTGCCCAGAGCACGCGCGAACAACCTGATCCGGCCCTCGTTCGAGAAATCCAGGAATTATGGCGAGCTTTCCCTGGCAAAACCGGGATTGCCGTAAAACGGATCGATGGTGCCTGGGAGTTCGGTTTCCGGCTGGACGAATATTTTCCCCAGCAGAGCGTTTCCAAACTGTGGGTCGCGATGACCATGCTCGACAAGATCGATCAGGGCAAAGCGTCGCTGTCCGACCCGATCCGGATTGGCAAGGAAGACCTGACCCTGTTTCATCAGCCAATGGCGGTCGAAGTGGAACGGAACGGGGCGGTTGTGAAGACCGTCTATACGCTGCTCGAAATGGCCCTCGCCAGCAGCGACAATACAGCAAATGACGCCTTGCTACGGCATGCTGGCGGCCCCGAGGCGGTGCGCCGCTTCATCGATAAAAACTCTCTCGGCAAGATTCGCTTCGGACCGGGCGAGCGACTGTTGCAAAGTGGTATCGCCGGGATGGAATGGAAGCAGGACCTGTCCTACCGGAGAAACTTCTATGCGGCGCGCGCGAAAATTCCGGTCGCGCAGCGGCGCCAATCGCTCGAAGCCTATCTGGCCGATCCGGTTGACGGAGCCAGCCCGCTTGCCATCGCAGGCGCTCTCGACAAGCTGGCCCGCGGCGAACTGCTGTCCGACAATTCGACAAAATTGCTCCAGTCGATATTGAAGCGGACGCGCAGCGGTCCAAACCGCCTCAAGGCCGGCGTACCGGCAGGATGGGAATTTCTGCACAAAACCGGAACCGGGCAAGTGCTGGGAGCGGTCTCTACAGGATATAATGACGTCGGGATCATGACGGCTCCTGATGGAACCCGCTATGCTGTTGTGGTGATGCTGGGCGATACGACCGCGTCGATACCGGCCCGGATGCGCCTGATGCAATCGGTCACCCGGGCGGTGGGGCGCTACCATCCGGGCTAGCGCCTATTCGGTGTCAGCCGCGCCAGTGTTTATATTTTCAACATTGTCCGGCGCTGCATTGCGCTCGTCGAGCATTTTTGCCGCTTCATCCAGCGCCTTTGCCTCACCAACGGTGACTCCGCCCGGACCCGGATCATTCGGTGCCGGGCCGCAGGCGACCAGGCCGGTCAATATCATGGCAGTGACAACGCTTCTCATGGCTGCTCCATAAAGCCTAAAACGGTCGAACCAAAGACAAAAAAAGGGCCGTCCGAAGACAGCCCTTTTTCGAAATTGCTGAAAAAACTTAATTGGCAGCTTTTTCGGCAGCGTCTGCAGCTTCCTTGGCAGCGGTGCCAGCAGCGTCAGCAGCGTCTTCAGCAGCATCGGCGGCTTTGTCAGCTGCATCAGCGGCTTCTGCGGTCGCTTCAGCAGCCGCGTCGCCCATGGCGTCGGCAGCGCCTTCAGCTGCATCCATGGCGTCAGCAGCAGCTTCTTCAGCCGTTGCTTCGGTGCCGTCTACTGTTTCTTCTGCACCAGTTTCGGCATTATCTGCACCGGAACATGCGGCCAAGCCCAGCGCAGCGGCAAAAACGATCGATGTTGTAACTTTTTTCATAGCGGTAACCCTCTATTGTCATTCTCAAAAAACCATGCAGGCCCGGAAGTCTTGTACATCCGTTGACCTACGGTCGGCAGCTTTAGCGAGAGGAGGAATTGAACGCAATGCAGAACCCTTTGCAGCGCTGTGGGTCAATGTAAATTCTGTTTCATATAGCGCGTCAAGGAAAGCCAGTCCTAGCAAATCAAGTCGATTGACCAGATATAAAGATTTCTTTATATAGCATTCTACATGGACGATATCCTGAACATTTTTAGAGCCTTGTCGGACCCTACGCGGTTGCGAATCGTGCTTTTGCTGCAAAAGATGGAATTGGCCGTCGGCGAGCTGGCGCAAATTCTGGATCAAAGCCAGCCCCGTATTTCCAGGCATATCAGGATATTGGACGAAGCAGGCCTGGCAGCACGCCGCAAGGAAGGAAGCTGGGTTTTCCTGAAGCCCGGTCCAGCGGCGGAACTCGAAATATTGGGGCGGATCTTCCGCTCTGAAAAAGTCGCGCAGTCCGAACAGGCGGTACAGGATCAGGCCCAGTTGTCTCTGGTCCGCAAAGCCCGCGCCGAAATGGCAGAGCGCTATTTTGCGGCCCATGCCAAAGAATGGGATGCCATCCGGTCACTCCATCTGCCCGAAGCCGAGGTAGAGGGTGCGATGCTAGCGCTTTTGCAAGACGCTCCACTTGGCAAGATGCTGGATATAGGAACCGGAACGGGACGGATGATCGAACTGTTCGGGGCCGCTGCGCAATCGGTTGTCGCGATCGACAACAGCCCGGAAATGCTGCGGCTGGCCCGGGCAAAATTGCTCGAAAGCGAAACTTCGAGCGGGTCCGATATAGTCCAGAAAACGGAGTTGAAGCAGGGCGATTTCAATCATTTGCCACTGCAAAACAGCGCGGTCGACAGTGTCATCCTCCATCAGGTGTTGCATTATGCCCAGCATCCCGAAGCCGTATTGCTGGAAGTATCCCGCGTACTGAAATCCGGCGGCCTCGTGCTGATCGCGGATTTCGCCGCCCATGACCGGGAGGAGCTCCGCACTGACCATGCCCACGCGCGCCTTGGCTTTAGCGATGACAGCATGAAACATTGGCTGACCGCGTCCAAGCTTGAACTGGTTCAGATCAAAACGCTGGACGGCGGTGCGTTGACCGTAAAAATTTGGGTAGCGACCAAACCGGCTATTCCCAGCCTTCATTCCGATTCCGACCGACTGGCATCACCAGCCGCAACCTTGAAAAGAGCATCAGCATGACCAACCCAACCCGGCCCATGGGCCTGATCGAACTGGAAGAAGCAAAACGGGCGCTTGATGTGCCGCTGTTTGCGGGGTTGAGCGGTGATGCTGACGTTTCCTTCGAATTTTTCCCGCCAAAATCCGATAAGATGGAAAAGACCCTGTGGGACAGCGTTGTTACGCTCGAACCGCTCAATCCGCGGTTTGTGTCGGTGACCTATGGCGCTGGCGGCACCACCCGGGAACGCACCCATGCCACGGTTGCCCGCATCGCCAGGGAGACCGATATACCGGCGGCAGCACATCTGACCTGCGTCGGGGCGAGCAAGGCGGAAATCGCCGAGGTGGCTCAATCCTATTGGGATGCCGGTGTACGGCATATTGTGGCCCTGCGCGGCGATCCTCCCGCCGAAGGCCAGGCCTTCGAGCCGCATCCGCAAGGCTATGCGAGCGCGGCAGAGCTGGTAAAAGGCCTGACCGACATTGCGCCGTTTGAAATTTCGGTTGCCGCCTATCCTGAGACCCATCCGGAAGCCAATTGCCCGCAGAGCGATCTCGACAATCTGAAACGCAAGCTGGATGCGGGCGCGACCCGCGCGATCACGCAATTCTTCTTCACCGCAGAAGCCTTTTTCCGGTTCCGCGACGCAGCAGCGGCAGCCGGTATCGATGCTGAGCTGGTGCCCGGCATTCTGCCGGTCTCCAACGTCGCCCAGACCCGCAAATTTGCGGGCATGTGCGGCGCGGAAATCCCGACATGGATGAATGATCTGTTCGAGGGGCTGGACGACCACCCGTCCGCACGACAGCTGATCGCCGCCACGGTCGCGGCGGAGCTGTGCCGCAAGCTCTATGCCGGAGGCGTTCGCCAATTTCATTTTTACACGCTCAACCGGGCTGAACTCAGCTACGCGATCTGCCATTTGCTGGGCAAGCGTCCGGCTGGTGCACAACAGGAGAAAGCGGCATGACCAGCGCACGCGAACAACTGCACAAACTAGCCGCCGACCGCATTCTGGTGTTCGATGGTGGCTATGGTACCGCCATCCAGAATTACAAACTGAGCGAAGACGATTATCGCGGCGATCTTGACCTGACCGACGACCAGAAGGGCAATAACGACCTGCTTAGCCTGACCCGGCCGGATATCATCGAAGCGATCCACACATCCTATCTCGAAAGCGGTGCGGATATTATCGAAACCAATACATTCAGCTCCACCGTGATCAGCCAGGCGGATTACGGCTGCGAGCATCTGGTCCGCGACCTGAATGTCAAATCGGCGGAAATTGCGCGCGCTGCCTGTGACAAGGCCGAAGCCAAAGATGGACGGCCGCGCTTTGTCGCTGGCTCGATTGGACCAACCAACAAGACTCTGTCCCTGTCCCCCGATGTCAATGATCCCGGTTTTCGGGAGATTGACTATGACTATCTGAAAGGCGTCTATCGCGATCAGTGCGATGCGCTGACTGATGGCGGCGTCGATTTCCTGCTGATCGAGACGATCTTCGATACACTCAACGCCAAATGTGCCGGCATGGCAGCGATGGAAGCGGCAGAAGCCAGTGGCCGGGATGTGCCGCTGATGATTTCGATGACGCTGACCGATCTGTCCGGGCGGAACCTGTCGGGGCATACGGTCGAGGCGTTCTGGCACGCAGTGCGGCACCTGAAACCGCTGACCATCGGTCTCAACTGTTCCTTCGGTGCTGACCAGCTGCGTCCCCATCTGGCGATGCTGGCAAAGGAAGCCGACTGCCTGATCATGGCCTATCCCAATGCCGGCCTGCCGAACGAGCTGGGAGAATATGACGAAATGCCGCAGGAAACAGCAGAACTGATCGGTGACTGGCTCAAAGACCGGCTGGTCAATATTGTTGGCGGCTGCTGCGGCACGACGCCGGAGCATATCGCAGCCATTGCCAAGGCTGTGTCCGACCAGGAACCGCGCACGATACCTGAGGTTACGGTCCGGACGCGGCTTTCCGGACTGGAGCCGTTCACAATGGCGGCCTGAATGATCAGCAGCCTTTCCCGGTGCACGCCGAGCGACGTGCGGCCGGCGCTACCAGAATTTTTCTCGGCTCCTCCAGAGACCAACGGATACCATCAAATCAAATGACACAGACCTCCTCCACCAATTTCGTCAATATCGGCGAGCGCACCAATGTTACCGGATCGGCGCGCTTCAAGAAGCTCGTCCTCAACGATGATTATGAAGCCGCCGTCGAGGTCGCCCGCCAGCAGGTCGAGAACGGCGCGCAGGTGATCGACATCAACATGGATGAAGGCCTGCTTGACGCGCATCATGCGATGACCACATTTCTCAAGTTGATCTCCGCCGAACCCGATATCGCGCGGGTGCCGGTGATGATCGACAGCTCGAAATGGTCGGTGATCGAGGCGGGTCTGAAATGCGTGTCGGGCAAGCCGATCGTCAACAGCATATCGATGAAGGAAGGCGAAGAGCAGTTTCTCGATCACGCGCGCAAATGCATGGCTTATGGGGCCGCCGTCGTGGTCATGGCATTTGACGAAACCGGACAAGCGGATACCAAGGAACGCAAGGTCGAAATTTGCGAGCGCGCCTATAAACTGCTGACCGGTATCGGCTTTCCGCCGGAAGACATCATCTTCGATCCCAATGTCTTCGCAATCGCGACCGGTATCGACGAACACCGCCGCTACGGTATCGATTTCATCGAGGCGACGCGGGAAATCCGCAAGCGCTGCCCGCATGTCCATATCTCCGGCGGCCTGTCCAACCTGTCGTTCAGCTTCCGCGGCAACGAGCCGGTGCGCAAGGCGATGCACAGCGTCTTTCTCTACCACGCGATCCCTGCGGGCATGGACATGGCGATTGTCAACGCCGGCCAACTCGACATCTATGACGATATCGATCCCGAGCTGCGCGAACTGTGCGAAGATGTGATCTTCGACCGCCGCGAGGATGCCACCGACCGGCTGATCACGCTGGCGGAGAAATTCCGCGGCACCGACGAGGTCGCGGAAAAGGCAGCGGCGGAATGGCGCGGCTATGAAGTGCACAAGCGACTCGAACACGCGCTGGTCAAGGGCATCGACGCGCATATTGTCGATGACACGGAAGAAATGCGCGTAGCGGTCAAGGATCGCGGCGGCCGCCCGATCGAGGTGATCGAAGGTCCGTTGATGGACGGCATGAATGTCGTCGGCGACCTGTTCGGTTCGGGCAAGATGTTCCTGCCGCAGGTCGTGAAATCCGCGCGGGTGATGAAAAAGGCCGTCGCTCATCTCTTTCCCTATATCGAGGCGGAAAAGGACGAGAATGCCAAGGGCAAGGGCAAGATCATCATGGCCACGGTCAAGGGCGATGTGCACGATATCGGCAAGAATATCGTCGGCGTGGTGCTGCAGTGTAATGGTTTCGAGGTCATCGATCTTGGCGTGATGGTGTCCTGGACGGACATCTTGAAGGCGGCGAATGAAAATGACGCGGATATCATTGGCCTGTCCGGCCTGATCACCCCGTCACTCGACGAGATGGTCACTGTTGCCGAAGAAATGGAGCGGGCGAAAATGCAGATGCCGCTGCTGATCGGCGGTGCCACCACGTCCAAGACCCACACCGCGCTGCGCATCGAACCGGCCTATAGCGGCCCGACCATCCATGTGCTGGATGCCAGCCGCGCCGTCGGCGTTGCCTCGCAACTGGTCAGCGACACCCAGGCGCTCGGCTTTATCGCCAAGACGCGGGAAGATTATGAACTGGTGCGGATCGCCCGAGCCGGAAAAACGGGCAAGAAGCTGTCGACCATCGAAGAGGCGCGCGCCAATGCCGCCGAAATCGATATGACGCTAAAGGCACCGGCACCCGCCAAACCAGGCCTGCATGTCTACGAAGACTGGGACCTGGCAGAATTGCGGAAATATATAGACTGGACTCCGTTTTTCAGGGCCTGGGAACTGGCCGGCAATTATCCGGCCATCCTGACCGACAAGATTGTCGGCGAGAGCGCCAGCGATCTGTTTCGCGATGCACAGGCGATGCTCGACACAATCATCGAGGAAAAGTGGCTAACTGCGAAAGGGGTGGTCGGCCTGTGGCGGGCGCGACGCGACGGTGATGATATTCTGGTGTCACCCGAAAATGAGGAATATAGCTTGCCGATGCTGCGGCAGCAGGTCGTCAAGCGGGGCGGCAAACCAAACAACTGCCTTGCTGACTTTATCGACGAACAGGATGACTGGTTCGGCGGTTTTGCGGTCACAGCCGGTCATGGCATCGAGGAGCATGTCCAGCGGTTCGAAATGGACAAGGATGACTATAACAGCATCCTCCTGAAAGCGCTGGCCGACCGGCTCGCCGAAGCTTTTGCCGAACGCATGCATGAACATGTGCGTAAGGACTTGTGGGGCTATGCAGCGGACGAAAAATTGAACAATCAGGATCTCGTTCGCGAAAAATATCAGGGCATCCGCCCTGCCCCCGGCTATCCGGCTTGCCCGGACCATAGTCTGAAGCCGATCCTGTTCGACATGCTCGACGCAACAAAAAACACCGGCATTGAGCTGACCACCAGTTTCGCGATGACGCCGACGGCTGCGGTTTCGGGCTTCTACTTTGCCCACCCGCAGGCTGACTATTTCGGGGTTGCGCGGATCGGCGAAGACCAGGTTGAAGAATATGCCGAACGGCGCGGCGCCACTCTTGACCAGGCGCGCCAGTGGCTGCGCCCCAATTTGAACGAATAGGCCTCCGCGGTTAACCCTTTAACTTCTTCCGCTCAGCCTGAATTCATCTGGGACAGGCCAAGCTTAAATATTGTTTGATATCGCGGCTGGCGATATTGAAAATATTCTATTCTCTCGAGTCAGGATGACCGAAATGACCTTTAAATCCCCGCTGATAGCTGCGGCCCTGATGGCGACTGTGGCCGGAACCGCCGCTGACGCCCAGCGCACCGCGCCGTTTACTATCGCCGAAACCGGCGCGACCTTTTCGCGGCTGGCCGATGCTGTGGAGGCCGTTGGCGGCAATAATGCCACCATCATGATCGCACCGGGCGCTTACCGCGATTGCGCAGTGCAGGACGCGGGCCGGATCACCTACAAGGCATCCATTCCGGGCCGCACGATTTTTGACGGCGGTATCTGCGAAGAAAAGGCAACGCTCGTCCTCCGCGGCAAGGCCGCAACCATCGACGGGATCATTTTCCAGAATCAGCGGGTCCCCGATGGCAATGGTGCCGGTATCCGGATCGAGCGCGGCGATCTCTACGTCTATAACGCTCTGTTCCGCAACGCCGAAGAAGGCATTTTGAGCTCCGATGATGAAAGCGCGGAAATTGTCATCGACCGGTCCTCCTTTCAGCGGCTGGGGCGCTGCGATCGCGGCCTGTCCTGCGCGCACAGCATCTATATCGGTTATTTCGGCTCGCTCAAGGTCACCAACAGCCGCTTCGAAAAAGGCAATGGCGGGCATTATGTCAAAACCCGCACCGGACGAGTGACGATAACCAACAACAGCTTTGACGACACCCAGGGTCGCAACACCAATTACATGATTGACCTGCCCGCCGGTGCCACGGGCGTGATCAGCGGCAATGTCTTTGTGCAGGGCCAGAACAAGGAAAACTGGAGCGCCTTCATCGCGGTGGCGGCGGAAGACACAGACCATAGTTCCAATGGCCTCAATATCCACTCCAACAGCGCATCGCTGGCCAAGGGCGTACAACGGAACACCTGGTTCGTCGCAGACTGGAGCGGTGACCAGATCAGGATCGCCAACAACAGCCTCGGCAGGGGTTTAACCCGCTACGAGCGGCGCTAAGCTCAGACGTCGGGGTCAGTTACAGCTATTCGCTGGGCCGCCATCAATATCCAGACATTTGCCGTCGGTTTCGTCTGCGGGAATGTCCACGCCGATGAGCGCGCCGAGCGTCGGGGCAATATCAACCGTCATCACCGAAAGCGGCTGCTCGAAATGCTGCAGCCCTTTGCGCCAGAACAGAATCGGGACACGGCGATCATAATCCCAGGGGCTACCGTGGGTGGCGACATATCCGCGCATGGTTGAGGCAATCGGTGTCACTGCCTTTTTCAGCAAGACGATAAAATCACCGGAACGATCCGGATTGAACGATGCCCGGGCCCGCTCTTCCAGAGTCCATTCTTCCGGCGATCCGCTCGGCACGTCAATTTTCATCAGATCATCATGATCGAACACGGCTTCGACTTGCGCATGGGCCGCAAGGAGTGCCATCGCACTATCCTTGACCATCTTCTTTTGCTTTTCCGACAGCTCCCGGCTGACATAATAATCGCCAAATGGGCCATCCGCGTAGAGGACGGGCTTGTCTTCGGGAAGCCCCAGTTCTCTGGCAACGGTCTTGCCAATTTCCGTGACATTGAGATTGGGATCGATCCGCTGCGCTGCCGGCACGCCCTGAAGGCTCATCCGCTCCGGCAGATCGAGTCCGCCATGATCGGCGGTCAGCATGACCGCATAATCGATGCCTTCAGCATCCAGAATATCGAAAAACCGGCCAAGCGACTGGTCCAGTTCGCTCATCTGAATGCACATTTCGAGGCCTTCGGTACCGAAGGCATGGCCGATATAGTCGGTCGCAGACAGACCGACCGATATCACGTCCGTGGCATCGCCCTGCCCCAGCTTCATTTCGTTAATCACTGCCGTCGCAGCGGCCAGGATCGACCCGTCGAAATCCGGGGACGCCCGATAGATGCTGGCTGCGCCCTCGGGACGCTGAAAGGCATAGTCGCCGACCGACTTGCCATCGCCGTGCATGATTTTGGCATCGTGCGGGACGCATTGCGCCGGTGTCGCATAAGCCGGGCGAGCCTTGTCGATGCTTGCCGCGATCGATTCGTTCAGAGCCGCGACCGAAGGCAAAGTCTCGCGGCCCTGCAGAGTGGTAAATCCCTTGCCTTTCCACCAATAGATCTCGTCAACATTATGGCCGCCCATCATCAGGGCTGCCCGGTCCTTGCCGGCAACCGCGACATTGCGGGATTTCGGAGAAACTTTCTTGAGCCGCTCGCCGAGCGTCGGGACCAGCAAATGCCAGGCCGACGCAACATAATCGCCCTGCGTGGGAGCGGTGATATCACCAAAGCTGGTGCCTTCAACGCGATCGTCTTCAGCGCAATAGACGGTCTTGTCATCGCGTTTGATCGAAAGGTCGATCCAGTTGTTGGCGATGATCCCGGCCCGTCCGGAATGCACACCGGTCATGATCGTCGAATGGCCGGGGCAGGTTTCGGTCGCTGCATGCGACTGATAGCCCGACGGGAACACTGCACCATTGGCCAGTCTTTTCAGGCCGCCGGTGAAGCTGCTACGATATTCGCTGAACAGGTTAGCGGAAAACTGGTCCACCGATATCGCGACTACCAGTTTCGGAGGAGCCTTCGCTGCGCTTTCATTATCTTCCGCATTTGCTGTGCCGGAAAATATGATAGACGCCGCCAAAGCTGTAACTAAGATCGATTTTTGCACGAATGGTCCTCACTGATGAATGCCGCTATAGAAAGCTGCCTGCCAATAGCCTAATGCGATTAAACAGGAAATAGTGAGTTTTTATGACATTTGATTTTCGCATTTTTTCACTCCTGCTGGCCTTCGCGGCGCTGGTCTTTGCGCCGGCAGCCGGGGCACAGAACCGGCTTGGCAATAGCGAGTTGAATGTACCCGCGACATTGATGGCGGAATCCCGGAACGTGCAGCCCGGTCAAACCGTCACTCTCGCATTTTTGATGGAACCGAAGCCGACATGGCACGGCTATTGGGAAAATCCCGGCGATGCGGGGATCGGCATGAGTTTCGACTGGACCCTGCCCTCCGGTGTCACCGCAGGCGAACCGCAGTTTCCGGTGCCGTCGACGCTGTTGATCTCCGGTATCATGAACTATGTCTACAAGGGCGACTATGCCATTCTGGTCAATCTGACGGTGGCCGATACGGTTCGGCCCGGCCCGTTGCCGATTTCCGTCAAATCGGAATGGCTGTCATGTACCGACGAAATCTGCGTGCCGGAACAGGATGAATTGTCGATCACCCTGCAAGTTGTCGGCAAAGACACGGCTGTTGCTCTCGACAAGCGTTTCAACGATTTCCGCGCGGCCCTGGCCCGCCCATTGGGCAGTGAAGCCACGTTCGCCGTCAGTGATGATCTGTTCCGCCTGTCCGTGCCCCTGCCCGCCAGCGTTGCCATTGACGAACCCTATTTCTTCATCAAGCAGGACGGGATCGTCGACTATGCAGCGCCGCAAAAATTCAATCGGGATGGCGACCGCCTGATCATGGAGACGGCTGCCCGCGGCGATCAACTGGACAGCATCACCGGCATTTTGAAGATCGGCAACCATAACGGGTTTCTGCTAACCGCGACCAAGGGCGAAGTGTCGATGACCGGCCTGCCCTTGGCCAGCGATGGGGCCAAGCAGGAAGGCGGCGCTTCGCTATTGCTGCTGGCGCTGGGCGGTGCTGTGCTGGGCGGCCTGCTGCTCAACCTGATGCCCTGCGTCTTTCCGATCCTTAGTCTGAAAGCGATCAGTCTCGCCAAGGCTGGCGGCAATCAGGGCGAGGTCCGGCGTGATGCGCTGGCCTATACCGCCGGAGTCGTGCTGGTCGCGACGGCGCTCGGCGCGATCCTGCTCGGACTGCGGGCAAGTGGCGCCGCAGTCGGATGGGCCTTTCAGTTGCAGGATCCCCGGATCATCTTCGTGCTGCTGACCCTGGTAACCGCCATTGGTCTTAATCTCGCCGGCCTGTTTGAACTGCCCAATATCAACATTGGCAGCAAGCTGACCCAAAAGAGCGGTGCCTCGGGGTCGTTCTGGACCGGTGCGCTGGCGGCCTTTGTCGCGACGCCCTGCACCGGCCCGTTCATGGCGGCCGCACTGGGCGCGACCATCATATTGCCGCCCATTGCCGCGCTGGTCATCTTTGCCGGTCTGGGCGTCGGACTCGCCCTGCCCTTCCTGCTGATCGCTTTCGTACCCGCGATCCGCAACCGGTTACCCAAGCCCGGACACTGGCTGGATGGCTTTCGCAAAGCCATGGCAATCCCGATGTTCCTCACCGCGATTGGCCTGATCTGGCTGCTGGGTCGGCAGATCGGAACCGACGCGCTCGGCCTCTCGCTGGTGTTTCTGTTGACCGTTGCGCTGATCCTGTGGTGGTTCGGTGGTGGGCAGATGAGAGGAATGTCGCGCGGCGCGATCGCCAGCGTTGCCATGGCGATTGCCGTCTTTGGGGGCATCGTGGCGCTGCCCGGCGAAGAGGCGATGACCAGCCAGAAGCTAGCGAACTTATCGAACGAAACCTTGCCCAGCGAACCGTTTAGCGAAGCGCGACTGTCGGAATTGCGCGCGTCAGACCAGCCGGTTTTCGCTTATTTCACGGCGGACTGGTGCATCACCTGCAAAGCCAATGAGGCCGCTGCCATTCAGCGTGCCGAAACCGCCAACGCTTTCCAGGCCGCCAAGGTCGCAGTGCTGATGGGCGACTGGACCAGACCCAATCCCGATATCAGCCGATTTCTCGAAAAACATGGCCGTGCCGGGGTGCCGCTTTACCTCTATTATGCGCCTGGCGAGGAGCCGGTTGTTCTTCCCCAGATACTGACGGTGGCGACATTGACCGATCTCGTCGATGATATGGTTCAAACCGCCAAGCTTGCCCCCAACCCCCAATGAACGGAGACGACATGTGCTCAAATTTTCCAATATGACCGTTGCCACCATCGCCGCCGTTGCGCTGGCCAGCCCACTCGCAGCCGCGCAGCAAAACGGTGACATAGCGCAGGATTTCAAACTGACCGACGTCAATGGAAAAACGGTGCAGCTTTCGCAGTTTCGCGGCAAGACGGTCGTGCTTGAATGGCACAATCCGGGCTGCCCGTTTGTGTCCAAACATTATAGCAGCGGCAATATGCAGGCGACCCAGAAAGCAGCCCGGCAACAAGGCGCAGTCTGGCTGACGATCAACAGTGGCGCGAAAGGGAAGCAGGGCCACATGACCGGCCCCGAAGCGAAAGCACTGATCGCCAAACAGAATATCCAGTCGACCAACTATCTGCTCGATGCAAAGGGACTGGTCGGCAAGGCCTATGGCGCCAAGACCACTCCGCATATGTATATCATCGATGGCAACGGGATCCTGGTCTATCAGGGCGGCATTGATGACAAACCGACCGCGAATACTGCCGACATCCAGAACGCGCGCAATCATGTTCTGGCGGCTTTGAACGAGATAAAATCCGGCGACAAGGTCAGCGTTGCCCAGGCCCGCCCCTATGGCTGCTCGGTCAAATACGCGTCCTGAATAAACGGGCACCGGTTATTGAAAATAGCTGCAGCCTGATATCGCCAGAGGGTGGGAGACAAGTCCTGTACACAACTCGGACCTGCCTCCCCCTCTGGACCGGCAATGTGCGACCCTCAAAAAAAGGCACCGCCGACCAAACTCTTTCCATCCGTCAGGCGGCTAGCGCCGACAGAGAGAAACTCCTTGTTTTATGATACCGCCCGTGATCAATTCCGGCTCTTTGGAATAGTCGGGGCGTGCCAGCGCTTATCATTGCAACTGTTTAACGGTCCTTTAGCCGTGCGGACGGGTGCCGTCATGTAAACTATCGTAACAATCCGTAAACCATTGAAATAATATTACATTATTTTGTAATTAATACATAGCCCCAAGCCGGACGATCCGCGCCGCTCGAAGGCCTTCGGACGCGATCAGAAAAATACCTTATTTTTCATAAAGTTACATTTTCGACCGATTCGAGCCGGGAAATCCCGCCTAAAGCGCGAGAAGAAGCATCAGCCGGGCTTGCGAAAACGCATGACAATGCGGTCGGTCTGCCCCCGCACCGCCGGATCAAAAACATTCAACTCCAGATCATCATCGGGATTGGCGAACATATCGCTTTCACCATCGAGGACAAATCCGGCCTTCAGGAAATCGGAACGCACCGTTGTCGGATCGATACGGTGGGTTTTTTCAACCACGGCCCTCGTGTCGCCCGGCGAACCCACATGATCGATGACGGCAACGATACCGCCCGGCTTCATCCCCACAAACAGATTGGACAACACGGCGACCGGATTCATTTTCTCGAATTTATATTCTTCGCTTTCCCAGTAAAAGTCATGATAGATCAGGTGCAGCATGGCAAAATCGATGCTGTCGGGCGCTGGCTTGTAATCCGGCAGTTGCGACGGCACCATCTTCACATTGGGTTGCCGCTCCGCGACTCCGGCCCATTTTGCCTTGGACTGTTCGCTCGTCGTAAATTGCGGCGGATTGACCGCGGTTACCGATCCCTCCGGACCGACAACGCGCCCCATGATCTCGCTATAATAGCCGCCGCCAGCAAACAGATCGACCACGGTATCCCCGCTTTCAAGCCCCATGAATTCAAGCACTTCAGCCGGCTTGCGGCTGTCATCAAGCTTGATATCGGCTTGATCGCGGCCCGGATCAGACACGGCCGCTTCGAAATCGGGTCCGGTCTCGGCGGAATCGCCCGCCGGTGCGGCTGGCGTCGCTCCTGCATAAACCGGAGCGGCAACCATGGCACAAGTCGCCAGGGCAAGTAGAATAGATGCGCGCATGATTTTATCTCCCCTAAATATGGGCAGCAACATGAACCGGAGAGTGATTTTGCACAAGCGGTTGCCAAGTCGTTTGTCTACGGCGGCCAGCCGTTGGTCGAAACGACAATCTCTCGCCGATCAGGCGGCGCGTTTACTGATCTTGTCGAGTTCCGGTCAGCTGGCACGGCGCACGTCCTCCAGATCATAGTCGATCTGCAGTCCCAGAAAAAATCCCTCGGTTATTCCGAAATAGCGGGCAAGCCGAATATCGACATTGGCATCGACCGGCCGATCGCCGACAAGGATCGCGTTAAGCTGCTCGATATCCAGCCCGGCACCGTCAGCGACTTCCGCAACCGGTATTTCGCTGCCAATCAGATAATCTTCGCGCAGGATATCGCCCGGGTGAACATTGTCCAGACGGTCTTCATCCCCTGTGATAGTCCTCGATCCGGACATCATGCGCATCTCCATCTACATCTTCCGCTGCACTTTGCCATAACCCATCTTGCGCGTCCCCGGCCTGCCTTCGGTTGAGCGCCCCTTCGGCTGCGCGACCTGGAGATCGGCGGGCAGGCCCAGTTCTTCGGCTTCCAGCTTGCGGATTTCGTCGCGCAGGCGGCCTGCGGTTTCGAACTCCAGATCGGCGGCGGCATCGCGCATCTGTTTTTCGAGGCTTTCGATATGGGCTCTGAGATTGTGACCAACCGGATGGCCCGCTTCGACATCGACGGCACCGGTGACCATATCCTTGGCCGTTGCATGGGCGACGATATCGCCGATATTCTTCTTGATCGATTGTGGCGTGATGCCGTGCTCCAGATTATATTCGACCTGCTTCTCGCGGCGGCGGTCGGTTTCGCTGATCGCGCGCTCCATCGATCCGGTCATCCGGTCGGCGTAGAGAATCACCCGGCCATCGACGTTCCGCGCCGCCCGGCCAATGGTCTGGATCAGCGAGGTCTCGCTGCGCAGGAAACCCTCCTTGTCGGCGTCGAGAATCGCCACCAGCCCGCACTCGGGAATATCCAGCCCTTCGCGCAGCAGGTTGATCCCGACCAGTACATCATAGACCCCCAGCCGGAGATCGCGGATCAGCTCGATCCGTTCCAGCGTCTCGACATCGCTGTGCATATAGCGGACCTTGATCCCCGCCTCGTGCATGAACTCGGTCAAATCCTCGGCCATGCGCTTGGTCAGCGTGGTGATCAGTGTGCGATAGCCCTGCTCTGCGACCTTGCGGCATTCGTTGATCACATCGTCGACCTGATCCTCGACCGGCTTGATCTCGACCGGCGGATCGATCAGCCCGGTGGGGCGAATGACCTGCTCGCTGAACACGCCACCGGTCTGTTCCAGCTCCCAGGGGCCCGGCGTCGCCGAGACGCTGACCGTCTGGGGCCGCATCGCGTCCCATTCGTTGAAACGCAGCGGCCGGTTGTCGATACAGCTCGGCAGTCGGAAGCCATATTCGGCCAGCGTGATCTTGCGGCGGTGATCGCCTTTCGACATGGCCCCGATCTGGGGGACGGTCTGGTGGCTTTCATCAACGAACAGCAGCGCATTGTCCGGCAGATATTCAAACAGGGTCGGTGGCGGTTCGCCCGGCAGACGCCCGGTCAGAAAGCGGGAATAATTCTCGATACCCGCGCAGCTGCCGGTGGCGGCGATCATTTCCAGATCGAAATGGGTGCGCTGTTCCAGCCGCTGATGCTCGATCAGCTTGCCCTCGGCCTCCAGTTCCTTGAGCCGCACGCCCAGCTCCAGCTTGATCGCCTCGGTCGCCTGCTTCATCGTCGGCCCTGGCGTCACATAGTGCGAATTGGCAAAGATCCGGACGCGATCCAGATGCACGCCCTTCTTGCCGGTCAGCGGGTCAAATTCGACAATATCCTCGATCTCGTCGCCGAAGAAGCTGACCCGCCAGGCCATATCCTCATAGTGTGACGGGAATATCTCGAGATTGTCGCCGCGCACCCGGAAATTACCGCGGGCAAAGGCCTGATCATTGCGCTTGTACTGCAGAGCGACCAGCTTGCGGATAATATCCCGCTGATCGACCGCCTGCTCCTTCTTGAGATCGAAGATCATCGCCGAATAGGTCTCGACCGAACCGATACCATAGAGACAGGAAACCGACGCCACGATGATCACATCATCGCGCTCGAGCAGCGACCGGGTCGCGCTGTGCCGCATCCGGTCGATCGCCTCGTTTACCGAGCTTTCCTTCTCGATATAGGTATCAGACCGCGCGACATAGGCCTCGGGCTGGTAATAGTCGTAATAAGAGACAAAATATTCGACGGCATTGTCCGGGAAGAAATTCTTGAACTCGCCGTACAGCTGCGCCGCCAATATCTTGTTGGGAGCCAGAATCAGCGCCGGCCGCTGCAGCTCGTCTATGATCTTGGCCATGGTGAAGGTCTTGCCCGAGCCAGTGACGCCGAGCAGCACCTGATCGCGCTCGTCCTCGCGCATGCCCTGTACCAGCTCCCGAATCGCGTCCGGCTGGTCGCCAGCCGGCTCGAAATCGCTGACCAGCTTGAAGCGTTTTCCGCCTTCGGATTTGTCCGGGCGACTGGGCTTGTGGGGAACGAAATCCTTGCCCGTTTCGGGCTCCGCCAAGCCCCTTCTGATTACCAATTCTGTCATTCGCCCTATATGGAACAAAAAGGGATCAATGTCATCCGTGAAATCCGGCAGTTTCGGGATCGGCGTGATAGAAATTTTACTTCCACAAATCATCGGCCTAAGATGATGTGGGGAGCAAAATAATTGAGGGATATTGACGTGAAAAAATTACTGGTTTCGGTGGCCGCGATCTGCCTGATGACGGGCTGCTCGGACAATGGCGCAGACAAGGACGGCGACGGCAAGATTACTGCCGACGAAGTCGCCGAGGAAATGAATGAAGTGAAGCTGGAGCCCGGCGAATGGGAAAATACGGTAGAGATCGTGGATGTGGCCATTGAGGGTCTGCCCGCGGGAGCACCAGCCGGTATCATGGACAGCATGAAAGGCCAGACGACCACGACAAAGTCCTGCATCACCAAGGAACAGGCGGATAATCCCGGAGCAGAATTTTTTGCCGCTCAGGAAGAAACCAATTGTGAGGTCAAGAAATTCGATATGAGCGGCGGTAGCGTCTCGTCGGAAATGGCCTGCAGCAATATGGGCGGCAGTCCCGGCAACATGACCTTGGCAATGGAAGGCGAATATGGGCCAAGCAGCTATGCCATGACCATGACCATGGATGGCGGCGCGGCGGGAATGAAGATGAAAATTTCTTCCAAAAGCAGCGGCAAACGGATTGGCGACTGCCCGGCCGGATAATCCCGCTCACCGCAAAACGGATGATATCAAGGCAGGGGCTTATCGCTCCTGCCTTTTTCGTTCGCGCTTCTCATTGTCTATTCGCGACCATCGCCACCCAGGGCATTGCATGAATTTGCGCGACTGACAGGTTTCACAGTGTATCCGGATCAATGCCGCGCTATCACTAGGGCGAGACCATGTTCAGGAGAGAATAGATGATTGCCTATACCATGCTCGGTACCAATGACAAAGAGCGCGCCTTTGCATTTTATGACGCCCTCTTCACCGACACCGATATCAAACGGCTGTTCAAGACCCCGGCGGGCGGACAGTTTTACGGCAAGGCTCCCGGTGAACCGATGCTCTGTATCACATCCCCCTACGACGAAGCGGATGCCTGTTTCGGCAATGGCACGATGGTTGCCCTGCAATGCGCCACCACCGAAGAAGTGGATGCTTTCCACGCCCGCGCACTGGCCCAGGGCGCTGTCAACGAAGGCGATCCGGGCTGGCGGGCACCCGACATGTTCTATGGCGCCTATTTTCGCGATCCCGATCACAACAAGATTTGTGTGTGCAAAAATAATTTTGCCGCCATTCCCGTTAAAAGCTGAGGCGGAACCTCAATATGTTGCGCTGCAGATGCAGGACCGTCAGCAGGTCCACAGTTCCCATCGAAAGAGCCTGGAATTGCTCTGCAGCGCTGCAAGGATCAATAGCTTTTTATGCCAACTATTTTCGTGATCCGGACGGCAAGAGGCTTTGCGCTTTTCGGATGGATCCGGCATAGAGAGCCAAATTACAGGGGAAAAATCATGAAACATCTATTGGCTTTGGCCGCAACAACCGCTTTCATCTGGGCCGCACCGGTGGTGGCACAAAATAGCTCGACTTCGCCCGATCTGGCAGAAGCGATCGCTGCGGACTATGACAACGAACTGGAAGCGCTGTTTCTCGATTTCCACAAGCACCCGGAACTATCCTACAAGGAAACGCGTACCGCCGGAATCATCGCCAAACAATGGCGCGAGGCTGGATTTACCGTCACCGAAAATGTCGGCGGCACCGGCGTGGTTGCGGTGATGAAAAATGGCGACGGTCCGACGCTGATGCTGCGCGCGGACATGGACGGTCTGCCGCTGGTCGAGGATAGCGGTCTCGACTATATGTCGACCGTGAAACAGGTCAGCATCGACGGCGAGGAAAAGCCGGTGATGCATGCCTGCGGCCACGATGTGCACATCACCTCGCTGATCGGCACCGCAAACCAGATGGCGGCTAGGAAGGATCAGTGGTCCGGCACTCTGGTGCTGATCGCGCAGCCAGCCGAGGAACGCATTGGCGGCGCCAAGCTGATGATGGATGACGGCCTCTATACGCGTTTTCCCAAGCCCGATTATGCGATGGCGTTTCACGTGTCCGCCGACACCCCGACCGGACAGCTGGCGCTGGACGAGGGCATCAAGAGCAGCTCGTCCGACAGCGTCGATATCATTGTCCACGGCGTCGGCGCGCATGGCGCTTCGCCGCACCGCGGCAAGGATCCGATCGTGATGGGCGCGGAAATCATCATGGCGCTGCAGACGATCGTCAGCCGCGAAATCGCGCCGCTCAAGCCCGGCGTGATCACCGTCGGATCGTTCCACAGCGGCTTCAAGCACAATATCATTTCGGACAAGGCGACGATGCAGCTGACCGTTCGCTCGGATGACGAGGAGACGCGGGCCAAATTGCTGGAGGGAATCAAGCGCATTGCGACCAATGTCGGGCGGATGAACGGCTTGCCCGAAGACAAGCTTCCCGAAGTATTGGTGTCCCATGAATCGACCCCGGCCAATTATAACGACGCAGCGCTGACCAAGCGGGTGAAAGCCGTGTTTGCCGAGCGCTTCGGCGAAGAGGTGTTCGACGAAAAACCGCGCGAAGGCATGGGCGCGGAGGATTTTGCCTATTTCGTAGAGCCCAATACCGATGTCCCCGGCGTCTATTTCTCGGTCGGTGGCACGCCGCAGGCCGATTTTGACCGCGAGAAGGCTGGCGGGCCGCCAGTGCCTTCCCATCACTCGCCCTTCTTCAAGATCGCGCCGCGCGAATCGGTGACCCTCGGGACCGAGGCGATGACGGCTGCGGCACTCGAACTGCTGGCAAAAGATGAGTGATCGCGAGATGTTTCTGCGGCCTTTGCAAAAGGCGCTGGTCACCGCGGCTATGCTGCTGGCCACCTCCTGCACAACGGTCGCAGAAACCGATATCGCACCGCTTGCCGAGGCGCAGTCTTTTGATATCCTGATCGACAATGGCCTGATCGTCGATGGCAGCGGCGCTGCGCCCTATGTCGGCGACGTCGCCATCCGCGGCGACCGGATCGTGGCGGTCTCGCCGGAAATTGCCGGCAATGCCAGGCGCGTAATCGACGCGCGCGGTTTGGCCGTGGCTCCCGGTTTTATCAACATGCTGAGCTGGGCAGCCGATTCATTGATCGCCGATGGTGCCGGTGAAAGCGATATCCGGCAGGGCGTGACGCTGGAAGTCTTCGGCGAGGGCCGTTCAGAGGCGCCCTTGACCGACAAGGCAGCGCAAACCGAAGAAAGCGGCCAGGGAGACATTCGCTATCCGGTCAGCTGGCGCAGCCTGGATGAATATTTCGACTTTATCGAGAAGCGCGGCATTGCGCCAAATATCGCCACCTTTGTCGGCGCGACCACGGTGCGGGTCAATACGCTCGGCTATGACGACATTGATCCCGATCCCGCCCAGCTCGACGCCATGCGGACGATGGTGCAGGAAGCCATGGATGACGGCGCGATGGGTGTCGGCAGCTCGCTGATCTATGCCCCGGCCAGCTATGCCGATACGCCCGAGCTGATCGCGCTGGCGACCGAATCGGCGCGTTGTGGCGGCATGTATATCAGCCACATGCGCAACGAGAGCGATCATGTTCTGGAAGCTATCGATGAACTTATCGAGATTTCCGAGAAATCCGGCGGCCCTGCCGAAATCTACCATCTGAAACAGGCCGGCAAGGACAATTGGGGCAAACTCGACGCCATTATCGCAAAAGTCGAAGCCGCGCGCGCGAACGGGCAGCGGATCACCGCCAATATGTACACCTATACCGCTGGTTCCACCGGGCTTGATGCTGCGATGCCGACCTGGGTGCAGGAAGGCGGCTATGCGCAATGGAAGAAACGGCTGCAGGACCCCGCCATCCGCAAGCGGGTGCTCGCCGAAATGAGCGGCAAGCCGGACGGCTGGGAAAATCTCTTCTACCATGCCGGCCCGGACAAGATGATGCTGGTCGGCTTCAAGAATGATAAGCTGAAGCCGCTCACCGGCAAGACCCTGGCCGAGGTCGCGGCGATGCGCGGCACCAGCCCCGCCGAAACCGCGATCGATCTGGTGATCGAGGATGGCAGCCGGGTGCAGGTCGTCTATTTCCTGATGGACGAAGAGAATGTCGCCCGCCAGACCGCCCTGCCCTGGATGGCCTTTGGTTCCGATGCCGGAGCCCAGGCTCCGCGCGGCGTATTCCTGAAATCCTCCACCCATCCCCGTGCCTATGGCAATTTCGCCCGGCTGCTCGGCAAATATGTCCGCGAGGAACAGCGGACGAGTCTGGCCGATGCGGTGCGGCGCCTGACCAGCATGCCGGCGAGCCATCTGGGTCTGAAGGATCGCGGCAGTCTGGCTGCTGGCCGATATGCCGATGTCGTCGTCTTTGATCCGGCGACCATTGCCGATACCGGGACCTATGCAGAGCCACAGCAATTTGCCGTCGGAATGCACCATGTCATTGTCAACGGCCAACCGGTGCTGCGTAACGGAGAAATGACGGGCGCTCGCCCCGGCCGCGCAGTGCGCGGACCCGGCTGGAAGAAATGCCCGCCGCGTTAAGGCAACGCAAACCCAATGGCAGCCGAACTGACCCGCGCGCAGATTGAGCATTTGACGCAGGCATTGCGCGACCAGCAGGCCGAGCTGAAGGCCCGAGAAAAGGACGGTGCCAGCTGGCGCGGACCGGTCGAGCTCGATCAGCAAAGTGTCGGACGGCTGTCGCGAATGGACGCGATGCAGCAGCAGGAAATGGCGCAGGCCGAAGCGCGACGCCGAGTCAGCGATCTGGCGAGAATCGAAATGGCGCTGCTTCGCATCACCGAAGGCGAATATGGCTGGTGCGCGGAATGTGGCGAACCAATCGCCTATCGACGCCTCGAAATCGATCCTGCAGCGCATTTGTGCATCGGTAGCGCGCACTGACACCTGCCCGACTCCGTCAAACTTGTATGCCAGCGATCCTTCCGCGCGATTGACATGCAACCATATAGTTGCATATAAAATGGCATGTCCGATATCTTCGCCGCACTTGCCGACACAAACCGCCGCGATCTGCTGGATCGACTGTTCCTCAAAAACGGCCAGAACCTGAGCGACTTGCATCGCGGCACGGGCATGTCACGCCAGGCAGTGGCCAAACATCTGCAGATTCTGGAAGCCGCCAATCTCGTCTCCGTTCACTGGCAGGGACGGGAAAAAATGCATTATCTCAACCCGGTTCCGCTCGGCGAGATCGTCCATCGCTGGGTCGGCAAGTTTGAGGACGCGCGGATTGGCGCCCTCACCGATTTCAAGCAGCAGATGGAAAATGCTTCCAATTCTTCCACGAACAGCAAGCCACAGGAGAAACGCCATGCCGGCCGATGATAGACCCAATATTGCGACGCGCGCTTCGACCGGCGAGCCTTGCGCGCCGGATTTCGTCTATACGATCTTCATCAAGGCAAGCGCGGAAACCGTCTGGAACGGCCTGATTGAGCGGGAGCTGACCAGGGCCTATTGGGGTCATTATAACGAATCCGACTGGAAGCCGGGTTCGCGCTGGGAACATGTCCGCAGCGACGGCAGCGGCAAAATCGACACGCGCGGCCGGATCATCGTAATGGATCCGCCGCGCAAGATGGTCTGGAGCTGGGCCTTTGACGGCGAAGCCGACCAGCCGGAAAAACTGTCGCGCGTGACCTACGAACTGGTCAGTCTCGGCCCGGATACGAAATTGATGGTCACCCATAGCGAACTCGAACCGGGATCACCGATGGATGTCGGCGTGCGCGAAGGCTGGCCGGCGGTGCTCAGCAATCTCAAGTCGCTGCTGGAAACGGGAGAGGTGCTGTCGGAAGACAAGTGGCCAAAGGCCGGCTAGTTCAAACAAAACGCGCAGCCACAGGATTTTAGCGCCATTATCTTGCCGTCAGACGGGCTCAAAACTGCGCCCGGATGCACCAGGACCGAACATTCGCTCTTCCACCCGGGAATCGAACCGCCTAATAGTCCGGAATGGCCGCTGACCTGATCATTCCCCAAAACATCAAACCGCATGACGGGTGCTTTGTCGACAACCGGCATTATTTCGCGTGCCGCGTCTATTTCGAGGACACCGATTTTTCCGGTATCGTCTATCACGCCAATTATCTGCGCTATATGGAGCGCGCGCGGTCCGATATGCTGCGCCAGCTCGATATGGACCAGCGAACGGCCTATGACAGTGGTGAAGGCGTCTATGCGGTGGTCGACCTGACGATGAAATATCTGTTACCGGCCAAGCTGGATGATGATCTCGTGGTGGTGAGCACAGTCGAGACCCTGCGCGCGGCCAGCGTGGTTATCGACCAGACCATAATCCGAGGCGCGGAGACGATTGTGTCAGCCTCTGTTCACGCAGCCTTTCTTACCCCAGACGGTCGCCCGAGGCGGCAACCGAAAGCGTGGACAAAGGCTTTCGCCAGCGTCATGAACCAGACTGATTAGAAATGAAGGATATCACATCTTGCTAGATCAACTTTCTGTCGGAGCGACTACTGGCAACTTCTCGCCATTCATGCTGTTCATGGAAGCCGATATCGTCGTCAAGGCGGTGATGATCGGACTGTTGCTGGCCAGCATCTGGACATGGACGATCATCGTGAGCTTTGGCATGAAGATCTCGCAAATCTCGCGAAAATCCGACCGCTTTGAACGGGCTTTCGACAAAACCGAAAATGTCGACCGGTTTTACGACGAATATGGCAAGTCGAGCCTGCCCAGCGCCAGGGTTCTGGCGGCTGGCGTCAAGGAGTGGCGGCGTTCGACGGCGAAAGGACCCGTGGACCGCGAAGGCACGCGCCAGCGTCTGGCCAGCGCAATGAACACGGCCATCGCGGATCAAATCGACCGGATCGCCGACCGGCTCAATTTTCTTGCCACCGTAGGCAGTGTCGCCCCCTTTGTCGGCCTGTTCGGCACGGTCTGGGGAATCATGCGCAGCTTCTCGGCCATTGCCGCGGAACAGAATAGTTCGCTGGCGGTGGTCGCGCCCGGCATTGCCGAAGCCCTGTTCGCGACGGCCATCGGCCTGTTCGCGGCGATCCCGGCAGTCATCGCCTATAACCGATTTTCCCATCGGTTAAACAAGCTCGAAGCCCGCATGGTTCGCTTCGCTGACGGTTTCCACGCAACGCTCAGCCGCGAACTGGAGCTTGGAGACTGAGCATGGCGATGAATATGGGACCCGGAATCGGACGGCGCGGCGGCACGCGCGGACGGGCGCCGATGGCCGAGATCAACGTTACCCCGTTTGTCGACGTGATGCTGGTGCTGCTGATCATTTTCATGGTGACTGCGCCGCTACTGGTCACGGGCGTGCCGGTTGACCTGCCGGAAAGCCGTGCCAATGCGCTGGAGCAAGATCAGGAGCCCGTCCAGATTTCGATCGATTCCGAAGGCCGCGTTTTCATTGAGGACGAGGAGCTGAGTCGCGGCGCCCTGGCGACGCGGCTGCGCGAAATCGCCGCTGACCAGAATCCAGAGGATCCGCGCCAAATCATGCTGCGCGGCGACAAGACGCTCGACTATGGTCTGATCATGGGCGTTATGGGCGAACTCAACCGGGTCGGGCTGAACCGGGTGTCGCTGGTCACAACAGGTTCATCCGAGACTCCGTAATGATGGACAGCTGATATGGAGAAAGCTGAAAAAATTGGCTTGGGAATAGCAGCTGCAGGTCATGTGGCCCTGTTCGGCGTGCTTTCTCTCAGCATTCTCAACAATACCAGTGAAGCGTTTCGCAACAAGCCGATCGAGGTGATGATCGCCGATGAAGTCGGGCTGGAAAGCGCGGCTCCCACGCCTGCCCTCGTGCCGCCGGCAACCAGCGTCGCGCCGGAGCTCGGGGTGCCGGAAGAGAGCAGCTTTATAGAACCGGAGCCGCTTCCGGAGCCGCCGAAAGCCGAAGCAAAGCCCAAGCCTTCCGTGACCCCCAGCCCTGTCTCCCGGGAACCGCGCCGGCGACCGGACAAACCGACCAGCGCCGCGCCGAAAGCAACACCCAAGCCCAAGCCGCAGCCAAAACCGCGAGGCTCGCGATTGGGTGACGATTTCCTGAAAGGCGTGACCGACGCGTCTTCCGTCAGCCGCAGCCAGAATATTACTGCGGAAAAAGCATCACCGGCGGCGGTGGCTTCACTGGAGCGCGAACTGTACCGGCTGGTGAAACAGAAATGGCGTCCTCCGACAGGCGCGGATGCGGAGCTGTTGCGCACGACCGTGACGGCCCGCCTCGACAGCAGTGGCCGGATCATCGGCAAGCCCACAGCAACCACCACCGGCATCACGCCAAGCAATCGATCGCAAGTCGAAATCCATCAGGAGCGCGCGATTGCCGCCGTCCAGCTCGCCGCACCGTTCACAACATTTCCCGAAAAATATTACGACGAATGGAAGGTTATCGAGCCTGTCCTTTATCTTGGTGTCTAGGAGACCAGCCATGCAATCTGCCGTACCTTTTCTTCGAACAGCCTTCCTCGGCGTCATCGCCAGCCTGGGGTTAACCGCTACTGCGCACGCGCAGCTGACCGTCGATGTCGACAACAGCGCTGGCGAAGAACTCGTCATCGCGGTTCCCGGCTTGCCAACGCAGCAAAGCGTCGAAACGCCGGCTGGCAGCACCAGTGAGCTCGGCGGCAAGATCAGTGATGTCATCGTCAGCGACTTGCGATCGAGCGGTTTGTTCAAACCGATCGGACGCAATCAGGTCCGCAGCATCAGCTATTCGGAAGTCACTGCGCCGCAATTCCCCTATTGGAGCGGCACCAGCGCATCGGCACTGATTCAGGGCTTTGTGCGGGCCAATAATGACGGCAAATTGACCGTTGGCTGCTATCTCTACGATGTCGCGCTGGAAACCGAGCTGACCCGTCAGGGCTTTGTCGTCGAGCCCGCCGACTGGCGCCGGGCCGCGCATAAATGCGCCGACACCATTTATTCGCGGCTGAGCGGCGAATCGCCCTTTTTCGACAGCCGCATTGCCTATATCGCCGAGACCGGCCCCAAAGGGAGCCGGGTCAAGCGGCTGGCAATCATGGACAGCGATGGCGCCAACCACCGGTTCATCACCAACGGCCAGGCCACCGCGCTGACCCCGCGTTTTTCGCCCGACTATAAAAGCATCGTCTATCTGAGCTTTCTCGACGGCAATCCGCGCATCTATGTTTATGACATCGGTACCGGTCGCCAGCGGCTGATCACCCAGAGCACCAATCCCACCTTCGCACCGCGCTGGTCGCCGGATGGCAAATGGATCCTTTATTCGATGGCGATTGCCGGCAACACCGACATTTACAAGGTTTCGGCCGCAGGTGGCGGCAGACCGCAGCAACTCACATTCTCGCCGGGCATCGATATCGGTGGCAGCTTCTCGCCAGATGGCAGCCGGATTGTTTTCGAAAGCGACCGTTCGGGCAGCCAGCAATTGTATGTCATGAACGCTGACGGAGGCAATGAGCGGCGGATCAGCTTTGGCGGTGGCCGCTATGCCACTCCGGAATGGAGCCCGCGCGGCGACCTGATCGCCTTCACCAAGATCGCCGGCAATTTCCGCATCGGCGTGATGACCCCAAGCGGCGGCGGCGAACGCCTGCTGACCGACAGCTGGCAGGACGAAGCCCCGACCTGGGCGCCCAATGGCCGGGTCATCCAGTTTTTCCGGACAACCCGGGGAAGCGGCAAGACCGGCATCTGGCAAGTCGACCTCACTGGACGCAATGAACGCCAGTTACCGACCCCGGTCAATGGTTCCGATCCGGCATGGGGGCCGTTGCTGCCATAAATTCGGAACGAGACAAGCCATTCAACAAAGGGTATGTAAAGCTGAAGGGCTAATTTAACTAGGAGCAAAATGATGATCAAATATGCGACACCCCTCCTGATTACCGCCACCATGGTTTTGGCCGGTTGTGCGAAAAAACCACCTGAAGAGCTGCCGCCAGCACCAGTCGGCACAGCGCCAACGCCTGCACCGACCGGTCCCGCTGGTCCAGGCTATGCGCCCGGTTCGCAGGGAGATTTTCTTGCCAACACAATGTCAGACCGGGTCCTGTTCGATACCGATCGTTTCAACATCGATCCCCAGGATCAGGCCATCTTGCAGAGCCAGGCCCAGTGGCTGGCGCAAAATCCAAACGCGCGGATCACCATCGAGGGCCATGCCGACGAACGCGGCACGCGCGACTATAACCTCGCGCTTGGCGAACGCCGCGCCAATGCAGCGAAAAACTATCTCGCCTCGCTCGGCGTCAGCCCGGCGCGGATGACCACCGTCAGCTATGGCAAGGAACGGCCCGAAGCGCTCGGTTCCAACGAGGCGGCATGGGCACAAAACCGCCGCGCCGTCAGCGTCGTGGTCCGCTAGAGCCACCGACAACCGGACAAAAAAAGGGCCGCTCCCTCACCGGGTAGCGGCCCTTTTTATGCGTAATCAGAAATCGATTATTTTTTGGTGCCGGTCATTGCCATTTCACCAAAGGCACCTGCCTTGACCGAACCCGCCAGCTGGCCATCGGTGATCGTCGCATCGCCTTCCAGTTTCATTGGCATGGGAACGGTCATGTTCATTTCCCAAGTGATGTGATTGCCATCGACCTTGCCATTTTCAACGTCCATCGATCCCATGGCACCGGTATTGGTACCGGTAAACGTGTCGCCGTCGGTGACGATGGTGAATTCCGAAGTCTGGTCTCCCATCGGGGATTTGGTCACACAAGCATAAGTTCCATCAATAGACATTCCGTTCTCCTTTTATGTCAACGCCCTGACCCGGCTCTTGTCAGCGATCAATCATCACTGTCCGCCGAATCGTCTGAACTGCTATCACTATTAACAGCAGTGTCACTAGCTTCATAGCCGCGATATTCAATCGGCATATCGAGCGCATCAAGCTGGGGCTTGATCTTGTCGACATCGCCGACGATGACCCAGGTGAACTTGTCCGGGTCAACGGCATTGGCCATGGCTTCGTTAAGATCCTTTGTGGTCATCCCCCGGTAACGGGCAGCGACGGTCTCGGCATAGTTGGACGGTCTGTCAAACATCACATCCCCCTGCATCTGTCCGAGGATGCTGGGCGTGCGCTCAAACTGGCCGGGCAACTGGCGGACATTGCCGTTTACCGTTCGCTCCAGTTCGGCTGGCGTAACACCTTTGTCTCCCAGAAAGTCACGGACCTGCGCATCCATTGCAGCGACGGCGGGGCCGGTCTGGTTGGTCTGCACCGGTGCCCGCATCGTGTACAGCACACGGTCTTCACCGCGCAGCAACGTGTTGCGGGTGCCATAGCTCCAGCCCTTGGTTTCGCGCAAATCCATGTTGATCCGCGAGAGGAAATTACCGCCCAACACTTCGTTGGCCGCATCGAGGGTCAGCAGGTCATCGGAACCCTTGTAGGGCAGAACCTGTCCGGCGAGGATCATCGACTGGGGCGAATTGGGGCGATGGATGACAACGATCCGTCCTTGCCCTTCCGGGATCGGCGCATCGAAATTTTTGGCGGGCGCAGGCTCCCCTTCGCCTTTCCAGCGGCCAAAACGGACTTCCAGCTTGTCGACCAGATCCTGCTTGTCGATCTTGCCGGCGGCAAAAATCGTTGCCTTCGCCGGATGCATCCATCGATCATGAAAAGCGGCGAGATCGTCGCGGGTGATCGCCGAGACCGTTTCCTTGGTGCCATTGCCTGACAACCCGCGGCCATAGGGATGCTTAGAACCGAACACCAAAGGCGGCAGCGTATTGCTGGCAATGCTCAGCGGATCGCTTTCCTCGCGATCAATAGCGGTCAGTTGCTGAACCCGGATGCGCTCAATATCATTGGGATTAAACGCCGGATTTTTGACGATGTCCGCCATCAGGTCCAGCGAGGCATCAAGGTTGGGATTGACCGCGCTCAAATCCACATCGGTACGGTCGCGACCGCCGCCGATAGTGATATTGGCACCGAGCCGCTCCTGCTGTTCGGCAATTTCCACCGAGGTCAGGCTGGTCGTGCCTTCTTCCAGGATCGACGTTACGAAATTCTGCAAGCCGAGCTTGTCAGAGGAATCTGCGCTGGTTCCCGCATTGAAGGACAGCGTCACCCGGGTCATCGGCACCGCATCGCGGCGGGCAAAATAGACCTTGATGCCGTTGGACAGAGTCGCTGTTTCGACGTCCGGAAAATCGACATTGGGGATATCACCGACCGGCGGCAGTTTGGACCGGTCGGGCGCTGTCACGGTCCCGGGCTGCTCATCCTGCATGTAAAAAGCGGGAGCGGTCAGCACGCCGGTCCGAGCACCCTTGCCAGCACCGACTTCCTGATATTCGTCGCGTTCACCAGGGACCACGCGGATGCCAAGCACCGGCCGCGTCAACCATTTCTGCATGGCCGTCTTGACTTCTTCCGGCGTGGTCGAGGCAAGCCGGTTCAATTCCTTTTTGTAAAACTCCGGGTCATCGGAATAGAGCTTGCCCTGCGCAAGAGCGACCGCCTTGCCGCTGAAACCGCCGACCTGCTCGAGCCCGGCGATCCGTGCAGCCGCATCGCGCGTTGCCACCCGCTGCACTTCATCTTCGGTCGGACCATTGGCGATGAAATCGGCGATGATCTCGTCGAGCCGGTTGGCCACCGCATCCGCATCTTCACCCGGCTTTACGTCCGCCTGTATATTCACCAGGCTGCCATGCACGAACGGGATGACAAAGGCCGACACGGCAACGGCATTTTTCTCGTCACGCACCATGATATTGTCGAGCCGCGAGCTGGCGAGCCCGCCGAGCACGGTCATCCCGACATCAAGTGCGGTATAGTCCGGATCATTGAGGCCGGGGACCACCCAGTTGCGGTAGATGCGGGTCGTGGCGACCTTGTCCTTCATCACCTCATAGATCGGCGCATCCAGCGTCGGCAAGGCCGGGTCCAATGTTTCGATCGGCTTGCCGGGCGGGATAGCGCCGAACCATTTGGTGACCTTTTCCCGAGCCGTCGCAAGGTCGATATCGCCTGCCAATACGAGAATCGAATTATTCGGTCCGTAGTGATCGGTGAACCACTGTTTCATGTCGTCCAGCGAGGCCGCTTCGAGGTCCTCCAGCGAACCGATGGTATCGTGGCCATAGGGATGGTCAGCAGGAAACAGCAATTCGGTTTGGCGATAGCCGACGAGACCATAGGGCTGGTTGTCGCCCTGCCGCTTTTCGTTCGACACGACGCCAATCTGGTTGTCGAGCTTCTCCTGCGTCACCGCACCCAGCAGATAGCCCATCCGGTCGCTTTCGAGGAACAGAGCAACGTCGAGCGCGGAGGTCGGGACCGTCTGGAAATAGTTGGTCCGGTCGAGCCAGGTGGTGCCGTTCAGATCCGTCGCGCCTATCTGCCGCAGCGGCTCAAAGAAATCGCCCGGCGCATGTTCCGATCCGTTGAACATGATATGCTCGAACAGATGCGCATAGCCGGTCTTGCCTTCCGGTTCATTGGCCGAGCCGACGCCATACCAGATCGATACCGCCACGACCGGGGCCTTGCGATCGGTGTGCACCAGCACCTTCAATCCGTTGTCTAACGTGAATTCTTCATAAGGAATATCCACTGCCGCAACCAGTTCGCTGACCGGAGCCGGCTTGGCAGTCTGATGATCCTTGGCCAGTGCGGGCGTGGTAACCGTCAAGGCGGTAGTGGTGAGCGCCAGCAGCAGGGAGCGAGACAAACGGGACATCGGAACTTTCCTCTCAATCAAACACGGATCAAACAATCATATAGCACCAAACATGCCGGTAAACAGGGGTTGGGGGATTGTCGGCTTCGACGAACGCCACTGAGCCGTCGACCAACGGCTATTTGGCTTTCCAGCCCCAGAACAGATGGCAGGGCAACACGTTCCACAGGGAGTAACCGCTATCGATACGGTCAAAATGCGGGGTCATATAGTCGCGCGCTTTCTTGACGAACTGATAGACCAGAAAGGCCCCGCCAGGCCGAATAACATTATAGGTCTCTTTGGCGATCTTGGGCCCGAGCTGATCCGGCAAGGTCGAGAACGGCAGGCCGGACAGAACATAGTCGGCTTTCTCATGTCCGAGTTCACGAATGATTTTCTGGACGTCGGCAGCAGAGCCGTGGATCGGGTAGAAGCGACTGTCGCGAATTGACTTGCTGAGATAGTCGATAAAGTCTTCGTTCAGATCGATCACGATCAGGGCCGCTCCAGGCTTCAACCGTTCCAGCACCGGTTGGCAGAAGGTGCCCACGCCGGGGCCATATTCGACAAATAGATCGCACTCATCCCACTTGACCGGTTCGAGCATTTTCTTGATCGTGACATCCGAAGAGGGGATGATAGACCCAACCATCACCGGATGCTTCAGAAACCCTTTGAAGAACACCCCCCACGGTCCAAGGCGTCGTTCTGCCGCCTTTTTGATACGGTCCACAAATTTGGTTTTGGCGATACTGTTAGTCAAGTCATTCCTCCGGGTGGCGGGTGAAACTGTCTTACTAGGGCGTTACAGCGCCGGTGACAAATATAATAGCGGTTGCCCGATGCCAGCGAGCGGTTAAAAGCACGCCATGCTGCTTCATCCGAACGACTCTATCGCAGTCATATTTCTGCGCGCAGCGCACGGGCAGTGACGAAGAGGCCTATCAGTCGGCAGCCGCTGCGATGAGCGCGCTCGCAGCGCAGCAGCCAGGCTATCTCGGCCAGGATCATGCGCGATCCGCCGACGGAATGGGTATCACGGTCAGCTATTGGCGCGACGACGAAAGCGCAAAAGCATGGCGCAATCACCCCGACCACGCTGTCATCCGCGAGCAGGGGCGGGGCAAATGGTATCGCGAGTACAGCCTTCATGTCGCGCGCGTCGAACGTGGCTATGACTGGCAGAAATAGCGTGGCATAGAAACGCCATGGCCGACTCTCCCGATTTTGATCCGCCGAAGCGGACGGTGTCATCCGTTGCCGATGCCAAGCCGATCGACAACACCCGGATGGCTGTGCTGTTCTCGGTCATGCTGGTCACCGCGTCCGGCAATACGGCGATGCAATCCATTCTGCCAACCGTCGGAACGCAGCTTAACATTCCGGATTTCTGGGTAAGCGCTGCGTTCAGCTGGTCGGCCCTGCTTTGGGTGTACACCGCTCCCAAATGGGCGCGCCAGTCCGATCATCGCGGCCGCAAGGCGCTGATGCGCCTCGGGATGATCGGCTTTACCACATCCTTTGCCCTCGCCGGCCTCGCACTGTTTTTCGGGCTGCTCGGATGGTATAGCGCGCTGTGGACCTTCATCCTGTTTGCCCTGTTCCGCAGCCTGTATGGCGGACTGGGATCCGCTGCTCCGCCTGCCGTTCAGGCCTATGTTGCCGCCCGTACGGCGCGGGCCGACCGGACCAAGGCGCTTTCGCTCATTTCATCCTCCTTTGGACTCGGCACAATCGTTGGGCCTGCGGTTGCACCGTTGCTGATCATTCCGGTGCTGGGACTGTCCAGCCCGATGTTCGCGTTCGCCGCGATCGGCATATTGGTTATGGTCGCGCTGGCACTGAAGTTGCCGAACGACAATCCCGGCTATCAGGCTCGCGGCGTAGTGACGTCGGAGCCCTATAGCTCAGCTCCATCGTCCAACAGCCTCAAGGAAGAAGATGAGGATGGCGACGAAGAGGGAGAAAGCCTGCCGCCGCAGCTGCGTTGGGGTGACGAACGGGTGAAGCCCTGGTTGATCACCGGCATAATGGGCGGGAACGCGCACGCGGTTATTTTGGGCGTCATCGGCTTTGTGGTGCTCGACCGGCTCGGCCTTCGCGATGACCCCGAGATGGGTATCCAGATGACCGGGATCGTGCTGATGTCCGGCGCTGCCGCGACGTTGCTGGCGCAATGGGGCCTGATCCCGTTGCTGCAAATGGGTCCGCGCACCTCGATCCTGTGGGGAATGGTATTGGGCGCCTTCGGCTGTCTGCTGCTTGGCCTGTCGCACGATCTGCACGGCATCATCATCGGCTTTGCGGTCGCCTCGCTCGGCTTCGGCCTATTTCGCCCGGGCTTTACCGCCGGCGCATCGCTGGCAGTAAAGCGATCCGAACAGAATGGCGTCGCCGGGATTGTCGCGTCGGTCAACGGCATGGCCTTTATCGCCTCACCGGCGCTGGGCGTCCTGCTCTATACTTATGCCGGTCCGCTGCCTTTCTGGCTGGCGGTATCGGTCTGCGTCTTCCTGTTCTTCTGGGGGTATAAAACCCTCCAACTCGATGAACGGATCGACGCCGACCGATAGCCGCCCTGGCCTAGTGCTTGCTGTCCCGGATCGGGGTCAACATGCCCGGAGACACAAAGCCGATTGGCTCTGCCCGCATCGCATTCTGCTTCAGCTGCGATTCGATCTTGGAATATTCTTCCTCCATTTCCGGTGTCACGGAAGCCCGGCTGTCTTCCAGCGCTTTTTCGAAATGTTTCATCTGAACGGTTTCGACCAGCCCGCCATATTCGCGAAGCGCATATAGCCCCGCCCGGCGGACCAGATCCTCCAGATCAGCGCCGGTATAACGGTCGGCACGATCCGCAACATCGTCAAGATCAACGTCCTCCGCGAGCGGCATTTTCGCTGTCTGAATCGCCAGAATCCTGCGGCGGCCCTCCTTGCCCGGAACCGAAACATAGATCAGTTCATCGAACCGGCCGGGCCGCAACAGAGCCGGGTCAACCAGACCGGGACGATTGGTCGCGCCAATCAGGATCACCGACTGCATTTCTTCCAGACCGTCCATCTCGGCGAGGATCGTGTTGACCACCCGCTCGGTCGCTTGCGGCTCACCCATGCCCCGGCCCCGCGCCGGCACCAGACTGTCGATTTCATCGATAAACAGAATCGTTGGTGCGACCTGTCTTGCGCGGGCAAACAGGCGGGCAATCTGCTGCTCGCTCTCGCCGTACCATTTCGACAGCAGGTCGCTGGATTTGGTTGCGATAAAATTGGCTTCCGCTTCTCGCGCGACTGCCTTGGCCAGCAAGGTCTTGCCAGTGCCCGGCGGGCCATAGAGCAAAAAGCCCTTGGCGGGGCGAATGCCCAGCCGGGCAAAGGCATCGGGATTTTTCATCGGCAGCTCAATGCCTTCTTTCAACCGCATCTGCGCGTCGTCGAGACCGCCGATATCTTCCCAGCGGACATCGGGAGCCTGGACCATCACCTCGCGCATCGCCGATGGCTGGACCCGCTTCAGCGCTTCGACAAAATCACGCCGATAGACCACCAGTTCGTCAAGCACCTCTGGCGGTACGGTTTCCGATTCAAGATCCAGCTTGGGCATGATCCGCCGCACAGCTTCGATCGCCGCTTCGCGGGTCAATGCCGCGAGATCAGCGCCGACAAAGCCATACGTCGTTCGCGCAAGCTCTTTCAGATCAACAGATTTGTCGATCGGCATACCCCTTGTATGGATACCCAATATCTCACGCCGGCCGGCGACATCGGGAACGCCAACGATAATTTCGCGGTCAAAGCGACCGGGACGGCGCAGCGCTTCATCGATCGCCTCGGGACGGTTGGTCGCGGCAATGACCACCAGATTGACCCGCGATTCAAGCCCGTCCATCAGCGTCAGCAACTGTGCGACCAGCCGCTTTTCCGCTTCGCCCTGGACCTGGCCGCGCTTGGGCGCGATCGAGTCGATTTCGTCGATGAACAGGATCGAGGGCGCGGCCTTGGTCGCCGCTTCGAAAATCTCGCGCAGCTTCTTTTCCGACTCGCCATAGGCCGATCCCATGATTTCCGGACCGTTGATCAGGAAAAATTCGGCATCGCTTTCATTGGCGACCGCGCGGGCGAGCCGCGTCTTGCCGGTGCCTGGAGGCCCATGCAACAGCACGCCGCGTGGCGGATCGACGCCCAGCCGAGTGAACAGCTGGGGATAGCGCAGCGGCAATTCGACCATTTCCCGAAGCTGATCGATCGTTTCATGCAATCCGCCGATATCATCATAGGTGACGTCGGCACGCCGATGTTCAGCGGACTCTTCATATTCTGGCCGCAGTTCGACTTCGGTCTCTTCATCGATATGGACAATGCCCTTGGGCACGGTTGAAATGACGTTCAGCCGTATTTGCGTCAGCGAAAAGGCGGGAGCCGCGAGCATCTGCCGCAATTGCGGCGGCATATCGCTGCGATCCACCTGCTGCTGACCATGAGTCGCGACAAAATCTCCGGATTTCAGCGGTCGGCCCATGAAACTGCGCTTGAGGCCCCCGCCGTTGCCCTGCAACCGGAGATCTTTCTGGGCCGGACCGAAGACCACTTTCTTGGCCGGCTTTGATTCGACCTTGCGAATCTCGACATAGTCACCCGCGCCGACGCCAGCGTTGGCCCGCTGCAAGCCATCAAGCCGGACGAAATCCAGTCCTTCATCTTCCGGATAGGGCAAGACGGCCCGCGCCGGGGTTGTCTGTTTGCCGATAATTTCGACGACATCGCCTTCTGTCAGTCCCAATTTGCCAAGATTTTCGCGCGAAAGCCGGGCCAGCCCGCGCCCGCTGTCTTCCGGTCTGGCATTGGCGACTTGCAGTTTCAGTTGCTTGCTATCGTCCTGGGATTCGTCTTTTGTCGGTGCTGGATCGGACACGAGGGCCTATCTCCTCTACTTTCGTTATGCTTGTTTCCAACAAGATAGGTATCAACAAGCCGATATGCGACCCTGATTTTCAGATGCTGGACCAGCCGCCGGAATCCGGCCAAAAAAAAGGCCAGTTCCGAAGAACTGGCCTGTAAAAGTTTTTAGGAGAGGATGCCTGAAAGGCTCATCCTAAATGCATCGGAACCAGTTATTGTGCAAGTGCGAAAAGAACATTAAGGATTGCATATATTGCAACTTATCATTATTGGTAGTGACTGATTTCCGCCATTTTAACGAAGTGGCTCATATTTTTGCGTTGCACAAAGCTCATTTAACAACAATATTGACCATTCTATGCGCCGTCTTCCTCCCCTCCGTGCCCTAGAGGCTTTTATCCGCGTTGCCCGCCTTGGTTCTTCCAAAGCGGCGGCTGCAGAGCTGGCGCTATCGGCCCCTGCGCTGAGCCGCCGGATCAAATCGCTGGAAGACCATATCGGCAAGCCACTATTTGAACGGCGTAACCAGTCAATGGTGCTGAACGGGGATGGACAGACGCTGCTCAAGGCGGTCGCTCCGGCAATGGAGACGATCGGCGAGGCGGTGGATCGCATGACTGTCACGGGCGGCGACATGCGCCTGCGCCTGGGCGTGCTGCCGCTGTTTGGCGCTACTCGCCTGCTGCCGCGCCTGCCGGAACTGAAGAAACTATATCCCAAGCTTCACATCGACGTCGACACCTCCGCCCATGCGGAAAATATGCTGGGCGACGCCGTTGATGCAGCGATTATCATCAGCGACTATGTCGACCCCAATCTTTATTCGATCAAACTGGACAGTAACAAGGTTTATGCGATTGCGTCGGTGGAACTGACTCAGGGCCCGAACGCGGTCAGACATCCGGAAGATCTGAAAAATCACAATATTCTGATCCACAGCAATATGGGCCGGGCGTTTGACCAGTGGAAGGAAGCGGTCGGATTGCCCGATCTGCAACCGGCTGGAGTCGACCATCTCGACAGTGGCCCGCTGATGCTGGAAGCGGCAGCGCAGGGGCTCGGCATTGCCATCATGCATGGCGGCCATTTCTCGGATGCCAATGATTCGCGGCTGATCCGGCTATTCGACCATGAGGTCGACAGCCCCTACAGCTACTGGTTCGTCTGCCGAAAACGCGACATGAAAAACCGCGCGGTGCGGATTTTCCATGACTGGGTCGCAGACGCGGGGCTTTAGCGCCCGTTGCTAGGCCCTGAGGTCGGGGTCGAGCGTAAGATCGTCGTCGAGCTGTACACCAAAGCTGTTCAGCATCATCGAAACCTGGCTATATTGACCAACGGTCATCACCAGATCCATCCGCTGTTTTTCGGTCAAGTCCGCGAGCGCCGCCCAGGTGGCGTCCGCGACATGCCCGTCGCTGGTCAAATCATCGGTCGCCTGCAGCATCGCGCGTTCCAGCGGAGACCAGGCCGGCGCGCTCGGCCCGACCTTGATCTGCTCTATCTCTTCGTCGGTCAGCCCGCAGTCCTTGCCAATCTTGACATGCTGCGCCCATTCATAGCCGGATTTCCAGTTGAAGCCGGTGCGCAGGATGATCATCTCGCGATCACGCGGGCTCAGATCATTATGGTCGGACAGGATATAGCCGCCCCACCACATAAACGCCTTATAGGCTTTGGGTGCCTTGATCAGCGTCCGGAAGATATTGAGTATCTTGCCGGCCTTGAAACGCTCGCCCAGCATCGCCCGGCTCTTCTCGTCAAGTTCTGACTCGGCAAGCGGTGCGATTCTGGGTTTGTTGAGACGCATTTCTAAAGTTTAATCCAGGGTGACGGACTTTATCGCACCCGGCTTCGCTGGTGGCTCGCCTTTTGGCAGAGCGTGCACCGCTTCCATGCCCGAGGTCACTTCGCCCCAGACCGTGTACTGGCCGTCAAGGAAACCGGCGTCATCGAGGCAGATGAAGAACTGGCTGTTGGCGCTGTTCGGGTCCATCGTGCGAGCCATCGAGCAAGTGCCTTCGACATGCGGTTCCTTGGAGAATTCCTGGTCGAGGTCGGGCTTGTCGCTGCCGGACATGCCGGTACCGGTCGGGTCGCCGCCCTGGGCCATGAAGCCGCTGATGACGCGGTGGAAGACAACGCCGTCATAAAAGCCCTCGGATGCCAGCTCGGTAATCCGGGCGACATGATTGGGAGCGAGATCAGGCCGCAGCTTGATTTCTACGTCGCCGGTTTCGAGGTGGAGAGTCATTTTTTCGTGGGCCATCAGGCGTGTTCCTTTTTATACGATGAATCAGTCTTGCGGCGGATATAGGCAAGCCATCCGGAAAAATCACCCTGCCTTGGGATAATTGTCACAAAAGATTGCAATTGCTGCATCGCAGCGACTAGTAAGCAGCCGAACGCGCGCAACGAAGGAGCATTGCGATGACCGACATCAACGACGCTCCAACCGCCACGATCGAACGCGAAGACGTGCTCGACGAGGACAACCGGCTGACCGACGAATTTGTCCGTTCGGTATCGGAAGCGGTCGAGGACAATGATAGCGCGCGCGCTCAGGAACTGGTCAATCCGCTCCACAATGCCGACATCGCCGATCTGTTCGAGCTCGTTGATGAAGACGAGCGCGGGCCGTTAGCCGACGCGCTCGGCGATCTCGTCAGCGCCGACGTGCTCGCCGAAATGAACGAGCACGTTCGCGAAGACCTGATGGAGACGCTCGACGCCGGGCAGATTGCCGGTCTCACCGAACAGCTCGATACCGATGACGCGGTTGCGATCATCGAAGATCTCGAAAAAGGCGAGCAGCAGGCGGTTCTCGCCGAGCTTGACGCCGAAGACCGCGCCGCGATCGAAAGCGCCCTCACCTACGGGGAAGAGACCGCTGGCCGCATCATGCAGCGCGAATTTGTCGCAGTGCCCGAACATATGATGGTCGGCGACCTGATCGACTATCTGCGCAAGAATGACGACCTGACCACCGAATTCTGGGAAATCTATGTCGTCGACCCGGCCTTCCGGCCGATCGGCACCTGCCAGCTCAGCTGGATCCTGCGAACCCCGCGCGACATCGCCATCGCCGACGTGATGAAGCGCGAGCAGACCCTGATTCCGGTCAATATGGACCAGGAAGAAGTCGCGCTGCGCTTCCAGAAATATAATCTGATCTCGGCTGCGGTGATCAACGACGATGGCCGCCTGATCGGGATGATCACGGTCGATGACATTCTGCACATTGTCGAAGACGAGGCCAGCGAGGACGTTCTGCTGCTGTCCGGTGCCGGCGAAGGCGACATTAACGAACCGATCCGCGCCTCCTACAAGGCCCGGGTGCGCTGGCTGATTACCAATCTGGCAACCGCGCTGGTCGCCAGCTTCGTCATCTCGATCTTCGGTGCCGCCATCGAGCAGATGGTTGCCCTTGCCATCCTGATGCCGATCGTGGCGTCGATTGGCGGCAATGCCGGGACACAGACCATGGCGGTCTCGGTCCGCGCGCTGGCGATGAACGAACTGACCCGCTCCAACACCCGGCGCATTATCGGGCGGGAATTCCGGATCGCGCTACTCAACGGCGGCACCATAGCAATATTGGTCGGTATCGGGACCGGGCTCGTCTTTTCCAATCCGGTGCTCGGCGGCGTGATTGGTCTCGCTATGCTGATCAATATCGTGATCGCTGGATTTGCCGGCATATTCGTGCCGGTGATGCTCGACCGGCTCGATCAGGATCCGGCCCTCGCCTCTTCAGTCTTTGTCACAATGATCACCGACACCATGGGCTTTCTGGCCTTCCTCAGCCTCGCCGTGGGCAGCGGGATGGTCAGCCTCTAGAGATCGCCATGATCGAAACCGAACGCCTGTTGCTCCGTCCGCATATCGCCGATGACTTTGAGGACTGCCGGTCGATGTGGCAGGATCCGGCGGTCTTCAAATATATCAGTGGCACGCCCGCTACCGAAGCAGAGGCCTGGTTGCGCTTTCTCGGCTATTTCGGTCGCTGGGACATCATGGGATATGGCCTGTTCGCGCTGATCGAAAAATCATCCGGACAATTCATGGGAGAAGTGGGGTTCAGCGACTTCCGGCGTGGCTTGGGTCCGGACTTCGATCCCTTCCACGAAGCCGCATGGGTATTGGCGTCAGCGGGACACGGCAAGGGCTATGGGCTGGAGGCGATGACCGCTGCACAAGCGTGGCTGGATAAGAAGTTCAGCCCCGACAAGACCGTCTGCATCATCAACCCCGACAATCTGCCGTCGATCAAGCTGGCCGGAAAGCTTGGCTTTCAGCCCACCCGCAAAGGCGTCTATAACGACAACACGGTGCAGCTGTTTGAACGGCAAAGACCCGCTTGATCAGGACCTCGCAAGCCACCTGGAGCCGTCGGTCTTCCCTCTGTAGGCGGCGACAAAATTGCGCAGATCATTATATATCCGTTCGCGTTCGCTATCGCCGAGCATTTCACAGCTCAGGGAGTCAAACGCCGGCCGGTTTCCCATAGCCGCCAGGCGAACCGCGGCCAAAAGCCAGATTTCATCGGGGCTCATCTGCGGACAGCAGGGACGACCGATCTGAAACGGTTCGGGCCATGCAAAGCCGATCGTTTCCGCCAATATCAATATCCGTGTCGCAGCGAGCGTGCCGCCGAGACGATCGGCCAGCTGATCGCCGCAATCGCAGGGACTTTTGCTGGCGATCACCGCCAGCCGAAAGCCAATGACAAGCTTTGCCTCTACCACGGGAATGTCTCTGATATCCGGCAGCGGGGCCAATAATTTCTCTAGAATCTCGCTCAAGCTGTTTCTCCTTACTGCTGCCCCATAGTATGATATTGATAATCATTTGCAATAACAATCTTGAACTATTTTGCTCCCTCGGTGACTGCGATTGCCGCTCGCGCCCGAACATGCTTGACTAAACCGGTCGTCGCCCACAGATAATCTCCATGCCACTCAACATGACCAAGATTGCCTATCGCAGCGAAAGCCCGGCGACGCTGCGCAAATGGCTTGAATCCCATCAAGGCAACAGCGCCACAGATGGCGAGGCGAGACTCACCACCCGCTATCTGCCCAAGCGGCACGAGGAGATGGTCGGCGGTTCGCTCTACTGGATTCACGCGAAAAAGATCGTGGGTCGCTCGCCGATTATCGGCTTTATGGACAATGGCCAGGGCCGGCAATGGATTCGGCTGGAACCCAGGCTGATCGCCGTTCAGCCAATCCCGAAACGCGCTCACCAGGGCTGGCGCTATCTCGAGGAAAAAGACGCGCCCGCTGATCTGGCCGAGGGCGCGGAAGGGGCAGAGGAAATGCCCGCCGAGATGCTCGGCGAACTGGCGAATCTCGGACTGGTTTAGTCCCGCCCTGATCGTTTGCTAACGGCTCCGGTCAGTCTTTCCCGTCGAGCCAGTGCCGCAACAGATCGTGGGCAATGGCAAAAGGCGGCGGCGCAACAAAGGGCGCAGCCGGATCACCGGCCATGGCGGCCTTGACCTCGTCGACCGAGAACCAGGCCGCTTCCTCGATTTCCTCCTCGTCGAGCGTCAGCGTCGGATCGTCGGTGACGCTGGTGCAGGCGATCATCAGCGAGGACGGAAACGGCCACGGCTGGCTGGCGACATAGCGGACATCGCGGACCTTGATCCCGGCTTCCTCGAACAATTCGCGTTTCACGCAGCCTTCAATGCTTTCCCCGGGCTCCAGAAATCCGGCCAGCGCGGAAAAGCTTTTCGGCGGAAAACGCGGCTGGCGACCGAGCAAGACCTTGCCCTCGCATTCCGACAGCATGATCGCGACTGGATCGGTGCGCGGAAAATGCTCTGCGCCGCAACCGCCATTGTCACGGTCACACAAGCGCGCCCAGCCGCCTTTACGGGACTGCGTCGGCTGGCCGCATTGCGCGCAAAATTGATGCCGGGCGTGCCAGTCGACCAGACTGCGGGCTGTCGCATAGATTGCGGCCTGATCAGCCGGCAGGCCTCCCAGCGTCTGCCAAAGCGCCCGATTGGCTGCAGGCCCGGCGTCCCCTGCCCCGTTCAGTTCTGCAAAATAGGATATGTCATCTTCGATACCGAGCAACAGCAGATCATTGTCCGGCGAGGCTTCATAGGCAGCGCCCCAGGCGAGTTCGCCATGATCGTTGAATATTGGATTCAGGCCGTCCAGCTTGAGCAACTTCGCCCGCGGGTTCATCATCGCGGCGCGCAGCTTGTCCGGATTGACTCTTACCTGATCGGCGCGGTCAAGCGTTCCGCCCGCAAATGTGGGAACTATGGTCTTTACAGCAGTCGGCATCTTGTCTCCCGGATGTTTTTATCTTGCTCCCTGCACAAGAGAGGGAATTCGTGGGCGTCACGGACTCGTTTTACCGGCACCCGCCTGCGCCATTCCGATGAGGTCGGCATAGACATATTTTGGAAATTCGGACTGGAACGGGTAGCTGTTCGACGGAATATATTGGGTATATCCGCCGGCCCGGATGCCGCGAACCGTGTCGACAAAGGCCGATGTGCCCGCTGCGCCACCCCAGCCAAAGGTGCCAGCCGGGCTGACCTCGGTACCCAGACCGGACCGACCGCCTGCCCCGAAGCCATGATTGGCAACCCAGGTGCCCTTGGTGCTGGCAGTTTTTGGCAGAAGATTGGACATGCCGAGCTTGACGGTCTCCGGTTTCATCACCTGAACACCGTTCGCTGTGCCAAAACCGAGCAGCATCTGCAGGAATTTGTCATAGTCACCGGCAGTCCCGACCAGACCGGTGCTGCCAAAGGCAAAGGGCGGCTTGTCGAGAAAGATGCTGGTCGCGCCCGGATCGATCGGGATCAGTGAGCCTCCGAAAGGCGCATAATTGGTGGCCAGATTGACCGCCTGGTCGGCCGGCACCTGATAGAATATATTCTTCATGCCCAGCGGCCCGAACATCCGCTCCTGCAGAAACTGGTCGAGCGGCTTGCCCGACACTTTCTCAATCACTGCGCTCAGCACATCATGGCCGAGCGAATAGCTCCACTGCGTCCCGGGTTGATAGACAAGAGGCAGCTCCGACAGACGCTTCATGAAGGTCATGATATCCGGGGTTGGCGCGCCCGCCTCAAGACCGGGAATCGGACTGCGGCTAACGCGGCCGGGCGTCAGACCCGCCGCCAGATAGGCCTTCAATATGGGGCCCTTGGAGACGATCGTATAGCCAAGCCCGGCGGTGTGCGTCTGCAACTGTCTGATCGTGATCGGAATCTTGGCCGGCTCGACCTCGTCCAGCGCTCCTTCCGGATCGAGCAGCACCTGCATATCGGCAAATTCGGGAAAGAAATCCGACAAGGGTTGATCGAGAGAAATCAGTCCGTCCTCGATCAGCATCATCGTCGCCATCCCGGTGATCGGCTTGGTCTGCGAATACATCCGCCACAAAGTATCACCATCGACCGGCTTGCTGCCGCCCAGCGCAAGCGTACCGGCAGAAATGACCTGCGGCGAAGCCTCGCCAAAACCGATCATCGCCAGCATGCCAGCGACCTTCTTGTCCGCTACATATTCGTTGATAATCTTGGTCAGGCCCGGGAAACTGGTGCCCATTTCCTTGGCAAAGGCAAGACCGGGCATGCCGGCCAGAACCGCGCCGGTCCCGATACCGCCAAGCACGGAGCGCCGGGAAAAAGAAGACCCAAGCGACGACATTGCAGGTGTTTGAGCGTTCATTTCTGTTCCTTCAGTTTCCATTTCACCGCCTTGGCATAGAGCGTCGGCAGCCCAGCGTCCGCTATATTGTCGATCGGCCACCAGATATCGGACTGCCTATCAGTAGCGATTTTTTCGCCCCGATAAACTGCCAAATCAACCTCAAGCGAAAAATGGGTGAAGCTGTGCTGAACAACATTCTCATGCACCCGCCACTCGCCCCCAATCGGTGGCCGGGCATCCCCGTCATTGCCCGCAGCCCATCCGTCATCCGGCAGCGCCCGCATCCCGCCAAGCATGCCTTTTGATGCGCGAGTGGCCAGCAAAATCCTGCCTTGCTCCTCAACCCAGAAGAAGCGAGCACGGCGAACCGGCTTCGCTTTCTTCGGCGGCTTCACCGGAAAGGATTCCATCTCGCCAAGATCATAGGCCGCGCATTGCTCTCGCACCGGACAAATGTCGCATTTCGGATTTTTGGAGGTGCAGATGGTCGCACCCATATCCATGCAGGCCTGGGCAAAATCCCCGACCCCCCTTTCCGGCGTGATCGCGTCCATCGCCGCGCGGATTTCGGCCTTGCCTTTGGGGAGCGGGGTATCGATGGTAAACAGCCGCGCCACCAGCCGCTCGATATTGGCATCGACAACCACCGCTCGCTCGCCGAAGGCGATCGCCGCGATAGCAGCAGCGGTATAGGCGCCCACTCCGGGCAGCTTTAACAGTTCAGACTCTTTCTGAGGAAAGGTTCCGCCCAGTTTTTCAGTGACATGCACGGCACATTTATGAAGATTTCGCGCCCGCGCGTAATAACCCAGTCCGGCCCAGGCGGCGAGCACGTCTGCTTCTTCGGCCTCGGCGAGGTGCTGGACCGTCGGCCAGCGCCAGGTGAATTTCTCGAAATAGCTTTTGACCGCTCCGACCGTGGTCTGCTGCAGCATGATTTCGGACAGCCAGACATGATAGGGATCGGGTAAATCACCGCCCGGTGGTGACCGCCACGGCAATTTCCGGGCGTTATCCACATAATGTGCACCTATATTGGCAGAAATTTTTTGCGCCTTGGCAGAGAAACTATCGACGGCCATGGCCGCGCCATGCCATAAACGACAGCTATGGCGAAGAAAATTGGCAGTGCTGGCGATGAAAAGGCGAAAACCGCCGCTGCTGGCAAGCCTGCGACCAAAAAATCGGCTGCCCGCAAATATCAGAAGTTCCAGCGTCCGCGCGGTGGTCCGGCGAAAAGCATCTCCGATCTGATGCCGGAAATCGGCCGCGCCGCCTTTCGCCGCTATGGCTTCATCCAGAGCTCGGTGGTCAGCCGCTGGGCGGAGATTGTCGGCGAACGCTATGCGGCAGTATCGCTGCCCGAATCGATTCGCTTCCCGCGCGGCGAAAAGGAGGGCGGAACGCTGCATCTCGTTGTCTCCGGCGCCTATGCAACGATGATGCAACATATCGCTCCGGACATCATCGAACGGGTAAACCGCTTTTTCGGCTATGGCGCAGTCAGTCAGATAAGATTCAGACAAGGCGTCGTAACGCCGAAGAAAGACAAGGAAAAAAGGGTTCCCCTGCCCGCTTCGCTCAGACCCGCGCCGATCCAGCTCGGCGAAAATCTGCGCGATATTGGCGATGCGGAGCTGAATCGCGTGCTGGACTCGCTGGCATCGGCAGTTGCAAAGGCGGAAGCGGACCCTAAGAACGATTCAAAGCAGACGATCAGGGTTGTCGGCAAGATCGGCGGCGGTGACAAGAAGAAGGACGGGACATGAAGGTAAGAAGCGCATATCTTGCTGCGGCACTGGTTACAGCCGCGGTGATGGTATCTCCCGCATCCGCGCAGCAGACGGATTGGTCCAAGCGTGTAACCCAGTCGCCGATGGGCGGCCATATCATTGGCAATCCGCTCGCCAAGAACCGGCTGGTCGAATATGTCAGCTATACCTGCAGCCATTGCGCTGACTTTGAAGTCGCCTCCAGCGGCCCTCTGAAGTCCGGCTATATCGCCAAGGGCCATGTCAGCGCCGAAGTCCGCAACTATGTCCGCGATGCCGTGGATTTTACGGCAGCGATGCTGGCGCGATGCGGCGGCCGCACCAAATTTTTCGGCAATCATCATGCCTTGATGGCGTCGCAGGACAGTTGGTTAAAGACCGTCATGTCAACCTCGCCTGAAGTTCAGAAGACCTGGTACCAGGGCGAAACCATCGACCGGCTAAAGAAAATTGCGACCGATGTCGGCTTCTACCCGATCATGGCCAAGCGTGGTATCACCAAGGCACAAGCCAATGTCTGTCTGGCGGACAAGGATGCCCAGGACAAGATTCTGGCGATGACCAAATATGGCGCGGAGACGGTCAAGATCACCGGCACGCCAAGCTTCACAATAAACGACAAACTACTGGACAAGGTCCACAGCTGGCCGTCGCTGCAACCCGCGCTCGCTGCCCTTCCCTCGAAATAGATGATCATCTGGAACAGGAATAACATCATGCGTAAATCCCTTTCACTTTTGCCGATTTCCCTCGCTCTTGCCCTGAGCGCCTGCGGTGGCGGCGCATCCGATACGGCTGAGAGCGGCACCACGGACTCGGCAGCTGCGGTCGAGGCACCGGACGGACAGAAATGGTCCGAGACGGTTTCGAAAACCGACGCTGGCGGTGTCGTGATGGGCAACCCCGATGCGCCAATCAAACTGGTCGAATATATGTCGATCACTTGCTCGCACTGCAAAGACTTTGGGGAGCAGGCCTTTGCACCGCTGCGCGACAATTATGTCGACAGCGGCCGGGTCAGTTTTGAAGTGCGCAATTTCGTTCGCGATCCACTCGACCTGACCGCTGCCATTCTGTCCCGCTGCGGCGGCGAAGGACCGTTCTTCCCGCTGACCGAACAGGCACTGAGCAATCAGGGTGCAATGTTTGAAAAAGCGCAAGGCATGGGTGAGGCTACCTATACCAATATCCTGCAGTCCGCTCACGACAAGCGCTTTGTCCGCCTTGCTGAGCAGCTTGGCCTGATCACCTTTTTCCAGCAGCGCGGTATTTCCGAAGATCAGGCCAAGGCGTGCCTGGCCAATACGGAAACAGCCGAGACATTAATGAACAACACGCAAAAAGCCGTCGAGGAATATAATATCGAAGGCACACCGACCTTTCTGATCAACGGCCAGAAAATCGAGGGCACAAACTGGGCAATGGTCGAAACCAAGCTGAAGGAGGCCGGCGCGAAATAGGCGCTGGTCGAATCGCCAAAGGGGGGCGCGATTTGAATTGGGTGACTGACAAAGACCGCACGGGGGCAATTCCGTGCAAATAAAGAAGCTCCGACTTTCGGGCTTCAAAAGCTTTGTCGACCCTACGGAGCTGCGCATCGAAAAAGGTCTGACCGGCGTGGTCGGCCCCAATGGCTGCGGCAAGTCCAATCTGCTGGAGGCCATCCGCTGGGTGATGGGCGAAAATAGCGCCAAGTCGATGCGCGGCGGCGGCATGGAAGATGTGATCTTCGCTGGCACCGAGGATCGGCCGGAACGGCAATTTGCGGAAGTCGCGCTGACCGCCGAACGGGAAACCAACGACGTCTCGTCACTGCATGTCGGCGATAACGACAGCGAGCTGGAAATTGTGCGCCGGATCGAGCGCGGGGCCGGTTCTGCCTATCGGGCCAATGGGACCGATGTTCGGGCCAAGGATATCGCACTGATCTTTGCCGATGCAGCGACTGGTGCCCACAGCCCGGCGCTGGTCAGCCAGGGCAAAATATCTAATATCATCTCCTCCAAGCCGGAAGCGAGGCGGGAGATGCTCGAAGAAGCGGCAGGCATCTCCGGGCTCCACGTCCGGCGGCGGGATGCCGAGCAGAAATTGCGCGCGGCAGAAAAGAACCTTGCTCGTCTCGACGATATATTAGGCGATATGGAGCAGCGCGCCGCCAATCTTCGGCGGCAGGCCAAGCAGGCCGAACGCTACCGCAAGCTCAGCGCGGAAATCACCCTCGTCGAAGGCCGGCTGATTTACGCGCGCTGGCGAGAAGCCGCAGCGGCCTCCGATCTCGCCAAGGCCGAAGCCGAAGCTGCCGAAGCCAGAGTCGACGCCGCGCATAAGGAACAGCAAGCTGCGGTTGCGGCGCAGAATGAAAGCGCCAAAGCGCTCGGCCTGTTGCGTGCGGACGTGCAGCGCGCCCGCGAACAGGCCAGCGAATCCAGCCACCGGCTGCTGACACTGACCAACGAACGCGACAATCTGAAATCGCGGCTGCTCGATCTGCAGGCGCAGGCCCAGCGCATCCACGAAGACAATGCCCGCGAGGACCAGCTGACCCGCGACGCGATGGAGGCGCTGGATCGTCTCGAGCAGGACGAAAAGCGGCTGGCAACCGAATTATCGGAGCTGACCAGGCAACGGCCCGATCTGGAACGCGCCGCCGAGCGCGCGGAACGAGCGGCCAGCGAGGCGGAGGTTGAACTGGCCAAGGCGGTCGCCGAGGAAGCACGGATCCAGGCCGAGATAAAGGTTGCCAATGCCGCTGTCGATGCGGCGCAGACGCGCCATGACCGGCTCGCGGTCGAACTGGAACGGCTGAATGCCGAACGCGCCGAAATGGGCGATGAAGCCGAGCTTCAGGCGGCGCTTGCCGAAGCCATAGCCACACGGGAGGCGGCACAGAAAGCTGCGGACGGCAGCGGCGGCAAGATCGCCTCGCTTGAGGAACAACGGGTGGAGGCCACGGCGGCCCGCGATGCCGCGCAATCCGGTCTGGCCGAATTGAAAGCGGAACTGGCAGGCCTGAAATCCGAACATGATGCCCTGAACCGGGAACTGTCAAAAGCGGAAAGCACCAACAAGGCTATCGATCAGGTCAAACCGGCTGCGGGCTATGAACGCGCCCTGGCCGCGGCGCTGGGCGATGATCTGCTGGCCTCCGTCGGCGAGGATAGCGACCGGTTCTGGGGTGGCGCGGATCTCGCTGCTTCGGCTGACGCACCGTCCGGAACCGAGACCCTGCTCGACCTGGTCCAGGCGCCCAAAGAATTGCACAATCGTCTGTCGCAGATATTTGTTGCCGACAGCGATGAGGGACAATCACTGTCCGTCGGGCAGCGGCTGGTCACGAAGACCGGTGCGCTGCGCCGCTGGGACGGCTTTGTCGCGCGCGATGACGGCAATGCCAGCGCCGAGCGGCTGGTCCGGGCCAATCGTCTGCGCGAATTGCAGGAGATGCTGGTTCCCGCCCAAAACAAGGTTGCCGAAGCGGAAATAGCGCTCGAAACGCAGCGCGAAGCAATCTCTGCAATAGAAACGGGCCTTGGTGAAGCGCGCACGGCGCGGCGCGAGGCCGAGGAAGCGCTGCGCCGGGCCCTGCGCGAAGCCGATCAGGCGGAAGAGGCGCTGGCTTGGCTGCAGAAACGCACCGCCAGCCTCGCCGATCGCGACACAGCACTGAAAGCGGAAAGCGCGACGGCGCGTACCGAACTGGAGGCCGCGCAAAAGGAGCGCAGCAGCCAGCCCGACGGTGCCGCGCAGGAACGGGCGCGAGCCGCCTTGCAGGAACAGCGCGATGCCGCTCGGGGTCAAGTAATGTCTGCACAGGCGGCGCTCTCCGCTATCGACCAGAAGCTGGCGCAGGTGAAGGAGCAGAAAGCCGTGGCCAGCGCCCAGATCCGCTCGTGGCAGGACCGCTCCGGCGAGGCCGAAGTGCGGATGAAGGAAATGGCCAAACGTGGTGCACTGATCGAGGCCGAAGTCGAAAGTCTCGCAGACCGTCCGCGGGTCATTGAGGTTGAGGTCACCAAACTGGCAGAACAGCAGGACTTGCTGAACGGCAAGGTGGCGGAAAAAGACGCAGAACTGCAGGTCGCAGAGCTGGCCCAGCGCGACCATGAAGACCGGCTGACTCAGGCCAGCGAGTTGCTTAGCCAGGCCCGCGAAACCCGCGCCGGGGCCAAGGCACGCGCGGAAAATCAGGACCTGCGCCGGATGGAAATGGGCCGGGTTTCGGCGGAGAAATTCGAATGTCCCGCTCCCGTCCTGCCCAAAAAACTGGACTTTGACGAGGATAGCGTTGGCGAGGCGTCGGAAGAATCAACGGAATTGGAACGGCTTTCGCTAAGCCGCGAGCGGATCGGACCAGTCAATCTGGTTGCTGCCGATGAACTGGCGGAGCTCGAAACCGAATGGGAAAAATCGACCAAGGAAAGCGAAGAGCTGAACGAGGCGATCCATCAGCTGCGCGGCTCGATCGGCAGCCTCAACCGCGAGGGCCGCCAGCGCCTGTTCGCCGCCTTCGAGGAAGTCGACCAGCATTTTCAGCGGCTGTTCGCGACCCTGTTCGACGGCGGCAAGGCGCATCTCGAAATGATCAACAGCGACGATCCGCTGGAAGCCGGGCTGGAAATCATGGCGCAGCCGCCGGGCAAGAAGCTGACCTCGCTAACCCTGCTGTCGGGCGGCGAACAGGCGCTGACCGCCGTCGCGCTGATCTTCGGCCTGTTCCTCACCAACCCCGCCCCGATATGCGTCCTCGACGAGGTCGACGCGCCGCTCGATGACGCCAATATCGAGCGCTTCTGCGACCTGCTCGACAAGATGGTGGCAGAAACCAACACCCGCTATCTGATCGTGACCCACAATGCCGTCACCATGAGCCGCATGCACCGGTTGTTCGGCGTCACCATGGTCGAACGCGGGATTTCGCAGCTGGTCTCGGTGGACCTCAACGCGGCGGAAGAGTTGCTGGCGGCGGAATAGCCTTTGACATCTGAATTAATGTAACTACATAAATTATGGGATTTGGCAGATTAGGCCTGACCGGTTGTCAGGGCCTGCCCCTTGGATGATAAATCGTCTGAGGAGTCCTCATGGAAATATCGTTCGATCCGGACAAGCGCCGTTGGACTTTGGAAAACCGCGGATTGGATTTTGTCGATGCTGGAATGGTCTTTGCCGGAGACTATGTTGAACTATTGGATGACCGAAAAGATTATGGCGAAGTTCGATATCGCATTTTTGGTACGTTAAGGGGCCGACATGTCGCGATTATCTGGACCCCGCGCGGAAATTCCAAACGCATTATTTCAATGAGGTATGCACATGACGAAGAAGTCGAAAGATATCGTTGAACCCTGGCTTGAACCGGATGATCTTTCAGAATGGACCGAAGACCAGTTCCGTCGGGCAGGGCTATACAAAAACGGCAAACTGGCCCGCCCAGCCGACGGCACACTCACCAAGCCGGGCCGGCCGAAGCTCGAAATCCCAAGCAGCAAGTAACTTTGCGGCTCGACAAGATCGTTCTGGAAACGTTCAAGGCCACTGGCGCTGGATGGCAAACCCGGATCAATGAGGAGTTGCGCAAGGCGTTAAAGCTCTAACCCCAAAAAGCGCTCTGCCCTACCCCTTGTCCACTCCACCCGGCAGCACCCGATAATCGATCGGCTTGAACGTGCCCCCATTGGAGGCATAAGCCGAACAAGCCGTCAGTCCGATCACCAGATCCATTTCCGCCTGCAACCTTAACCGGTCACCGGCCTTGCTGGTCGGTGGCAGCACCTCCAGCTTTCCGGTCGCCGGATCAACCGGAACATTCATGAAGACATTGAACGCGCAGGGAATCGCATCCTTTTCCACCCCAAACGGTGCCAGCGCCTCGGCCAGATTGCCGAAACAACCGCGGTGCACCGGCTTGTCGGGATAGAAATGCTTGAACGTATCCTCGCTGCACGGGGTCAGCAGAAAGTCGTGGGATCCCACGGTGTCCTCGACGATGGTCAGCATCGGATTGGAACGGTTGGACCACAGACGATGGCCGGTGCTCAGCCGGATGGTTTCTTCATAATCAAAGGTCCGGCCGTTTGATATCACTTCCCGAATATCCGCGGCGTTAAATGAAAGCAGGTCGGAAACCTGGCCACCGTCAGGGTCGATCACCACAAGATGGTCGCCTTTGGCCAGCCGGAATGCCGCGCCCGAGCGCGGTGCAATGCGGACCCCGCTCATAAGCTGCGCCGATCCTGAAACGGGCATTGCCAGTCATCGTCCACCTGACGACCGCTATATTGGCGCGCTTCGCTCGATTCGCCATATCGGGCCAGCATCGGGTTGGCGTTCCCGGCCAGTTTTTCGTCGCGGGCAAGAATGGTGTCGCGCATCTTCTCATATTTCCCCTGTTCCCGCAGCCGTTCGAACTGGTCGTGCAGATTGAACACCAGCATCGGCCGCGAAAAACGGCGAGCGGGACGCGAGGCATTCGGATGCAGGCCGATCACGAAAAAGGCCTCGCCGCCGAAGCTCAGCGAAAAATGCGGATCGGCCGGGTCGGCGCTGACCCGCGTGTCATAGGTCTGGCCCAGCCACGCGTCCTTGTCCGCCAGCGACTGGATTCGGGTCCACAGCAGCGATTCAAATTCACTTTCGGACAGATCCAGAGGCCCGTCGAAAACCACCGCAAGGCTCCGCAAACCGTCGGTTGCGCCGCGATATTCCTTCGCCCAGGCGAGCAGTTCGCGGTGGATTTCCAGATCATCCCAATTGCTGTCGAGGCTATGCCCCGCCAACACCTTCAGCGTATCGCGAGCCAGCGCCGATTTCGCGCCAACGCACGGAAATTGCGGCTGCGAAATCATCGCGCCGATCGCCGCTTCCAGGTCGTCCCGATGCTTCGCCCGGATGCTCTTGTCCATCAATATTGAGTTTTCCATTCCGTTGCCTACGCGCCAGCCAGACAAGCGTTCCCCAACCGCAACCGCCTTGTCGGCGACTTCGCGCAGTTCAATCGCCCAGGACCAGTTGCGGCCCCGGCCCTTTTCGTCCGGCCCGGTCCTCCGGATTATAAAGCGCACATTTTTTGAGGCTGAGGCAGCCGCAGCCGATACAGCCATCCAGCCGGTCGCGCGTCCGTTCCAGCTCCGCAATCCGCGCGTCGATTACCTTGCGCATGGCCTTGCTGATCCGCGTCCAGTCGGCCTGTGTCGGGGTACGGCCATGAGGCAGCTTAGCCAACTGCCGCTCGATCTCGCCGATGCTGAGCCCCAGCTGCTGGGCAATGAGGACAAAACTGAACCGCCGGATATCCGATCGCAAAAACCGCCGCTGGCCACCGCTCGAGCGAAACGGTTCGACCAGTCCTTTTTCCTCGTAAAAGCGGATCGCCGAGACCGACAGCCCGGTCCGGGCCGCCAGCGCGCCAATGGTCAGGGCTTTGGTTTCCGGCATGATTGGTTCCCTTCTTTCCTCCCTGTTGCGCAGCAATGGGGAGGGGGACCGCGCGCAGCGTGGTGGAGGGGCAACCGCAGCGGCAATGCTATTCGCGTCCGCCACCCGACCGGCACCATGGCCAGCGGGCCCCTCCACCAGCCTGCGGCCGGTCCCCCTCCCCGTCTGTCGACAGGGAGGAAAATAATATCTTGACCTCAACTTAGCTTGAGGTTGTACGAATCGCAAGCATGGAGAACGGGCAGCCCGGACAGCCGCTGGCAAAGCGGCAAACATGCTTCCAATTCTTCCACGAATGCGATGCCAACCAAGCGAGGAAATAGCGCCATGAAACTCAATCAGGTCACCGTAGGCTGCCTGGATTACGATCGATCCGTCGCCTTTTATCAAAGGCTTGGTCTCGTCCAGATCGTCGACTCACCGCCGCGATACGCCCGGTTCGAGACGCCGACCGGCGAGACCTTCTCGATCCATACGGTGGACAAGATCGGAACAGCTTCGACCCTGATCTACTTCGAATGCGACGATCTCGACGCGAAAGTGGCCAATCTGCAATCCTTCGGAATCCCCTTCGATTCCCTCCCCACCGACCAGAGCTGGGGCTGGCGCGAAGCGCGGCTCAGCGACCCGGCGGGCAATCCGCTCTGCCTGTTTCACGGCGGCGACAATCGCCGCTTCCCGGCTTGGCGGATCGATCATTCAACAACCGGGAAAGGAACTACATCATGACAAAAGCTACTTTGGAACACGCCAATATCACGGTCAGCGACCCGCAACGCAGCGCCGCGCTGCTACGCGATCTGTTTGGCTGGCATATCCGCTGGGAGGGTCCGGCCATGCTGGGTGGCCACACGATCCATATTGGCACGGATGACAGCTATGTCGCTCTCTATACCAATGCGGATGTGCGGGTTGCCGACCCCACATTCAACAAGGGAGAACCGCTGAACCATATCGGCGTGACGGTCGATGATCTTGATGCGGTCGAGGCCAAGGTGGTCGCTGCAGGACTGGAGCCGTTTAATCATGGCGATTACGAACCCGGCCGCCGCTTCTATTTCTTCGACTGGAACGGCATCGAATGGGAAGTGGTGAGCTACGCCTAAACCTTCTCCCTCAAGGGAGAAGGATACGCAGGCTTGGCGCCGGAGGCGCTTAGCCGCAGTTGGAAGAGGGTGCACCAGTCCGGGATGATGGCTCGCCAACCCACCGGCAGAACACCCTCACCCAGCTCCGACTAGGCAGCAAGCTGCCAAGTCTGCACAACCCTCTCCCTCACGGGAGAGGGGTTAATCGATGAACAACCACACTCGTCATCCTGAACTCGTTTCAGGACCCCGAGCGGCATGCACTACAATAGCGAATTGCCGCTCTGAACCCCGGATCAAGTCCGGGGTGACGAACGGCTACGCCCAGCTTCTCGCTTTGCACAAGGCCGAGGATAGACTTTCAAAATTCCATCCTTTTCCTCGGCGCGGATCGCATCTCCAATTTCACAGCCACGCACCAATGCGACTTCAACACTGGCACGCCCAGTAAGCCCCTCATCAGTTTCAGCAACCACGATAACCTTCGATGAGGTATATATCGCTGAAAAACTGTTATCGTTACCTATCCCAGTGATCGTCGCTTGCACCGGCTCAAAGTCTCCGGAGAATCGGTGTTGATTAACCAAGCCAAATCCAATGACCGTGGCAATCAAGAATGAAATGGTCGCTATCGCTTTCCATTCTCTGGACAACCACAGCCAACTCACAATTCAGCCTCAAAGACTCGGATTAACCAGCACTTTCTCGCCGGTCGCCTTCTTCTCATAGCCCTTGGCAATCTCCGGATCGATCATGTCCATCAGGCTGATCTCGCTCGAATAGTCGCTGTTGAAAATGCCGTTGCGCTCTTCGACCGTGTACATGCGCATTTCCATCATCCGCTCCTTGCCGACCTTTTCCAGATGCGGGGTCAGCAGCCAGCCGCCGACGCCCCAGTAAAGGCCGAGGCCGCCGCCGAGGATGGTTTCGCCGGTGTCGAGCCGGCCATAAATATAGACCTGCTTGTTTGTGGTCGAACCGTAGACGCTGAATTCCGCACCGCGCACTGCCGCTGCCTTTTCCATGGCGGTCAGGATATAGCTCGCCATCTTGCCGCCGCCGATCGCGTCGAAGCCAAGCGTTGCGCCGGTTTCGGCCAGCGCTGCAATCAGCTTCTCCATGAAATCGTCCTTGCTGCTGTCGATGACATGAGTCAGGCCGATATCGGTGAGGATTTTCTTCTGTTCATCACTGCGCACGATCGCAACCAGATCAATCCCTTCCTTGAGGCACAGCTTGGCCAGCATCTGACCCAGATTGGACGCCGCTGCGGTATGAACGAGTGCTTCATGGCCTTCGTCGCGCATGGTGTTGACGAAGCCCTGCGCGGTCATCGGATTGACGAACAGCGAAGCGCCTTCCCTGGCTGGCGCGCCGTCCGGCAACGGTACGCACATCGCCGCTGGCATGACCCGGTGGGTGCGGTACATTTCGCCGCCAACGATGGTCACAACCTTGCCCATCAGCGCCTGCGCCGCATCGGATGATCCGACGGCGACCACGGTGCCTGCGCCTTCGTTGCCGGCGGCCAGCTTCTTGCCCGCACGTCCCTTGAAGAACGGCTGCATCGCGGCGTCGACATCAGCGACCAGCGCCGGATGGCCGTCGACCGTCTCGCTGCGCACCGTGTCCATATTGGCGGCGGCGGTCAGCAGGCCGAGATCGGACGGGTTGATCGGCACCGCTTCCATGCGGACCACGACTTCATGTTCCTTCAGTTCGGGCACATCATAGGGCTCGATCGACAAGATCGATTTGCCGTCCTCGGTGACGGTGGTGAACAATTGCTTTGCGTCGGGAAACTGGCTCATTGAATATTCCTCTCTTATATATTTCTAGAAATTTTTGGCGGCGGCGCGTGCGCCCAGTCTTTCGGTAATCTCGAAAAATTCGGTCACCGTTTCATCGATAATCTGTCTGGCAGTTTTTACCTCGTCAATCAAACCGGAAGATTGCCCGGCCAGGCCGACGGAAGCCTCCATATCGCCGCCGAAATAGACATCCATGATGCCCTTGAACGTATCGGCCGGCATCAGGCCGTCTTCGTATATCTTGGCGGTCCGCTCGGTCTTCAGCGCGCGGATACAGGGCGAGGATTTCTTGTTCAGCACATAGGTGCCGGTTTCCTTGGCATCGATGATCGCCTGCTTGTAATTATGGTGCACCGGACTTTCCGCGCTCGAGACAAAGCGCGTGCCCATCTGGATGCCCTCGGCCCCCAGCGCAAAGGCCGCTGCCATCCCCTTGCCGTCGGCAATACCGCCAGCCGCGACCATCGGGATATCGGTCTGCTTGCGGATCGCCTGCAGCAGCACCAGCGTCGACACTTCCTCGGGATTTTTGAAGCCGCCGCCTTCTGCCCCCTCGACGATCAGGCCATCGACGCCGGCCTCAACGCAGCCCATGGCTGCGGCGACGGTGGGCACGGCGTGATAGACGATGATGCCCGCTTCCTGCAGCGGCCCGACAAATTTGCGCGGGCTTCCGGCAGAGGTGGTGACGAATTTCACGCCCGAACCGCAGATATGGTCCAGGATCGCAGGGTCCTTGAGGAACATGATCGGCAGGTTCACCCCGAACGGTGCATCGGTCAGATCCTTCATCTTTTCGATCTCGGCCATGCAGGCTTCGGTCTCGCCGGACGACGTCTCGATAATGCCCAGCCCGCCAGCATTGCAAACGGCGGAGGCCAGCTGCGACCGGGCAATCCAGCCCATCGGCGCCTGCACGATCGGATATTTCGCGCCGGTATGTTCGAGGAAACGATTCATAATTTGTCTTTCTTGCTGGGCAACGGCCGCTTAACCCATCGGATACATGATCTCGCGGCTGATCTTGTAAATCCGCTTCATAATCTCGTCGCTCAACTCCAGATCGGCGGCGGCGAAAATCTCGGGCAGCTGGTCGGTGTGCGTCGCACCAACAATGGTGGAGGCAACAAAATCATGCTGCTTCGACCAAGCGGTCGCCAGCGTCACCGGCGCAACCCCCAGTTCGTCGGCAATTTCCATGAAGCGCTTGGTCGATTCTTCTGACTTCGGATTGACGAACCGTTCGGCCATTTTCTTCTGCCGCCCGCCCATGCCGAGATAGGCCGAGAAACGCGCGCCTTCCGGTTTCGCCCCATCATTATATTTGCCGGACAGGGCACCGCCAGCAAGCGGCGAATAAGGAATCAGGCTGACCCCTTCCTGCCGGCAAACCTGCGCCAGTTCATCCTCGAACCGGCGGTTGTTCATGCTGAAATTATTCTGGATCGTACAATAGCGCGTGACGCCCAGCCGCTCGGACGCCTCCAGCGATTTCATCAACCCCCAGCTGGTTTCATTGGAACAACCAATGGCGCGAATCTTGCCGGCGCGGATTTGCTCGTCGAGCACTTCCATCGTTTCGTCATAGGCGGTGCCATGATCCGGCCAGTGCGTCTGGTAGAGATCGATATAATCGGTCTGCAGTCGCTTCAAGCTGGCATCCAGCGCGCGCACGATATTATGCCGATCCATCGCCGTCATGCCAGCGCGCTGCGAAGACTGTATCCAGCCATGGCTGGGGCCGGACACTTTGGTAGCAATGATCAGACTGTCACGATCCTTGTCCTTCATCCAGCGACCGACAATCTTCTCGGTTTCCCCTGCCCATTCCCGCTTCGGCGGCACCGGATAATTTTCCGCCGTATCGAAAAAATTGATTCCCGCCTCGACCGACTCATCCATGATCCGGTGCGACATCGCTTCATCAGCGCCGCTGCCGAAGGTCATCGTGCCCATGCAGATTTCGGATACATAGATCGGGCTGCGGCCCAGGCGGCGTGTTTTCATGGCAAATATCTCCGGGAGATGGTCGATGGACTTAACTGTTCAGTTAACCAGCATAGCCTGCATGGGTTGCGAAACGCAATCCAATTCCGGACGGTGTCTAGCCAGCCTGACCCAGCACCAGACAGGCGAGAAACATCAGCAATCCGGCAAAGCGATTGGAGCGGAATTTTGCGAGCGCATCGTCGCCGTCGGCACTGTTCAGGGTGAGCACCTGCCAGAGCAGATGGAGCGCGACAGGCAGAAGCGCCAGCAGTCCCAGCCATTGCGGACGCAATATCCAGAAAGCGGCCGCCCAGCTTGCCAGCGCAATGGCATAAAAAGCCAGCACACCAAAACGCACATTATCACCCAGCCGCAGGGCGCTGGACCGGATACCGACCAGCGCATCATCCTCACGGTCCTGCAGCGCATAGATCGTGTCATAGCCGATCACCCAGAAGATCGAACCTGCATAGAGCAACAGCATCGACCAGTGGAATGCCGGCTCAATCGCCAGCCAGCCAACCAGCGCGCCCCAGCTGAACACCAGACCCAGCCAGGCCTGCGGCCACCAGGTGATGCGCTTCATAAACGGATAGGCAGCGACCAGAGCGAGACTGCCGAGCGCCACCAGCTTGGCGGTGCCGTTGATCTGCAACCAGACGACCAGGCCTATCAGGCACAATATCGCCAGCCATATCCACGCCGCCTTCAGCGACACCGCGCCACTGGCCAGCGGGCGCGACCGGGTCCGCTCCACCTGGCGGTCGAGATCGCGATCAATGATATCATTGTAGGCACAGCCCGCGCTGCGCATCGCGATCGAGCCGAGCAACAGCCAGAGCAACAGGTCCCATCGCTCGATCGCACCGCCAGCCAGCGCCACGCCCCAGGCGCAGGGCCAGAACAGCAGCCACCAGCCAATCGGACGGTCGAAACGGGCAAGCAGGGCGAAGGGACGAACTGAATTTGGCAGCAGGCCTACGATACCCTTGTGCTCGGAATCGGGAACGATCTGATCTGACTGGTTCGACATCCTGTCCGCTTATCGCTATTTCATGAACTCGTCATCCTGAACTTGTTTCAGGACCTCCGTCGGACCAGAACTTTCTCCCGCAACAGATGCTGAAATAAATTCAGCATGACGAAAAGGAAACGCGGCGCTAAACAATGCCCATGCCCGCTACCCCCGCCTATC